>NZ_JBRFIX010000001.1:0-892488 GCF_053456425.1 Pseudomonas sp. LF020
AGATAACCGCTGAAAGCATCTAAGCGGGAAACTTGCCTCAAGATGAGATCTCACTGGAACCTTGAGTTCCCTGAAGGGCCGTCGAAGACTACGACGTTGATAGGTTGGGTGTGTAAGCGCTGTGAGGCGTTGAGCTAACCAATACTAATTGCCCGTGAGGCTTGACCATATAACACCCAAGCAATCTGACTACTCGAGAGAGACCAGATTGCGGTGTGTGAAGACGCAATGAACCGAAAGTTCGCGCTGCTCACAAACACCTGTATCACATACCCGATTTGCTGAAGCGAGGCCAACCGGCCGCGAGTCAGTACCCGAATTTCTTGACGACCATAGAGCGTTGGAACCACCTGATCCCATCCCGAACTCAGAAGTGAAACGATGCATCGCCGATGGTAGTGTGGGGTTTCCCCATGTGAGAGTAGGTCATCGTCAAGATTAAATTCCGAAACCCCAATTGCGAAAGCAGTTGGGGTTTTGTTTTGCCCGCAGGAAAGTATTTTTGCTTAGCCAGCGAACAATTTTGCACAGTTATTTTCGAATCAGAACACTAGAATAACCCCCATCTTTTTCGGAGCCAGAGCCTTTATGTCAGATCCGGTTGACGCCCAAGGGCTGTCAGATTTACCGCTGGAAGACTTGGTGGCCTGTCATGAGTGCGACCTGCTGATGCGCAAGCCCGAGCTTGCCTATGGCGAGAAAGCGCTCTGCCCGCGCTGCGGTTACGAGTTGTACGCCCATCGCCATAATGTGGTGCAGCGCAGCCTTGCCTTGGTGATCGCAGCATTATTGCTGTATATCCCGGCAAACTTTTTACCCATCATGCAACTCAATATCCTCGGACAATCTTCGCAGGATACGGTCTGGAGCGGCGTGCTCGGCTTGTTCAATACGGACATGCAGGGCGTTTCGATCGTCGTATTCCTGTGCAGTATGGCCATTCCGTTGCTGAAGTTGCTTTGCCAGTTATTCGTTTTGCTGACGATCCGTTTCAACATCGGCCGCAGTTACGGCTTGCTGCTCTACCGCATTTATCACCACCTCAAAGACTGGGGCATGCTCGAGGTCTACCTCATGGGCGTCCTCGTGGCGATCGTCAAACTGGCGGACATGGCGGCCATCACCGTCGGCCTCGGTCTGGCGTGTTTCATCGGTTTGTTGTTGGTCCAGGTCTGGCTGGAAGTGGTGATGTCACCGCACCAGATCTGGCAGGCATTATCAGGAGAGGATGCCCATGCGGGCGATTGATGCGGGCATTCTGATCTGTACCGAATGCCATGAATTGAACAGACAGGATGCGGACACCGACGAGCAGACCTGCACGCGCTGCGGCGCGCTGGTTCACGCTCGCCGGCCCAACAGCCTGGTCCGAACCTGGGCCCTGCTGATCACGGCTGCGATTATCTATATTCCGGCCAACGTGTTGCCGATCATGACCGTCAGCTCTTTGGGTCAGGGCGACCCTAGCACCATCATGTCCGGCGTGATCCAGTTGGTGCAGCACGGCATGATCCCGATTGCCGCCGTGGTGTTCATCGCCAGTATTCTGGTGCCGACCTTCAAGCTGGTGGGCATCGCGTTGTTGCTGTTTTCGGTGCAGCGATGCCAGCCATTGTCTGCACGGCAGCGGATCTGGATGTACCGCTTCATCGAGTTCATCGGTCGCTGGTCGATGCTCGATATCTTTGTGATCGCCATTCTGGTGGCGGTCGTCAACTTCGGCCGGCTTGCCAGTGTCGAAGCCAACCTTGGCGCCATCGCCTTCGCCAGTGTGGTGATTCTGACGATGCTTGCCGCAGTAACTTTCGATCCCCGACTGATTTGGGATAACACGGAGTCGGACGACGACCATGACTGATTTGCCTGTAGCGAAAACCCGACCGGCCTCCAACTGGTCTGCCATTTGGGTACTGCCTCTGATTGCCCTGATCATCGGCGGCTGGCTCGGCTGGCGTGCCTATAACGAAACCGGCATCGAGATTCAGGTGCGTTTCGAAAGCGGTGAAGGCATCCAGGCCAACAAGACCGAAGTGGTCTACAAGGGCATGCCAGTGGGTAAAGTGAAGACACTCAAACTGGATGACGAAGGCAACTCCAAAGGGGTAATTGCCACCGTCGAAATGAACAAGGACGTCGAGCAATACCTCAAGACCAGCACGCGTTTCTGGCTGGTGAAACCGAGCGTGACCCTGGCCGGCATTACCGGTCTGGAAACCCTGGTTTCAGGTAATTACGTGGCCATCAGTCCCGGTGAAGGCGAGCCGACCCGCAAGTTCAAGGCACTCGCCGAAGAGCCGCCGCTGTCGGACTCCAAGCCCGGCCTGCACCTGACCATCAAGGCCGATCGCCTTGGTTCGCTGAACCGCGGCAGTCCGGTGTTCTACAAACAGATCAAGGTCGGTCAGATCAAAAGCTACGTGCTGTCTGAAGACCAGAGCACCGTTGAGCTCAAAGTGTTCATCGAGCCGACCTACGCCAAACTGGTGCGCAAACACACACGTTTCTGGAATGCCAGCGGCATCAGCATCGACGCCAACCTGTCCGGGGTAAAGGTACGCAGCGAGTCTCTGGCGAGCATCGTCGCCGGCGGTATCGCCTTCGCCACACCGGAGAATCGCAAGGACAGTCCACCCACTGATCCAAGCCTGCCGTTCCGCCTGTATGAGGACTTCGACGCCGCCGCTGCCGGCATCCGGGTCAAGGTCAAACTCAGTGACTTCGAAGGCCTGCAGGCCGGCCGTACGCCGGTGATGTACAAGGGCATTCAGGTCGGCAACATGAAAGCGTTGAAAATCGATCCGGATCTGAATAGCGCCACGGCCGAGCTGACGCTGGATCCTCTGGCGGAAGACTATCTGGTCGAAGGCACGCAGTTCTGGGTGGTCAAACCGTCGATTTCCCTGGCCGGTATCACCGGGCTCGAAGCGTTGGTCAAAGGTAACTACATCGCCGTGCGTCCGGGCGACAAAGGTGCCGCGCCGAAACGCGAGTTCGAGGCGCGGCCAAAAGCGCCGCCGCTGGATCTGCGTTCGCCGGGTCTGCACCTGGTGCTGTTCACCGATGTTCTCGGTTCGATCGAAGTCGGCAGTCCGATTCTGTACAAGCAGGTCAAGGTCGGTTCGGTTCAGAGCTATCAGTTCTCCAAGACCAAAAAACAAATCGTCATTGGCGTGCATATCGAGAAGGAATACGAAAACCTGGTCAACGCGTCGACACGCTTCTGGAACGTCAGCGGCATCACCCTCACCGGTGGTCTGACGGGCGGGATTCAGGTCAAGAGCGAGTCGTTGCAGACGTTGATGGCCGGCGGCATTGCCTTCGAAACACCGCAAGCCAAAGCGCCGCTGCAGAAGCGTATTCCACGCTTCCGGCTGTTCGCCAACCATGACGAGGCCAACCAGAAAGGCACTTTAGTCACGATCAAGGTCGACCGCGCCGATGGTTTGCGTCCGGGCACGCCGATTCGTTTCAAAGGCCTGGATGTCGGCAAGATTGAAGACGTCGATCTGACCGACGATCTGCAAGCCGTGATGATTACCGCGCGGATCACCGAAGTGCCGGAGCGCATTGCGCGGGTCGGCAGTCAGTTCTGGGTGGTCAAGCCAGAGTTGGGACTGATCAAGACGCAGAACCTGGAAACCCTGGTTACCGGGCAGTATGTGGAAGTGCAGCCGGCGGCAAAAAACCTCGGCCCGCAGAAGAACTTCGTTGCGCTGGCCAGTCCGCCGGAAGTCGCCAAACAGGAAGCCGGTTTGAGTCTGGTGTTGAGCGCTGCGCGCCGTGGCTCACTGAAACCGGGCGTACCCGTGACCTACCGAGAAATCACTGTGGGCAAAGTCACGGGCTATGAGCTGGGTCAGACCGCAGATCGCGTCTTGGTGCACATTCTGATCGAGCCGAAGTACGCGCCGCTGGTGCGCAGCGGCAGCCGATTCTGGAACACCAGCGGTGTCGGTTTCGACATCGGCTTGTTCAATGGTCTGACGGTGCGCACGGAGTCGCTGGAGACGGCGATTCAGGGTGGCATCGCCTTCGCCACGCCGGACGGTGAGCGCATGGGCAACCCGGCACGACCTGAGCAGACGTTCCCGCTGTTCGACAAGTTCGAGGATGAGTGGCTGACCTGGGCGCCGAAGATTTCGCTCGGTAAGTAATCCGGAATTGATGTGGCGTCTGGGAGGACGCCTTCGCTGGCAAGCCAGCTCCCACAGGGTTTTATGTCGTATACAGAATTTGTGTTTAGCGCAAAAACCTGTGGGAGCTGGCTTGCCAGCGATGAGGTCCTCTAAGTCAGCACAAACCCAAAGCCATAAAAAAGGGCCGCGATCCCAACAGATCGCGGCCCTTTTTTTGCCTTCAGCTAACGCCGGTCAAACCTCATCCAGCTCCGGCTCATCGGCTTGCACATTGACGGTGGCCTTCACCACATCATGGCGGCGGATGTACTTCCAGTCCGCCTCGTCGATGTAGATCCCCGCCGGACCGCTGCCGCCCTCTAGGTCGATGGCGACACTGGCGCAGACTTGCGGCTTCACGCTCGCCAGAATCGGCACGAAGCCCAGTTGCAGGCTGGTTTCCAGCAGCGCGGCCTGGTTCTTCTCGTCGATGTCCGCCGCCTCATCGAGGTAGTACGGCAAGCGCACGCGACCGGCGAGGTCGCGATCCATCAAGTGCAGCAACAAGTACATGTTGGTCAGCGCCTTGATGGTCATAGTGGTGCCGTTGGAGGCCGCGCCGTCGATGTCGGTGTGAATCACCGGCTGACCGTTGACCTTGGTGATCTCGAACGCCAGTTCGAACAAGTCCTTGAGGCCTAGTTGGTTGTGGTTCGCTGCCACCAACCGTGCCAGATATTCCTTGGCCTCTTCGTTCTTGTTGTCCTGTTCGGCGCTCTGGCTCAGATCGAACACCGACAGGGTTTCGCCTTCTTCGTACTGACCGGCGCTGTGGATGATCTGGTCGATGTGCTTGAGCGCTTCCTTGTTCGGCGCCAGGACGATGCGGAAGCTCTGCAGGTTGGACACCTGACGCTTGTTGATCTCGCGGTTGAACAGCGCCAGTTGGTGTTCGAGGCTGTCGTAGTCGCTGCGAATGTTGCGCAGGGTCCGGGCGATGTCGGTGACCGCCGCACGCCGTGCCTTGCCCAATGTCAGGGCTTCGTCGGTACGGTGCGCGTAAGCGTTGATCAGCAGCGACAGACGGCGCTCCATGTCGTCTTCGCTGTCGAACTTGGCCACGCCTTTGAGGCGTACTTGCGCGTACAGCGCTTCGATCTGCCCGTCAGCGCGCAGCAAGCCTTGCCAGCTGTCCTGATAGTCGTTGAGCAGCGGCAGCAGGTTGTCCATCGAGTCGTCGACTGGATCCATGAACGGCGTGCCGAACGGCAGGTCCGCCGGCAGCAGTTGACGGCGACGCAAGGCGTCGTCGAGGGTGCGCTGCTTGGCTTCCATGTCGGCGATCTGCCGACCGACCAGTTGCAGCTTGGCTGACAGCTGCTGGACGCGCTCGGTGAACGCATCGCTGGAGCGCTTGAGTTCGTCCTGCGCGGCTTCCATCTGCGCCAGTTGCTCGAGCTTGTCGCCTTCTTCGGCGCTCAGCGTCTGGGTACGGCGGAAATCTTCCAGGGCTTTCTGCGCATCCAGCACTTGCTGATACAGCGCTTCGGTCTGGGTCTTGCTCGCGGCGCGGTCGGCAGCCACGGCTTGCTGGGTTTTCAGTTGCTTGAGTTCTTTTTCCAGACGCTCTTTCTGGTCACGCAGCGCGGCGCGGTCGGCCAGCGCTTGCAGAGCTGGCGGCTCGATGTGCGAGATGTCGATCGACAGCCCCGGCACTTCGAAACGCTCGCCCTTGAAGCCATCGAGGATCAGCTCGACTGATTTGACCCACTCGCCATCCTCGTCGAGGGTGATGCCATGTTCGCCCAGCGGCAGACTGAACAGCGCGCTGTTGAACAGGCGCATCAGGCGCTCGACGTCCTGCTGTGAGAACTCCTCACGCAGGCGCGCATAGCTGTTGTTGTCGGCGTGATCGAGTTGCTGCTTCACCGACTTCAGGCGTTTTTCCAGATCGCGCAGACGCTCTTCCAGATCCTCGGCGCTGAACTGTCGGGACTGTGCCAGCGCACCGGCCAGTTCGTCGTGGGCATCCTTGGCCGCGAGCAACTGTTGCTCCAGCACTTTCACGTCATCGACCAGGGCGAAGCGGTTCTTCAGCACCGACAACTCACCGAGCCAGCGTTGGATACCGGAAATTTCCCGCTCCAGACGCATCAGTTCCTGCGTGCCACCGCGCTGATCGTTTTGCAGATCGTCCTGCTCGCGACGGTAGTGTTCGGCCTGAATGGTCAGCTCTTCCTTGCGCGCCGTGGCGTAGTCCGACCAGGTGCCGAGCAACGAGTCGAGCAGCGGCGACAGGCGATGCAGCTTGCCGCGCAGCACATCGCGCTGTTTCACGCCGTTGGCCAAGGCTTCGACCAGCGGGCCGGCGGCGACCAGCGAGTTGTAGTCCTGCTCCATGCGGCGCACGTCGCGGAAGGCTTCTTCGCACGCGGCGATGTAATCGACGCTGCCGGAACGCAGGCTGTGCTCGAAGGCATCGAGGAACAGTTGCTTCAACTTGGCCGCAGTGATTTCACGCATGTGCAGCAGGTTGATGAACAGCGCGCGGAAGGTTTTCAGGCTCTGCTCGCTGGTGGAGCGCAGCGGGATCAGCGTCAGGTCCAGCGGGATAGAGGTGTGCCCGCCCACCAGCAGACGACGCAATTCATCAGGTTTGAGTTCGTAGGCTTTCAGGCCTTCTTTCTCAAGGTTGCTGAACAGCTCTTTCTGCCGCAGGCAGGTGTCGTTCTTCTGGTAATGCGCCAGATCCAGCTTGCCGGCATAAGCGAAGAACTGGTGACCGAAACCACCACCCGGGCCGCGACCGACCACACCGATCACGTGCGGACCGTGGGGCAGATTGACTTCGACGAGGATGTAACTGGTGTCGGAGGCGAAGTAGAAACGCCGCGATTGTTCCAGGCTGTACTTGCCGAAACTCATGTCCGACATGCGCGCCAGAATCGGGAACTGCAAGGCGTTGATCGACGCCGACTTACCGAGGTTATTCGCGCCGTAAACCGACAGCGGTTCTTCCAGCGGGAACAGGCCGAGGCTGTAACCGGCGGTGTTCAAAAGAGCAAAGCGGCGGATGCCGTAGCGTTCCTGGCTCATGCGTCGGACTCCTGTTCTTCGGCAATGGCGCGGGCCAGTGCGTCTTCTTCGCTTTCTTCTTCGAATTCGGACAGATCAAGCGGATCGTCGGTCTCGAGGAATTTCGCTTCGGCTTCTTCGTCGATCACCACCGGTGCCGGCAGCGGCAGCACGCTGTGCACGCTGGCCGCCAGATCGCGGTCCTGTTGCACCGACAGGCACACGTCGAGGAAACGGTGCATCGGCGGCAGGAAGCGGTACACGCCGTTTTCTTCGCCGGCGAAACCAAGCTGAGTCATGCGACGCATGATTTTTTCTTCGAGCTCTTCAACGGTCTGCACTTCGGCCTGGATGAACAGGTCGCGGTATTTGTCCAGCAGCGACGGCAATTCTTCGCGGCCGAGGCTGCCGCCGTCGAGCACGGCAATCGGGTCGCGGCCCTGATCGGCCAGGTGCTCGACGAGGATGAAGGTGAACAGTGCCAGACGCTGGGCGGTCTTGTTCACCGCCGCAGCGGCCATGTCCGGCACGAAGTAGTAGAAACCCCGGGTGTCGCAGACCAGCTCGAACCCCAGCGCCTTGAACAGCGTGCGGTATTGATCCTGGAAGTTCGACAGTTGCGCGTACAGCTCCGGGTCGCGGCGGCTGACGTGGTAGCCCTTGAACAGCTCACGGAAGATCGGCGCCAGTTGGGACAGTTCGGATAGATCAAGATGCATTGGGGATGCTCGCAGAATCCTCGGCGGCGGCAGGGTCGCGGGCCGAGAGCAGGGCGAAGGAGCGCAGGCTGACCTGGTGCTCGTGAGTGTGGTATTCGCGGCGTTCCAGACGCTCGCGGGTGAAGCGTTTTTCCCGCGACAGACGCGAGAACCAGTAGAGCAATTCGTCGGTGGCGCCGTCCGGTTCCTGCTCCAGCAACCATGTCATCAGATCCGGCATCGGCAGCGATTCTTCGCAGCGCTCGACCATCTCGCGCACGGTGCGCGGTGCGCGCGGGGCGTCGCCGGTCTTCTGGGTCTTGTGCGCCTTGGGGAAACGCGCCGGTTTCGGCTCGAAACGCGCCAGGGCGTAGACGTAGGCCTCGACCTGACTGGCGCTGCCGAGGAAGGTGCTTTGCGGCCGGGTGAACAGTGGCATCGCCGCTTGCGGCACGGCATCGATGCCTTTGCGGCGAATCGCCGCCAGTGCGAGTGCGGCGCCACGGGTCACGGCGTTGTGCCGGCGCGCCTCTTCACGCAGCGGCAGCAGCAGTTCGCGGGCGTGGCGCAGGGTCAGCTGGGCGCTGGTCTGCATCTCGAGGATGCGCGCGTGGGTGCGCAGCAGCATGTCGTCATCGACCAGATGGCCGAGGCGCTGCTGTTCGCTGAGCATCTTCAGCAGCACGGTTTCGACCTTGCGCACGCCTTGTTCGAAGGCGCCGTCGGCGTTCACCAGGTCGATCATCGGCTCGACGTATTCGTCCCAGGTTGCCAACACTTCGGCGTATCGCTGACGCAACGGAATCTGCCGGTCGCTGGTCTTGGCCCGTTCGGCCACGGCCACCAGTGCCTGCTCATCGTTATCGAGCTTTTTCAGCACGTCGCGAACGCGCATGTCGAGCAAACGCAGTTGACGGGCGAGGTCGTTGCCATCGCGCACGTCGAACGCGTCCTGAATGTAGCCGGCCAGCCGTTCGAGGTGGCGCAGATAGGCTTCAATTTCCAGGCACAGGCCCAGACGGTGCTCACGACGCAGGTAGGCGAGGAAGTCGTGGATCTGCGCGTTGAGCTCGAAACGGTTCGGGCTTTTCGCCACGGGCACCAGAATGTCCAGGCGAATCCACACGTCGAGCAGGCTGGTGATGTCCTGCGGCGTGCTGTCCAGTTGTTGGGCGGCCAGTTGCGTGCGCAGTTCGTTGAGGCTCAGGGTGCCCTGGTCGAAGTGCTCGCACAGTGGCTCCAGAAGTGCCCAGTGTTCAGCGAGGGCGCGCAAGACGCGCTTGGGTTCGATCATCGGAATGGCCGGCTGGTTGGCGATTAAAAGCCGCGATTGTACTGCATCGGGAGGGATGCGATTCACTCTCGGGACGGGCTGTCGCATTTTCTCAGGGAGCGAGCCCAGGTAAAGGCTATCGATCAACAGCAAGCGATCTTGAACGAAGGGCGGTAGAATCAGCCTACTTTCAGTTATCCACAAGTGGCCGACCTTTGCTTATCGAGTCCCGCCGCCGCGCCTATTTGAACGCCATGCAGGTGGTCAACTGGCTGCCGCGCACCGAATTGCCTTTCGCCGCCCCGTCGCGGCCCGAGCTGCTGGACATGCCCGAGCCTGAGCCCGAGGTCGTGGCGATGCCGGTCGCTCAGGCCCAAGCCCCGGTGCAGACTGCACTGCGCCCGGTCGAACGGCCGAAGATCGAAGTGCCACGCCCGTCGCTCGCCAGCACCCGCACCGGTGCCAAACCGGTGGCAGAGGTCGAGGAGGCGCCGGTCGTGGTCAAACCCGCGCCCGTGCCGCCTCCGCGTTTCGCTCTGCAACTGCTGCGCGCCGGGGCTTGCCTGCTGCTGGTCGAGTTACCCACAGGCGAAGCGTTCCAGAGCCGCGATCCGGCTTATCTGCTGCTTAAGGACATGCTGCGCGCCGCCGGTCTGCCGGATGCGCCACAAATCGTCGGCGAACCGGTGCGCTGGCCATGGTTGAATCGCGGCACCATGGACCAAGGCCCGGAGGCGGCGCGCGACTTCGTTCAAGGCTTCCTTTCGGTGCAAATGGAAGCGGCGCCTTGCGCCTGCCTGTGGCTGATCGGTCTGCCGGCGGTGCGCTTTGCCGGTGAGGCGGATGCTGCAGCGTTCAATAGTGAGTTGCAGATCGAAGGCCTGGGCCAGGCCTGGGCCATCCCCGGTCTGGAATTGTTAATGGAAGAGCCGCAGCGCAAAGCCGCTGTGTGGCAAGCCATGCGTCGGCTGATGGCGCGCTGGAAACCATCGAATGAGTGAAGCTGTATCGTTCCGCCCGATGACCGAGGCGGACCTGGACGCGGTATTGAAGATCGAATACGCGGCGTACAGCCATCCCTGGACCCGCGGGATTTTTCTCGACGGGCTGGGCAAGTATCAAATCTGGCTGATGTTCGAAGGCCAGCAGCAGGTCGGCCATGGCGTGGTGCAGATCATTCTGGATGAGGCGCACCTGCTGAACATCACGGTCAAGCCGGAAAATCAGGGGCGTGGGCTGGGGCTGACGCTGCTCGAGCATCTGATGTCGCGAGCGTATGCGGCTGAAGCGCGGGAGTGTTTTCTGGAAGTGCGTGACAGCAATACTGCGGCGTTCAAGCTGTATGAGCGCTATGGATTCAATGAGATTGGCCGGCGGCGGGATTATTATCCGGCGGTGGGCGGGCGTGAAGATGCTGTGGTCATGGCCTGCACGTTGGTTGACTGAATACCTGTAGGAGCTGCCGCAGGCTGCGATCTGTTGATGTTGTTTTTAAAAGCAAGATCAAAAGATCGCAGCCTGCGGCAGCTCCTACAGTGAGTCGCGTCACATCAGGCTATCAGCGGTTGCCATCCAGCGGATCGCGCCGCGCCAGCTCCGCCTCATCCAGGCCATTGCCGCCGCCGATGTCGTCTTCATCGACAATGCTCAGATCCCAATCCGCCTGATTGCCTTCGCCAGCTTCCTCGGCATCCCGGGCGCCATCTTCATGAATCAGTGTTTCCGGACTCATATCGTCGTCGGTCGGTTCATGGTCAGCGGTCGATGCACCGGTAAACCCGGCCTCGCGTACTCTTTCGTTGGGCATCAGTTGCTCGCGTTCACGTTCCGGAATCTCGTCGCCAATCTTGGCGCTGGGTTCGTCTTCATCGAAATCCAGCTCGTGCACCGAGCCCATGCGGTCTTCGTTGTCATCGATGGGTTCCGGTTGCACCGCATCGTACGGACGTCGTGAATCAGTCATGGCAAATCCTCATACTGTGGGCCTTACTGAGTGGACTCACCGGGCACCCGAGAATTCCAAAGAAAAACACCGGCGATTCTCGCGTGACCCCGACGGGCGGTCGTCTGTCATACCTGCGCATCTTTCTTGAGGCCTTAACCATGCACGACTTACAAGACCTGATTGATAACAACGAGCGTTGGGCTGACGCGATCACCAAGGAAGACCCGGATTTCTTCGCCAAGCTGGCGCGCCAGCAGACCCCGGAATATCTGTGGATCGGCTGCTCCGACGCACGGGTGCCGGCCAACGAGATCGTCGGCATGCTGCCGGGCGATCTGTTCGTACACCGCAACGTCGCCAACGTGGTGCTGCACACTGACCTCAATTGCCTGTCGGTGATCCAGTACGCAGTCGATGTGCTCAAGGTCAAACACATCCTTGTCACCGGCCACTACGGTTGCGGCGGGGTCCGCGCCTCGATGCAGGATCGCCAGTTCGGTCTGATCGATGGCTGGCTGCGTTCGATCCGCGACCTGTATTACGAAAAACGAGAAGAACTGGCCAAGCTGCCCACCGAGGAAGAGCAGGTCGATCGGCTGTGCGAGCTCAACGTCGTCCAGCAAGTGGCCAACGTCGCCCACACCAGCATCATCCAGAATGCCTGGCATCGCGGGCAGAGCCTGTCGATCCACGGCTGCATTTACGGCATCAAGGACGGTCGCTGGAAAAGCCTGAACACCACCATCAGCGGTTTCGAGCAACTGCCGCCGCAATATCGCCTGCGTCCGGTCGGAGCCTTGTAATCCCGATCAGTGCGCGTGCCGCCAGTGCTGCAAAAAGTGCTGGCCCTCGATACTGGGTGGCTCGTCGTAACCGGTGATCCACCCCCGACAGCGCGGCGAGCCACAGGTGCAGGCGAATTGCTGCAACAAACGGTCCTCGGTGGCGGCGAGGTCGATGGTCAGGCGTTCACCCGGCTGAATGTCGCGCAGCGCCCACAGCCACAGTTCACTCATGTCCAGAAATACATTCGGATCGCAGGCATGTTCGAGCAACCCGCAAAAGCGCGGGTCGTAGATATGGATGCCGGCCAGTAGCTGGCGGGTCTGGCGACAGCGATAGGGCAGCAGTTGCCCGGACACCCGACACATCCGGGTGATGCGCAAGAATGCCCGGCGCGCCACCACTGCCGCGCGACCATGGCTGTTCTGAACGATTTGGAAATCCTCAGTCGAGGGGAAACCCAACCGTACCGGCAACCCGGCAAATGGGTAGATACCCGGTGTGTCGCGGGGGATGGGGTGTTGATGTGCCTGGTTGTTCATAACGATCCCTGTCGGCAAATGCTGCGACTTCCCCGGTCTGACGTCCTGTCAGCGCTGCAACATGTTTGGATCCAATATTCCGGTGTATCTCTCAAACCGTCTACTGTCAGATCTGACAGGCGTAATCCGCTGCTTCCCGCGTCAGCATTGACTGACACGGGAAGCTTTTTCAGCGGATCAGAGGTGTGGTGCGGGAACGGCGGTGTCCGGCAATTCGCCCTGAAGCTGTTGCAGCTGCGTCTTGATCGGCGTGGTCGAGCACTTGGCGGCAGCATCCGCCGGGCTCAGGTTGCGGATCGAGGTGTAGAACAGCTCACAGGTTTTGACCTTCTGCGTCACTTGCCAAGACTGCTTGCAGCTGTCGAGCAGGGTTTTCGCATCGGTACCGGGTTTGCTGCCCATTCCGGCCTGCCAGCAAGCGGCGCTCAAGTCCTGACCCATGACCTTCAAACCGGCGGCATCGGCTTTCGCTTCATCGCCGTCGTAGCTCGCCGGATCGGCGGCGTACCAGATGTAGCTCGGGTGGTTCGATCCCAGCACCGGCACGTTCACCCCTGCACTCGGGCTGATAGTCGCCAGACCCAATACCGCCACGGTCGGGCCGTATTGCTGCTTGATCCAGTTACGCACCGGCGCACCGAAGGCGACCATCGGCAGGGTGCTACCGGCGCTGGTCTGGCTGAACTGCTTGACCAGCGTGGTCTGGTAATCCTTGAAGTAGTCGTAGACGCCCTCCAGATCACTGCCGGCATTGGACGGCGCGGCGATTGGCGCGATGTCGATGATGGTCTGATAGGCCGGCGTCTGGTCAGCCGGGATGCCGTTGGCGGTCAGCAGCGTGGCCCAGCGGTCGGTGGTGTTCGAGCGCAGATAATCCTGGGCCTGGGTTAGCGAGTAATCGGGCGGAAAGTGCAGCAGTTCGACGCTCTTGCGGTTTTCCAGGGCCATGCCCAACGGCAGGAACAGATACCAGCTGTACGCCCACTTGCCATCGGCATTGAGCTTGCTGGCGCCGGTATAGGCCAGATCCCCGGCGTCCAGTAGCGCCGACAGCGGCTTGTCGTAGCCTTCGGGAACGCCGCTGATCTCGGCGTAAATCTGCCCGTTATCGTTCTTCACCAACACCTTGGCATTGCTGTAGCCATCGCGTTGCACGCTCTGGCTCAGGTAATGGGCGACGGTCTGCTCCAGCGACCAGTTGCGATAGCAGATCACGCTGCAGTTGTTGGGGTAGGCGAAGAGGCGGGTGACGCGTTCGGTGCTGCCCAGCTTCAGATCGACATCGGCGTGGGCCGCCGCGCTCAGGGTGAGCGCGGCGAGGGTGAAGGCTGCGGAGGTCAGTCCTGCGAGTTTGAACATGCTCAGATCCTTTTCAGCGTGGGTTCCCCGGGATTTCGGGGCGCTTCATATTGGATCAGCCGTGTTGCACAGAGAAGCCGTCATTCACGGATTTTTGCGTCAGCCCGCAGAACCGGGTTTTCAGGCCTGAAACTGCAGAGCGTTGGTCAGGTCGCCCATGGGTTTCTGGCCGCGTGCGCTCATCGCCTCATCGCGCTGCTTGAGGCCATCGAGGGTTTCGAGCTGGAACACCCGGGTGATCAGGCGCAGGATCGACGCCGTGTCGTAGACCGTGTGATCCACCGTGCCTTTGCGGGCGAACGGCGACACCACCAGCGCCGGCACCCGTGAACCCGGGCCCCAGCGATCGCCTTTGGGCGGCGCCACGTGATCCCACCAGCCGCCGTTTTCATCGACAGTGACAACCACCACCATGTTTTTCCACTGCGGACTTTCACGCAGCACTTTCAAGGCGCGGACGATGTGCCGGTCACCCGAGGCGACGTCGGCATAACCGGCGTGCATGTTCAGGTTGCCCTGGGGTTTGTAGAAACTCACCGCCGGCAACTTGCCGGCCTCGGCATCGGCGAAGAATTTGTTGGTGCTTGATTCATCGCCCAGGCCGGCATCGCGCAGGCGTTTGTTACGCTCGTCCGGGTTCTCCGGACCTTGCTGCTTGAAGTAGTTGAACGGTTGGTGGTGATACTGGAAGTTGGGGATCTTCGGAATCCCGCCCGAATCCTTGTACTGCTCCAGCGTCGCCTGCCACGCGCCGGCATACCAGGCCCAGTCGACGTTCTTCTTCGACAGCTTGTCGCCGATGTGCTCGTGGGTCTGCGGCACCATCACGTTGGGCAGATCCGGCTTGGAGTAGGCCGGACGCTCCGGGTCGCGAATCCACGTCGGCCAGTACGGCGGGGCAAGGGTGTTCACACCGTAGCCGTCCGGGGTCAGCGCACTCGGGCCGAACTGCGGCGGACCGGTCATGGCGCTGGCCGGCGATTGTTCCAGTGGTTTGAGGCGCGGATCGGCGGGGTCAGCGCTTTGCAGCGTTGCGATTTGCGATTTGGCTACCGAATTGGCCGCGTCCGGATAGAACGGCGCGGTGGCGCTGATCAGATACTGGTGGTTGAGGAACGAGCCGCCGAAAGCGCCCTGGAAGAAGTTGTCGCACAGCACGAATTCTTGCGCCACGTCCCACAGGCGCAGCGAGTAACGACTCTGTGCGTAATGACCCATGGTCAGCCCACCGGAATCGGCCCAGGCGACGAAGCCGTCGTTCTTGCCACCATTGATCTGCATCTGGTTCTGATAAAACACGTGCCACAAATCACGGGTGACCAGGCCGAACGGCAAATCTTCACCATTCGGGCCTTTGAGGGCGAACGGTGCGTTGGGCAGATTTTCCTGAAACTGCGTAGCGGCGGGGTAGGTCACGCCATCGAGGGTTTGCGGGCCGATCTGCAACACGCCGCCCCAGGCGGGGGGCAGGGACTGCAACAGACTGCCGTCGCGGTCACGTTGCTGGTAATCGGCAGGCTTGAGCGACGACAGCGGCTTCTCGACACCGGGGAAATCACCGAACAGGTTGTTGAAGCTGCGGTTCTCGGCGTAGATCACCACCACGGTTTTCACCTGCTCGCGCAGGGCCTTGTCCAGCTCGGCTGGCGTCAGCGGTCGCTCGACTGGTTTGCCCGGCTGATCGCTGGCGCTGCCACAGCCGGCCAGCGTCGCGCCCACGCCGAGGACGGCAACACCACCGAGGAAGCGGCGGCGGCTGGTGTCGGTAGGGGTGTCGGATTCTGGCGAGGTGGGTTCTTTGTCGTTCGTCTCGTCGTTCATGTCGCGCCCGTTTTGCTTAAATGTTTCAGTATGTTTCGGCGGACGCTAGCAAGGGAATGTGACGGTTGGGTTACAAAATCGTGCGGTGTCTACGACCCCTCCGCACTGCTAGACTGCTGCAATACCGAAACTGGCCTGAGTGAACCATGAAGCCTTCCATTGCTCTTGATCTGCAACGAGCTGCCGTTCGTGAGGTTGTCGGCAGATTCCGTGTGGCCAATCCGCGCGTGTTTGGCTCGACGGTGTTGGGGACCGATATGGAAGGCAGTGACCTTGATCTGTTGGTCGATCCATTGCCCGGTGCCACCTTGTTTGATCTCGGCGGGCTTCAGGTTGAGCTTGAAGATTTGCTGGGCGTTACCGTCGACCTGCTGACGCCGGGAGACCTTCCGCTGAAGTTTCGTCAGCAGGTACTTGAACAGGCCCGGCCCGTATGAACGAGAACCGACTTGCTCATGGCTATTTCATCAATCTGGATGTCGTCTGGGATACGGTTCAAGTTGCTTTGCCTGAACTGTTGAGATTCCTGCCCTCCGAGCAACATTGATTGCACCTGCCCTAAGGCAGGTGCAATCTCGTCAATCTACGGCATCACCGGCGGCGTATACGCCAATGTCGTCCCCAGCACCCACAGCAGGAACAGCACCAGCGGCGTGTGCACCAGCAACTGCACGAACGAGAAGCCGATCAGGTCCCGCGCCTTCAAGCCGAGTACACCCAGCAACGGCAGCATGTAGAACGGGTTGATCAGGTTCGGCAGCGCTTCGGCGGCGTTGTAGATCTGCACCGCCCAGCCGAGGTGGTATTGCAGATCGTTGGCCACTTGCATCACGTACGGCGCTTCGATGATCCACTTGCCGCCGCCGGACGGGATGAAGAAACCGAGAATCGCCGAGTACACGCCCATCAACAGCGCATAAGTGTCGTGCGAGGCGATGCTGACGAAGAAGGTCGAGATGTGATGGGCCAGCGTCTGCGCATCGGCGCCTTTGACCGTGGTCAGCAGCGCGGCAATCGAGCCGTACAGCGGGAACTGGATCAGCACGCCCGTGGTGGTTGGCACCGCGCGGGCCACCGCATCGAGGAAGCTGCGCGGGCGCCAGTGCAGCAGGGCGCCGAGCATGATGAACAGGAAGTTGTAGGTGTTGAGTCCGGAAATCGCGGTGATCGCCGGTTTGCTCGAGAACTCGTGGAACAGCCAGCCGGCCGCCAGCAACACCAGCAAGATAATCAGCAGCGGACTGTGTTCCAGCCATTCGCCGGGCCGGGTGCGTGGTTGCAGTGGTGGCAGATTGAACGCCGGGTCGATGCCGCAATCCTTGGCGTCGCGCGCAGAGTTCGGGCCGGGCGCAGTGGCATAGGCGACGATGATCGAAATCACGATCAGCGCCAGCAGCATCGCGCCGGACTGCCAGAGGAAGATGGTCTGCGTGAACGGAATCACCCCGGTGATCGACAGAATCGCCGGCGGCAGGCTGGCCGGATTGGCCTGCAATTGCGCCGCCGACGATGACAGCCCCAGCGCCCACACCGCGCCGAGGCCCAGATACGCCGCCGCACCGGCCGCGCGGTAGTCCATTTTCAGATCGGTGCGGCGGGCGAGGGCGCGCACCAGCAAACCGCCGAACACCAGCGACAGGCCCCAGTTCAACAGCGAGGCGACCATCGAGATCAGCGCGACCCAGGCCACGGCGGAGCGGCCGTTTTTCGGGATGCGCGCCAGTTTGTCGATCAGTTTGACCGCCGGCGGTGAACTGGCGACCACATACCCGCCAATCACCACGAAGGCCATTTGCATGGTGAACGGGATCAGGCTCCAGAAGCCGTCGCCGAACGCCATCGCGGCATCGGTGGGTTTGGCGCCCATGGCCAGGGTGGCCAACGCGACAATGATCACCGCCAGTGCGGCGAACACCCAGGAGTCGGGGAACCAGCGTTCGGCAAAGCTTGAACAGCGCAAGGCAAAGCGCGCGGAGCGGCTATCTTCGATATCAACGGCCACAGGGAGTACCTCGGATTTTTATGGTTATTGTGGTCCTTGGGACATTCAAACCCGACAACCCTGTGGCGAGGGAGCTTGCTCCCGCTGGACTGCGCAGCAGTCCCCTTCTTTTACGGTTCAGAGGGGGCCGCTTTGCGACCCAGCGGGAGCAAGCTCCCTCGCCACAGAGGCAGAACCTGATTCAGGCGTGTCCCGCCAGACAAGCCTCAACAGTAAATCAAGCCAAGCCATTTTGTGAGCAGGTTTTGCCAAACCATGACTATGGTCTAACGGGTTGTCCATCAGCGCATTTGCGTAGACCATGAGCGCCTTGGTTTTTTGCCTGCCAGAGTTCTTTGCCATGACTGCCCAATCCACAGCCCGACCGGCGCCGTTCAGCCGTTCCGACTACAAGACCCTCGGCCTTGCGGCCCTCGGCGGGGCGCTGGAGATCTACGATTTCATCATTTTCGTGTTCTTCGCCCTGACCCTCAGCCAATTGTTCTTCCCGCCGGAAATGCCCGAATGGCTGCGTCTGCTGCAAAGCTTCGGGATCTTCGTCACCGGTTATCTGGCGCGCCCGCTGGGCGGGATCCTGATGGCGCATTTCGCCGACAGACTTGGGCGCAAGAAAGTCTTCAGCCTGAGCATCCTGATGATGGCGCTGCCGTGCCTGCTGATCGGGATCATGCCGACTTATGCCCAGATCGGTTATTTCGCGCCACTGCTGTTGCTGGCGCTGCGCATCCTGCAAGGTGCAGCGGTGGGGGGCGAGGTGCCGAGCGCCTGGGTGTTCGTCGCCGAGCACGCGCCTGCCGGGCATCGCGGTTACGCGCTGGGCTTTTTGCAGGCCGGGCTGACCTTTGGTTACCTGATCGGCGCGCTGACCGCCACGTTCCTCGCACAAGTGTTCACCCCGGCGGAAATTCTCGACTACGCCTGGCGTTATCCGTTCCTGCTTGGCGGAGTGTTCGGCGTGATCGGTGTGTACCTGCGCCGCTGGTTGAGCGAAACGCCGGTGTTCATGGCCATGGAAGCCCAGCGTGAGGCACGGGTCGAACTGCCGCTGCGTACGGTGTTGCGCGAACATCGCCTGGCGATGTTGCCGGCGATGCTGCTGACCTGCGTGCTGACCTCGGCGGTGGTGGTGTTCGTGGTCATCACCCCGACCATGATGCAGAAAACCTTCGGCATGACCGCCAGCCACACCTTTGCCCTGAGTGCACTGGGCATTGTCTTTCTCAACATCGGTTGTGTGATTGCAGGTCTGTTGGTCGATCGCCTCGGTGCCTGGCGCACGGTCATGCTGTATAGCCTGCTGCTGCCCTTGGGCATTGGTGTGCTTTATAGCTGTCTGATCATGGGCGGCGACTGGGTGGGGTTGGCGTATGCCATCGCCGGTCTGGCGTGCGGAGTGGTCGGCGCGGTGCCGTCGGTGATGGTCGGTCTGTTCCCGGCGCGTATCCGGGTGTCCGGCATCTCCTTCACCTACAACATTGCCTACGCCGCATGGGCGAGCATCACACCGCTGTTGCTGATCGGTCTGATGCCGTGGAGCCCGTGGATCTGCGTGATGTTCTGTGCGGTGATGGGGGCGGTTGGCATCGTCAGCGCGGCCTACTTCGGCGGACGTATGCCGGGAGTCGGACGCCAATCCGTGGCGCCCTGTTCCTGAGAATTTTCAGGTCAGCCAGTGCCACCAGAGCAACGTCCCCACCAGTCCCACCACCGAGACGATGGTTTGCAGGATCGACCAGACCCAGATGGTCTGTTTGAGCTGCAAGCCAAAGTACTCGCGAACCATCCAGAAGCCGGCGTCGTTCACGTGGCAGAAGAACACTGAGCCGGCGCCAATCGCCAGCGCCACCAACGAGCTTTGCGTCGCGGCGAGGCCCGCCATCATCGGCGCCAGAATCCCCGCCGTCGTCGTGGTCGCGACGGTCGCCGAACCCGTAGCCTGACGCAGGGCCACGGCAATCAGCCAGGCCAGCAGCAGATACGGCATGTGCGCACCTTCGGCGACTTTGCTGATGGTCTGGCTGACACCGGCGTCCAGCAAGGTCTGCTTCAAGCCGCCGCCAGCACCGATGGTCAGCAACAACACGGCAATCGGCGCCAGGCTTTTGCGCAGCGTACCGCCGACTTGCTCACGTGGCATGCCGTTGGCCCAGCCGAGGCAGATCACCGCCGCCATCACCGCGATGCCCAGCGCCACCAGCGGTTCGCCGAGGAACCTCAGGGTCAGGGCGACGCTGCTTTCCGGGCTCATCGCGACTTTCGCCAGGGTGCTGCCGAGCATCAGCAGCACTGGCAACAGAATGATCAGCAACGACAGGCCGAAACTCGGCTGGCGCGGCGCTTTCGGCGGGGCGCTGAACAGTGCGCCGAGCTCTGCCGGCTCATCGACGTGCATGCGTTTCGACAGCCAGTTGCCGTAGATCGGCCCCGCCAGAATCACCGCCGGAAGCGCAATGCTGAAGCCCAGCAACATGGTCAGCCCAAGATCGGCATGCAACGCACTGACCGCGATCAGCGGCCCGGGATGCGGCGGCATCAAGGCATGCAGGGTGGTCATCCCGGCCAGCGCCGGAATGGCGATTTTCAACAATGGCTGCCCCGAACGACGGGCCATGACGAAGATGATCGGCACCATCATCACCAGCCCCACTTCGAAGAACAGCGGCAAGCCGATCACCATCGCCACCAGCGCCATGACCCACGGCAAGGACTTGCCTTTGCCCAGACCCAGCAGGGTCGAGGCGATACGGTCGGCCGCGCCGGACTCGGCCATCAGCGCGCCGAGCATCGAGCCCAAGGCGATGATGATCCCGGCTTCACCGAGAATCGCCCCGGCGCCTTTGCTGAAGGCCTTGGCGACATCTTCCGGCGGCAAACCGGCGCCGATACCAGCAATGAAGGTGCCGATCAGAATCGATAGAAAGGGCGGGAGTTTAGTCGCGCTGATCAGCACGATGATGGTGGCAATCGCCACCAGACAGCAGAGAATCAGGCGGGTGTCATGCACCATCCAGGCAGCGGTCGATAAATCCAAAAGGGCACTCCTTATCGGGCGGATACCTGCAACATGTTGTTGCAATTTTCCCTGAGAATACCTGAAGTGGCCGGACCAGAGCGGCGGCTTTTGTAACCGCGTTGCGGGGTGACGGTTTAGACCAATGGCCTATTGAGATTATTTTTGACTGACCAGTCTCAAACGCTCTTCAGAAAAGTTTTCCAAGGCCGATGGTTAAGCTGCATCCCGCTTTCTACCCTGCCTATCGGTACTTCCCCATGTTCAACAAACGCCTCAAGCAAGAGCTGGCCACTCTTCGTGAAGAACTCTCCAGCCTGCTGCAGGTAAAGGAAAGCCTGGAAAGCGAGATGCTGGTGCTGACTCTGGAACCCGATGGCCGGATTCAGTCGGTCAACCAGAATTTCCTCGGCGAGATGCTCTACAAGAGCCAGGATCTGGTGGGGCGCGCCATTGAAGACATCGTTCCGGCGCATGTGAAGGCCGATGACTTTCATCATCGTTTCAAGGCCGCACTGACCCGTGGCGAGCATTTCGCTGGCGCCGTGCGCCTGCTGCGCGGTAATGGTGAAGAAGCGTGGCTGCGCTCCATCGTGCAGCCGGTGCGCGCTTCGGACGGGCGGATCAAACATTTCTCGATCTTCTCCAGCGACCTGACCCGCACCATCGAAGCTTCCCGCGAACACGAAAACCTGATCGGCGCGCTGGTGCGTTCGACGGCGGTGATCGAGTTCGACCTCAATGGCAACGTGCTCAATGCCAACGAGCGCTTTCTGCATGGCATGGGTTACAGCCTGGCGCAGATCAAAGGCAAACATCACCGGATGTTCTGCACACCGGAGGAGTACAACAGCGCCGAATACCAGAACTTCTGGCGTCGTCTGAACAATGGCGAGTTTGTCGCCGACCGCTTCAAACGGGTCGACAGCCATGGTCGTACGGTGTGGCTGGAGGCGTCCTACAACCCGGTGGTCGATGCCAACAACAAACTGTACAAAGTGGTGAAATTCGCCACGGTGATTACCGATCAGGTCAACCGCGAACAAGCGGTTGCCGACGCGGCCAGCATTGCCTACAGCACTTCGCAGCAAACCGACAGCACCGCGCAACGCGGCACCACGGTGGTCACCGAGGCGGTGAATGTGATGCGTGATCTGTCGCGCCACATGCAGGCGGCCGGTGAAGGCATTGAGGCGCTGAACGAGCAGTCGCAGGTGATCGGCACCATCGTCAAAACCATCAGCGGCATTGCCGAACAAACCAACCTGCTGGCGCTCAACGCCGCCATCGAAGCTGCCCGCGCTGGCGAGCAGGGCCGGGGCTTTGCGGTGGTGGCCGACGAAGTGCGGCAACTGGCCTCGCGCACCAGCCAGGCGACCGAAGAGATCGTCACTGTGGTGCGGCAGAACCAGGAGATGGCGCGCAACGCCGTGGCCCTGATGACCGATGGCAAGCTGCAGGCCGAGCAGGGCCTGGCGCTGGCGGCGGAGGCGGGCACGGTGATCGTCGAGATCCAGGACGGCGCGCAGAAAGTGGTGGATGCGGTCGGGCAGTTTGCCAATCAACTCTCCAACTAACCTCCATTGATCCCATGTGGGAGCGAGCTTGCTCGCGAATGCGGTGTGTCATTCAACATTGATGTAACTGACCTATCGCCTTCGCGAGCAAGCTCGCTCCCACAGGTTTTTCATCCGCCTTCTTTCTGTGGTCTGGCGCTACAATCTGTTCCTTTTTCCCCGGAGCAGATCCCCATGAGCGCTTCCCATCGCCGCCCGGTTCCCCTGAACAAAGCCTACCGTCTGCTCAATCACGGGCCGACCGTGCTGGTCAGCGCTGCCCATGACGGCCAGCGCAACATCATGGCCGCCGCCTGGGCTATGCCGCTGGATTTCGAACCGCCGAAAGTAGCGGTCGTCCTCGACAAGTCCACCTGGACCCGCCAGTTGCTCGAAGCGTCCGGCACCTTTGTGCTCAACGTGCCGTGCGTCAATCAGGCCGACATCGTGCAAACCGTCGGCAATACCTCGGGGCTGGAGATCCGGCAGAATCAGGGGCAGGACAAGTTTCAGGCTTACGGCCTGCAAACCTTCACCGGTGAAACCGTTGAGGCGCCGTTGCTCGAAGGCTGCGTGGCCTGGCTCGAATGCCGCTTGCTGCCCGAACCGCGCAACCACGAGCAATACGACCTGTTCCTCGCCGAAGTCATCGCCGCTCAGGCTGATGAACGGGTGTTCAGCGACGGCCGCTGGCATTTCGACGGGCACGACGGCTTGCGCACGCTGCACCACGTCGCCGGCGGGCATTTCCTGACGATTGGCGATGCGGTGGACGGTAAAACCCTGCCGTTGTGATATTTGCCTGATGGAAAACCTGCGCCGGATGTAGCAAGGTGTGGGGCATTGTCGAACCAATCAGGCGCTCGCCCCATGGACCTTTCGCTTTCTGGCTATCTCGCTCCGTTGCTGTCGCTGGCGCTGTTGTGGACGGTCGCAGTGGTCACCCCCGGCCCGAACTTCTTCAACATCGCCCAACTGGCGGTCAGCCGCTCGCGTCGTCACGGGGTGGTCGCGGCGCTGGGCGTCGCCAGCGGGACCGTGTTGTGGGGCCTGGCCGGCGGTTTGGGTATTCAGACCTTGTTCAGCGCGGCGCCAACCCTGTTCCTGAGCTTCAAGATCGCCGGTGGCTGCTACCTGATCTGGCTCGGACTCAAGCAGTTCAAACGCAAGGCGCCGATTGCCCCCGGCACGCTGGATGAGTCGCAGCAAACCTTGCTCGGCGCTTACGGGCGAGGCTTGCTGGGCAACATGACCAACCCCAAATCGGCACTGTTCGTCGCCACCATCTTCGCCACCGCAATGCCGGCCCACGTCCCGCCACTGTTGTTGGCGCTGGCGGTGCTGACCATGGCCACGTTGTCGTTCAGCTGGTATTGCAGCGTCGCGCTGTTCTTCGCCAGCCGCCGGATCGCCAGTGTTTACGAGCGTTCACGGCAATGGCTGGATCGTTTGGCCGGTGGTTGTTATTTGCTGTTTGGGGCGCATTTGGTGGCTAATCGTTGAGCGGATAGTCTTTGGATTTAAATCAGTTGCATGAAAAAAGGCTTACCTCGCGGTAAGCCTTTTCTTTTCTCTGCGTAACCTCAATCCCCCAACGCTTCCCCTTCGCGCCGCGGATCTGCGCCACCTTCCAGCGAGGCTTTCCCTTGCGCATCCTTGATCCGCACGATCGCCTGAGTGCCGCTGGTCATGTCGATTTCATTTACCACATGCCCTTTATCTTTCAACGCCTGGATCAGCGCCGGGCTGAACTGGCCTTGTTCCAGTTCGGTCGGGCCGTTGCGGCTGCCGAAGTTGGGCAGGCTGATGGCGCGTTGCGGGTCGAGGTTCCAGTCGAGCAGGCCGACGGTGGTTTTCGCCACGTATTCGATGATCTGCGAGCCGCCCGGCGAGCCGACGCTGGCGAGGAATTCGCCGCTGTTGCGGTCAAAGATCAGGGTTGGTGCCATCGACGAGCGTGGGCGTTTGCCGGGTTCGACGCGGTTGGCGACTTTCTGCCCGTTCTCTTCGGGGATGAACGAGAAGTCGGTCATCTGGTTATTCAGCAAAAAGCCCTGAACCATCAGGTGCGAGCCGAACGCCGCTTCGATGGTGGTGGTCATCGACACCGCGCCACCGAGGTCATCCACCGCCACCACTTGCGAGGTGGAGATGCGCAGCGGCGAGCGATCCGGGGCGTAGGCCACTTGCACGCCCGGCGGGGTGCCCGGTTGGGCGCTGCCCATGCTGCGTTCGCCGATCAGGCTGGCGCGGCTGGCCAGATAACCCGGGTCGACCAGACCTTTGACCGGCACCGGAACGAAATCGGTGTCGGCGACGTATTGCGCCCGGTCGGCGTAGGCCAGGCGTTCGGCTTCGGCGATCAGGTGCACGGCTTGGGGATCGGGTTCGATACCGGCCGGTTTGTTGGTTTTCACGGGTTTGAGCGGCGTCAGCGACAGGCGCGGGTCGCGGGTTTCCAGCGCCTGCAAGGTGCCGAGAATCTGCGCCACGGCGATCCCGCCCGACGACGGCGGCGGCATGCCGCAGACCTGCCAGCGTTTGTAGTCGGTACACAGGGGGGCGCGTTCCTTGGCCTGATAACGCTGCAGATCATTCAGCGACAGGCTGCCGGGGTTGGCGTGGCCCTGCACCTTGGCGACGATCTCTTCGGCGATCGGGCCTTTGTACAGCGCGTCCGGGCCTTCGTTGGCGATGCGCTTGAGCACGGCGGCGAGCGCCGGGTTCTGCAGGCGCGTGCCGACCGCTTTGACGCTGCCGTCGCTGTTGAGAAAGTACGCGGCCATGTCCGGCGATTTACGGATCACCGGGTCGGAATCCAGCAGCGAATGCAAGCGCGGCGAAATCGCAAAACCCTGCTCGGCGAGCTTGATCGCCGGTTCGAACAGCGTGGCCCACGGCAGTCGACCGTGTTGTTTGTGTGCCATTTCCAGCGCACGCAACACGCCCGGCGTGCCCACCGAGCGCCCGCCGATCTGCGCCTGCGGGAACGGCATCGGTTTGCCGTCAGCCTGCAGGAACAACTTCTCGGTGGCGCCCGCCGGTGCGGTTTCGCGTCCGTCATAGGTGCGCACCTGTTTGCCGTCCCACAACACGATCATCGCACCGCCACCGATCCCGGAGGATTGCGGCTCGACCAGGGTCAGCACCGCCTGCATCGCAATCGCTGCATCAATCGCCGAACCACCCTTGCGCAGCATCTCGCGCCCGGCCTCGGCGGCCAGCGGGTTGGCGGCAGCGGCCATGTGTTTGCTGGCGTGGCGGGTCTGCAGATCGGTGCGATAGCCCGAGGCGGCTTCCGGCGCCAGTGGCAAGGTCGAGGAGGGCGGGGCGTTGCATGCGGTGAGGGTCAGGGCGCTGATGATCAGCGTCAGGGCAGGCAGGCGAAAGCGGCTCAGGGGCAGGGCTGGAAACACGTGGGGCTCTCCGTCCGTGGGGTGAAAGGTCTGACGGACTTTATCGACCGGTCGGTCGCGACGCAAACCGGTGGGCATTTTTGTCTTTCTTTTCGGGGCGGATGTTCGCTAGGGTCAACCTCAATCGAACGACCGCAAACACCCCCCTGTAGGAGTGAGCCTGCTCGCGATGGCGTCATAACATTCAACATCTAAGTTGACTGACCCACTGCTATCGCGAGCAGGCTCACTCCTACAAAGGTCAAGCCATAAAAAACACAAGAGGCCGACATGCACAGCGAGTTCCCCACCGAATCCAGTTACCGCGATCAACGCGAACAGTTTCTGACCGCCGCCCAAACTGCCGGAGCCACGCTCACCTCCTACGCCCATCCGCGTTGCGGCCCTTTTGGCGAACCGCTGAGCACTGACGTCGCGGTGCTCGGTGATCCGCAAGCCAAACGCCGGCTGGTCGCACTCAGCGGTACCCATGGGGTCGAGGGCTATTACGGTTCGGATTGCCAGATCGACTGGCTGAAGACCTTCGTGCCGGGTTCGCTGCCCAAGGATGTCGCGGTAGTGATGATTCACCTGATCAATCCATGGGGTACCGCGTGGCTGCGCCGGGTCAACGAAGACAACATCGACCTCAACCGCAATCACCTGGATTTCACCGGGCCGCTGCCGGACAACCGCGCCTACGCCACACTGCACGAGATCTACGCCTGCACCGATTTGCACGGCCCTGAACGTGAGCGCGCCGATGCCTTGCTCGACGCGCAGATTGCCGAACACGGCTGGCCGGCGGTGATGTCGATTGTCGAGGGCGGCCAGCATAGCCATCCCGATGGACTGTTCTATGGCGGCCGCGCGCCGAGCTGGTCGAATCGCACGTTGCATCAAATCATCGACGCACATGTGGCTGGCGCTGAAACCGTCATGTGCTTCGACCTGCACACCGGGGCAGGGGAGTACGGGCATCCGATGTTGCTCACCATCACCCAGGCGCCTTATCCGGCACTCGCGCAGGCACAGGCGATTTATGGCCCATGGCTTTACACGCTGCACACCGGCGCCGAGACCTTGAGCGAAACCGGTGTGGCAGCGACGGCTACCGGGTACACCTCGCAGGCGCTGCTCAATGCGTTGCCCGACGTGCAACTGATGCCATTCGTGATCGAGTGCGGGACGTATCCGGGGCCAGACGTGCATCGGCATTTGCGCGATGACCATTGGCTGCATCTGCATGGTGATCCGCTGGATGCGACGGGGCAGGCTATCAAGTTGAATCTGCTGGAGCAGTTCTATCCGGCGGATCCGGACTGGCGGGCGATGGTCGGGTTGCGAACCCGGCAGATCTGGGCGAAGGGGCTGATGGCCCTGTCGGCAGAGAATTCTGAATAGCCCTGTAGCGAGGGGATTTATCCCCGATGGACTGCGCAGCCGTCCTGTTCGCTTTTTACTGGGCAAGAAGGGAATGAATCCCCTCACCAGAGATGATGGTTTTTTCGAGGCATAAAAAAACGGCCTACCTTTCGGTAAGCCGTTTTTAGTACTTGGTGGCTACACAGGGACTTGAACCCCGGACCCCAGCATTATGAATGCTATGCTCTAACCAACTGAGCTATGTAGCCAAGTGGCGCGCATTATTCCCCTGAAATGGAAAAGCGTCAAGCGTAAATTCAAAAATTTTTTCTACGCTTTCAACCGTTTATCAAAATCATGGGCCGAGCAGCGGTGAAGGAACGCGTTCGAACCAGCGGCTGGCCTGTTCATACGCGTGCGCCAGTTGCAGAACCGCGAAGTCCGCCTGATGCCGGCCGATGATCTGCAGCCCCATCGGCAACCCCTGTGCATTGAAGCCGGCCTGGACGCTGGCCACCGGACAACCGGACAACGTGCCGGGGATCACCACCTCCATCCAGCGGTGATACGTGTCCATGGCCACGCCTTCGATTGCCTTGGGCCACGGCTGGGTTTTATCGAACGGGAAGACTTGGGCGCTCGGCAGCAGCAGATAGTCGTATTGTTCGAACAAGCGCGAGATCGCCCGATACCAGTCGCTGCGCACCACCGAGGCAGCGAACACTTCGCTGGCCGAGAGCTTCAGACCGTTTTCCACTTCCCAGCAGGCTTCCGGTTTCAGCTGCGCGCGCTTCTGCGGATCGGCGTAGGCCGCGCCCAAAGACCCCGCGACCATCCAGTGCCGCAACGTCCGCCAACTGCTCCACAACCGCTCGGGAGCGAAACCCGGTTCAACCGACTCGACCCGGCAGCCGAGGCTTTCGAAGTCGGCAAAGGTTTTTTCGCACAGTCCGAGGATGCCGTTCTCCATCGGCAGATAACCGTTGAAATCCCCCAGCCATCCCAACCGCGTGCCCTTGAAATCACGCTCCAGCGGCGCCGCAAAGACCTCACCGGATTCAGCGATGGACAGTGGCGCCCGCGCATCGCCCCCGGCCTGCACCGACAGCAGCAATGCCGCATCCCTCACGCTGCGCGCCATCGGCCCTTCGTAACCGAGTTGATCGAAAAACAGATCGGCACTGTCATCAAACGGCACGCGGCCCTGAGAAGGTCTGAACCCGAAGATGTTATTGAACGCCGCCGGGTTGCGCAGCGAACCCATCATGTCGCTGCCATCGGCCACCGGCACCAGATGCATCGCCAGTGCTGCCGCCGCGCCACCGCTGCTGCCGCCCGCGGTTTTGCTCGGGTCATAGGCGCAACCGGTGGCGCCGAACAGCGGGTTGTAGCTCTGCGAACCGAGGCCGAATTCCGGGGTGTTGGTCTTGCCGATGATGATCGCACCGGCCGCTTTGATCCGCTCGACCATGATGCCGTCGCGCTCGGGGATAAAGTCCTTGAACAGCGGTGAACCCAGCGTGGTGCGGATGCCCTGGGTCAGCGACAGATCCTTGATCGCGTGGGGCAGGCCGTGCATCCAGCCACGGTATTCACCGCGCGCCAGTTCGGCATCGCGCGCATCGGCCTGGGCCAGCAGGGTTTCCGGTGACTGCAGGCTGATCAGCGCGTTGACCTGCGGGTTGAAACGTTCGATATGGGCAAGATAAGTCTGCATCACTTCGCGGCAGGACACCTGGCGCAGGCGGATGCGTTCGGCGAGCTCGTGGGCCTGCAGCAGGACCAGTTCGCTGATGTTATTGGAATTCATGACAACGGCGCCTTTCAGACGACTGGAGAAACGCCCCGGCCGCATGCCGGGGCGGGCAGGGATCAACGCATCAGGTTGGTCCAGAGACGGTCAGCGAGACGGATCGCGCCTTCGCCGCAGGTCTTGCTGAACACCACGTGGGTACCCTCGGGAATGTGCAGCTCCGGCGCATCCTTGAGCGCCGCGTCGAGGAACGGTTCGACGCCTTTGATCGGGCTCTGGTGCTTGAGGAAGTTCTGGGTCATCGCCGAGTTTTCCGGCTGGCTGAGGAAGGCGATGAACGCCTTGGCATTCGCCGGATTCTTGCTGCCGGTGGGGATGACCATGTTGTCGACCCAGGCCAGCACGCCTTCTTTCGGGTACAGGTATTTCAGGCTCGGTTTCATTTCGCGGGCACGCATCGATGAGCCGCCCCAGAACATCGACATGTCGATTTCACCCGAGGCGAGGTTCTCGCGGATCGAGCCGGCCTTGGAGCTGTAGGTCTTCACGAACGGCTTCTGCGCCTTGAGCAGCGTCAGCACTTGCTGCATCTGTTTCGGGTCTTCGCTGCACAACGGAATGTTCAGGTACAGGCTGGCCATGTCGACCATGTCGCTGACCGAATCGAACATGTTGATCCGCCCCTGCAACTCGGCTGGCGGCTCGTACAAAACCTTGTAGCTGTCGACCGGGCCTTTGTAGCGCGCACTGTCGAGGACCACGCTGGTGGTGCCCCAGATGAACGGCACCGAATACGCGCCTTCCGGGTCCCAGCTCGGTTTTTTCAGGTTATCCACAACGCTGGCATAGTACGGCTCCTTGACCGGATCGAAACGCTCCAGCAGGTTTTCCTTGATCAGGATCGGGATGAACTGGTGTGACGGAATCGCCACGTCATACCCGGTGCCACCCTGTTTCAGTTTGGCCAGCAGGGTCTCGTTGGAATCGTAGGAATCGACGGTGACTTCGATGCCCGTCTGCTTCTGGAACTTGGCGAGAATCTCCGGCGAGAAGTAACCGCTCCAGCTCACCACATTGAGTTTTTCTGCGGCCTGAACGCTGCCGGTCATGACCAGCGGCACAGTCAGGAACAACGCAGTGCCGACGTTTTTCATCCACTTGCTCATGCTATTTCCCCACGGTTCGTAGAAGGTTCAGGCGGGCTTTTTGCCCAGCAGGTAAGAGAGGCTGACAAACAACACCGAGACGCCGAGGATCAGGGTCGAGACGGCATTGACGTCGGGTGTCACGCCCATGCGCAGCAGGCCGAAGATGAAGATCGGCAGGGTCGTGGTGCCGGCCTGGGAGACCATCATCGAGATCACGAAGTTATCCAGCGAGACGATGAAGGCCAGCATCAACCCGGAGAAAATCCCTGGCATCAGCAGCGGCAAGGTCACTTTGCGAAAGGTCCGCCACGGGCCGGCGTAGAGGTCGGCCGAGGCTTGCTCCAGCGACAGATCCATGTCGTTGAGGCGCGCACGGATCGGCAGGTAGGCAAACGGAATGCAGAACACCGTGTGCGCGATGATCAGATTGCCGTAACCCAGCGACAGGCCAATGGTCGAGAACAGTGCGAGCGTCGCCACACCGACGACAATTTCCGGCAGCACCAGCGGCAACATGATCGCGCCCATCGACAGTTGCAGGCCCTTGAACTTCGCTCCGCGTGAAGTGCCGAGGGCGGCGAGGGTAGCAATCGCCGTGGCGATCATGCTCGCGCAGACCGCGATCAACAGGCTGTTGCCAGCGGCCTGGCGCAGGGCCTGATTGGCGAACGCGGCGCGATACCAGTCGAGGCTGAAGCCGGTCCACACCGTCGCTGACTGATTGGCGTTGAACGAGAACACCACCAGCACCACGATCGGCGCGTACAGGTACAGATAGAACAGCAAACTGAAACCACCGAAGCCGGGAAAGTCCTGCACGCCCAGCCCTTTGCGTTTGAATAGCGCGAGCATCACGCACCTCCCTTGGCGATGCGCTGGCGCTCGGCGCGCAGGGCATACACGGTCAGCACCAGCATTACGGCGGCCATCAGCACCAGCGACAGCGCGGCGCCGAACGGCCAGTTACGCGCATCGCTGAACTGCCGGAAGATCAGGTTGCCAAGCATCATCCGCGTGCCGCCGCCGAGCAGTTCCGGGGCGATCATCGCGCCCAGGCATGGCACGAACGTGAGGATGGCGCCGGCGAGAATTCCCGGTCTGGCGATCGGCAACACCACTTTGCGCAAGGTGCGCACGCGGCCGGCATACAGATCCTGAGCGGCTTCGAGCAGACGGATATCCATCTTTTCCAGCGTCGCGTAGATCGGCAACACCACGAACGGTGCATAGGTATAAACCAGCCCCAGCAGCACCGCGCCGTCGGTGTACAACAACTGCAACGGCTCATGGATGACACCCATGCCCATCAGGCTGTTGTTGATCACCCCGGTGTTGCGCAGCAGCAGAATCCACGCGTAGGTGCGGATCAGCAGGTTGGCCCAGAACGGCACGGTGATCAGAAAGATCAGCAGGCCACGCCGGTGTGCCGGTTGCATCGCCAGCCACACGGCGACCGGAAACCCGATCAACAGGGTGATGATCGTGGTCAGTCCGGCGATGCCGATCGAGCGCAGGGCGATGATCAGGTAGGAGTCGGCGAACGCGAGGCTGTCGTCCATTTGCCGTTCGAACAGCAACGATGTGTAAGCGTCAGTGCTGAAGACTTTATTGACCCCGCCGTAGGGGTTGGCTTCCATCAGCGAATAGCCGATGACGATCAGGATCGGCACCAGCAGAAACAGGCCGATGGCGAGCAGTGCCGGGCTGACTCCGAGGAAGCTCTGGAAGGCCTTGCGGCGTTCCAGCGTGTTGGCAATCGGTAAGGCGTGCATGGCAATTCCTCGGGCTCAATCGTGCAGGACGCTGGCGCTTGCGCGGTCGAACAACAGACCGGCCTGACTGCCGACCGCAAAGCGCAGGCTCTGGTCGACGCAGTTGGGTGTGCGCACGGTGAGGCGCGACCCGTCGCTGAGGCAGACCTGATATTGCAGATCGGTGCCGAGGTAGATCTGCGCTTCGATCCGGCACGGCAGCGCGGCTTCGGTCGCGGCGGGCACCAGGTGCAGGCGCTCGGGACGTACCGACAAGGTCACGCTGGCGCCGACTGCCACGTCGCTGCACGCTTGCGCCGGCAGCGGATGCCCGGCCGGCCCGGCGAACCAGGCTTGGCCGTCCTCGATCTTCGTCACCGTGCCCTGGATGAAGTTGGTCTCGCCGATGAAGTCGGCGACGAAGCGATTGCGCGGCCGTTCGTAGATGTCTTCCGGGCGGCCGACCTGCTGCACTTCGCCTTCGGACAACACGGCGATGCGGTCGGACATGGTCAGCGCTTCTTCCTGGTCGTGGGTGACGAAGATGAAGGTGATGCCGGTCTTGGCCTGAATGGTTTTCAGCTCTTCGCGCATGGCCTGGCGCAGCTTCAGATCGAGGGCCGACAGTGGCTCATCCAGCAGCAGGACTTTCGGGTGCGGTGCCAACGCACGGGCCAGCGCCACACGTTGTTGCTGGCCGCCGGACAGCTGCGCCGGTTTGCGATTGGCGAAGCGTTCCATCTGCACCAGCGCGAGCATCTCGCGCACGCGCTCGGCGACTTGCGTTTTGTTCAGCACCTTGCCCATTGGATGCGATTCGAGGCCGAAGGCCAGGTTCTCGGCGATGGTCATGTGCGGGAACAATGCGTAATGCTGGAACACTGTGTTGACCGGGCGCTGGAACGGCGGGCGATCAGCGATGTTTTCGCCGTACAGCAGAATCTCGCCTTCGGTGGGAAACTCGAAGCCGGCGATCATTCTTAGCAGGGTAGTTTTGCCGCAGCCGGAAGGGCCGAGCAGGGTGAAGAATTCGTTGTCGCGAATGTCCAGGTCGACGTTTTTCAACGCCACCGGACCGGTGTTCGGGTCACCGTAAACCTTGCGCACCGAGCGGATCGACACCGCCAGTGTTTGCAGCGAATGCAGGGCATTCATGCGTTACCTCCGATTCCCCCATCGCCTGCGATTGCGCTGCGAATCAGCGACGTCGTCGGGCCATGGATATTATTTTTCTGGGCAGGATCGAGATTGCGTACGGGGTGAAACCAGCTATTTTTTTGTTCTGCTGTGGCTCGATTATCAGCCAGGGGTTGCGCGGGGCGACACTTCAATTTAAACATGGCAGCTGTTAGTTAATTTAACAGCCAAAGGTGCCAGGAATCATGCCCGACCACCGTTTGCCGCCGCTCAACGCGGTGCGTGCGTTCGATGCCGCCGCGCGCTTGGGCAGTTATGTCGAAGCCTCGAAAGCTCTGCACGTGACCCAGCCAGCGATTGGTCGGCATGTGAAGTTGCTGGAGGAGTGGCTGGGCATTCAGTTGTTCGAGCGTACCTCGCGCGGGGTCAACCTGACGTCGGCGGGGGAGAAGTATCACCGCAAGATCGCCGCCGCCCTGCAGTTGATCATCGAGGCCGGCAAGGAAGCGCAGCCCAAAGAGGCCGAGCGCTGGTTGCGGATCATGGTGGTGCCGGGGTTCGCCAAGCGCTGGCTGATGCCGCGCATCGAAGCGATGCGCCATTTGCGGCCGGGTTTGAAGTTCGCCATCGAGCCGAATTCGACCTTCACCGAAGTCGACGGCAAGAGCGCCGATCTGGGCATCGTCTACGGCCTCGACGGGCAATACGCCGACTCCCGTGAAGCGCTGATCTGTCCGCGCGTGTTTCCGATCTGCACCCCGCAATACCTCGCCAGCATCGGGCCTGTGGCCGGCCCGGCCGATCTGGTTCGGCATGAGCTGATCCACGTCGATGACGGCGAATGGTGGAACCTGTGGTTCGCCGCCCACGAGCTGGATATTCACCTCAATTCCGACATGCTCTACGTCAACAACGATCACGCACTGTCGGTGGCCGAGAGCGGGCAGGGCATCGCTCTGGCCAATGAAGTGCTGGTTCGCGAGGAACTCAAGTCCGGCAAACTGGTGCGCGCGGTGGACGCGCAGGTGAAGCTGGAAAGCTATCGGGTGCTCACGCCGTCCGCCGAACTGTCGGCGGATGCGGCGTGGTTTATTCAGTGGCTGAAGACCGAGCTGGAAGCGGACTTCCCCGAGGCGCGAATCAACTGAGGCGAAAGCGAGCAGTGTTGTCACTCAGGGCCTTGCTGCCCTGGCTCAAGGTGTCCGCCGCCAGGTTCACTGCTCGGGCGCCTTCGAGCAAGCGCACCGCCGCCTGATCGACCTGCTGGATATTGCCGCTGACCTCATCGGCGGTGCTCGCCTGTTCTTCCACGGCAGTGGCGATCTGCGCCAGGGTGTCGGTGACATTTTGTACGGCGCTGGCGATTTCGCCGAGACGTTCACCGAGACCGGTCACGGCTGCGGCATCCGATTGCGCCTGGCCGCAGGCGGCTTCCATCAGGCTCACCGCTTCGTTGACCGTGGCGCGTAAGCTGTCGACGGTGCCGGCAATCTGCGCAGTGGACGATTGCGTGCGTTGCGACAGGCTGCGCACTTCATCGGCGACCACGGCAAATCCGCGTCCCTGTTCGCCAGCGCGTGCCGCCTCGATCGCAGCGTTGAGCGCCAGCAGGTTGGTCTGCTCGGCGACGCCACGAATGGTGTCGACCACCAATTGAATCTGCTGGCCTTGTTCGCTGACTCGACCGAGCGCGGCGGCGGTGTCGTTCAGGCGTTGGTTGAGTTGCTGAATGCTCGCCGTGGTGCGCTGGCTGTCACGGCTGCTGTCAGCGGCGATGCGCCGGGTGTGCTGGGCGCTGCCGGAGGCCTGTTCGCAGCTCTGCGCCACACCTTGCGACGTGGCGGCCAGTTGCGTGGCAGCGGCGGCGATCTGGCTGATCTGCAACTGCTGCGCTTCGACTTCGCTCAGCGCGCCGCTGGAATGATCGTTGAGGCTGCGCACCGCGTGGCTCAGTTGCGAGGTTTCGTGATCGACCCCGAGCATGCTCGCGCGCAGTTGCACCACCGCGACGTTGAGCGCGGTACTGATCGCCGCCAGCTCATCGCGGCCCACCACCGGCACTTGCAGGCTGAGATTGCCGTCGCGCAGGGCTTCGGCGAGCAGGGTAATGCCGCTGGCGCTGCGGCGTATCGAAGCCTGCAGGCAGACGAACAGGTACAGCGCCGCCAGCAGCAGGCAACCGAAGATCGCCGCGACCACGATGAATTGGCGAATCGCCGAAGCGTGGTAGGCGTCCAGGCGCTGATCCAGCGACAGCAGCGATTGCTGGCGCAACGACGCAAGATCGCTCAGCAGGGCGTCGAGGCTGCGTTCGAAGTCTTCAGGCTTGAGGCTAATACTGCCGCCGAACACGCCGTCATCCAGCACCTTCAGGCCGGCATCGAGGCGTTTGAGACTGTCGTGGTACTGACCGGCCCAGGTTTGCAGATCGCTCGGCAGACGCGCTTCGAGCAGGCCGGCGGTTTTCACGAGTTGCTCGCGGGCATCGCCGATGCGGCCACGCAAGTCACGCAGCTGCAAGCGGCTTTGCAGGGTGAATTGGCCCGAGACCACCGAGGCCTGACCGACCGCCGCCAGACGACCTACGCGCTCGATCAGGTCCGGCGCGTGCTGCGTGGAGATCTGTGTCAGCAGATAGGTTTCCAGCCACGGCGCGAGGGTCAGGCGGTTGTCCATGACGATCTGCTCGCGCAAGGCTTGCAGGGCGCTGAGGGCGTTGGTGAAGCGATCGTAACCGTCCGGCCACCAGCCGACGCTGCTCAGGCTTTTCGAATCCAGACCGCCGAGCCTGATTTGCAGGGCTTGATAGCGGGCGAGGGTTTCGCCTTCGGCGCCTTCCTTGTTCAGGGCGTTGCCCAAATCGCTGGTGGCTTGCTGGACGGCCGGTTGCACGGCGTCAAATGCAGCCATGGCGGCGAGGGTGGCCGGGGTTGGCTGGCGATTGGTTTCGGTGGCGCGCCAACGGGCGGCGCGGTCGCGTTGGGCGGCGAGCAGGTTGTCCAGCGCATCGAGGCTGAGCAATTGGCGCACCCCGGCACGTTCACCGGAAATCAGGTTGAGCCTGTCGCGATAGTCCTGGCCGATCATCAACAGACTGCCGGCCAACGGCAGAATAAACAGCAGAAACAACAGCTGGAATTTACGTGCGAATCCAAACCGCCCCAGCAATTTGATCCCCGGTGAAAGGAAAGCCTGCATGCCTCATGACTCCTCTGGACACCACGCACCGATGGCGTGCATCGCGGTCGTGCAACCCGGATGTCGTGCCCTGCTAAAAGGCCTCGAAAGTTCACTCTTGCCCGCTCTGTAGGCCGGCTCTGTAGCGAAACTTCCCATTCTCGGCAGCCTTTGTAAGGCCGCCGCGTTCGAGGGGAGAAGCAAGGCAAGATTCAGACCATGGCGTTGCGCTATCACCCTTCTCCCTGTAGGAGCTGCCGCAGGCTGCGATCTTTTGATCTTGCCCTTTAAAAACAAAATCAAAAGATCGTCCGATCGCGGCCCGAGCCTTCGGCAGCTCCTACAGGATTGGGTCGTTCGGTTGGTTAGTTAGCTGGCTAAGGGGATGGCGTTGGCGCACCGAAAAATGGCACATTGGCGCACCTGCCCGCGTGCACCCATCTGCTGTACGGAAACTTTCATGGCTATCAGCAACGCTCAGACCGCCGCTGCCTCGGCGCCCGCTGCTCCACAAAGCAGCCCACTGGTGATGCGTATCATCGGCGCGGTGGCGCTGGCGCATTTGATCAACGACCTGATTCAGTCGGTGCTGCCGTCGATCTACCCGATGCTTAAAGCCAACTATGGCTTGAGCTTCACCCAGGTCGGGCTGATCACCTTGACCTTCCAGCTGACCGCATCGCTGCTGCAGCCGTGGGTCGGTTATCACACTGACCGCCATCCGAAACCGTGGCTGTTGCCGGCAGGTTCGATCTGCACGCTGATTGGCATCGTGATGATGTCGGTGGTCGGCAGTTTTCCATTGATTCTGCTGGCGGCGGCGCTGATCGGGATCGGTTCCTCGACGTTCCACCCCGAGGCTTCGCGGATTGCCCGGCTGGCCTCCGGTGGACGCTTTGGTCTGGCGCAATCGACCTTCCAGGTCGGTGGTAACGCCGGTTCCGCGTTCGGCCCGTTGCTGGCGGCGGCGATCATCATTCCGTTCGGTCAGGGCAACGTGGCGTGGTTTGGATTGTTCGCGGTGTTTGCGTTGTTCGTGCTGTATCGCATCAGCCGCTGGTATGCCCATCACCTCAACCTGTTCAAGCTCAAGGCTGGCCAAGCGGCGACTCACGGATTGTCGAAGGGCAGGGTGATCAGTGCGCTCGTGGTGCTCGGCCTGCTGGTGTTCTCCAAGTATTTCTACATGGCCAGCCTCACCAGCTATTTCACCTTCTACCTGATCGAGAAATTCGACCTGTCGGTGGCCAGCTCGCAACTGCATCTGTTCCTGTTTCTCGGTGCGGTGGCGGCGGGGACGTTCTTCGGCGGGCCGATCGGCGACAAGATCGGGCGTAAGGCGGTGATCTGGTTCTCGATCCTTGGCGTGGCGCCGTTTACCTTGCTGATGCCGCACGTCGATCTGTTCTGGACCACTGTCCTCAGTGTGGTGATCGGCTTCATTCTCGCCTCGGCGTTCTCGGCGATTGTGGTGTATGCGCAGGAACTGGTGCCGGGTAACGTCGGGATGATTGCCGGGGTGTTCTTCGGCTTGATGTTTGGTTTCGGCGGGATTGGTGCGGCGTTGCTGGGGCATCTGGCGGATATACACGGGATTGAGTACGTGTACTTCCTGTGTTCGTTTTTGCCGTTGTTTGGCGTGCTGGCGATCTTCCTGCCGCGCACCAAAAAGGCCTGACCCATACCGTTTAAACTGTAGGAGTGAGCCTGCTCGCGATAGCGGTGTGTCAGTTGACGTAACTTCATCTGACACACCGCTATCGCGAGCAGGCTCACTCCTACAGGGGATGGGTGGTGTAACGGAGATTATTTCAGGCACAAAAAAGCCGCGTATCAAACGCGGCTTTTTCTTGGGCGTAACGCTTAGACGTTGAAGCGGAAGTGCATCACGTCACCGTCTTTGACGATGTAGTCCTTGCCTTCCAGGCGCCATTTACCGGCTTCCTTGGTACCGGCTTCGCCCTTGTACTGGATGAAGTCGTTGTAGGCGATGACTTCGGCGCGGATGAAGCCTTTTTCGAAGTCGGTGTGGATCACGCCAGCAGCTTGTGGTGCGGTGGCACCGACTTTGACGGTCCAGGCGCGGACTTCTTCGACACCGGCGGTGAAGTAGGTCTGCAGGTGGAGCATTTCGTAGCCGGCGCGGATCACGCGGTTCAGGCCAGGCTCTTCCAGGCCCAGGGCCTCGAGGAACATGTCTTTTTCTTCGCCGTCATCCAGCTCGGCGATTTCCGCTTCGATCTTGTTGCAGACCGGAACGACCATGGCGCCTTCTTCTTCGGCGATGGCCTTGACCACGTCCAGGTGCGGGTTGTTCTCGAAACCGTCTTCAGCGACGTTGGCGATGTACATGACCGGTTTGGTGGTCAGCAGGTGGAAGCCCTTGATCACGGCCTTCTCGTCCGCGCTCATGTTCTTCATCAGGCTACGTGCAGGCTTGGCTTCGGTGAAGTGCGCGATCAGTTGCTCCAGCAAAGCTTTCTGAACGACTGCGTCCTTGTCACCGCCCTTGGCATTGCGCGCGACTTTCTGCAGTTGCTTTTCGCAGCTGTCGAGGTCGGCGAAGATCAGTTCCAGGTCGATGATTTCGATGTCGCGTTTCGGGTCGACGCTGTTGGACACGTGGATCACGTTGTCGTCTTCGAAGCAGCGCACCACATGAGCGATGGCGTCGGTTTCGCGGATGTTGGCCAGGAACTTGTTGCCCAGACCTTCACCTTTCGAGGCGCCGGCCACCAGGCCTGCGATGTCGACGAATTCCATGGTGGTCGGCAGGATGCGCTTCGGATTGACGATGGCCGCCAGGGCTTCCAGACGTGGATCCGGCATCGGCACGATGCCGCTGTTCGGCTCGATGGTGCAGAAGGGGAAGTTCTCGGCCGCGATACCGGATTTGGTCAGGGCGTTGAACAGGGTGGACTTGCCGACGTTAGGCAGGCCGACGATGCCGCAATTGAATCCCATGGTGTTTCCCCTCGGATTAGAGTCAGGCCTTCTGGCTGTGCAGGTTTTTCATCGCGCGGTTCCATTCACCGGCGAGGATATCCGGCAGCACGCCGAGGGCAAAGTCGATGCTGGCATCGAGTTTTTCCTGTTCGGCGCGTGGCGCACGACCCAGGACGAAATTTGAAACCATACTGGCGACGCCCGGGTGGCCGATGCCAAGCCGCAGGCGGTAGAAAGTATTCTGATTGCCCAGTTGCGCAATGATGTCGCGCAACCCGTTGTGACCGCCATGGCCGCCGCCCTGCTTGAGCTTGGCGACGCCCGGAGGCAGGTCGAGTTCGTCGTGCGCCACCAGGATTTCTTCAGGCTTGATGCGGAAGAAACCGGCTAATGCCGCCACGGCCTGGCCGCTGCGGTTCATGTAGGTGGTGGGAATCAGCAGACGAACATCCTGACCCTGATGCGAGTAGCGTCCGGTCAGGCCGAAATATTTGCGATCGGCCACAAGGTTCACACCTTGCGCGGCAGCGATGCGCTCAACAAAAAGGGCCCCTGCGTTATGCCGGGTCTGTTCGTATTCAGCGCCTGGATTACCCAGGCCAACGATCAGTTTGATGGCAGTCACGATAGGGGCCCTTCCTTGGAGTGGTGGTTAACATCGCCGCGATCAGTGAAGGCGGCGAAAGTGGACGAAAATTGCTCATTTACCATGAATGTAAACTCCGCGTTCCCGCCCGCTTTCTCGCTACGTTCCAGTCCGCGATGTTTCACTCACTCCGACGAACAGAGTGAAATTACTCTGCTGCGCCTTCTTCGGTAGCTTCTGGAGCAACACGTGGAGCGTGGACGTTGGCTACTGCCTTGTCATCGCCGTGTGCCAGAGCAACGAACTCGACACCTTTAGGAGCTTTGAGGTCCGACAGGTGAACGATGGTGCCGATTTCAGCGTTAGCCAGGTCGACTTCGATGAACTCAGGCAGGTCTTTTGGCAGGCAGGAAACTTCGATCTCGGCAACAACGTGCGAGATTTCGCCGCCTTTCTTCACTGGAGCAGCTTCGTTGATGAAGTGCACAGGAACGATAGCGGTCAGTTTCTGGCCAGCGACAACGCGTACGAAGTCAGCGTGCATCACGTGGCCTTTGGCCGGGTGACGTTGCAGAGCTTTGATGACGACGTTTTGTTTCTTGCCACCAACGTTCAGCTCGATGATGTGGCTGTAAGCCGCTTCGTTTTCGAGCAGTTTGGCAACTTCTTTGGCCAGCATGCTGATGGATTCAGGGGCTTTGTCGCCACCGTAAACAACAGCTGGAACCAGGGCGGCGAGACGACGCAGGCGGCGGCTCGCACCTTTCCCCAGGTCGGAACGCACTTCAGCATTCAGAGTAAAATCGTTCATTTTGTATCTCCAAAATAGCCATGACCGAGTGGCGTTTGCGACCAGCGCCAAACACGGTATGGGCAAAAAAGCCCCGCCCCGACAGGTATGCCGGGGCGGGGCGCTTTTCGTCAACGAGACATTTCGAGAAGGGCAGGGCCCTTAACGGAACATCGCGCTGATCGATTCTTCATTGCTGATGCGGCGAACCGCTTCGGCAACAACCGGTGCGATATCCAGTTGACGGATACGTGCACAGGCTTGTGCTGCAGCGGACAGCGGGATGGTGTTAGTCACCACCAGCTCGTCCAGCACGGAATTTTCGATATTCTCGATGGCCCGACCCGACAGCACAGGGTGTGTGCAGTAGGCAAAGACCTTGGCTGCGCCATGCTCTTTCAGGGCCTTGGCCGCGTGGCACAGAGTGCCGGCGGTATCGACCATGTCATCGACCAGAATGCAGGTGCGCCCTTCGACATCACCGATGATATGCATCACTTCAGAGTGATTGGCTTTCTCACGGCGTTTGTCGATGATCCCGAGATCCACGCCCAGGGATTTGGCAACAGCCCGTGCACGCACGACGCCACCAATGTCCGGGGACACGATCATCAGGTTTTCGAAGCGCTGATCTTCAATGTCATCCACCAGAACCGGGGAGCCGTAGATGTTATCTACCGGAATATCGAAGAAGCCCTGAATCTGGTCAGCATGCAGATCAACCGTGAGAACACGGTCGATGCCGACTACGGTAAGCATGTCAGCAACGACTTTCGCGCTGATAGCCACACGTGCGGAACGCGGACGGCGATCCTGACGGGCATAACCAAAATAAGGAATAACAGCAGTAATACGAGTAGCCGAGGAGCGGCGGAAGGCATCAGCCATCACTACCAGTTCCATCAGGTTATCGTTGGTCGGAGCGCAAGTCGGCTGAATAATGAAAACGTCTTTACCGCGAACGTTTTCATTGATCTCGGCAGTAATTTCGCCGTCGGAGAATTTACCGACAGAGATGTCACCGAGAGGGATATGCAGCTGACGTACAACACGCCGAGCCAGATCGGGGTTAGCATTCCCCGTAAAGACCATCATCTTGGACACGCGCAGTACCTAGAGGCTGAGGGTAACCTGGATGAGTATAGAAAATGGCAGGGGCGGCTGGATTCGAACCAACGCATGGCAGGATCAAAACCTGCTGCCTTACCGCTTGGCGACGCCCCTGTATCTGTTGCTTCAAGTGCCTGGCACTTGATTCCTTTTAGAGCAGACTTCGCAGCTTGCGATGCAACATCGAAACGTTGCTTCCTTTCGCTACAAACCCTGTAAGGGTCTCTGTCAGAAGGGCCGAGACTTTATCAGCTTCAGCTTTGCTTGGGAAGCCCCCAAACACACAACTTCCAGTTCCGGTGAGTTTTGCTTCGGTGAATTTACCTAACAAATCCAATGCGTTACGTACTTCTGGATAACGCCTTGCAACCACCGGCAAGCAGTCATTTCGACTGTTTCCCTCGGGAACGGGGCGCACTTTAATGGGCGGCGTGTTACGTGTCAACAAAGGATCGGAAAAAATTTCTGCCGTACTTACAGAGACTTGCGGCACGAGCACCAGATACCACGGTTCTTCGGGGTCGACCGGGGTCAGTTTCTCGCCCACACCCTCGGCAAATGCTGCGTGGCCACGGACGAAAACCGGTACGTCAGCGCCGAGCGACAGGCCCAATGCCGCGAGGCGATCTTCATCCCAGCCCAGTTGCCACAAGTGATTGAGGCCGAGCAGGGTGGTCGCGGCATTCGAGCTGCCGCCACCGATGCCGCCGCCCATGGGCAGAACTTTATCAATCCAGATATCGATACCGAGCGAGCAGCCGGATTGTTGCTGCAGCATTTTTGCCGCGCGCACGATCAGGTTGCTGTCGTGGGGCACGCCGGCGAATTCGGTGTGCAACTGAATCACGCCGTCATCGCGCACGGCGAAGGTGATTTCGTCGCCGTAATCGACAAACTGAAACAACGTCTGCAGTTCGTGATAGCCGTCTGCCCGGCGACCGAGAATGTGCAGCATCAGGTTGAGCTTGGCCGGCGAGGGCAGCGTCAAACGTGGAGCGGTCATGCTTTATTGCCCCAATTTACGCGGTTGCCAGGTCTTGATCACCAGCGTCACGTCCAGATCGGTGCCGTGCAGCTTGATTCGCTCGGGCAGCCAGTAACCGTTTTGCTCGGCGTAGCTGAGGTATTCGACCTTCCAGCCGTCCTGTTCCAGATTGGCCAGGCGACTGTCGTTATCCAGGGTCAGACGGCTTTTGCTTTCTGGTGCCGGCAGGCCACGGACCCACCAGGCCAGATTCGACACCGGCAGCTTCCAGCCGAGTTGCTCTTCGAGCAGCGCTTCCGGCGACTCGGCGTCATAACGGCCCTGATTGGCGACTTCCAGCGAGACCTTGCCCGGGCGCCCGGTCAGACGTGCCGCGCCACGACCCAGCGGGCCGGACAGGCGAATGTCGTAGTAGTCCTGGCGTTGCAGCCAGAACAGCGTGCCGCTGCCGGAGTCTTTCGGCGCGCGAATGCCGATCTTGCCGTCGATCTGCCAGCCGTCGAGGCCGGTCAGCTGTTGTTTGTTCGCGGCCCACTGAGCCGGACTGCCGTGGCCCTCGACCGATTCGCGAGCGCCGAAGCCCGCGCAACCGGCGAGCAAGGCGATGAAGCTGAAAACAATAACGTGGCGCAAAAACATGAGTTAAAGAGTCTCGGATCCGGTCAGGCGCTTGATGGTGCTGCGCAGGATGGTGCTGTCGGGCTGATCTTTGAGGTACTTGCCCCAGACCTGTTTGGCTTCGCGCTGGTTGCCCTTGACCCACAGAACTTCGCCCAGGTGCGCGGCGACTTCGTGGTCCGGGAAACGCTCAAGCGCCTGACGCAGATATTTCTCGGCGTCGTCCAGATTGCCCATGCGGAAATTCACCCAGCCGAGGCTGTCGAGTACCGCCGGGTCTTCCGGGTTGATCTGGTGCGCCTGTTCGATCAGCGCTTTGGCTTCAGCGTAGCGGGTGGTGCGATCGGACAGGGTGTAGCCCAGCGCATTGAGCGCCATGGCGTTGTCCGGGTCGCGCTTGATGATCAGGCGCAGGTCTTTTTCCATCTGTGCCAGATCATTGCGTTTTTCCGCAAGCATGGCGCGGGTGTAGAGCAGATTCAGATCGTCCGGGTATTGCTGCAAGGCTTTGTCCAGCGTCTTCCAGGCCTTGTCGTCCTGTTTGTTGGCCGACAGGGTTTCGGATTCGATCAGATACAGCTGGATCGCGTAATCCGGCTGGGCATCACGTTCGGCGGCCAGTTTGCTCTGGGCTTCGGCGGTCTTGCCGTTGTTCATCAGGATATCGGCCTGACGCAGTTGCGCCGGCAGATAATCGTTGCCCGGGCCGACCTGGGCGTATTCGATCAGCGCGCCCTGCGGGTCGTTGCGCTCTTCAGCGATGCGGCCGAGGTTCAGGTGCGCCGAGTCGACATGGCTTTCACGGGCGATCAGGTCTTCCAGATAACCCTTGGCCTCGTCCCAGGCCTTGGCTTCCAGGCATACCAATGCCAGCGAATAACGCAGTTCATCGTCTTCGGGGTATTGCTGAACCAGGGTGGAGAACTCGACCTTGGCGTCGTCCATCCGGTCCTGTTCGACCAGCGTGCGCGCATAAGTCAGGCGCAGACGCTTGTCGTCCGGGTATTTCTTGATGCTTTTCTGCAACAGCGGCAGGGCTTCGTCGCCACGATTCATGGTTTGCAGCAGACGCGCGCGCAGCAGGATCGGCGCGATCTCGCCTTCTTCCGGCGGGTTGTCTTCGAGCAGGGTCAGGGCGGCCTTATTGTCGCCGTCCTGTTGCAGCAGCAGGGCCTTGCCGAAAATCAGCTGGCTGTTCTTCGGGTGGCGCTGCAACAGACGGTCGAAACTTTTCATCAGGCCGTTGCGGGTTTCCTGATCGGTATCGGCCGCCGACAGGGCGAGGAAGTCGAAATGGGTGTCACCCTTGCCTTGCAGGACTTTCTCCATATAGACCATGGAGTCGTCGTAACGCCCGGCGCGGGCCAGTTGTACGGCGGCGGCGCGTTGCGCTTCGAGGTCGTCAGGAGCGTTTTTTGCCCAGATCAGTGCGGTGTCCAGCGCAGGCTGGTCGGCACCGAGGTATTCGGCGATGCGGAACGCGCGCTCGGAAACGCCCGGATCCTGGGTGTTGATCGCCTGGGTCACGTAGTTATCCAGGGCAATGTCGAAACGATTGCGCTGGCCGGCGAGTTCGGCGCTCAGCAGGCTGAAAACGGTTTCCTCGCTGAACGAGCTGTAAACCTTGGGTTTTTCAGGCGTGGACGCGGTGTCTTCGACCGGCGGGGTACCGTCCGGCGAAACGGGTGCCATGGCCTGGCAGCCGCTGAGGAAGACAAAAGCAAGGAGCAACGCGGAAGATCTATTCATATAAGAGAAGGACGACTAACCTGCGGTCGGATCATCATGACACAAGCCTTCGGTCAAACATAACCGCTCAGGCAATTTACGCTGCTCCCCTGTAGGAGCTGCCGCAGGCTGCGATCTTTTGATCCTGTTTTTTTGAATCCGAAGCAAAATCAAAAGATCGCAGCCTGCGGCAGCTCCTACAAGGGTTGTGTGTACACGAACGAGAATGGATCGCAGCACGATGTGGATACAATAAGGGCGATAGATATCCAATAGTTGTTCTGAATCTGACGAAGTAGGACAATTGCCGGCTTCACGTCACCATCAGCGACCTTGAATGGCCTTCCTTGCACTCGGTATTAACCACAAGACTGCTTCAGTAGACGTCCGCGAGCGCGTGGCCTTTACCCCTGAGCAGCTGGTTGAGGCCTTGCAGCAGCTCTGCCGACTCACCGACAGCCGCGAAGCTGCGATCCTCTCCACCTGCAATCGCAGTGAGCTTTATATAGAACAGGATCAGGTTTCCGCTGATCTGGTGCTGCGCTGGCTGGCCGATTATCACCATTTAAGCCTCGATGAGCTGCGCGCGAGTGCTTATGTGCATGAAGATGATGCGGCAGTTCGTCACATGATGCGCGTCGCCTCCGGACTCGACTCGCTGGTGCTGGGCGAACCGCAGATTCTCGGCCAGATGAAATCGGCCTACGCCGTGGCGCGTGAGGCCGGAACCATCGGCCCGCTGCTGGGGCGGCTGTTTCAAGCGACATTCAATGCCGCCAAGCAAGTGCGTACCGACACCGCCATCGGCGAAAACCCGGTGTCCGTGGCGTTCGCCGCGGTCAGCCTGGCCAAGCAGATTTTCAGCGACCTGCAACGTAGCCAGGCCCTGCTGATCGGTGCCGGCGAGACCATCACTCTGGTCGCCCGTCATTTGCATGAGCTGGGGGTCAAGCGCATCGTAGTTGCCAACCGTACGCTGGAACGTGCCAGTCTGCTGGCCGAGCAGTTCGGTGCGCATGCGGTGCTGCTCTCGGACATTCCGGCGGAACTGGTGCGCAGCGACATCGTGATCAGTTCGACCGCCAGCCAGTTGCCGATCCTCGGCAAGGGCGCGGTGGAAAGCGCGCTGAAGCAGCGCAAGCACAAGCCGATCTTCATGGTCGACATCGCCGTACCCCGCGACATCGAGCCGGAAGTCGGCGAGCTCGACGACGTTTATCTGTACAGCGTCGACGATCTGCACGAAGTGGTCGCCGAGAACCTCAAGAGTCGTCAGGGCGCAGCCCAGGCGGCGGAAGAGATGGTCTCGGTCGGTGCCGACGATTTCATGGTGCGCCTGCGTGAGCTGGCGGCGGTCGATGTGCTCAAGGCCTATCGGCAACAGAGCGAACGCCTGCGCGACGAGGAGCTGCAAAAAGCCCTGCGCCTGCTGGCCAACGGCGGCAACGCCGAAGACGTGCTCGGGCAGCTGGCCCGTGGCCTGACCAATAAACTGTTGCATGCGCCCAGCGTGCAATTGAAAAAGCTTTCTGCCGAAGGCCGCCTCGATGCGCTGGCCATGGCCCAGGAACTCTTTGCCCTCGAGGGCTCACCGGATAGTTTTTCGGATAAAAAACCGCAATGAAAGCGTCACTGCTCAATAAGCTGGACACCCTCCAGGACCGTTTCGAGGAACTGACCGCGCTGCTCGGCGACGGCGAAGTAATTGCCGATCAGGCCAAATTCCGCGCCTACTCCAAGGAATACGCCGAACTCGAGCCGGTGGTACAGGGCTATAAAAAGCTGCTCAGCGTACAAAGCGATCTTGAAGGCGCTCAGGCCCTGCTCAAGGACAGCGACCCGGACATGCGTGAAATGGCCGTGGAAGAAGTCCGCGAAGCCAAGGAATTGCTGATCAGGCTGGAAGATGATTTGCAGCGCATGTTGCTGCCCAAGGATCCCAATGACGGGCGTAACGTCTTTCTCGAAATTCGCGCCGGTACCGGTGGCGACGAGGCGGCGATCTTCTCCGGCGATCTGTTCCGCATGTACTCGCGTTACGCCGAACGACGTGGCTGGCGCGTGGAGATCCTTTCGGAAAACGAAGGCGAGCACGGTGGCTATAAAGAAGTCATCGCGCGCATTGAAGGCGACAACGTTTATGGCAAGCTGAAATTCGAGTCCGGCGCGCACCGCGTACAGCGCGTACCGGCCACCGAATCCCAAGGCCGTATCCACACCTCGGCCTGCACCGTGGCGGTGTTGCCCGAGCCGGACGAGCGCGAAGCCATCGAGATCAACCCGGCGGATCTGCGTGTCGACACTTACCGTTCCTCCGGGGCCGGTGGTCAGCACGTCAACACCACCGACTCGGCGATCCGCATCACGCACATACCGACCGGCACCGTCGTCGAGTGTCAGGAAGAACGTTCCCAGCACAAGAACCGTGCCCGGGCGATGGCCTGGCTGTCGGCCAAGCTCAACGATCAGCAAACCGCAGCGGCAGCGAATGCCATCGCCAGCGAGCGTAAATTGCTGGTCGGTTCCGGTGACCGTTCCGAGCGCATTCGCACGTACAACTTTGCCCAGGGCCGAGTCACTGACCATCGCGTCAACCTGACCCTGTACTCCCTTGATGAAATCCTCGCCGGTGGCGTTGAAGCGGTGATCGAGCCTTTGCTGGCCGAATACCAGGCCGACCAGCTTGCAGCGATAGGTGAATAAATGACCATCATTGCCAGTCTGTTGCGCGCCGCCGAACTGCCGGACTCGCCCACCGCGCGTCTGGATGCCGAATTGCTCCTGGCTGCGGCACTGGGCAAACCGCGCAGCTTCCTGCACACCTGGCCCGAGCGCATCGTACCCAGCGAAGCGGTGCTGATTTTTACCGAGTACCTGCAACGGCGTCGCGGCGGTGAGCCGGTGGCCTATATTCTCGGTCAGCAGGGGTTCTGGAAGCTCGATCTGGAAGTGGCGCCGCACACGCTGATCCCGCGCCCGGACACCGAGTTGCTGGTCGAGGCCGCGCTGGAGCTGTTGGCGGCAATGCCGGCCAAAGTGCTCGATCTGGGCACCGGCAGCGGCGCAATTGCGTTGGCCCTGGCCAGCGAGCGTCCGGCGTGGAAAGTCACGGCAGTGGATCGCGTGCTGGAAGCCGTGGCCCTGGCTGAACGCAACCGCCAGCGCTTGAACCTTAATAACGCAACGGTGTTGAGCAGCCACTGGTTCAGCGCCCTTGAAGGGCAGCGCTTCAATCTGATCATCAGCAACCCGCCGTATATCGCCGCCGCCGACCCGCATCTGGTCGAGGGTGACGTGCGCTTCGAACCGGCCAGTGCGCTGGTGGCCGGTGTCGATGGGCTTGACGATCTGCGGCTGATCGTCGCCCAGGCCCCGGATCATCTGGAAGCCGGCGGCTGGCTGATGCTCGAACACGGCTATGATCAAGCCGAGGCCGTGCGTGATCTGCTGCTCACTCGCGGTTTCGAAGAAGTTCACAGCCGCACCGATCTGGGCGGTCATCAACGGATCAGCCTGGGGCGCCTGCCGTGCTGAATGATCAGGAATTGCTGCGCTATAGCCGGCAGATTCTGCTGCAACACATCGATATCGATGGGCAATTGAAGCTGAAAGACAGCCGCGTGCTGATCGTCGGCCTCGGCGGTCTCGGTGCGCCCGTCGCGCTGTATCTGGCGGCGGCGGGTGTCGGTGAGTTGCATCTGGCGGATTTCGATACGGTTGACCTGACCAACCTGCAGCGCCAGATCATTCATGACACCGACAGCGTCGGCATGAGCAAGGTCGACTCGGCGCTCAAGCGTCTGGGCGCGATCAATCCCGAGATTCAACTGGTGCCTCATCGTCAGGCGCTGGACGAGGATTCCCTGGCCGCCGCGGTGGCTGCGGTGGATCTGGTGCTCGACTGTTCCGACAATTTCTCCACCCGCGAAGCAGTCAACGCCGCGTGCGTGGCCGCGCGCAAGCCATTGGTCAGCGGCGCGGCGATTCGTCTGGAAGGGCAGTTGTCGGTATTCGACCCGCGCCGCCCGGAAAGTCCGTGCTACCACTGCCTGTACGGGCATGGCAGCGAGGCCGAACTGACGTGCAGCGAGGCCGGTGTGGTCGGGCCGCTCGTGGGGCTGGTCGGCAGCCTGCAGGCGCTTGAAGCGTTGAAGGTGCTGGTCGGTTTTGGTGAGCCGCTGGTGGGGCGTTTGCTGTTGATCGATGCCCTGGGTTCGCGCTTTCGTGAACTGCGGGTCAAGCGCGATCCGGGTTGCAGCGTCTGTGGTTCGCAGCATGCGTGAGGCGCCGATCGCGGTGTTCGATTCCGGTGTCGGCGGTTTGTCGGTACTGGCTGAAATCCAGCGTTTGCTGCCCCATGAGTCGCTGCTGTACTTCGCCGATTGCGGGCACATTCCCTACGGCGAGAAAACCCCGGAGTTCATCCGCCAGCGCTGCAACGTGATGGCCGGATTTTTCCGCGAGCAGGGCGCCAAGGCGCTGGTGATCGCCTGCAACACGGCGACGGTGGCCGCGGTTGCCGATCTGCGCCGGGATTTCCCCGAATGGCCGATTGTCGGCATGGAACCCGCGGTCAAACCGGCTGCTGCCGCGACCCGCAGCGGCGTGGTCGGCGTACTCGCCACCACCGGCACCTTGCAGAGCGCCAAGTTCGCCGCGTTGCTCGATCGCTTCGCCGCTGACGTACGCGTCATCACCCAGCCGTGCCCCGGTCTGGTGGAAATGATTGAAAGCGGTGATCTGCACAGCGCCGAGTTGCGCACGTTGCTACAGCATTACGTCGAGCCGCTGCTGGCCAACGGTTGCGACACGATCATTCTCGGCTGCACTCACTATCCGTTTCTCAAGCCGCTGCTCAAGACGATGATCCCCGATAGCGTCAGCCTGATCGACACCGGCGCGGCGGTAGCGCGGCAACTGCAACGGTTGCTGGCCGAACGTGATCTGCTCGCCGAGGGGGCGAACCGCCCGGTCAGATTCTGGACCAGTGCCGATCCCGCGTTCTTCCGCAAGACCCTGCCCCTGCTGGGCCAAGTTGCCGGCGACGTCGAAAAATTCAGCTTGTAAAAAAAGTGTGAAATAACTAAAAAAACAGCTGAACTTCTAATCACGCGCTAGCTTCTATAGCGATGAGTTATCTAGAAAACCAAACGATCGTTCCGGAAAAGGAAGTTTCAACGTGAAGCGACTATTCTGCTTGGCCGCGATTGCGGCCGCACTGATGGGGCAAAGTATTACCGCACAAGCCGCAGGCGTTGAGTTTGCAGTGGGTGCGACCAGCGATTCGACCATGACTTATCGCCTGGGCATGAATTTCGATTGGGATCAGAGCTGGCTGCAAAGTGATGTCGGTCGCCTGACCGGTTACTGGAGCGGCGCTTACACTTACTGGGAGGGTGACAAGACTTCCAGCAACAACAGCCTGTCGTTCTCGCCGGTATTCGTTTACGAGTTTGCCGGTCAGTCGGTCAAGCCGTATGTTGAGGCGGGCATTGGTGTCGCAGCGTTCTCCAACACCAAGTATGAAAGCAACAACATCGGCGGCTCTTTCCAGTTCGAAGACCGTATCGGTTTTGGTCTGCGCTTCAATGGCGGGCATGAAGTGGGGATTCGTGCAACGCACTATTCCAACGCCGGCCTGGCCAGCAGCAACGACGGTGTAGAAAGCTACGCGCTGCATTACACGATGCCGCTGTAAGCAAAATCAAAAGATCGCAGCCTGCGGCAGCTCCTACAGCAAACCCAATCCCCTGTAGGAGCGGCCGCAGGCTGCGATCTTTTTGCTTCTAATCAGCAGTAAGCAGTGGCAATGCCTTTGCGTTCTTCAATGCACTCCGGTGCGCCCATCTCGAATTCGCGACAGATCAGCGGACGTTTCTCATAGATCGTGCACATCATGCTGTCGCGATCCAGCGCCGCGCACCAGCCGTCGTCCAGACGCAGCATCACTTCACCACCCCACTCATCGGTATCGATAAAGCGTTCGGGCACGCCGGTGTCGGTGATCAGCATCACTTCGAGCTGGCAACAGCACGCTGCGCAGGTCGAACAGCTGACCGCAGGCTCGGTGATTTGCTGGTGGGGAATGGTTTTCATGGAGCGCAGTGTAAGGCAGCCGCCGGTTGCTGTGTGAAAGGCCTGACAGACGCTCAGTGCGCCAGTCGCCGAGCCATCGCATGCAGCAACGGAAACAGCAGCGCCCAGAGCAGGCCGATGCCGATCAGGGTCGGCAGTTCACCGTAGGGAAATTGCACTCCGGCCAAACGTCCACCGCCGTAATAGGATAGTGCGCCACCCACCGCGCCGAGCACGCTGGCCAGCCACCATGGTCGGGCGCTCCATTGCAGGCAGTGACGCAACGTGGTGGCGAGCAAGGCCCAGAGCAGCATCAGCCACAGCGGAATCAGCGGTGCCGGATCCTGAAAATCGAAAACTCCCGCTGCGCGCAACACGCTGTCCACCGCCGTACCGACAATCACCACGCTGAGGATCAAACGGCCTTCCGCCGCCCAACTGCTGATCCAGCCCAGATGGATCACCAGCACCATCAGGGCCAGCAGCAACCACAGACTGTTGCCGCCGAGCACACAGGCCAGCCAGCCGACCTGAAACAGCACTGCATTGGTCAGCCGCTCAAGCATCGAAGCGTCCGAGCAACGGCGCGGGCATCGCGGCCGGTTTGGCCAGCAGCAGTTGTGCGGTGCCGATGGTGCGCTCGAGGAACCCGCCTTCGCAGTAGCACAGGTAAAACTCCCACAGCCTGAGGAAATAATCGTCGTAACCCAGCTCGCTCAACCGCCCGTGGGCGCGACGAAAGTTCTCATTCCACAGGCGCAGGGTGCGGGCGTAGTGCAGGCCGAAGTCTTCCATGTGCAGCAGGTTCATGTCGGTCTCGCGGCTGACCACTTCGAGCATTTTCTGCACGCTGGGCAGGGCGCCGCCGGGGAAGATGTAGCGCTGGATGAAGTCGACGCCGCGCCTGGCCTGCTCGTAACGTTGTTCGCGGATAGTGATTGCCTGCAACAGCATCAGGCCGTTGCTCTTGAGCAGGTGCGCGCACTGTTTGAAGTAGGTCGGCAGGAAGCGATGGCCGACCGCTTCGATCATCTCGATCGACACCAGTTTGTCGTATTCGCCGGTGAGGTCGCGGTAGTCCTTGAGCAGCAGGGTCACCCGATCCTGCAACCCCAGTGCTTCAATGCGCTTGGCGGTAAACGCGTACTGCTCTTTCGACAGTGTTGTGGTGGTGACGCGGCAGCCGTAGTGCTGCGCGGCGTAGAGCGCCATGCTGCCCCAGCCGGTGCCGATCTCCAGCAGATGATCCTCGGGTTTGAGCGCGAGCTTCTGGCAGATCCGTTCCAGCTTGTTCAACTGCGCCTGTTCCAGGCTGTCTTCGGGGCTGAGGAACTGTGCCGCCGAATACATCATGGTCGGGTCGAGAAACTGTTCGAACAGATCGTTGCCGAGGTCATAGTGCGCCGCGATGTTTTTCTGCGAGCCCTTGCGCGTGTTGCGGTTGAGCCAGTGCAGGCCTTGCACCAGCGGCCGGCTGAGGCGAGCCAGGCCGCGCTCCATCGCGTCGAGCACGTCGAGGTTGCTGACGAACACGCGCACGACCGCCGTCAGGTCCGGCGAACTCCAGTAACCGTGGATAAACGCTTCGCCGGCGCCAATCGATCCGTTGCCGGCAACCATGCCCCAGACCGCTGCGTCCTGCACATGGATTTCGCCGAGCAGGTGGCTGCCCGGCGTGCCGAACATCAGGCGTTCGCCGTCCTCGACCACCAGCAATTGCCCGTGTTTGAGCTGACTGAGTTGCCGCAAAACGCCGCGACGCAGCAGCGAACCGGTCAAACCGTTGGTGCTGAGGCGACTGACCGACAGGCTAGAGGATTTCATGGCGGTGCTCCTTGGGAGGCACAGTGGCGATCTGAAAGCTGCCGTCGGCAGCCTGATGAGCAAAAATCGGGGCACGCTTGAGCAACAGGCGCACGGCTTGCCAATAAATCGCCAGACAGGTTTTCGCGGTCATCCACGGAAAACGTCGCAAGTAGCGGTGCAGGCTGTGGCGGTCGAGGGGTTCGCGCTGCAGATTGAGCGTGGCGTCGAACAGCTTGTGCTCACCTTGCCAGTCGGCCATGTGCACACCGAGCTTTTGCGCCGCCGGGCTGAAGCTCATGCGGTACTCGAGATCGCGCGGCAAAAACGGCGAGACATGAAAGGCCTTGGCCACGGCAAAGTGCTGGTGAAAGTCTTGCAGGTCGGTCGGTGCGCTGGCCGGCAGCACGTAGTGATAACGCTCGCGCCACGGCGTGTTGGTGACTTCGCAGAGAATCGCCGCCAGTTGCCCGTCGGCCTCGTGGCAATAAAAGAAGCTCACCGGATTGAATGCCAGACCCCAACTGCGCGGTTGGGTCAGCAGGCAGATTGAACCCTGCGGTTGATGGCCGATGGCGACGCCGACTTGCTGGCGTACCGCATCGATCAGGCGCATGCCGCTGCCAGTGAAGGTTTTCAGGTAGTCGGTTTCGCGAAACGAAAACGGGGCAAAGCGGCTGCGACTGGCGAATGGCGACAGGCCGAGCACGGCGTCCTGTTCCGCCAGATCGAGGTACAGCAGCCCGATCCGGTAACGGAATTCGTGGCGTCTGGGCGAAAAGCGCCGATGGCCGATCCAGCCGCTGTACAGGGCACTGTTCATAGGTTTTCGCCGAAGGCGGCGGCCACGCGCAGGGCACTGACCACACCGTCCTCATGGAAGCCATTGGCCCAATAAGCGCCGCAGTAGTGGGTGTGCTGCTGACCGTCGAGTTCGGCCCAGCGGTTCTGCGCCGCCACAGCCGCGAGGCTGAATTGCGGGTGGGCGTAGGTGTATCGGGCAAGCACTTTGAACGGGCTGATACCGGCGCTTTGGTTGAGGCTGACGCAGAAGGTGGTGTCGCTCTGAATGCCCTGCAGGATGTTCATGTCGTAAGTCACGGCCGCGTGGGTATGGCCGGCGCCGCTCAAGCGATAGTTCCAGCTGGCCCACGCCAGTTTGCGGGTCGGCAGCAGACGGGTATCGGTATGCAGCACGACTTCGTTGTCGGCATAGGGCAGGGCACCGAGGATCGAGCGTTCCGCCTGGCTTGGCTTACCGAGCAGTTGCAGGGCCTGATCGCTGTGGCAGGCGAGCACGACTTTGTCGAAACGCTCGATGCCGGCGGCGCTGTGGATAACTACGCCGTGTTCGTCGCGATCGATGCGCGTCACCGGACAACTGAGGCGAATCTTGTCCTGGAAGGCGGCCGTCAGCGGCGCGACATAGGCACTTGAACCGCCCTCGATCACCTGCCATTGCGGGCGATCACTGACTGACAACAGTCCATGATTCTTGAAGAAGCGGACAAAGAATTGCAGCGGAAAATTGAGCATTTCGGCCATCGGCATCGACCAGATCGCCGAGCCCATCGGCACGATGTAATGCAGGATGAAACGTTCGCCATAACCGCCGGCCTTGAGGTAATCGTCGAGCGTGGTATCGGCGGCAATGCGCTGTTCGGCGAGGTCGCGCTGGGCTTCTTTATTGAAGCGCAGGATGTCGCGCAACATGCCCCAGAAGCCCGGTGACAGCAGGTTGCTGCGCTGGGCGAACAAACTGTTGAGGTTGTTGCCGTTGTATTCCAGGCCGGAATCCGGGTCGGTGATCGAGAAGCTCATTTGCGTCGGTTTGACCGACACGCCGAGCTGGCCGAGCAAGCGAATGAAGTTCGGGTAGGTCCAGTCGTTGAACACGATGAAGCCAGTGTCGACCGCGTATTCGCGGCCATCGACGGTCACCTGCACGGTGTGCGTGTGGCCGCCGACCCAGTCGCTGGCCTCGAACACCGTGATGTCGTGTCGGCGATTGAGCAGGTGAGCGCAGGTCAGGCCGGCGATCCCGCTGCCGACAATGGCGATCTTCATATCGGGTCTCGCAGCGGTGGATTGCTGCGCACCATGCGCTTGCCGATCGCCAGTTGCAGGCGCGCCGGCAGCTTGGACAGTGGCCACAGCGCCGCCATGAACAGCGCCGGAAAGGCGATTTCCAGAGGACGATCCTTGAGCTTGGCGAAGATGTGCCGCGCCGCTTTATCCACAGGCCAGCTTAACGGCATCGGGAAATCGTTTTTCGCGGTCAGCGGGGTTTCGACAAAACCCGGGCTGATGATGGTGACTTCGATGCCCTCGTCCGCCAGATCGATGCGCAGCGATTCAAACAGGTAACGCAGCCCGGCTTTCGACGCGCCATAGGCCTCGGCCCGGGGCAGCGGCAGGTAGGTCACGGAGCTGGCCATGCCGATCAGATGCGGCGCGGTACCTTTGCGCAGCAATGGCAGGGCTGCTTCGATGCAGTAGCTGCTGGCGAGCAGGTTGGTGCGCACCACGTGTTCGATGATCGAGGCATCGAACTGGCGCGCGTCGACGTACTCGCAGGTGCCGGCATTGAGGATCACGCTGTCGAGCGAACCCCAGGCCTGTTCGATCTGCTGGCCGATTTCGCGCACGGTCTGACTGTCGGTCAGGTCGCCCGCGACCACCAGCACTTGCCCCGGATAACGTTGCGAAAGCACCTTGAGCGGTGCCACCTGACGCGAACTGACAGCCAGATGCGCGCCGCTTTTCAGAATGTTTTCCGCCAGAGCAGCGCCGATGCCACTGCTGGCACCGGTCAGCCAATAACGCCGTGGAGGTGTACGACTCATCCCATTCTCCTTTTCAGCCAGGCGATCACCCGGCCCAATACGGGTAAATGTTCATACAGCATGGCCCCGGCATCGAAGTAATCCCGGTGGCGATAAACCTTGTCGCGCCAGAGCAGGTGCGAACACCCGGCGACGCGAATCAAACGACCGCCGGCCAGACGCGGGTGGCGGTAACTCATGACCCAGCGCAAGTAGCCTTCACCGTCAGCGATCTGGTCGAAGCCGTGGAAATCGAAGCGCAGTTCGCTGACATTGGTGTACAGCTCGCTGAAGTAATCTCGCAGTTGCGCCAGCCCCTGCACTTCATGCAGTGGGTCGGTGAAGTGAATGTCATCGCTGTACAGCTCGCTCAGGCGTTGCAAGTTGTCTTTATCCAACCCGGCAAACTGCTGGGCGAAGCGGCGCAGGAATTCACTCATGGGCCTCTCCGATAGACGAGCGCGACGGCAGGTTCTTGAAGGCCGCCAGCGCACGTTCGCGCGAAGCCCCCAGATTGACGATTGGCGCCGGATAATCCGCCACGCCGAACAGCCCGCCGGCACTGGCCGGGTTGTGCACTTCCTTCTTGTTCAGGCCGGCCAGTTCAGGCAACCAGTGCTTGATGAACAGGCCTTCGCTGTCGAATTTTTCCGATTGGCTCAACGGATTGAAAATGCGGAAGTACGGCGCCGAATCGGTGCCGGTCGAGGAGCTCCATTGCCAGCCACCGTTGTTCGCCGCCAGATCACCGTCGATCAGGTGACGCATGAAAAAGCGTTCGCCTTCACGCCAGTCGATCAGCAGGTTTTTGGTCAGGAACATCGCCACAATCATCCGCAGCCGGTTGTGCATCCAGCCGGTTTCCAGCAGTTGGCGCATGGCTGCATCGATGATCGGCAAACCGGTGCGCGCCTCTTGCCAGGCCGCCAGATCGTCCGGTGCATCCCGCCAGGCCAGGGCTTCGGTTTCCGGGCGAAACGCGCGGTGGCGCGAAACCCGTGGGTAGCCGACCAGAATGTGTTTGTAGAACTCGCGCCACAGCAGCTCGTTGATCCAGGTCACCGCGCCGACCTTGCCGCTGTCGAACTCGCCCTGATTGCTTTGCAGGGCCGCCTGCAGGCATTGGCGTGGCGAGATCACTCCGGCGGCGAGATAGGCCGATAGTTGACTGGTGCCGGGTTTGGCCGGGAAGTCGCGTTCGCTCTGGTAGTAGTCGATCTGCGCATCGGCGAAGGTATCGAGACGGCGCCGCGCTTCCTGTTCACCAGCCGGCCACAGGGCGCGCACTGTCTCGCCAGGTGTTGCAAAACCTTCGACGGATGCCGGCACCGGATCGCTGTCGATATTCAGCTTCGCTTGCTTGCCGGGCGCTTTTACCAGCGCTGGCATCGAGCGGTGCAGGCGTTCATAGCAGACCTTGCGGAACTGACTGAACACCTGAAAGTAGGTTTCGGTTTTGGTCAGTACCGTACCGGGCTTGAACAGCAGTTGATCAAGATAGCTGTGGAAAGCGATGCCTTTGCTCTTCAGGGCCACGGCCACTGCGGCATCCCGACGGCTTTCGTCAACGCCGTATTCTTCGTTGACGTGCACGGCCTCGATGTTCAGTTGCCGACAAAGCTCAAGCAGCACCGCCGGAGCCTGATCCCAATGGTCGGCGGTACGCAGCAGCAACGGGATGTTCAATGCGCCGAGGCTGGCACTCAATTCACGCAGGTTGCGCAGCCAGAAGTCGACCTTGCACGCGGCGTCGTCATGTTCCAGCCATTGCTGCGGGCTCAACAGATACACGGCAACTGTCGGCCCGCGCGCTGCGGCGGCCGCGAGAGCGGTGTTGTCATGTTGGCGCAGATCGCTGCGCAGCCAGATCAATTGCATCGCGGTTTCCATCAAATCAGCCCACGCTGAACCAGTTCCTGATGCGCCGAGAGCGGGTCTGCGGCCAGGATCAAATCAGCGATCTCATGAGTTCTTACGGACAACTCGGTCTGGTGGATGCATACCGTTGGTCCGACCAGCAGTTTGGGAACACTGACGCCATTCAGCAGTTTTGGCAGCTGCGCCAGATTCATCGCCTTGCTGGAATACAGCAGCACGCCGCGCGCTTGCAGGTGATCGACCGCCAGCGCCAGTTCTCCGGCCGGTAGAGGCCAGTCGAACACTTGCACCGGGCAGTCGGCACTGCTGATCAGCCACGCGCATAGCCACAGGTGCGGTTCCAGTGGCAGGTCAGAGTGATTGATCAACAGCAGCGGCGCGGTGTGTAACTGTCGATTGTTATGGTAGATGCGCGCGCCGAATTTGCTGCGTAACCACGAATAAAAGAACCCGCGCTCCATCTGCGCACCGAACTGGCCTTGCCAGCGCTGCTCGAGTTCGGCCAGCAGCGGCAGCAGCAATTGCTCGCACAGGGTGCGCGGCGGATACAGGGCCATGGCCTGATTGATGCTGTCGTCGAGACTGCGTTCATTGAGACGGGTGACGGCGTCGAGCAACACCTGGCGCTGGCGCTGCCAGTCGTTTTCCACCGTCTCGGTAAAGGCTTGCGGAGTGTCGAGAAGCGGCTTGACCTGACTGACCGCCACGCCGCGGTTGAGCCAGGTCAGAATGGTCAGGATTCGTTGCACATGTTCGCTGGAATACAGGCGATGGCCCTTGGGCGTACGTTGCGGCACTATCAACCCGTACCGGCGCTCCCAGGCGCGCAGGGTGATGGCGTTGACGCCGGTCTGCCGCGCTACTTCACGGATCGGCAGCCAGCCTTCGTCGAGGGCTTTCTTGAAGTCGGCACCCAGGTCTTCCTGGGCGCTGGTGTCGAGTTTGTCGTTCATCAAATGGCGTTTCGCAGGCTGAGGTTTTCCGGATGCGGCTGCAGGTAAACCTGCTGCGCAATGTAGGGATCCGGGTGTTGGCGAAAGTGGTGCTTGAGCAAGGTCAACGGCACCACCAGCGGCACGATGCCGTGGCGGTACTGGCCGATCACATGCTGCATTTCCTGTTTGTCTTCAGGGCTGATTGCCTGTTTCAGGTAGCCGCTGATGTGCTGCAGGACATTGCTGTGGGTGCGGCGGGTGGCGCATTTCTTCAACGCGCTCATCAACTCGCTGAAATAGTGCGGGCCGAGTTCGACCGGATCGGTGGTGCCCATGTTGCCCAGCAGTTTGCCCAAGGCTTTGTATTGCTCCGGGTTGTGCGCCATCAGCAGGTATTTGTAGCGCGAGTGGAATTCGGTCAGTGCGCGGCGGCTCAAGCCTTGTTCGAGCACCTGCTGCCAGGCGCTGTAGGCGAGCACGCGGGTAATGAAGTTTTCCCGCAGCACCGGATCGTTCAGGCGCCCGGCTTCTTCCACCGGCAGGTCAGGGTGCTGCGCGCAGAACGCCTGGGCATAGATGCCACGGCCACCGCCGTTCACCGGCGCGCCATTGGCGTTATAGACCTTGACCCGCTCCAGACCGCACGAAGGCGACTGTTGCATGAAGATGTAGCCGCAGATGTCATCGAGCTCGCCGGCCATTTTCTGCCCGTAGGCCGCCAGCGGTTGAGTGACATTGATGTGCGGATTGACCGTGCCGATGGCTTCAGGATCGTCGGGATCGCCGACCAGGCGGATCGGTTCACGGGGGATGCCCAGGCCAATGGCGACTTCAGGGCACACCGGGACGAATTCGAAATGCTCGGCAAGGGTGCGGCTGCACAGCCGTGATTCCTTGTGGCCGCCGTTGTAGCGCACTTCAGCGCCCATCAGGCAGGCGCTGATGGCGATTTTGGGCCGGGAAGCAGAAAGGTCGGACATGCGCACCTCGAATCTATTCCTGTACAGACAGTTATCTCTGTACAACTTTTCCTCAGCATAGATTCATGCGTGTACAAGTCAAATCATTTGTATAAGTTTTTGCGGGTCCCCCAATCCCCTGCAGGAGTGAGCCTGCTCGCGATTGCGATATGTCGGCCGCGTTGATGTTGACTGATACGACGCCATCGCGAGCAGGCTCACTCCTACAGGGTGTTTATTTCCAGCCCAGTAGCCAGTGATCGTTGTTCTTCAGCGTCTGCCAATCGAGGCGTTCGGCGCGCTTGGTCAGCACCGCCTGCAACTCGATCTCCAGCACCGTGCCTTCCTCATCACGGAACAGCTCGGTCACCAGAAAATGTTTTTCGCGGTTTTGCGGGTGGGCTGCTGTCCACTTCGACAGCAGCAGTTTCTGCGGATTGATGCGATTCATTGCAGGTGTTCGTGCAAACGGCGTGCAGCTTCCTGGCCACTGAGCCAGGCCCCTTCGACACGCCCCGACAGGCACCAGTCGCCGCAGGCGTAAAGGCCCAGATCGGCATCGGCCAGCGTGCCCCATTCGTGGCCGGTCGCAGGGCGGGCGTAGAGCCAGCGGTGGGCGAGGCTGAAGGTCGGAGCGGGCATCGCACTGTGCAGCAGTTCGGCGAATGCACCGTGCAGTTGCTCGATGACGGCTTCCTTGGACAGGTCGATGTGTTGCCGGCTCCAGGCGCTGCTGGCGTGCAGCACCCAGGTGTCGCACGTGGTATCGCGCCCTGGTTTACTGCGGTTACGTGCCAGCCAGTCGATGGGACTGTCCTGCACGAAGCAACCTTCGATCGGCGTATCCAGTGGCGTATCGAAGGCGAGGGCGACGGCCCAGGTCGGGTCCATTTTCACCCCGGCGGCCGCTCCGGCCAGTTTCGGTGCGGCGGCCAGCAACGCCGTGGCTTGCGGCGCTGGCGTCGCAATCACCACATGGCTGAAGGGACCGTGGGTGAAGCCTTCGGCATCCTGCAGGTGCCAATGTTCTTCACCGCGAAACACCTCTGTGATGCGGCAGGCGAAGTGCACTTCCAGACCGTCGAGCAGACCTCGGGTGATGGCGCTCATGCGTGGCGTGCCGACCCAGCGCGTCTGCTCGTCCGGCGACAGGTTCAGTTGCCCGCCCTGAAAGGTGTAGAGCTGCGGCGTCCACTCGGCGACCCAGCCCAGGCTTTGCCAGCGTTGCACTTCGGTGACGAAACGCCGGTCGCGGGCGGTGAAGTATTGCGCGCCCATGTCCAGAGAGCCGGCGTCGCTGCGTTTGCTCGACATGCGCCCGCCACTGCCGCGGCTTTTGTCGAACAGCTGGACGGTATGTCCGGCCTCTGTCAGCGCCTGCGCGGCGGAGAGTCCGGCGATGCCGGTGCCGATGATTGCGATAGGTACAGTCATAGGGGCCTCGTTTACCTTTCTGTACAGACTACGCCGTCAATGAAACCTGTACAATTTTGTTTTTTGGTATAACTTCTAGCGTTCTCGTTCTGACAGCTTGGCCTATGGTTAAACAATAGAGCCTGCCCGATAGAAAAGATCCCTGCTTATAAAAATAGACTAGTGATCCGGGTAAAACGCCACGCGAGGAAGATGTCATGCACATATTGCTGACCGGCGGTACTGGTTTGATAGGCCGTCAGCTCTGCCGACACTGGTCGGGGCAGGGCCATCAATTGACGGTGTGGAGTCGCCGCCCGGAAAAGGTCGCGAAAATCTGTGGCGCGCAGGTGCGCGCGATTGCGCGTCTCGAAGACTTCGGCAACGAGCCGCTGGACGCGGTGGTCAACCTGGCCGGTGCACCGATCGCGGATCGGCCATGGACCCATCGGCGCAAGGCGTTGCTGTGGAGCAGCCGCATCACCCTCACCGAAACCCTGCTGGCGTGGCTGGAAACACGGCAGCAGAAACCGGCGTTGTTGATCTCCGGTTCTGCTATTGGCTGGTACGGCGACGGCGGTGAACGCGAGCTGACCGAGGAATCGCCGCCAGTGATCGATGATTTTGCCAGTCAGTTATGCATTGCCTGGGAGGAAACCGCCCAGCGTGCCGAGGCTCAGGGCATCCGCGTGGTGCTGGTGCGTACCGGGCTGGTGCTGTCGGCCGAGGGCGGCTTTTTGTCGCGGCTGTTGTTGCCGTTCAAACTCGGGCTGGGCGGGCCGCTGGGCAATGGTCGACAGTGGATGCCGTGGATTCACATCGATGATCAAATCGCCCTGATTGATTTTCTTCTGCACCGCGATCAGGCGAGCGGTCCTTATAATGCCTGCGCACCGAAACCGGTGCGCAATCGCGAGTTTGCCAAGACGCTGGGCAGCGTACTGCACCGTCCGGCGTTCATGCCGATGCCGGCCCTGGCCCTGAAGGTCGGGCTTGGCGAAATGTCATTGCTGTTGCTGGGCGGCCAACGCGCCATGCCGGCACGCTTGCTGGAAGCGGGTTTCACTTTCCAGTTCACGGATTTGCGCGCGGCTTTGGATGATCTCTCCGGCCGCCTTTGAAATAGGACGATGCATGACCGATCACGCCTTGCTTCTGGTCAACCTGGGTTCCCCGGCCTCCACCTCGGTGGCCGATGTACGCAGCTACCTCAATCAATTTCTGATGGACCCGTACGTGATCGACCTGCCGTGGCCGGTGCGGCGGCTGTTGGTGTCGCTGATCCTGATCAAGCGCCCTGAGCAATCGGCCCATGCCTACGCTTCGATCTGGTGGGAGGAGGGCTCGCCGCTAGTGGTGCTCAGCCGTCGTCTGCAGCAGCAGATGACCAGCCAGTGGACCCACGGCCCGGTGGAACTGGCCATGCGTTATGGCGAACCGTCGATTGAAACCAGGTTGCTGCAACTGACTGCGGCAGGGCACAAGCGCATCACCCTGGCACCGCTTTATCCACAGTTCGCCGACAGCACCACGACCACGGTGATCGAAGAAGCCAAGCGGGTGATTCGTGAGAAGAAGCTCGATGTAAAACTCTCAGTGCTGCAACCGTTTTACGATCAGCCTGAGTACATCGACGCGCTGGTCGCCAGCGCTACCCCGCATTTGCAGCAGGACTACGATCACTTGCTGCTGAGCTTCCATGGCTTGCCGGAGCGGCACCTGACCAAGCTCGATCCGACCGGCAGTCACTGCTTGAAAAATGAGGATTGCTGCAAGAATGCCTCGCCGGCAGTCCTGGCCACCTGTTACCGCGCCCAGTGCATACACACCGCCGCCGAGTTCGCCAAGCGCGCGGGCATTGCCGATGGCAAATGGTCGGTGTCGTTTCAGTCGCGTCTGGGCCGGGCGAAGTGGATCGAGCCGTACACCGAAGCGCGCCTGGATGAACTGGCGAAAAACGGCGTGAAAAAGATTCTGGTGATGTGTCCGGCGTTTGTCGCCGATTGCATTGAGACGCTGGAAGAGATCGGTGATCGCGGCAAGGAACAGTTCCGCGAAGCAGGGGGTGAGGAGTTGGTGCTGGTGCCGTGCTTGAATGACGACCCGCAATGGGCGAAGGCGTTGGCGACCCTGTGCGAGAGAGCGCCGTTGGCGCTGTAGCAGTTGTGGCGAGGGAGCTTGCTCCCGCTGGGCTGCAATGCAGCCCCAAGCCCTGCGGACGCGGTTCACAGGAAACCGCATCCGCCGAGTTTATGACTGCTTCGCAGTCAAGCGGGAGCAAGCTCCCTCGCCACAGGTAATGAGCCAGATTTCAAATCAGCGGCTCATCGGCCTTCTTGTGCTTCCAGCTGTCATTGCCCGGCAGGATCAGGTTCAGCGCAATCGCCACCACCGCGCACAGCGCGATGCCTTTGAGGCCGAAGTCGTCCGGACCAGTACCGGTGCCGACCAGCACACCGCCGATACCGAACACCAGGGTCACTGAAACGATCACCAGATTGCGCGCCTCGCCGAGGTCGATCTTGTGCCGGATCAGGGTGTTCATCCCCACCGCCGCGATCGAACCGAACAACAGACACAGAATCCCGCCCATCACCGGCACCGGAATGCTTTGCAGCAGCGCGCCGAACTTGCCGATGAACGCCAGGGTGATGGCGAAGATCGCCGCCCAGGTCATGATTTTCGGGTTGTAGTTCTTGGTCAGCATCACCGCGCCGGTCACTTCGGCGTAGGTGGTGTTGGGCGGGCCGCCAAACAGACCGGCCGCCGTGGTGGCGATGCCATCACCGAGCAGGGTGCGATGCAGACCCGGTTTCTTCAGATAGTCACGACCGGTCACGCTGCCCACGGCAATTACGCCGCCGATGTGCTCGATCGCCGGCGCCAGCGCCACCGGAACGATGAACAGGATCGCCTGCCAGTTGAACTCGGGGGCGGTGAAGTGTGGCAGGGCGAACCAAGGCGCAGCGGCAATTTTCGCGGTATCGACCACGCCGAAATAGAACGACATGGCGAAACCGACCAGTACTCCGGAGATGATCGGCACCAGACGGAAGATGCCTTTACCGAACACCGCCACGATCAACGTGGTCAGCAGGGCCGGCATCGAGATCATCATCGCGGTCTGGTAGTGGATCAGTTCGGAACCGTCGCCCGCCTTGCCCATCGCCATGTTTGCGGCAATCGGCGCCATGGCCAGGCCGATAGAGATGATCACCGGGCCAATCACCACTGGCGGCAGCAAGCGGTCGATGAAACCGGTGCCCTTGATCTTCACGGCCAGGCCGAGGAAGGTGTAGACGAAACCGGCCGCCATCACGCCGCCCATGGTCGCGGCGAGGCCGAACTGGCCCTTGGCGAGAATGATCGGGGTGATGAAGGCAAAGCTCGACGCGAGAAACACCGGCACCTGACGCCCGGTGACGATCTGGAACAGAATCGTCCCTAAACCCGCGGTAAACAGTGCCACGTTCGGGTCCAGGCCGGTGATCAGCGGCATCAGCACCAGAGCGCCGAAAGCCACGAACAGCATCTGCGCGCCGGACAGCACCGTGCGCCAGAGCGGATCGTTGAACTCTTGCTGCATGCTCACGCGTCCTTCTGCTTGGTACCGAAGATCTTGTCACCGGCGTCGCCAAGCCCAGGAATGATGTAGCCGTGTTCGTTCAGGCGCTCATCGATGGACGCGGTGTAGATGGTCACGTCCGGGTGAGCCTGTTCCACAGCGGCAATGCCTTCCGGCGCGGCAACCAGCACCATCGCGCGGATGTCCTTGCAACCGGCTTTCTTCAGCAGATCGATGGTCGCGACCATGGAGCTGCCGGTGGCGAGCATCGGGTCGATGATCATCGCCAACCGTTCGTCGATTTCCGGAACCAGTTTCTCCAGATAGGTGTGGGCTTGCAGGGTTTCTTCGTTGCGGGCAACGCCCACCGCGGAAACCTTGGCACCCGGGATCAGGCTCAGCACGCCTTCGAGCATGCCGATGCCGGCGCGCAGGATCGGCACGACGGTGATCTTCTTGCCGGCGATTTTCTCCACCGACACCGTGCCGCACCAACCGGCGATATCGTAGGATTCGAGCGGCAGATCTTTTGTAGCTTCATAGGTCAACAGGGCGCCGACTTCCTGAGCAAGCTCACGGAAATTCTTGGTGCTGATATCGGCGCGGCGCATCAGGCCGAGTTTATGGCGGATCAGCGGGTGGCGGATCTCGAGGATGGGCATGGAAAAACTCCGGCGGCGGGCAAAAAAACCGGCCTAGATTAATCTATCCGAGGGTGATGTCCTATAGGACATTGAGTACGTTAGTCCATTAAGGCTTGATTCGGCCTCACGGGATGCGTACCTTTGCCCGCTTTTCCGAAAACATCCCCTGGAGAGCGCCATGTCCGCTGATCTCGAGCATATCCGTCAAATCATGCGAGAGGCTGACTGCCTGTACACCGAATCTGAAGTCGAGGCCGCCATCGCCCGCGTCGGTGCACAAATCAACGAACAACTGGCCGACAGCAACCCGGTGGTGTTCTGCGTGATGAACGGCGGGCTGATCTTCTCCGGAAAACTGCTGACTCACTTGCAATTCCCGCTGGAAGCGTCCTACCTGCACGCGACCCGTTATCGCAACGAAACCAGCGGCGGCGACCTGTTCTGGAAAGCCAAGCCGGAAGTCTCGTTCATCGACCGCGACGTGCTGATCATCGACGACATCCTCGACGAAGGTCACACCCTGGGCGCGATCATCGACTTCTGCAAACACGCCGGCGCGCGCAAAGTGCACACCGCCGTGCTGATCGACAAGGATCACGACCGCAAGGCGCGGCCTGACCTGAAGGCAGACTTCGTCGGCCTGCCGTGCATTGACCGCTACATCTTCGGTTACGGCATGGACTACAAAGGCTACTGGCGCAACGCCAACGGGATCTTTGCCGTTAAAGGCATGTAAGCAAGATCAAAAGATCGCAGCGTGCCGCAGCTCCTACAAATTCCGTGTAGGAGCTGCGGAACGCTGCGATCTTTTGCTTTTAAAAGACTGCTAAAGTGCTCGGCCCCGCCCCCCGGAGCCTGTCATGAGCCTTCTGTTCCGCAGCCTTGCCGCCCTGTTGCTGACCCTCAGCCTGCCCCTGGCCGCCGCCCCGATGCACAGCCAATTCCTGCCGCCGGACGACCTGACCCTGCGCGATGCCGAACCCGAACAGCAACAACTGCTGCAAGTCACCGATTATTCGGTGGTGGTCGGTGCGCAACGCCAGTCCAACCAGCAGCCGATTCCGGTCACGTCGCCGCTGATGATTCGCCTCAAGGGCAAGTCGCTGAACAAGGGCGCAACCATCGCCCAGGTGCTGGTCAATTTCGATGGCGAAAGCAAAAGCCTGAAAAAACCGGTTTATGACGACAAGAGCAAAACCCTGACCCTGTTCTACCCGCTGGCCCAGTACCGGGTGGTGATCGATCTGCTGCGCAACGACACCGTGTATGTGCAGTTCCTCAGTTACGCCAATGGTCATATCTGGGCCGATCTGCACACCGGGGCCGTTCGTTCGCGTTGAGCCGGGTGGCAGGGCAGGGGTAAACTGCCCGCCCCGTGTAATGTCTGCGAGCTGGAGTCGGCAATGCGTAAAGATAAGAAACAAGTGATTGGTGACGAGATCGGCGATGAGCAGATCAAGCTGTTCCTCGATTTTGAACCGGTCGACGCCACTTCGCCGTCGCTGCACAAACTGGTCAAGGCCTACCGTGGCCTGCGCATCGACGATTTCGAGCGCTTCCTGACGTTCTTCGTGGCCGCCGGTTATGACGTGGATGGCAAGGATGAGCACGGTCAGACGTTTGTTGATCTGATCAAGGATCAGCGTAACGCGGCCGAGTACATCGAGCTGATCGACAAGGCCCGCGCCTGACACCGTCCCTGTGGCGAGGGAGCTTGCTCCCGCCGGGCTGCGCAGCGGCCCCAAACTCTTGTGAGCGCTGCGCACTCAAGCGGGAGCAAGCTCCCTCGCCACAGAGGTCAGTGTTTCAAATTTCGGCCATAAAAAAACGCCCCGCACTCACTGAGTACGGGGCGTTTTTTTATGCTGCAAGGTCAAGCGAAGCTTGGGGTCTCGCTGCTTTCTTCAACCAGTTCCAGAGCGATGTTGTTCTGCGTGTTGATCTTGCGATACAGCGCAGCATCGGTTTCCAGGACTTTCTCGCGGGCCGGGAAGATCTCCGCCAGTTTGGCTGCCCACTCACCCTTGGCCTTGGCCGGGAAGCATTTCTCGATCAGCTCGAGCATGATCGAAACGGTCACCGAAGCACCTGGCGAAGCGCCGAGCAGGGCGGCGAGGGAGCCGTCTTTCGCCGCGACCAGTTCGGTACCGAATTGCAGGATGCCGCCCTTTTTCGGGTCTTTCTTGATGATCTGTACCCGTTGGCCGGCCACTTCCAGACGCCAGTCTTCGGCTTTCGCCTCAGGGTAGAAGCGACGCAGCGATTCCAGGCGCTGCTCCATCGATTGCATCACTTCGCTGACCAGGTACTTGGTCAGGTCCATGTTGTTTTTCGCCACTGCCAGCATCGGTCCGATGTTGCCGGCGCGAACCGACAGCGGCAGGTCCATGAATGAACCGTGTTTGAGGAACTTGGTGGTGAAACCGGCGTATGGCCCGAACAGCAGGGATTTCTTGCCATCGACCACACGGGTGTCCAGGTGCGGCACCGACATCGGTGGCGAACCGACTGCCGCCTGGCTGTAGACCTTGGCCTGGTGGTGCTTGACCACTTCCGGGTTGTCGCAACGCAGCCACTGGCCGCTGATCGGGAAGCCGCCGAAGCCTTTGCTTTCTTCGATGCCCGAGGCCTGCAGCAATGGCAGAGCCGCGCCGCCAGCGCCGAGGAAGACGAACTTGGCGTCGACTTCACGGCTGGTGCCGCTGTTGACGTCCTTGATGCTGACGGTCCAGCCGGCGCCGTTACGCTTGAGGCCGGTGACGCGCTTGCAGTACTTGACCTGGGTGTCCGGTGCGCTGGTCAGGTGCTTGAGCAACTGATTGGTCAGGGCGCCGAAGTTGACGTCGGTGCCGTTCATCACGCGGGTCGCGGCCAGGACTTCGTCCGGCGAGCGGCCCGGCATCATCAGCGGCATCCACTCGGCCATCTTGGCCTTGTCTTCGGTGTATTCCATGTCGGCGAAGGCGTGGTGCTTGTGCAGCACGTTGAAGCGTTCCTTGAGGAACGACACGCCTTTGTCACCCTGGACGAAGCTCAGGTGTGGCACCGGGCTGATGAAGGATTTGCACGAGCCGAAGGTGCCTTTCTTGGTCAGGTACGACCAGAACTGCTTGGACACTTCGAACTGGGTGTTGATGTGCACGGCTTTCTTGATGTCGACGCTGCCGTCGGCTGCCTGCGGCGTGTAGTTCAGCTCGCACAGGCCGGCGTGGCCGGTACCGGCGTTGTTCCACGGGTTGGAACTCTCCGCAGCACCGGAATCCATCAACTCGACGACTTCCAGCTTGATCGCCGGGTCGAGCTCTTTGAGCAGTACTGCCAAGGTGGCACTCATGATGCCCGCCCCAACCAGAACTACGTCGACTGCTTCGTTATGCGCCATTTAACGCGTCTCCAAAATCTGCAGCACCAAATTGTCGGCATGGCTGCCAGGGAGTGACGGGGCAGGTCAGTTGCGCCCCGGATACCCATGGTCAGGTTCGTCATGTCCGAATCTTCGCAATTTTTCGCAACTTCGACGGATGCATGCGGCCTGGCTTCAAGAGCTCCATGAACTCATTTCAGCACGCGGCTGGCAATTCGACTTATGGTCGAGACATCCGTTTTTGTGCAACCAAATCCGTAGCGGACAGGCTTCAGGCTCCGATATTCGAGGTATACCCGGTCCTGTGTCGTTGGGCTGTTTCAGACGCTAATGGTGCATGTTCAGACGCAAAACTTTTCATTTGCTCGCCACACTCTTGTGAAGTTGTGAAAACCCGTTTTTTTCACGCTCTTTTGAAGACGTGAACCTCAAAAAAGGGCTGTCCAGGCCTGGCACCCTGCCCGCAAGGGCAAAACAACGCGGTGGCCGAGCGTCATGACAGCTCTGCAGATTCGCGAAAAGCGGGGTTTTTGCCGGAAGAACAGGCAAGCGCGCCAACTTCACTCGATCTGTGTGGGCGGCTCTCTGTGGGCGATTTGGGTGTCGATGCATGCGCATTGACGCTGTTGCGGGGCCCGATCAGGAGACGTCCTTATAATCGGGGGGAGATTGTATCGAAGAAATGCGGGCAGTTGCTCGTGTTTAATGACTTTTATTAGGCATCCGGTCAGATGCTTAACATCGCTTGCACGCGTGCGCGGGGCTGCGACGGTATGACGCGGGCGCTGGCGGGCAGTGGCTGGTGCAACCAGTTGAGGCGGATTTCTTCAATTTCCACCCAGCCATCGCCCATCGGTTGCAGGCTGCATTGCTTGAATGCCTGGCAATGACCGTTGCGGTCGAGCAGGGCAAAGCTGCGGTGCAACGGGCGTGGAGCGAACAACGAGATCAGATATCGCATGGCCGAATACCTTGTTGGAGGGCTGGTTTGAAGCTTGGCAAGAGGCCGTGACGCCAAGGTGTATGGGCGGTGAATAATCTGTGACAGGAACCGCTTTCGCGAGGGTTTGTCAGACATTTCAGTATTCACTGTCGAGTGCTGGTGACCCGCAGTGGCCCACCGCTATACTGCCGGCCTGTCTGTGCCTGATTCTGGAGAAAAGAGCATGTTGCAACGCCTGTTGTTCGGTTTGATCACTGTGACCAGTTTGACCCTGGTTGGCTGCGCCCACAGCCCGCAACAACTGAGCCCGGAACCGAAGCTGACAACCCAGTTGGCCCCGGTCGGCCATGGCCAGCAAGTGGTGGTGCGCGTGGTGGACGGTCGTCCGTCGCCAACCCTCGGCACCCGTGGCGGCCTGTACCCGGAAACCAGCGCGATCACCGTGCAGCGCGAGCAGATCCTGCCCAAGCTGCAGGCTCAGGCTGAAGCCGCCGTGCGTCTGCTCGGCTTCACCCCGACCAGCAACGGGATGAACGCACCGCAACTGACCGTGACCCTGACCGAGCTGAAGTACCAATCGCCGAAAGAAGGCATGTACGTGACCGAAGCCACCATCGGCGCGACCTTCCGCTCCGACGTGCAGAGCGGCAATCGTCGCTACAGCGGCCGCTACGGCGCTTCGCTGGATCAGCGTTTCGGCATGGCGCCGAACCAGGAAACCAACACCAAGCTGGTCAGCGACGTGTTGAGCGATGCCCTGACCCGTCTGTTCAAGGACCCGACCGTGGGTCAGATCCTCGCCGAATAAGCTTTGCGGCTGACGTGAAAAAGCCCGGTGCCAGTGATGGCCCCGGGCTTTTTCATGCCTGCAGTTCGACGCTAATCCCCTGTAGGAGCTGCCGCAGGCTGCGATCTTTTGACTTTGATTTTTAAAAACAAGATCAAAAGATCGCAGCCTGCGGCAGCTCCTACAGGGGGGGCGGTGTTGTTCACGCGGCCTGGGAGTAGAAGTCGAGAACACTCACACCCGTCAGCAAATCCGTCTCCGGCAAATCCGCATGCTGATGCCCGCCGAGGGCGCAATACACCAGCCAGTGGCGATCCTGAACATTGAAGGCGAGGCTGCCGACGAGGCTTTGTTGTTCGTCGGTCGGGGTGATGAGGTACAGACGGTCCTGGTTTTCGGCGTGCAGCATGTCGCGTTCCATGTGTGTTTCGAGGCGCGCATGGTGGCCGATGTAAATGACGAAGCCGTGACACAGGACAGCCATCGGTCGATTGTCAGGTTATTTGTCGTAAAGGGTAGGGGAGTGCAGGCGTGTTTCGGTAGAATCCGCGCCGCAGTCGTCGATCGGGCGCCTGCCACACCGATTCAGTTCCGAGGTCTGTGATGTCGCTGCACTTGATGACGCTGTTTACCGCCCATCCCGCCAAATTGATCAACCTGCTGGCGTTGGCTCTGGCCTTCCCGGGCAGTTGGCTGCTGCACGCGACCCGCCGTCGTGAACAACGCGCCATGGCCAGCATCGCCGCGCAACGCCAGGCCCAACCGAACGCCGAACCGATTCTGGATTGGGCGACGTTGCGCATGAACCGCTTTTTCTACCGCTTCGGTTTTGCTTGCCTCGGGCTGGCCCTGATCGTCTCCTGGATCAGCACCCGCTTCTGAATCTGATGCGCAATTTTGTGGCGAGGGAGCTTGCTCCCGCTGAGTGCGTAGCGCTCACAAAAACTTGGGGCCGCTGCGCAGCCCAGCGGGAGCAAGCTCCCTCGCCACAGTGTGATTTGCCAACAGGTTTTACAACGGCAACCCAGCCTTCACCCGGTACTGATTACGCACCGGCGTCGCATATTGCAGCACCAGATACGGACGGTGCTCCTGCGGGCAGGCGTCCAGGCGGCGCTGCCATTCTTCCTGTGCCTTGGCCAGTTCGTCCGCCGGGAACACTTCGGCGGCCTTCGGCACGTTCAATTGCGGATCGGCATCGGCCCACATCGCATACGCCAGGTAATGCACCGGGAACAGGCGATATCCGCCGAGAATCTGCTTGTCCATCTCGACCGCCAATTGCTTGGTGTCTTCGAACAGCTCGGTGATCGGCGCAGCGAAGTTCACGTGCACCCGGCCCTTGTAGCCGGTGATGCCCTTGGCAATGCTCACGTCATCCTCGCCCGGCGCCTTGGCGTAGGTGCCGGTGGTGGCGCGGATGTACAGCTCACGGGCCTTGGCCTGGTCGCACGGGTCGTATTCGTAGCTGATCGACACCGGGGTCAGGTTCAGCGACTGAATCACTTCGCCGAACGGCTCGTCCTTGCGGCTCATGTGGAACATCTTGAGGATCGCCGACTCGGTACGGTCGTCGCCGTCCTTTGCCCGGCCCTCGGCCTGAGCGATCCAGATCGAGGCGCAATCGTTGCGGATCGAGTGGTTGATGTACGCCGACAGCAATTGATACGCCGCCATCTTCTCGCGACGCCCGGTGATCGAGCGGTGCACGATAAAGCTCTTGTTCAGGCGCATCAGATCGCTGACGAAGGGCTTTTGCAGCAGGTTGTCGCCGATCGCGATGCGCGGCGTCGGCAGGCCGGCGTGGTACACCGCGTAGTTGACGAAGGCCGGGTCCATCACGATGTCGCGGTGGTTGGCGATAAACAGGTAGGCGCTGCCGGACTTGAATTGTTCGACACCGGTGTAGGTCACGCCATCAGTGGCGCGCTCGATGGTGTGGTCGACGTAGAACTCGACTTTGTCCTGCAAAGTGGCCACCGAGGTCACGTCGGCAAACTCACGACGCAACCGATGGGCTATAAGTGGTTTGAGCATCCAGCCGAAGGCACCGGCAAAACGCGGGAAGCGGAAGTGGGTGAGGATATCTAGAAACGCCTTGTCGCCGAGCAGTCTTGCCAGTACCGCAGGTACTTCGCTGTCGTCGTAAGGTCGGATGGCATCGAATTCGCCCATCATGCTCTCTTGTTGGAAACGGCTAGGGTAAGTAAAGGTTTTGATCGAAAACCCGCGGGGCACGGTCTGAAAAAGTAGCCAGACAAAAATAGCCCTGCAAATAGACCGGCGATTATACGCACAAGTCACCTGGGAGACCGCGATGCTGGAAGCCGCTGAATACGAATGTCCTTATTGTGGGGAAACGGTCGAGACGACGGTAGACCTGTCTGGCGGCGATCAGACCTACATCGAAGACTGTCAGGTGTGTTGTCGACCGATCACGTTTGTCTTGCAGGTGCATGGCGAGGATTGGTTTCTGGAAGTCTTCAGCGAAAACGAGTGAGGGGCGCGCATGCAGCGAATCTACGAGCCGGAAAACCTGATGGAAGGCGAGATGCTCAAGGGCATGCTCGCCAGTGAAGGCATCGAGGCGCACCTGGTGGGCCGCGATCTGCTCGGCGGTACGGGCGAATTGCCGATTTTCGGCCTGCTCGGGCTGTCGGTCGAAAACGATCAGGCCGAATACGCCCGCGAACTGATCACCGCGTACAATGCCGCACTGCCGCTGCCCGGCGATGAACCGGAGAGCTTCCCCGGGACGCTGGTCTGTTAGGCTGACGTTCGTTTTATTTCTGAGTCGTGTTGCCCCATGTGTGGACGTTATGCCCTGTTTCGCTGGAACCGCGACTTCGCGGCCCTGCCCGGATTTCCCGCCGATCAGCAGGCGCAGTGGAACATTTCCCCCAATGATTCGGTGCTGATGCTGCGTGCCGAGGCTGACGGCCAACGCACGCTGGCCCGCGCCCGCTGGGGTCTGACGCCGCCGTGGCTGACCGATCTGTCGAAAACACCGGCGCATGCCCGGGCCGAAACGGTGGCCGAGCAGCCGATGTTCCGCGAGGCGTTGCGCCTGCGCCGCTGCCTGCTGCCGGCCAACGGTTTCTACGAATGGCGCGGTAATCTGCGCAAGCGCCCGTACTGGCTGACGCCAGGGGAGGGTTCGTCGCTGTTTTTCGCGGCGATCTGGGAGGCGTATCCGGTGCAGGAGCAAGTGTGGCTGAGCACCGCCGTCATCACGCAGCCGGCGGCCAGTCAGCGCCGACCGCTGATTCTCGATGAGGCGGGGCAGGCGGCCTGGCTCGATCCCGAGACGCCGCTGCATGTGTTGCAGGGCTTGCTCGCCAGTGAGCCGGCAGCATTGCGTGAGCGGGTGTTGGCGAACCTGGTGAATGATCCGAAGCTCAATGGGCCGGAATGCCTGACTCCGGGTTAAGTCAAAAGCCCCTCACCCTAACCCTCTCCCAGAGGGAGAGGGGACTGACCGAGCTGTCTCCCGTCATACATCGACCTGAAATAACCAGTCGATTGTGGATTCAAAGCTGAGCGTTCAAGTCGGTGTATTTCGTCAATATCCCCCAATCAGTCCCCTCTCCCTCTGGGAGAGGGTTAGGGTGAGGGGCTTTTCGATTTTCAGACCTTGAACTGATTGATCAACCGCCGCTGCTGCTCCGCCAGTTTGGTCAGGCCGGCACTCGCCGAACTCGACTCGTCCGCACCACCCGCGACTTCATTCGCCACCTGACCGATATTGATCACGTTGCGGTTGATGTCATCCGCCACCGCGCTCTGCTCCTCCGCCGCACTGGCGATCTGCGTGTTCATGTCATTGATCACCGACACCGCCTGGGTAATCGTCTCCAGCGCCTCGGCGGCTTTCGCCGCGTGCTGCACACTTTCGTCGGTGCGGTTCTGGCTGTCTTCCATGACCCGCACCACATCGCGGGTGCCCTGTTGCAGTTGCTGGATCATGCTCTGGATTTCTTCGGTGGCCTTCTGGGTTTTCTGCGCCAGATTGCGCACTTCGTCCGCCACCACGGCAAAGCCGCGACCCTGCTCGCCGGCCCGCGCCGCTTCGATCGCCGCGTTCAACGCCAGCAGGTTGGTCTGCTCGGCGATCCCGCGAATCGCGGTGAGGATCGCATTGATGTTTTCACTGTCCTTGGCCAGGGTCTGCACCACCTCCACGGCCTTGCCGATTTCCACCGCCAGCACGCCGATCGAATTCGAGGTGTCACGGACAATCTGCATGCCCTGACCGGCGGCCTGATCCGCATGGCTGGCGGCTTGCGCGGCCTGGGTGGCGTTGCGCGCCACGTCTTGCGCGGTGGCGGTCATTTCCTGCACCGCGGTGGCGACCTGATCGATCTCGGCCATTTGTTTCTGAATGCCGATGTTGGTGCGAATCGCAATGTCGGCGGTATGTTCGGAGGAATCGCTGACGCTCTGCACTGACGTCACCACCTGCGTGATCATCGCCTGCAATTTGGCGAGGAAGGTGTTGAAGCCTTTGGCAATCGAGCCCAGCTCATCGCTGCGATCACTGCTCAAGCGGCGGGTCAGATCGCCTTCACCTTTGGCAATGTCATCGAGCATGGCGACCATCTGCTTCAGTGGTCGGGCGATGCCATGGCCTACCAGCCAAATCACCAGCAGGCCGATGGCGGCGATGATCAAGCCGACCATGGCCATGCCGAAGGTGTCGGACTTGCGTTGTGCATCAAGGTCGGCCTGGAGTTTCTGCAGATCCGCCATCACTGCGTTCAGCGGCAGTTGCAGCATCAGGGTCCAGCGCGCGTCGGTCTGGCCGATGCCGAACGGCAGGTACAGCTCGATGCGGCCCTTGTCCTTGTTGACGGAGTAGGTGACTTCGCCACGTTTGAGATTGGCCATGTTGGCAATCTGCTCGGCGTCGAGAATGTCGCTGACCTTCTCGCCGAATTTGCTCGGATCCTGGGTGTAGGCGACGATCCGGCCGTTGCCGCCGATCAGGGCCATTTGCCCGGCGCCGCCGTACAGCTTCTGGTTGGCAGCGAGGAGCATTTCCTGGATGAAGTTCACCGACAGGTCGGCGCCGACGATGCCCTGGAACGCGCCGTTGAGCATGATCGGTTCAATGAACGAGGCGAGCATCACGACCTTGTCGCCGACTTTGTACGGCGCCGGATCGATCACGCAGGATTTCTTGCTCTCTTTCGAGCACAGGTAGTACTCGCTGGCGCGCACGCCGGTGGACAGGACTTTCTGGTCGTCGACGTCCACCAGTTTGTCCAGGCCCAGGGTGCCGTCGTCGTTGCGGAACCACCACGGCAGGAAGCGCCCGTTGGCGGCATCGATGCCGACCACGCTGGTGCCGATGTAGGCCGCGTCATTGTGGTCCAGTGCGTTTTTTTCCCAACCGATGTAGGTGCCGAGAATCTTCGGGTTCTTCTCGACGTTTTCCTTGATCAGGCTGATCAATTGCTCACGGCTGACGCTCAGTTTTGGCTGGCCGTCGGCGCCCGGTGTGCCGAGCAGCGCATTGACCCGCACCAGCCCCCCGGCAATCAGCAGCGGTGCTTCGAGTTCGCGCTGGATCTGGCTGACCTGGGTCTGCGCCAGCGAGGTCAGGCGTTGTTCGATGACTTGTTCGAACTGCGCCTGGGTGCGCTGCTGCACCATGTCCTGGGTGCGGGCACCGGAAAACAGCGCGTACAGCACCAGCGCGGCAACCACGCTGAGCACGATGGCGCCGGCCAGGGCGGCGACGGAAAACTGGATCGACTTGAACTTCATGGGAGCTCCGCACGCAAGAGGACGTCTGCGCTGTTGTATCGGCAGCAGGCATTGCGCCATGAGTGGCGAGCGGAATATTGGGCGGGCGATGTCGCAAATGGATCAGTGCGCGACGCAGTGGCAGCGGGTCTGCCGGTTGCTGTGAATTTTTTACGACAGTAGCGGTGGGAAACTTCCGAAAGACCCTGCAACACGTCTGTTGTATCTGGCGCCGATACAATTCACCCCCTAGGATACGCGGCAGGTTTTCAGGGAGCTTTTGAATGAACAAGACATTGGTTGTAAGTGCACTGAGCGCAGCGCTGTTGCTGGCCGGTTGTCAGTCGGTCAACACCACCAGCGGCGGAGCCGTCGGTGTGGAGCGCAAGCAGTACATGTTCAGCATGCTGTCCTCGCAAGAGGTCGACCAGATGTATGCCCAGTCCTATCAGAAGACCGTTGGCGAGGCGTCGAGCAAGGGCGTGCTGGACAAGACCAGCCCCGAGGCCAAACGGGTTCAGGCAATCGCCAACCGGCTGATCGCCCAGGCGCCGACCTTCCGCCCGGATGCGGCGCAATGGCAGTGGGAAGTCAACCTGATCAAGAGCGACGAACTCAACGCCAACTGCGGCCCTGGCGGCAAGATCATTTTCTACACCGGGCTGATCGACAGCCTGAAGCTGACCGACGATGAAATCGCGGCGGTCATGGGCCATGAAATCGCCCACGCCCTGCGCGAGCACGGTCGTGAAGCGATGTCCAAGGCTTATGGCATTGAAATGGCCAAGCAGGGCGCCGGTGCGTTGTTCGGTCTGGGTCAGGACAGCCTGGCGCTGGCCGACACCGTGGCCAACTACGGCATGACGCTGCCCAACAGCCGCGCCAATGAAAACGAAGCCGACCTGATCGGTCTGGAACTGGCCGCCCGCGCCGGCTACAACCCGAATGCTGCGATCACCTTGTGGAACAAGATGAGCAAGGCCTCGGAAGGTGCACCGCCGGAGTTCATGAGCACTCACCCGGCCTCGGCCAGCCGCATCGCCTCGTTGCAGGCAGCGATTCCGAAGGTGATGCCGTTGTACGAGAAAGCCCCGAAATCCTGATCAGCACGAAGGCAAGGCGAACCTGCTTTTGTGGCGAGGGAGCTTGCTCCCGCTGGGCTGCGAAGCGGCCCCAAACCCTACAATCACGGATTAACAGTTAACCCGTATTAGCAGGGTTTGCGACGGCTGCGCCGCCGAGCGGGAGCAAGCTCCCTCGCCACAGTTCAGTGTTACTTCAGGCCGGAATTAAACCCAGCCACTGCTCTGCATCGCCTTGTACACCGCCACGATCGCCAGAATGAAGAACGCCGAAGCCGCCAGGCGACGGATCAAGGTCAGTGGCAATTTCTCCGCAGCAAAGTTACCGGCCAATACCACCGGCACGTTGGCAATCAACATGCCCGCCGTCGTCCCGATGATCACCAGCCACAGCTCCGGATATTGTGCCGCCAGCATCACCGTGGCGATCTGTGTCTTGTCACCGATTTCCGCCAGGAAGAATGCGATCAGCGTGGTCAGGAAGGGCCCGAACTTGCGTGCGGTGCTGGCTTCATCGTCGTCCATCTTGTCCGGGACCAGTGTCCACAGCGCAGTGGCGGTGAAGCTTGCGGCGAGAATCCAGTGCAGAACAGAATCGGAGAAGAAGCTGCCGAACCAGGCGCCTACCGCACCGGCTGCCGCGTGGTTGGCCAGGGTCGCGGCGACGATACCGGCGATGATCGGCCAGGGTTTGCGAAAGCGAGCGGCGAGAATCAGCGCGAGCAGTTGCGTCTTGTCGCCGATTTCGGCCAAGGCAACGATTGCGGTGGGAACGAGTAACGAGTCCAGCATCAGGATTTTCCTAAGGGGCGGGTCGACACGGCTATGACACGTACAGCCTTCCCGCCCCGGGTAAGGTGTGCGTGTCATAGGTCTTGTCAAACCCTGCGATCCGTCTGGTGCGGACGCTTGGGTCGCATACGCCATGATCTGAAGATCAAGTATGTTGACGTATGCCGGACGAGCTTGGCGCTCGTGGGAGACTACTCCCCTAGGACGGAGCGGATTCTGCCTAGGCAGAACCCATTCGGCAAGTGCTAATTTTCAGCCGCGCTTGGCCCGGTAAATCCGGAAACCATTGCCTTCGGCCTTGATCGCACACACGCCCAGATGCTCCTCGATCAGCGGCTGATACTTCAGGAAACTGTTCGCAACCAGGCGCAGTTCGCCACCGTTTTTCAGATGTTTGGCCGCTTTTCGCAGCAAGTTCTCGGTGGCGAAATAATCGGTATGCACCCCGACATGGAACGGCGGATTGCTCAGAATCGCGTTCAACCCCATCGGCGCGGCGTCGATGCCGTCACCGGTCAGCACCTCGGCTTCCAGACCGTTGGCCGCCAACGTCAGGCGGCTGCTGGCGGCGGCAAACGCATCGACGTCGAGCAGGGTCACCTGATTGTGTGGATAGCGCCGTTTGACCGCCGCGCCCAAAACACCGGCGCCACAGCCGAAGTCGAGCAGGTGGCCGCTCGGCAGTTTGTCCAGATGCTCCAGCAGCAGGGCGCTGCCGCGATCCAGTCGACCATGGCTGAACACGCCCGGCAGACTGATGACTTTCAACGGGCCTTCGGCCAGTGGCAGCTCATAAGTCTGCGCCAGGCTTTCCAGCGATTTTGCTTCAGGCGCGTTGGCCACGGTGACCTGCCACAGTTGGCAGTGACGGGCGCTGTCGAGTTTGCGTGGCTTGCCGAACGGGTTGAGCTGCTTCGATGCGCCCTCGATGCCGCTGCGTTTTTCACCGATCAGAAACACCTCGCGCCCGGGCAGGCGAGCGGCCACCGCGGTGAGGATGTAATCGGTCAGGTCCTTGGACTTGGGCAAAAACACCACGGCGCTGTCGAACTCGCGCTCCGGCACGTTCACACCGAAATGGCTGCGACCTTCGAAACGTGCATCGAGGGCGGCTTGATCGCCGGCATGCCAGCACCAGCCGAACGCATTGGGCAGGCGCCCGAGCAGATCGTCGGCGGGCAACCCGGCCAACAACAGCGAACCCTGGAATAACTCGGCCTGACGAAGCAGTACTTCACTGCGCGGATCCATAACTGCTCCCTGGAAAAAAAGTGCCGTAGTTTATCAACTGACGACCCGCAGCGCTGTACCGCTGAAGAATGCCCGGGCGTTTTCGGTCAATTGGCCGACGATACGCTGCCGCGCTTCACGGCTGCCCCAGGCGTTGTGCGGGGTGACGATCAGCCGGGGAATATCGGCGGCGAGCAACGGATTGCCATTGACCGGCGGTTCCACGCTGAGCACATCGGTGGCCGCGCCGCCGAGGTGACCGTTGCGCAGGGCATCAGCCAGGGCCTGTTCGTCGATCAAGCCGCCACGGGCGGTGTTGACCACGAAAGCGCCGGGTTTCATCGCCGCCAGTTCGCGGGCACCGATGAAGTGTCGGGTGTGTTCATTGAGCGGGCAATGCAGGGTCAGGGCGTCGATCTGCGGCAGCAGTTCGTCCAATGGCAGGCGATCCGGGCGTGCCGGGCGGCCGGGAACCTGCCCGAGCAACACACGCATGCCAAACGCTTCGGCCAGCCGCGCGACCGCGCCGCCGAGCTCACCGTGACCAAGCAGGCCAAGGGTTTTGCCCTCCAGTTCGACAATCGGGTAGTCCAGCAGGCAGAACTGTCTGGCCTGCTGCCAGCGACCTTCGCCGACCGCTTTTTGATAATCCGCGAGGCGGGTGGCGAGGTTGAGCAGCAGCATGATCGTGTGCTGCGCCACCGACGGCGTGCCGTAACCCTGACAGTTGCACACGGTGATGCCGTGGGCGCGAGCCGCGTCCAGATCGACGTTGTTGGTGCCGGTGGCGGTGATCAGGATCAGTTGCAGATCCGGGTTGGCGGCCATCGCGGCGGCGTCGATGCGGATCTTGTTGGTGATCGCCACGCTGGCGCCGTGCAGGCGTTCGGCGACTTGTTCAGGGGCGGTCTGGGCGAACAGTTGCAGGTCGCCGAAGCAGGCGCGCAACGGGCTGAGGTCGAGATCGCCGAGATCCAGTGACGGGTGATCAAGGAATACGGCGCGGCGCGGGTTCGTCATCAACTGTACCTTTTGTGCTTGGAACGGAAGGCGTAATCTGCCGAGCCTACCAGATGAAACAATTGGTTACTCACAGCGCCCGCAATACCCTGTGGCGAGGAAGCTTGCTCCCGCTGGGCTGCGAAGCAGACCCAAACCCATTCACCGTATTGTGTCAGGCACACCGGTGTTTCAGGTTTTACGACTGCTGCGCAGCCGAGCGGGAGCAAGCTCCCTCGCCACAGGGTTTGAGCCAGTTGATGAATTGTTTTTACTCATTAAAGAGGAGCCCCCATGTACTGGACCGAGTTCTTGACCGTTGCCCTGATCCACCTGCTGGCCGTGGCCAGCCCCGGCCCGGACTTTGCCGTGGTGGTGCGCGAGAGCGTGACCCATGGCCGTCGCGCCGGCACCTGGACCGCGCTGGGCGTGGGCACGGCGATTTTCCTGCACGTGGGTTATTCGCTGCTGGGCATCGGCCTGATCGTGTCGCAATCGATCGTGCTGTTCAACGCCTTGAAATGGGCCGCCGCCGCGTATCTGTTGTACATCGGCTTCAAGGCCTTGCGCGCGCAGCCGGCGAAAACCGTTACCGATGACCTGCACAAGGAAGCCGGTGTGCGCACCGCGCGCGGCGCGTTCACCTCGGGCTTCGTGACCAATGGTCTGAATCCGAAAGCCACGCTGTTCTTCCTGTCGCTGTTTACCGTGGTGATCAACCCGCACACGCCACTGGCGGTGCAGGCGGGTTACGGGGTTTACCTGGCCGTTGCGACCGCTTTCTGGTTCTGTCTGGTGGCGATGCTGTTCAGTCAGCAACGCGTTCGCGCCGGTTTCGCCCGCATGGGCCATTGGTTCGACCGCACCATGGGCGCGGTGCTGATCGCTCTCGGCGTGAAAATCGCGTTTACCGAGATGCACTAAGAGCTGAAATCCGATCAAAACTGTGGGAGCGAGCTTGCTCGCGAAGGCGTCGGATCAGTCGATATCACAGGTGACTGGAAGATTGCTTTCGCGAGCAAGCTCGCTCCCACAGGGAGATGGGGAATTCCTACACGAGTTGGCTGAGTTTGCTCAGATTATTCAGGTAGTCGCGGGGGTTGTCCCCGAGCAAACGGCGAAACATCGCGCTGAACGCCCGCGCGCTACCGTAACCCAGGTCCCGCGCCACGCTTTGCACGCTGTCCCCGGCGAGCAGGCGCGGCAGGGCTTCCATCAGGCGCAGTTGCTGGCGCCAGGCGTTGAAACTCATCTTCAGTTGTCGCTGGAACAGCCGCGCCAGGGTGCGTGAGCTGGCGCCGACCTGCTGCGCCCAGTCTTCCAGAGTGTTGGGGTGATCCGGTGTGTGCAGCAACGCCAGACAGATGTTCTGCAGGCGCCGGTCAGTCGGCATCGGGATGTGCAGCGGCAGGTTTTCCAGGCTGGCCAGTTCTTCCAGCATCAACTGCTGGATCAGTGGATTGTCCGCATGCGGCGGCCCCTGCACGGCGCGCAGGATCAACTCGCGCAACAGCGGCGTTACTGCCAGCACGCAACACTGCTGGAGGCTGGCCGGCGAAAGCTCGGGGGCGATGAACAGCGAGCGCATCTGCACATCGCCAGACATGAAAATCTCGTGCGCGACTTGCGGCGGAATCCATACCGCGCGGCTCGGCGGAATCACCCAGGCACCGAGATCGGTGACCACCCGCATGATCCCTCTGACGGCATACAGCAACTGCGCCTCGCGGTGCAGGTGCAGCGGCTGGTGCGCGCCGTCCAGATAGTCCCGGGGATAGGCGCTCACCGGGCCGTGTTCGAAGTGGCTGATCAACATGTCGGATTCGATGACCTGGTTGGCAGGTATGCGCTTTTTCGCCAACTTAGCATAAAGCCGCTGACAACAATCCACCCATAACAAACGCAAGCGTGCCGCCATGAACCAATCCCGAAACGTCATCCGCTACGTCAACGCTGCCCATGTGATCGATCACATGTTCATGCTGATTTTCCCCGCCGCCGTGCTCGGCATGACCCAAGCCTTTGGCCTCGACTACGCCGCGCTGATCGGCCTGTCGCTGGGCGGCTTCATTGCCTTTGGCGCGTGTTCGCTACCGGCCGGCTGGCTGGGCGATCACTGGAGCCGGCGGCAGATGATGCTGGTGTTTTTCTTCGGTATCGGCGTCTCGGCGATCCTCACCGGGCTGAGCAGCAGCCCGACGATGCTGCTGATCGGGCTGACCCTGATCGGCATTTTCGCCGCAATCTACCACCCGGTGGGCACCGCGATGCTGGTGGCCTACGCGCAGAATCGCGGGCGGGAGATCGGCATCAATGGCATGTGGGGCAACCTCGGCGTGGCGTTTTCAGCGCTGATCACCGGTTTGCTGGTTGCGCAGTTCGGCTGGCGTTCGGCTTTCGTGTTACCGGGGATGGTGGCGATCGTGCTGGGCATCGGCTTTGCCTTGCAGGTGCGCGAAGAGCCAATTCCGCAGCGTCCGCACACTGCGCTCAAAGGAGCAGCCGGGCAGCGGATCTCAATGCTCATGGTATTCGGCGTGCTGGCGCTGGCGACGGCCACCGGTGGCGTGGTGTTCAACGCCACCACCATGACCTATCCGAAGCTGTTTCAGGAGCGTCTGCATGACCTGTTCGCGTCGCCGCAAACCCTCGGCGTGGTGGTCAGCCTGGCGTATGCCTTCGGTGCGGTGGCGCAGTTGAGCATCGGTCAGGTATTGCACCGGGTCAGTCTGAAATGGCCGTTTCTCGTCTTGACGCTGTGTCAGGCACCGCTGTTGTACGCCATGGCGTATGTCGATGGCTGGGCCGTGATCGTACTCGGTGCGGCGTTCATGTTCGTGGTGTTCGGCCAGGTCACGGTGAACGACTCGATGGTCGCCAATTTCGTTGCGCCGCAGTGGCAATCGCGGGTCTTCGCCCTGCGTTACTGCCTGTCGTTCGGCGCCAGTGCGACAGCGATTCCGCTGATTGCCTACCTTGAACCGCGCCACGGTTTTGTTGGGCTTTATCTGGTGCTGGCAGGTTTTGGCGCGTTGACCTTCCTCGCGGCGCTGGTTTTCCCACGCACACCTTCCGAAGCGGCTGTAGGGCAAACCGCCTGATCCGCGCTGAATACCGGCAAATGCTGGCGCAAAGCTAGCATTTGTACGGCTGTGCAAATCATTCCTTCGGCTGATTTGACTGGGGTATAACGGCTCTAGAGTAACGCTCTCTACGCCAACACCGTGCAGCCAGAAAAGGGATTCATATGTTGCAGACTCGCGTCATTCCCCCGGCCGATGGGGCCTACCAGTATCCATTGCTGATCAAACGGCTGCTGATGTCCGGCGCCCGTTACGAGAAAACCCGCGAGATCATCTACCGAGACCAGTTGCGCTACAGCTATCCGACCCTGATCGAGCGGGTTGCGCGGCTGGCCAACGTGTTGACGGCGGCCGGGGTTAAGGCGGGTGACACCGTGGCGGTGATGGACTGGGACAGCCATCGCTACCTCGAATGCATGTTTGCCATTCCGATGATCGGCGCGGTGATCCACACCATCAACGTGCGTCTGTCGCCGGAACAGATCCTCTACACGATGAACCACGCCGAGGACCGCTTCGTGCTGGTCAACAGCGAGTTCGTCGGGTTGTATCAGGCCATTGCGCCGCACCTGACCACGGTGGAGAAAACCCTGCTGCTGACCGATCTGCCGGAGAAGACCGCCGAGCTGCCGAACCTGGTCGGCGAATATGAGCAACTGCTGGCCGCTGCGAGCCCGCAGTACGACTTTCAGGACTTCGACGAAAACTCGGTGGCCACCACCTTCTACACCACCGGCACCACCGGCAACCCGAAAGGCGTGTACTTCACCCATCGGCAACTGGTGCTGCACACCATGGGCGTGTCGACCATCATGGGCGCGATCGACAGCGTGCGCCTGCTAGGTACCAACGACGTGTACATGCCGATCACCCCGATGTTCCATGTGCATGCCTGGGGCCTGCCGTACGTGGCGACCATGCTTGGGCTCAAACAGGTTTATCCGGGGCGTTACGACCCTGAGTTCCTGGTCGAGTTGTGGCGCAAGGAGAAGGTCACGTTCTCCCACTGCGTGCCGACCATTCTGCAGATGCTGCTCAACGCCAAAGGCGCGCAAGGCACTGATTTCGGCGGCTGGAAGATCGTCATCGGTGGCAGCGCGCTGAACCGCACGCTGTATGAAACCGCCAAGGCCCGGGGCATTCAGCTGACGGCGGCGTACGGCATGTCGGAAACCGGGCCACTGGTTTCCTGCGCCCACCTCAACGACGAGTTGATGGCCGGCACCGAAGACGAACGCACCACTTACCGGATCAAGGCCGGTGTGCCGGGGCCGCTGGTGGAAGCGGCGATCGTCGATGGCGACGGCAACTTCCTGCCCGCCGACGGCGAAACCCAGGGCGAATTGGTGCTGCGTGCACCATGGCTCACCGAAGGCTATTTCAACGAACCGCAGAAGGGCGCCGAGCTCTGGGCCGGTGGCTGGCTGCACACCGGCGATGTGGCAACGCTGGACAGCATGGGCGTGATCGACATCCGCGACCGCATCAAGGACGTGATCAAGACCGGCGGTGAGTGGATCTCCTCGCTGGACCTGGAAGACCTGATCAGCCGCCACGCGGCGGTACGCGAAGTAGCAGTGGTGGGCATCGCCGATCCGCAGTGGGGCGAGCGGCCGTTTGCACTGCTGGTGATCCGCGAAGGGCACGCGATCGGTGCGCGCGAACTCAAGGAACACCTCAAGCCGTTCGTGGAATTGGGGCACCTGAGCAAGTGGGCGATTCCAAGTCAGATCGCCCTTGTTACGGAAATTCCCAAGACCAGTGTCGGCAAACTCGACAAGAAGCGCATCCGCCTCGACATCACCGAATGGCAGGCCAACAACAGCACCTTCCTCTCGACGCTCTGAGCGTCTGCTGGCGCGCCGAAACCGGCGCGCCAGACCCACCAAGCAAGCGCTTGGCTTGTGAAATCGAAAAAATCAGCCATCCTTGCCGGGCCGACATCTGTCGGACTGGCGAAAGGACTGTTCCAGAGTGGCCGGCAGTTGCAAATCACACTTTAGAGGGATCAAGCAGTACCCCCTGCTGGCTATAGTCCGCTCAAGGATTTTTAAGAACGGGGCACACGCACGAACAGGGGCGATGCAACTTTGGAGTGACGTCGGGTGGCTACTGGCTCCCGGTCTTCCAGGCGTTTTTAAAAGTACTCACTGCCATAACAATAATGCACATGGAGTAGCGTCGATGACATCAGTAAACCAGTTCTGGCGCCGGGCTAAACTGCCTCTGGCCGTCAGTCTTGCCTCTACGCTCGCCGGGCCCGCATTCGGCGTCAGTTTCAACGTCGGTGAAATCGAAGGTCAGTTCGACTCCTCGCTCTCCCTGGGCATGAGTATCTCGACTCAGCAGCCGAACAAGGACCTTATTGGTGTCAACAACGGCGGCAAGGGCCTGTCCCAGACCTCCGATAACGGCCACCTGAACTTCAAGAGCGGGCAAGCGTTCTCGAAGATCTTCAAGGGCATCCATGATCTCGAATTGAAATACGGCGACACCGGGGTCTTCGTCCGGGGCAAATACTGGTACGACTTCGCGCTGCAGAATCAGGACCTGGAATACAAAGACGTCAGCAACCACAACCGCGACGTCGCAGCGCGCTCTTCCGGCGGGCAGATCCTCGACGCCTTCGTTTACCACAACTACTCGATCGCCGATGAGCCGGGTTCGGTGCGTCTGGGCAAGCAGGTGGTGAACTGGGGTGAAAGTACCTTCATCGGCGGCGGCATCAACTCGATCAACCCGATCGACGTGTCCGCGTTCCGCCGTCCGGGTGCCGAAATCAAGGAAGGCCTGATTCCGGTCAACATGTTCTATGTGTCCCAGAGCATCACCGAAAACCTCTCGGCCGAAGGTTTCTACCAGATCGACTGGCAGAAGACCGTGACCGACAACTGCGGCACGTTCTTCTCGCAGCCGGACATCGTCACCACCGGTTGCGACGACAACCTGCGGGTGCTGAACAAGCGTTCGACCATTCCGGGCATTGCGCTCGGGCCGTTGGCCGCCGCCGGCGTGGATGTCAACGAAGAAGGCGTGCTGGTGCGCCGTTCGCCTAACCGCAACGCCCGCGACAGCGGCCAGTGGGGCGTTTCTGCCAAGTACATGTTCGACCCGCTGGCCACCGAGTTCGGCGCCTACTTCATGAACTACCACAGCCGTGCGCCGATTTTCAGCGCCACCGGCGCGCCACAACGTATCTATAACGGTGTGGCGGCATTGCCGGGGCCGTTCCAGGCGCTGGGGCCACTGGTCGTCGCAGGCAACTCGAACTACTTCATCGAATACCCTGAAGATATTCGCCTGTACGGTCTGAGCTTCTCCACCACCCTGCCTACCGGTACGGCGTGGAGCGGTGAGGTCAGCTACCGGCCGAATGCGCCGGTGCAGTTGAACTCCACCGACATTCTGTTCGCCGGCGTACGTCCGCTGGGTGGCGCGTTGACCAACGCGTCGATTCTCAACGGCGTGCCGGGCCAGGACCTGCACGGTTACAACCGTAAAGAAATTACCCAACTGCAAACCACCCTGACGCACTTCTTCGATCAGGTGATGGGCGCCAACCGTCTGACCCTGGTGGGTGAAGTCGGTGTGACCCACGTCGGTGGCCTGGAAAGCAAATCCGAAGCCCGTTACGGCCGCGACCCGGTGTTCGGCCCGGGTGAGCTGCCTGCCACGGGTGGTCTCAATACCTGCTCGCAGATCCTCAACAACTCCACCGTCAACGGTGCCGGTCCAGGGGCTTCGCGCGATAACGTTTCCAGCAACTGCAACAACGACGGTTTCACCACGGCCACCTCATGGGGCTATCGCGCTCGGGCCATCTGGGATTACAGCGACGTGTTCGCCGGTGTGAACCTCAAGCCGAACGTGGCCTGGTCGCATGACGTGAAAGGTTACTCGCCAGGTCCTGGCGGCAACTTCGAGGAAGGTCGCAAGGCCATCAGCCTCGGTCTTGATGCCGAATACCAGAACACCTACACCGCAAGCCTGGCCTACACCAACTTCTTTGGCGGCGACTACACGACCGTGGACGATCGTGACTTCGTGGCCTTGAGCGTCGGCGTGAACTTCTAAGCACAGTTTTTTCAGGACGAACACACATATGAAAATAACAAAGAGTCTGTTCCACGCGGGTGTTCTGGGCTTGTCGCTGCTGGCGACCAGCGTCATGGCGGCCGTTCCCGCCGCCGAAGCCGACAAGCTGGGCAAGAGCCTGACGCCGATGGGCGCCGAAATGGCCGGCAACGCCGACGGTTCGATCCCGGCCTGGAAACCGCTGCCGAAAAATGCCGGCACGGTCGACAGCAAGGGCTTCCTGTCCGATCCGTTCGGCAGTGAAAAGCCGCTGTTCACCATCACCGCGCAGAACGTCGAGCAGTACAAGGACAAGCTTGCACCGGGCCAGTATGCGATGTTCAAGCGCTACCCGGACACCTTCAAGATTCCGGTTTATCCGTCCCATCGCGGCTCGACCGTGCCGGATGACGTGTTCGCCGCGATCAAGAAAAACGCCACCACCACCAATCTGGTGGCGGGCGGCAACGGTCTGGAAAACTTCGATACCGCCGTGCCGTTCCCGATTCCGAAAAGCGGTCTGGAGGTGATCTGGAACCACATCACCCGCTATCGCGGTGGCAGCGTGACCCGTCTGGTGACCCAGGCGACGCCGCAAACCAACGGCTCGTTCAGCCTGGTGTATTTCCAGGACCAGTTCGTGTTCCGCGACAAGATGAAGGACTACGACCCGGCCAACCCGGGCAACATCCTGTTCTACTTCAAGCAGAAAGTGACTGCGCCGGCACGTCTGGCCGGTACCGTACTGCTGGTGCATGAAACCCTCGACCAGGTGAAGGAGCCGCGCAAGGCCTGGGTTTACGCCACTGGTCAGCGTCGTGTGCGTCAGGCACCGCAAGTATCGTATGACGGTCCGGGCACTGCAGCGGACGGTCTGCGTACCTCCGACAACCTCGACATGTACAACGGTGCGCCGGATCGCTACGACTGGAAACTCGAAGGCAAGAAGGAGATGTACATTGCCTCCAACAGCTACAAGATCGACTCGCCGACCCTCAAGTACGCCGACATCATCAAGGCTGGCCACATCAATCAGGATCTGACCCGTTACGAGCTGCGTCGTGTCTGGCACGTGGTCGCCACCCTGAAACCGGGTCAGCGCCATATCTATGCCAAACGTGACTTCTACATCGACGAAGACACCTGGCAGGCAGCGGTCATCGACCACTATGACGGTCGCGGTCAGCTGTGGCGTGTGGCCGAGGCGCACGCCGAGGACTACTACGACAAGCAAGTACCGTGGTACGCGCTGGAAGCCCTGTACGACCTGCAATCGGGCCGCTACCTGGCGCTGGGCATGAAGAACGAAGAGAAACAGGCCTATGACTTCGGCTTCTCTGCCACCAAGAGCGAATTCCAGCCGGGCAACCTGGGCCAGGACGGTATCCGCTAAGCTTTGACCCGAGGCCGCATCCTCGAAAAAACGCCCCGACTGGTTCGGGGCGTTTTTTTTTTGCATCGGGATTTGTGTAGGAGCTGCCGAAGGCTGCGATCTTTTGATCCTGAAAGATCGCAGCCTGCGGCAGCTCCTACAAGGTTGCGCTTAACGGCTCGTGACCTTTTTGTAGCCATTTGTAGCAGCAACCTTCATAACCGCTACGTTTAAGGCTAGGCTGCGGACATCTGCTACGCCGCCAACAGCCATTCAAACAAGAGCCGGCCATGACTGATCTGTCCCCGCTTCCGGATCCTGCAAGCGCTGCCGTCGCGACACTGGACGGGCGTTTTTTTCGCCCGCCACTGCCCGACGGTTACGTTTTGCGACCGCGTCTGTGTGAACGCCTGAGCGCCGGGCTCGGTGGACGTCTGTTGCTGGTCTGCGCGCCTGCCGGGTTCGGCAAGAGTTCGCTGGCGGTGGAGTTTTGTCAGAGCCTGCCGGCGCACTGGCAAAGCCTGTGGCTGGGATTGAGCCCACGGGATAACGATCCGGGGCGCTTTCTCGAGCGGTTGCTGGAAGGGTTGCAGGATTACTTTCCGGATCTGGGCAGTCGTGCACTTGGCCTGTTGAAAATGCGCCAGCGTCATCAGCCCTTTGCCTTCGAAGAATGGCTCGACGGCTTGCTCGATGAGTTGGCCCTGCAACTGCAACCGACGGCGCCGCTGTTGCTGGTGCTCGACGACTACCATCTCGCCCAGGGCCCGGTACTCGACCGTTGCCTGCAGTTTTTCCTCAATCATCTGCCCGATGGCTTGCTGGTCATGGTCACCAGTCGGCAGCGCCCGGACTGGCATCTGGCGCGCCTGCGCCTGTCGCGGCAACTGCTCGAACTGCATGAACAGGATCTGCGCCTGACCCATGACGAAGCCCTGACCCTGCTTGATCGGCATAGCACGTCGCTGCGTGGCGAAGCGCTGGAAAACCTGATTCAGCGCAGCGAAGGTTGGGTGGCCGGGCTGCGTTTCTGGTTGCTGGCGGCATCCGAAGCCGGCAACGAAACCGCATTGCCGCAAGCGCTGAACGGCGGGGAAGGGCTGATTCGCGACTACCTGCTCGAAGAAGTCATCGATTGCCTGCCCGCCGAGGTGCAGGCATTTCTCTACGACACCGCCCCTCAGGAGCGCTTTTGCAGCGAGCTGTGCGACGCGGTACGTGAAGCCCACGACAGCGGCGAAATCCTGCGGTTTCTGTTGGCGCATCAAGTGTTCCTGGTGCCGCTGGACGAGCACGGGCACTGGTATCGCTATCACCATCTGTTTTCCGATCTGTTGCGCAGCCGGCCCATCGCTCGGGCGATAGTGCCCGCCGCCACACTGCACCTGCGTGCCTGCCGCTGGTTCAATGCGCAGGGCCTTCTCGATGAAGCGGTCGAGCAGGCGCTGCGTGCCGGCCATCTGGATGTGGCGGCGAATCTGGTGCAGAACCTGTCTGAGGAACAACTGCTCGCCGAGCAGAACGTCGGCATGTTGCTGCGTTGGAAGATGGACCTGCCCGACAGCCTGCTGATCAGTACGCCGCGCTTGATCGTGCTCTATAGCTGGGCGCTGGGGCTGGCCTGTCAGCTGGATGCCGCTGAGGAGCTGGCCAGTCATTTAAGTCGCTTTCTGCCGGCGCCTTCGGCCTCTGCGCAGAAGTCGATGCTTGCACAATGGCTGGCGCTCAGCGGGATCATCGCCCGTGGACGTGGTCATCGGGAATTGACTCAACGCTACTGCAGCGAAGCGCTGGAAAGCCTGCCGGTGAAACGTTATGGGCAGCGGCTGATGTGCCTGTCCACGTTATCCAATCTGGCGATTGCGGATGGCGACCTGTGGCGCGCCCGGGGCTTGAACCGTGAGTCCCTCGAGCTGGCGCAGCGGGTTGGCAATCCGCTGTTCGAGGCGCTGGCGCATTACGACCGGGCGCGGGTGTTGCAGGCCCGTGGCGAGATTCTGCGGGCACTGGATGAGGTGCATCAGGGCCTTGATCGTCTGCGCGGGTTGTCGGCGCAACGTCTGTACGCGGTGCGTGCGCGGCTGACGTTGTACGAAGGTTTTCTGTTGTCCATGCGCCTGCAACCACAGCAGGCCCGGGCTCGATTGCTGAGCGGTGTGGCCGAAGCGCGGGCCTGTCGCGATATCAGTGTGTTGATCGGCCACTGCGTGATCGCTCGTCTGGACGGCAGCTCAGGCGAGTTTGCCAAGGCCTTTGCCGAACTCGCTGAAGCCGAGCGCCTGATGCATATCTGGGACGTGCCGCCAATCTACTACCTGGCAATGATCACCCTGGTCAAATGCGAGCTGTGGCTGGCGCAGGGCCGAACCGATCTGGCCGAGGCCTGGCTGGCGCGTCTTGGTCAGACCTATACCGGCGAGCGTGCAGCGGCGCCGCCGGAGTTTCATCCACAGTTGCCATTGCATGTCGAACTGCAGCAAGCGCTGCTCGATGTGATTCAGGGACAGCCGATGCTCGCCGAAGGGCGGTTGAATGTGCTGCTGGAAAACGGTCAGCAAACCGGTCGGCAGTTGCTGTGTGTGATGGCCCTGGCGCAGAAGGTGATGTTGCTGCTGGGCAATGGCCGCGAACCCGAGGCGCGCAGGGCGTTGGGCCAGGCGCTGGAAGCGGCGGCTGGCGGTGTGATACAGCCGTTTGACGCACTGATCAGAGAATATCCGGACTGGTTGCGCAGCCAATTGCACGCCTCACCGGCGTTGGCAGGGCAGCAGTTGTTGGCGCATTTTCCGCTGGTGGCTACTCGTCCGGTGATTGAGTCCACCGCAGCCGAACAACTCAGCAGCCGCGAACTGGCGGTGCTGCGTTTGATTGCCCAGGGCTGTTCGAATCAGGAGATCAGCGAGCAATTGTTCATTTCGCTGCACACGGTGAAAACCCATGCCAGCCATATCAACAGCAAGCTGGGCGTTGAGCGGCGTACGCAGGCGGTGGCGCGGGCCAAGGAACTGGGGGTTTTGACCTAACGCTACGGCTTTTCGGCACCCACAAAAAAGCCCCGAATGATCGGGGCTTTTTTGTGGGTGTCCCGACCTGCGAGCAGGTCGGGTAGCCGTTGTATCAGGCCACCAGATCGTTGGCGCTGAAGCTGTTCACACCCACCAACTGGATCTCGAAGTCCGCACCGGCGTGCCCGGTGACGTTGCCCGATAGCACATGATCGACGAAACGCAGTTGGCCGGCGCCGGTGAAGTCGGCAGAGCCGATGAAGGAGAACGCATTGAGGCCGTCTTGCAACAGGTTGGCGTCAAACATTCTCAGGTCGATCTTGTCGCCCTGCAGACTGTTGAAGTCATTGATGACGTCACTCAGGCTTCCGGTTCCCACTTCGTTCAAGTTGCTGAAGACAAACTGATCGCTGCCGGCGCCACCGATCAGGGTGTCCTTGCCGCCGCCGCCGAGCAGAATGTCATTGCCGGCCCCGCCATCGAGCTGGTCATTGCCTGCACCGCCACTGAGATAGTTGGCATCGGCGTTGCCGAACAATTTGTTGTCCTGGCCGTTGCCGAGCACACTGAAACCGCCAGTGCCGTTGATCCGTACGCTTTCCACGTTCAGCAGATTGCTCAGGTTCAGATCGACCACACTGTTCTGTTTCGCGTTGTACTGAATGCTCAACAAGTCGCGGCCAGGATCATTACCTTCCTGGATCAAGGCGAGCTCGGCAGCCTGATCCAGAATGTAGGTGTCATTACCCGCGCCGCCGATCATGGTGTCGATGCCGGTGCCACCATCCAGCACGTTGTTGCCGCTGTTGCCGGTCAACACGTTGTCCAGATCGTTGCCGGTCAGATTGAGCGCTTCACTTCCCAACAACAGGCCGTCTTCGACACTGTAGGACAGTGTGTAACTCACGGAGGTCTTGATCAGATCGTGACCATCCCACGGGGTTTCCTGAATGGTGTCGTTGACGTTGTCGACAATGTAAATGTCATCGCCAGTGCCACCGCTCATTCTGTCGGCACCGGCACCGCCGTCCAGCACATCGTTGCCGGCCCCGCCGTCCAGGGTGTTGTCGTAGGCATTGCCGAACAGTTTGTTGTCCAGGGCGTTACCCATCACCCAGAATGCTCCGGCACCCAAGACCCGCACACTTTCCACATTTTGCAGATTGGACACGTTGAGGTTGATCACGCTGCTGTTTCTGTCAGTCGAATATTCGATTGTCAGCAGGTCTCGCCCGCCATCGACATTTTCCTGGATTCGCGACAGCTCCGAGGAATCATCAAGGAAGTAGGAGTCATTGCCCGCACCACCGATCATGGTGTCGATGCCGGCCCCACCATTGAGAATGTTGTCGCCATCGTTGCCGATCAGCACGTTATCCAGTGCGTTGCCCGTCAGGTTGAGCGCTGCACTGCCGAGCAGTTGCGCGTCTTCGAGGTTGGCCCCCAAGGTGTAGCTGATCCATGATTTGACCTGGTCTCGACCTTCGTCCGCCAGCTCGACGATGGTGTCACCGATGTTGTCGATCACGTAGATGTCATCACCGGCGCCCCCCGTCAGGGTGTCGACGCCTGCGCCGCCGTCCAGAACGTTGGCATCGGCGTTTCCGAACAGTTTGTTGTCCAGGGCATTGCCGGTCACGGTAAACGCGCCCGCACCGGTAAGGCGCACGCTCTCGACGTATTGCAGGTTGCTCTGGGAGAGATTGACCACGGCGTTCTGGGCCGCGTTGTACTGGATGTCCAGCAGGTCCCGACCGGTCTCGTCCGCTTCCTGGATCAGTGCCAGTTCTTCCGCTTGATCGAGGATATAGGTGTCATTGCCGCTGCCACCGATCATGGTGTCGATGCCGGCTCCGCCATTGAGCGTGTCATTGCCTGCACCACCGATGAGGGTGTTGTTGCCGTCGTTACCGGTCAGCACGTTGTTCAGCTCGTTGCCGGTCAAGTTGATTGCGGCGCTGCCCAGCAGTTGACCTTCCTCGAGGTTGGCACCCAGCGTGTAGCTGATTGAGGATTTGACCTTGTCATAGCCTTCGCCCGCCAGCTCGACGACGACATCTGCGATGTTGTCGACCACGTAAGTGTCATCGCCTGCGCCACCAGTGAGGGTGTCGCTCCCGGCACCGCCATCCAGATAGTTGGCCTGGGCATTGCCGAACAATTTGTTGTCCAGTGCGTTGCCCAACAGGGTAAAGGCGCCCGAGCTATTGATGCGAACGCTTTCAAAATTCACCAGATTGCTCTGGTTCAGGTCGACCACGCTGTTTTGCATGGCGTCGTAGTAGATATTCAACAGATCGCGGCCCGGATCGTTGTCTTCTTGCACGAGCGCCAGCTCGGCAGCCTGATCCAGGTTGTAGGTGTCGTTTCCAGCGCCACCGATCATGGTGTCGACGCCGGCTCCGCCATTGAGAATGTTATTGCCGGCGTTGCCGATCAGCACGTTATTGAGATCATTACCGGTCAGGTTGAGTGCGGCATCACCCAGCAGTTGCCCGTCTTCAATGTTGGCTCCCAGGGTGTAGTTGATCGAGGCCATGACTTTGTCGCGACCTTCACCAGCAAGCTCGACGACGATGTCGCCGTAGTTGTCCACCACATAGGTGTCATCGCCGGCACCGCCAGTGAGGGTGTCGACGCCGCCACCTCCGTCAATCCAGTCATTGCCGGCATTGCCGAACAGTTTGTTGTCGAGAGCGTTGCCCAGCAGGGAGAACGCACCCTCACCGTTGATCCTCACGCTTTCCACGTTGATCAGGTTTGCCTGATTCAGATCGACGACGTTGGTCGAAGGGCCAGCGGCGTAGTTGATCAGCAGCAGATCGCGGCCCGGATCATTACCTTCTTGCACGAGAGCGAGCTCAGCCGCCTGATCCAGGTTGTAAGTGTCATTGCCGGCGCCGCCGATCATGGTGTCGACACCGGCGCCACCATTGAGGATGTTATTGCCGGCGTTGCCGATCAGCACGTTGTCGAGTTCGTTGCCGCTCAGGTTGAGGGCGGCGTTACCCATCAATTGGCCATCTTCGATATTGGCGCCCAGACCATAGGTGAGCGTGGTCATGACCTTGTCGCGGCCTTCGCCAGCGAGTTCGACGACGACATCGCCATAGTTATCGACCACGTATGTGTCGTCACCAGCACCGCCGGTGAGAGTGTCGGCACCGGCGCCACCGTCAAGCCAGTCATTGCCGGTATTGCCGAACAGCTTGTTGTCCAGTGCGTTGCCCTGCAGGGCGAAGGCGCCGGCACCAGTGATCCGAACGCTTTCTACGTTGACCAGGTTTGCCTGGTTCAGATCGACGACGTTGGTAAGGGGCCCGGCAGCGTAGGTAATTGTCAGCAGGTCGCGACCCGGATCGGTATCCTCGTAGATCAACGCCAGCTCCGCGGCATTGTCGAGGATGTACGTGTCGTTGCCTGCACCACCGGCCATGGTGTCAATGCCGCCGGCGCCGTTGAGTACGTTATTCAGGGCATTGCCGATCAGCACATCATTGAAGTTCGAACCGATGGCATTTTCTATCTTGGCGCCATAAGCGATGGCCAGCCCATCGTTGATCGCGGTTTGGGACGTGAAATCGACGAAGGCTTTGCCGATGCTGCTGTAAGCGCCTTCGTTGAGATTGATGCTGACGGAGTCGAGCTGGTTGCTGGCATCGATCGTGTCGTTTCCGCCGGCATCCCAGATCGTTTCGAAAATTGACTGATCCGGCGCCCACTTGTAGACGTTGTCCCCGGTCTGCCAGGCAGTATTGGCACCATAAAGGCTCTGGATCGCCAAGATGTCGAGCACCATAGGTGTCGTTGGCTGATAGGAATAGTTGCTGTTGTAGCTCATGACCGTGAGATGGACATCGTCCAGTTTCGGGTCGAGCAGGGTCTTGTTTGTGTTGCTGGTATCGAATGGGTGTTTGAGACCCAGCGCATGACCAATTTCATGCACGAATGTCAGGTAGTCGTAAGTGCCTTTGGATGGATTGGGATCATTGGTCTGCGGACCGATCCACACGTCGCCGGCTACCGGACTGTTGGCAGGGAAATAGGCCCAGGCGGCGGTCTTGTCATCCATCAACCGATAGGCGCCGAAGCGCAAGTCACCCACGTTTGTGAGGTTGTCGCTGGTCAGCGTGAAGTTGATGTTGGCGACCGCGCTCCACGCACCCAGCGCAGCGATCGCGGCATTTTGTTGGCCCACAGTCAGGGCATACAGTGCGTTGTATTCGTTATCAGGGCTGTAGTTGGTGACGAAGTACGAGGTATTCGGCGCCATGAAGCTATAGCTCAGATTGGTCGGTCCACCCGGGGTCCAGTTCGAACCTAACCAGTAAGTGCCGGACAGGAGACTGTCGACGACAGCGACGCCGGTCAGTGAAGACGGGAGGGATGGAGAGAAAGAACTGGGCGTTGGCATGCGGGATTTCCTGAGTGCGCTGCGGCCCTTCCTGAATGCGACCGCTACAAAAAAATGCGATTTTGCACCAGAAACAATACATTTGACATCATTGAGCCATCATTTTTTCGGATTGATGGCGTCAAATAACTGACCGGGCGATCTGTATCGGCATGTGCAGTAGAATTCTGAAATAAGCCTCACGACCGTTCGTCCAGGATTTTTCATGACTGCTTTCAGCTCTACGCTCATCCGCGAAACTTTCCCCGTCGGCCCGCTCCAGTGCAACTGCACGATCATCGGCGACCCGCTCACTAAAAAAGCCATCGTCGTCGACCCGGGCGGCAATCCTGACCTGATCATGGCGCGCCTCGATGCTCACGGCCTGAAAGTGGTCAGCATCATCCACACCCACGCGCATCTCGATCACTTCCTCGCCTCCGGGCAGATGAAAGAGAAAACCGGCGCGACCCTGCACCTGCACAAGGAAGACCAGTTCCTGTGGGACAACCTCGAGATGCAATGCCAGATGTTCGGCGTGCCTTACACCCCGGTACCGTCGCCGGATCGCTGGTTGAGCGACGATGAAGAACTGGCTTGCGGCTGCGGCGTGGCGCTGCATACGCCGGGACATACACCCGGTTCCATGAGCTTTTGGTTTTCCGAGGCTAAGCTGTTGATTGCCGGCGACACGTTGTTTCGTCGCGGCGTAGGGCGCACGGATTTGTGGGGCGGCGATCAGGCGACCATCGTGCGATCGATCAAGCAGCGGCTGTACACGCTCGACGAAGACGCAATCGTGGTTGCCGGGCATGGTCCGGACACGCGTCTTGGGGATGAAATGCGCGAAAACCCGTTCGTGCGCGCCTAAACATTTTGTCACGAGTGTGCGGCGGAATTTTTCGGCATTGTCATGATCCAACGCCCGCACAGGTCTATTGCCTAGGGCCGCTGCCACACAGAATGCGAAAATCAGGAGCTCTTCATGTTCACCACGCCTCGTTTGATTATTGTTGCTACTGCTGTAGCCATGTTGGCCGGCTGCGCCTCGCCCAACCCGTATGACAACCAGGGCCAGGCCGACGGCGGCGGTGTGAGCAAGACCGCCAAGTACGGTGGCCTCGGCGCTCTGGCCGGTGCTTTGGCGGGTGCCGCCATCGACCACAACAACCGTGGCAAGGGCGCCCTGATCGGCGCGGCGGTGGTCGGTGCATCGGCCGCCGGTTACGGTTACTACGCTGACCAGCAAGAGAAAAAGCTGCGCGCCAGCATGGCCAACACCGGGGTTGAAGTGCAGCGCCAGGGCGATCAGATCAAGCTGATCATGCCGGGCAACATCACCTTCGCCACCGATTCGGCGAACATCGCCCCAAGCTTCTATCAGCCGCTGAACAACCTGGCGAACTCGCTGAAAGAGTTCAACCAGAACCAGATCGAAATCGTCGGCTACACCGACAGCACCGGCAGCCGCCAGCACAACATGGACCTGTCCCAGCGTCGTGCGCAGAGCGTGGCCACCTACCTGACCTCGCAAGGTGTCAGCGGTGCCAACCTCTCGGCCCGTGGCGCCGGCCCGGATAACCCGATTGCCAGCAACGGTGACGTCAATGGCCGTGCGCAGAACCGCCGTGTTGAAGTCAACCTGAAGGCGATTCCGGGCCAGCAGTATGGTGGTCAGCAGCAACAGCCGGGTACGGTGCAGCAGTATCCGTAAGCGACTGCCTGAATGAAGAAATGCCCGGTCCTGGTGATCGGGCATTTTTTTGCGCCCTGTAGGAGCTGCGGCACGCTGCGATCTTTTGATCTTCAGCTTCAACAGCAAGATCAAAAGATCGCAGCCTCGTTTCACTTGGCAGCTCCTACAGGGTTATCGGGACAGTCAACAGAAGCTCGACAGGCACAAAAAAGCCCCCGGACAAGCGAATTGTCCGGGGGCTTTTTGTTGGGCGCTAAGCTGATTACTTCTTCAAACCATAATGCTCATCGAGCATGCCCGGCGAGTTCGGGGCTTTTGGCGCGTAGTCACGCGGCGGCTCCTGATCACGCGGCGGCGTCAGACGTTCGCGCGGTGCCTGCGCGGCATCGGCGTGCAAAGCGGCGATCAGGCGTTGGCGGGTCTGCTCGTCCAGGGCCAGGCGGTTGGCGCCCTCGGCGAGGTGATCCTGCACTTCCTGATAGCTCTGGGTCAGCTTCTTGACCAGCATCGCGGTGCTGTTGAAGTGGGTGACCACCTCGTTTTGATAGCTGTCGAAACGCTCCTGGATATCATCCAGTTGACGCTGCGTGCGGCTCGGCGCGGCGTTCGGCGCGACGCGAGCGATCAGGAATCCAATGGCGACACCCACAACCAGGGCAAGAGTCGGTAACAACCAAACTAAGAGCGAGTGTTCCACGAGTCCTTCCTCTATAAACGGCTTTGCTTTACGTTAACGGCTCGAACCTGCGCTGTATACCGCGATTCACTCGCAATAGATTGGCACAGACAATTTGCTAGACGAGTCGACCCGATTCGAGGTCACGGAGTTCCTTCCTTGCTGATGCGTGAAACCCCTGTAGTCATTGCCGGCCCCGTCGGCCAAATCGAAGCGCTGTACCTCGATAACGAGCAGCCAATCGGCATCGCGCTGATCTGCCATCCGAACCCGGTGCAGGGCGGCACCATGCTCAACAAGGTCGTCTCGACCCTGCAGCGCACCGCGCGCGACGCCGGCCTGATCACCTTGCGCTTCAACTATCGCGGCGTCGGTGCCAGCGAAGGCTCCCACGACATGGGCAGCGGTGAAGTCGATGACGCCCAGGCTGCCGCCGCCTGGCTACGGGAAAAACACCCGGATCTGCCGCTGACCCTGTTCGGTTTCTCCTTCGGCGGATTTGTTGCAGCAAGTCTCGGCGGTCGTTTCGAAGCCCAAGGCGTGCAGCTCAAGCACCTGTTCATGGTCGCGCCGGCGGTGATGCGTCTGGGTGATCAGGATCAACTGCCACAGCACGGCGAGCTGACCGTGATCCAGCCGGAAACCGACGAAGTGATCGATCCGCAGTTGGTCTACGACTGGTCGGAACAACTCCAGCGCCCCCATGAGCTGCTGAAAGTGGCAGAATGCGGACACTTTTTTCATGGCAAGCTGACCGATCTCAAGGATCTGATCCTGCCGCGTCTCTCGAATTGATTGCAGTCTGACAAGCGATTACCCATGACGAACCGTACCCGTATCCTCACCGGCATCACCACCACCGGCACGCCGCACCTGGGCAACTACGCCGGCGCCATTCGCCCGGCGATCCTCGCCAGCCGCGACAGCAATGCCGATTCGTTCTACTTTCTGGCCGACTACCACGCCCTGATCAAATGCGATGACCCGCTGCGCATCCAGCGCTCGCGTCTGGAAATCGCCGCGACCTGGCTGGCCGGTGGCCTCGATGTCGAACGTGTGACCTTCTATCGCCAGTCCGACATCCCGGAAATCCCTGAGCTGACCTGGCTGCTGACCTGCGTCGCCGCCAAGGGCCTGCTCAACCGTGCGCATGCCTACAAGGCCTCGGTGGACAAGAACGTCGAGAGCGGTGAAGACCCGGATGCCGGGATCACCATGGGTCTCTACAGCTACCCGGTGCTGATGGCGGCAGACATCCTGATGTTCAACGCGCACAAGGTGCCGGTCGGCCGCGACCAGATCCAGCACGTGGAAATGGCCCGCGACATCGGTCAGCGCTTCAACCACCTGTTCGGCCAGGGCAAAGAGTTCTTCACCATGCCCGAAGCGCTGATCGAGGAAAGCGTGGCGACGTTGCCGGGCCTCGACGGGCGCAAGATGTCGAAGAGCTACGACAACACCATCCCGCTGTTCACCAGTGCCAAAGAGATGAAGGACGCGATCTCGCGGATCGTCACCGACTCCAAGGCGCCGGGTGAGGCGAAAGATCCGGACAACTCGCACCTGTTCACTCTGTTCCAGGCGTTCGCCACGCCGGCACAGGCTGACGAATTCCGCAGCGAACTGCTCGGCGGTCTGGGCTGGGGCGAGGCGAAGAATCGTCTGTTCCAGTTGCTCGACAACGAACTGGGCGAGTCCCGCGAGCGTTATCACCAGTTGATCGAGCGCCCGGCGGATCTGGAAGACATCCTGCAGCACGGCGCGAAAAAGGCCCGTGCGGTGGCGACGCCGTTCCTCAATGAACTGCGTGAAGCGGTCGGCCTGCGTTCGTTCGTCAATCAGGTGCAAGTGGCGGCGACCACCAAGAAGAAAGCCGCGAAAGCTGCACGCTTCGTCAGCTTCCGTGAAGACGACGGCAGCTTCCGCTTCCGTCTGCTGGCGGCCGATGGCGAGCAACTGCTGCTGTCGCGCAACTTTGCCGACGGCAAAACCGCCGGCCAGGTGACCAAGCAACTGCAATCCGGTCAGGCGCTGGACATTCGCAACGAAGACCTGAGCTTCAGCGTGTGGCTGGAAGGTGAGTGCGTTGGCGACAGCCCGGCGTTCGCTGATGCGGCGGCGCGGGACGCGGCCATCGAGGCTTTGCGCGTTGCGCTGACCCCGGTTCAGGACTAATCCGCGGCGCGGCCCGACCAAGGGCTGATTGCCATTCCTACGGGCCGTCGCTACAGTGACGGCCCGTTTTTGTTGCCTTGCTAACGAATTATGACGCCCCTAGAACGATACCAAGCTGATCTGAAACGCCCGGACTTCTTCCATGACGCCGCGCAGGAAACTGCCGTGCGTCATCTGCAGCGCCTGTACGACGATCTGATCGCGGCCGAGCAGAACAAGCCGGGTTTGCTGGGCAAGCTGTTTGGCAAGAAGGATCAGGCGCCGGTCAAGGGCCTGTATTTCTGGGGCGGCGTGGGTCGCGGCAAGACTTACCTGGTCGACACCTTCTTCGAAGCGCTGCCGTTCAAGGAAAAGACCCGCACTCACTTCCACCGTTTCATGAAGCGTGTGCACGAAGAGATGAAAACCCTCGGCGGCGAGAAAAACCCGCTGACCATCATCGCCAAGCGCTTTGCGGCCGAGTCGCGGGTGATCTGCTTCGATGAATTCTTCGTCTCGGATATCACCGACGCGATGATCCTCGGCACGCTGATGGAAGAGCTGTTCAAGAACGGCGTGACCCTGGTCGCGACCTCGAACATCGTTCCGGACGGCCTGTACAAGGACGGCCTGCAACGTGCGCGCTTCCTGCCGGCCATTGCGCTGATCAAGCAGAACACCGAAATCGTCAACGTCGACAGCGGTGTCGACTACCGTCTGCGCCACCTCGAACAAGCGGAACTGTTTCACTATCCGCTGGACGAAGCCGCGCACGAAAGCCTGCGCAAGAGCTTCAAGGCCCTCACACCGGAATGCACCGCAGCGGTCGAGAATGACGTGCTGATCATCGAAAACCGCGAAATCCGTGCGCTGCGCACTTGCGACGACGTGGCCTGGTTCGACTTCCGCGAACTGTGCGACGGCCCGCGCAGCCAGAACGATTACATCGAGCTGGGCAAGATCTTCCACGCCGTGCTGCTCAGCGGCGTCGAGCAGATGAGCGTCACCACCGACGACATCGCCCGGCGTTTCATCAACATGGTCGACGAGTTCTACGACCGTAACGTCAAGCTGATCATTTCTGCCGAAGTCGAGCTGAAAGACCTGTACACCGGCGGACGCCTGACGTTCGAATTCCAGCGTACGCTCAGCCGTCTGCTGGAGATGCAATCCCACGAATTCCTGTCGCGGGCGCACAAGCCTTAAACCGATTCGGCGTACAAAAAAGGGCCTGCGATTGCAGGCCCTTTCTTATGCGTGGAAGAAAATCTCTAATGCACTGCAATCCCTGTGGGAGCTGGCTTGCCAGCGATAGCGGTTTGTCAGAGAAATAGATATCACCTGACACGACGCCATCGCTAGCAAGCCAGCTCCCACAGGATTTGTATTTGCTCAGAGGTCTACGCAGCCTGCTGAAACTGCTGCCGATACTGGTTCGGCGACAGCTCGGTGTGCTGGCGGAACAGCCGCGCAAAGAAGCTCGCATCGTCGTAGCCGACCTCATAACTGATGGTCTTGATGCTTTTGCGACTGCCGGACAGCAAGCCCTTGGCGGTCTCGATGCGCAGGCGTTGCAGGTAGTGCAGCGGCTTGTCGCCAGTCGCGGTCTGGAAGCGGCGCATGAAGTTGCGGATGCTCATGCCGTGCTCGCGGGCCACGTCTTCAAAGCGGAACTTGTCGGCGAAATGCTCTTCGAGCCAGTGCTGGATCTGCAGGATGATCACGTCCTGGTGCAGCTTCTGCCCACCGAACCCGATACGTCCCGGCGAATAACTGCGCTGCACTTCATACAGAATGTCGCGGGCCACGGCTTGCGCCACGTTGGCGCCGCAGAAGCGTTCGATCAGGTAGATGTAGAGGTCGCAGGCTGAAGTGGTGCCGCCGGCGCAATACAGGTTGTCGGCGTCGGTCAGGTGCTTGTCCTGATTGAGGTACACCTTGGGGAAGCGCTCGGCGAAGGCATTGAAGAAGCGCCAGTAGGTGGTCGCTTCCTTGCCATTGAGCAGTCCGGCCTCGGCCAGCCAGAACACCCCGGTGGCTTCGCCGCAGAGCACGGCACCGCGTGCGTGCTGCTCGCGCAGCCACGGCAGGATCTGTGGATAACGGCCGCACAGGGTTTCGAAATCGTCCCAGAAGGCCGGGAGGATGATGACGTCGGCGTTTTCCAGGCCGCCGTCCACCGGCATCATCACGTCACTGAAGCTGTTCACCGGTTTGCCGTCGGGGCTGACCAGGCGGGTTTCAAACGCCGGTGTCAGGCCGTGGCCCAGTTGTTTGCCGTAACGCAGGCTGGCCAGATGGAAGAAATCCTTGGCCTGCATGAGAGTGGATGCGAAAACCCGGTCGATTGCCAGGATGCTGACGCGCCGCAAGGGCGTGGAGACTTGCTTGGACATAATTCAACTTTTGTTTTGTTTTTATAAGGGAAAGTGGTCACCAGACGGCTGGATCGTCTTATTTTTTGTCGGATGTGTCCAGTGTCCTGTATCGGAGGCGGGGCTTAGTCTCTGAAGGTCAGATCCCTCCAACAAGAAAGAAAGGTGCCGCATGATCCCCAGAACCTTGTTCAGCTCCGAGCACGAATTGTTCCGCGACAGCGTACGAACCTTCCTCGAAAAAGAGGCCGTGCCGTTCCATGCGCAATGGGAGAAACAAGGCCACATCGACCGCAAGCTGTGGAACAAGGCAGGGGAGGCGGGGATGCTTTGCTCGCACCTGCCGGAAGAATACGGCGGCCTGGGCGCGGACTTTCTGTACAGCGCCGTGGTGATCGAAGAGGTCGGTCGCCTGGGTCTGACCGGTATCGGTTTCTCGCTGCATTCGGACATCGTCGCGCCGTACATCCTGCATTACGGCAGCGAGGCGCTGAAGCAAAAATACCTGCCAAAACTGGTCTCGGGCGAGATGGTCAGTGCCATCGCCATGACCGAGCCAGGTGCCGGCTCCGACCTGCAAGGAGTCAAGACCACCGCAGTGCTGGACGGCGACGAGTACGTGATCAACGGCTCCAAGACCTTCATCACCAACGGCTTCCTCGCTGACCTGGTGATCGTGGTCGCCAAGACTGATCCGAAGGCCGGCGCCAAGGGCACCAGCCTGTTTGTGGTGGAAGCGAATACGCCGGGTTTCGAGAAGGGCAAACGCCTGGAGAAGGTCGGAATGAAGGCCCAGGACACGTCGGAATTATTCTTCCAGGACGTGCGCGTGCCGAAGGAAAACCTGTTGGGGCAGGCCGGGGCAGGGTTTGCCTACCTGATGCAGGAATTGCCGCAGGAGCGTCTCACGGTGGCGATTGGTGGTCTGGCCTCAGCCGAAGCCGCGCTGAAGTGGACGCTGGATTACACCCGTGATCGCAAGGCGTTCGGCAAGGCGATTGCCGACTTCCAGAACACCCGTTTCAAACTGGCGGAAATGGCCACGGAAATTCAGATCGGCCGGGTCTTTGTCGACAAGTGCCTGGAGTTGCATCTGCAAGGCAAGCTGGATGTGCCGACGGCGGCGATGGCCAAATACTGGGGCACGGACCTGCAATGCAAAGTGCTCGACGAGTGCGTGCAGTTGCATGGCGGTTACGGCTTCATGTGGGAATACCCGGTGGCCCGGGCGTGGGCGGATGCGCGCGTGCAGCGCATCTATGCCGGCACCAATGAAATCATGAAGGAGATCATTGCGCGGTCGCTTTGAAAGGCTGAAAAGATCGCAGCCTGCGGTAGCTCCAACCCAGGATCGGTGTGAACCCTGTAGGAGCTGCCGAAGGCTGCGATCTTTTTACTTATGGCGCCGGGTTCGGATGATCCTTGTGAATCGCCTCGATCCCCGCCAGCACTTCATCGGAAAGTTTCAGATCAAAACTGGCAATGTTGCTGTCCAGTTGCTCCAGCGTCGTTGCGCCAATGATGTTGCTGGTGACGAACGGTTGCTGGGTGACGAACGCCAAAGCCATTTGCGCCGGGTCCAGACCGTGTTCACGGGCTAAGGCCACGTAACGGCTGCAGGCGGCTTCCGATTGCGCGTTGAAATAGCGGCTGAAGCGGCTGTAGAGGCTCAGGCGGCCTTTCGGTGGGCGAGCGCCACCTTCGTACTTGCCGGACAGGAAACCAAACGCCAGCGGCGAATAGGCGAGCAGGCCGCACTGTTCACGGATCGCGATTTCCGCCAGGCCGATTTCAAAGCTGCGGTTGAGCAGGTTGTACGGGTTCTGGATCGACACCGCACGCGGCCAGCCACGGGCTTCGGCCAGAGCGAGGAAACGCATGGTGCCCCACGGCGTCTCGTTGGACAGACCGATGTGGCGTATCTTGCCGGCCTTCACTTGCTCGTCGAGCGCTTCGAGGGTGTCTTCGAGCGGCGTCAGGTTGGCTTCGATCTTGTGTTTGTAGCCCAGTTGGCCGAAGAAGTTGGTGCTGCGTTCCGGCCAGTGCAATTGATATAGGTCGATGTAATCGGTCTGCAGGCGCTCGAGACTGGCATCCACTGCGGCGGTGATGTGCTGGCGGTTATGGCGCAGGTTTTTGTCGCGGATGTAGTCGATGGTGTTGCCGGGGCCGGCGATCTTGCTGGCGAGGATCCACTCGGCACGATCACCACGGCTTTTGAAATAATTGCCGATGTAGCGCTCGGTGGTGGCGTAGGTTTCGGCTTTCGGCGGCACCGGGTACATCTCGGCGGTGTCGATGAAATTGATCCCGGCCTCTTTGGCCCGCTCGATCTGGGCGAAGGCTTCAGCTTCAGTGTTTTGCTCGCCCCAGGTCATGGTGCCGAGGCAGATTGCACTCACGTTGAGGTCGGTACGGCCTAGCTGGCGATAGTCCATCGGGTGCTCCTTGGGCAAAACAATCATAAAAGCAGGTTGAAAATTTTTTCGCAATCTGCATAATTGCCGACCTCTTTCTGCAGTGGAAGTGATGCGCCGCCGCCGAAGAATCTTGCCGTTGAACGGACGCGCCGACCCGAGCCCCCGAAAGCGTCTGTATCCGGCTGCCTTTGACTTGTCAAAGTACGCACTATTCAGTAAGATCCGCCGTCTTATTTACAGGCGGCCCCTGAGGCTATAAAGAATGAAAACTTTTACTGCTAAACCGGAAACAGTAAAGCGCGACTGGTTTGTCGTCGACGCTGCTGGTCAGACCCTGGGTCGTCTGGCCACCGAAATCGCGAGCCGTCTGCGTGGCAAGCACAAGCCTGAGTACACTCCTCACGTTGACACCGGCGACTACATCGTCGTAATCAACGCCGAGCAGATCCGTGTAACCGGCGCTAAAACCACTGACAAAATGTACTACTCCCACTCCGGTTTCCCGGGCGGCATCAAGTCGATCAACTTTGAAAAGCTGATCGCCAAGGCCCCTGAGCGCGTGATCGAGACCGCGGTTAAAGGCATGCTGCCTAAGAACCCGCTGGGTCGTGACATGTACCGTAAGCTGAAAGTCTATGCGGGCGCTGCACACCCTCATACTGCTCAGCAGCCCCAAGAACTGAAGATTTAACGGAATAGTTCATTATGTCGGCGACTCAAAATTACGGCACTGGCCGTCGCAAGACCGCAACCGCACGCGTTTTCCTGCGTCCGGGTACTGGTAACATCTCCATCAACAACCGCTCCCTGGACTCGTTCTTCGGCCGCGAAACTGCCCGCATGGTAGTTCGTCAGCCGCTGGAACTGACCGAGACTGTCGAGAAGTTCGACATCTACGTCACTGTCATCGGTGGTGGTGTAAGTGGTCAGGCTGGCGCAATCCGCCACGGCATCACTCGCGCTCTGATGGATTACGACGAAACCCTGCGTAGCGCTCTGCGCAAAGCTGGCTTCGTTACTCGCGACGCCCGTGAAGTTGAACGTAAGAAAGTTGGTCTGCGTAAAGCGCGTAAGCGTCCGCAGTACTCGAAGCGTTAATTCCGCTTCCACGTTCAAAAAAGAACGCCCGATTCCTCACGGAACCGGGCGTTTTTTTATGCCTGCGATTTATCAAAAGAATTGCGCTGTGACAACTTGCCACATTCGTAGACCCCCTATACTGCAAGGCTTGAGGGTGTGAGCTCCGGGTAATTCCCTTGTCAGAATTGGGGCTTTTCATTACCATCTCGGCAAAATTTTTATAAGTAACATTGATTTATTTAGTAGATGCCTGATTTAACAGGCCACAAAGCTGATGGGAGAGGACTGAATGAGCAATGACGGCGTGAATGCAGGCCGGCGTCGCTTCTTGGTAGCAGCCACATCCGTGGTGGGTGCTGCAGGAGCGGTGGGGGCTGCGGTCCCGTTCGTGGGGTCATGGTTTCCCAGTGCCAAGGCGAAAGCCGCCGGTGCACCGGTGAAAGTGAATGTCAGCAAGATCGAGCCAGGACAGCAAATGATTGCCGAGTGGCGCGGCCAGCCGGTGTTCATTGTCCGCCGTACTGCGGAAATCCTGGGGAATCTCAAAAAGATCGAGGGCCAGCTCTCCGATCCGACTTCCAAAAACTCCACGCAACCTACCTATGTCGACCCTGAAGTGCGTTCGATCAAGCCGGAAATTCTGCTGCTGATCGGGATCTGCACTCACCTGGGTTGCTCACCAACCTTCCGTCCCGAAGTGGCGCCTGCGGATCTGGGTAAAGACTGGGTCGGCGGCTATTTCTGCCCTTGCCACGGTTCCCACTACGATCTGGCTGGCCGCGTCTACAAGTCGCAACCTGCGCCTTTGAACCTGCCAGTTCCCCCGCATTCCTATGAGACCGATGACCTGATTGTCATTGGCGTCGATACGGAGAAAGCGTGATGAGCAAGTTCATGGATTGGGTTGATGCGCGCTTCCCCGCGACCAAAATGTGGGAAGACCATCTCAGCAAGTATTACGCGCCAAAAAACTTCAACTTCTTCTATTTCTTCGGCTCGCTGGCACTGCTGGTGCTGGTCAACCAGATCGTCACCGGTGTCTGGCTGACGATGAGCTACACCCCGTCGGCAGAAGAGGCGTTCGCTTCCGTCGAATACATCATGCGCGACGTCGAGTACGGCTCGATCCTGCGTCTGCTGCACTCCACTGGCGCCTCGGCGTTCTTCATCGTGGTCTATCTGCACATGTTCCGTGGCCTGCTCTACGGTTCGTACCAGAAACCACGCGAACTCGTCTGGGTGTTCGGCATGCTTATCTACCTGGCGCTGATGGCTGAAGCGTTCATGGGATACCTGCTGCCGTGGGGCCAGATGTCCTACTGGGGTGCCCAGGTGATCATCTCGCTGTTCGGTGCGATTCCGGTGATCGGCAACGACCTGACCCAGTGGATTCGTGGTGACTACCTGATCTCCGGAATCACCCTGAACCGCTTCTTCGCCCTGCACGTCGTGGCCCTGCCGATCGTGATCCTCGGTCTGGTGGTGTTGCACATTCTGGCGCTGCACGAAGTCGGTTCGAACAACCCTGATGGCGTCGACATCAAGAAGCACAAAGATGAAAACGGTGTGCCGCTGGACGGCATTGCTTTCCATCCGTACTACACCGTGAAAGACATTGTCGGCGTAGTGGTGTTCCTGTTTATCTTCTGCTTTATCGTGTTCTTCTTCCCGGAAATGGGCGGCTACTTCCTCGAAAAACCAAACTTCGAGCAAGCCAACCCGTTCAAGACGCCTGAGCACATTGCGCCGGTCTGGTACTTCACGCCGTTCTACGCGATCTTGCGTGCGATCCCGGACAAACTCATGGGCGTTATCGCCATGGGCGCCTCGATTGCCTTGCTCTTCGTGCTGCCGTGGCTGGATCGCAGTCCGGTCAAATCGATGCGCTACAAGGGCTGGATGAGCAAGATCTGGCTGGTGGTGTTCTGCATCGCGTTCGTGATCCTCGGCATTCTGGGCGTACTCGCTCCGACGCCGGAGCGCACGCTGGTGTCGCAGGTCTGCACCTTCCTGTACTTCGCCTACTTCATTCTGATGCCGTTCTACACCAGGCTCGAGAAGACCAAACCGGTTCCGGAAAGGGTGACTGGCTGATGAAAAAGTTATTTTTTGCTCTGATTTTTGCTGCTCTGCCAGTGCTGTCTTTCGCCGCCGAACACGGTGGCCCGGAGCTGGAAAAAGTCGATATCGACGTGTCTGACAAGGCTGCCCTGCAAGATGGTGCGCGGACCTTCGCCAACTATTGCATGGGTTGCCACAGTGCCAAGTTCCAGCGTTACGAGCGGGTGGCCGATGACCTCGGCATTCCCCACGAAATGATGCTCGACAAGCTGGTGTTCACTGGCGCCAAGATCGGCGACCACATGAACATCGGCATGCAGCCAGCGGACGCCAAGACCTGGTTCGGTGCTGCTCCGCCGGACCTGACCCTGGTGGCTCGCGTGCGTGGTACTGACTGGCTCTACGGTTACCTGCGCTCGTTCTACGAAGATCCGGCGCGCCCATGGGGCGTGAACAACAAGGTCTTCCCGAACGTCGGCATGCCTAACGTGCTGGTCGGCCTGCAAGGTCGTCAGGTGGTGGGCTGCAAGCAAGTGCAGATCGTCGAAGACGGCAAGAAGCAATACGATCCGCTGACCGGTACGCCGCTGACCCATGAAGCGTGCGATCAGTTGACCATCGTGCCGAAAACCGGTGCTCTGAACGAAGAGCAGTTCGATGAGAAGGTCAAGAATCTGGTAACCTTCCTGGCTTACTCGGCTAACCCGGTTAAGCTGCAACATCAGCGCATCGGTACTTACGTCTTGCTGTACCTGGCGTTCTTCTTTGTGTTCGCCTACCTGCTCAAGCGTGAATACTGGAAAGACGTGCACTGATACGCTTCAAGCATTGCTGTTAATCGCGCGCGCCCAAGGGCGCCTCCGATAACGCAAGGTCTGGTTCGCCAGGCATTGCGGGAGGCGCCCTCTGGGCGCGCGCGTTTTTCCGGTTCCGATCATTTCAACAAGCGAGGAGGATCGCCATGGGCGTGACCAATCGGTTGGCCTGTTACTCCGACCCCGCCGACCACTATTCCCACCGAGTGCGCATCGTGCTTGCAGAGAAGGGTGTCAGCGCCGAAATCATTTACGTGGAAGCTGGTCGCCAGCCGCCTAAACTGATTGAGGTGAACCCTTACGGCAGTCTCCCGACACTGGTCGATCGCGACCTGGCGTTGTGGGAGTCGACCGTGGTGATGGAATATCTGGATGAGCGTTACCCGCATCCGCCACTGATGCCGGTTTATCCGGTGGCGCGTGCCAACAGCCGTCTGCTGATTCATCGTATTCAGCGTGACTGGTGTGGTCTGGTGGATCTGATTCTTGATCCCAAGTCCAAGGAGGCCGCGCGTGTCGTGGCACGCAAGGAATTGCGTGAAAGCCTGACGGGCGTGTCGCCGTTGTTTGCCGACAAGCCGTTTTTCCTCAGTGAGGAACAAAGTCTGGTGGATTGCTGCCTATTGCCAATACTCTGGCGTTTGCCGATTCTGGGTATTGAACTGCCGCGGCCGGCCAAGCCGCTGCTTGATTATATGGAGCGCCAGTTTGCGCGTGAGGCTTTCCAGGCGAGTCTGTCTGGCGTCGAACGCGATATGCGCTAAGGCTTAAGGAGCCGCTATGAACTCCAGTCGACCTTATCTGGTCCGCGCGCTCTACGAGTGGATTGTGGATAACGATTGCACCCCGCACATGCTGGTCAATTCCGAATACCCGGCGGTGCAGGTGCCGCAGGGTTTCGCCAGTGACGGGCAGATCGTCCTGAACATTTCGCCCAGCGCCGTGCGTCACTTGCACATGGACAACGACGTGGTGACCTTCGAGGGTCGCTTCGGTGGCGTTCCGCACAGCCTGTATGTGCCGATCAGTGCGATCCTGGGTATCTATGCCCGGGAGAACGGGCAGGGCATGGTGTTCGATCTCGAGTCGCCGATGGATGACGAAGACGATATCGAGCCCGATGACGACTTGCCGCCACCGGACAGCGAGCCGCCGCGCCCAAGCGGCCGGCCAAGTTTGAAGGTGGTGAAGTAATAAAAAAGGCGACCCGAGAGGGTCGCCTTTTTTATTACGTAGGAGCTGCCGCAGGCTGCGATCTTTTGATCTTGTTTTTGACGATCAAAAGATCGCAGCCTCGTTTCACTCGACAGCTCCTACAGAAGTGTACGTCAGTCGATGTATTCGAACAGCTTCACGATTTTCTGCACGCCGGAAACGCTCTGCACCAGATTGGTCGCCTGTTGCGCTTCCTGCTTGGTCAGCAGGCCCAGCAGATAGACGATGCCGTTCTCGGTCACGACTTTGATGCGCGAGCCGGGAATGCTGGCATCGGTCAGCATCTGGGTCTTGATTTTGGTGGTCAGCCAGGCATCGTTCTGACGGGCGAGGAAGCTCGAAGGCGCGATCACTTGCAGCTCGTTGTGGACCTTCTTCACGCGCTGGACGTTGGCGGCGGCCTGTTCGGCCTTGGCCTTGAGGTCTTCGCGCGGCGTCTGGCCGGCGAGCAGCACCACGCCGTTGAAGCTGGTGACGACGATATGCGAGTCCTTGTCCAGGCCAGGGTCGGCCTTGGCCACGTTGACGCCGACTTTGGTCTCGATCAGCGAGTCGTCGATTTTACTGCCGAAGGTTCGGGTGCCGCGGTCGTCTTCAATCGGCGCCTCGCGGCTGGCATTCACCACCGAGGTGCAGCCGCTGATGCCGAGGCACAGGGTCAAGGCCAGAAGGCCAAGGCGATTAGGGGTCATTCTTCACTCCCGAACAGTTGGCTGTCGATCAGATCGCAGAGGCAATGGATCGCCAGCAGATGGACTTCCTGAATACGTGCAGTGACATGGGCCGGTACGCGAATCTCGACATCTTCAGGCAGCAGCAGCGAAGCCATGCCGCCGCCATCGCGGCCAGTCAATGCTACGACAATCATTTCGCGATCATGTGCGGCCTGGATCGCCTGAATAATGTTTGCCGAGTTACCGCTGGTCGAAATCGCCAGCAATACATCGCCTGGCTGACCCAGTGCGCGGATCTGCTTGGAGAACACTTCGTTGTAGCTGTAGTCGTTGGCGATCGAGGTGATCGTCGAGCTGTCGGTGGTCAGGGCGATGGCCGGCAAGCTCGGGCGTTCGCGCTCGAAGCGGTTGAGCAGCTCCGAGGAGAAGTGCTGGGCGTCGCCGGCGGAGCCGCCGTTGCCGCACGAAAGCATTTTGCCTTCGTTGAGCAGGGCGTTGACCATGATCTGGCTGGCTTGCTCGATGTGCGGTGCAAGTACGTCCATCGCCTGTTGCTTGGTGTCGATACTGGCCTGGAAAAGCTGGCGAATTCGGGATTGCATGTCCATCTGTGTGACCTTAAGTGGCGCGGCTGTTCGGCACGTGAATGTGCAGCCCGCAAAGCAAAGAGCAAAAATTGTCGGTGAAAGTGTCCGGGGTGGTGTGCAGAGAATCAACCATCAAACGCATTCTGCAACCAGTTCAACTGATCCGGGTGCCTGTCGATGGCCACCACGTCGAAGCGGCAAGGGGAATCGGCCCAGCGTGACTCGCGCTGAAGAAAATACTGCGCGGCGAAAATCAGTTTCTGCCGTTTGCGCTCATCGATGCTAGCGAGCGCGCCACCCCATTGAGTGTTTTTTCTGTAGCGGACTTCGACGAATACTACTGTATCGCCATCAAGCATGACCAGATCAAGCTCGCCCCGTTTGCATGACCAGTTCTGCGCCAGCAGGCGCAGACCCTGGTGTTGCAGATGCTCGAGCGCCTGGCGCTCGGCATCTTTACCGCTTTGCAGGTGCGAGCCGTCGGGCATCAGCGTGGGGTGTCCGGCAGGCGCTGAACCTGACCGCTGACGAACTGCGCCCAAGGCAGCTGGCGTACAACGCGCTGGGTCTGAGTCATGCCGAGGCTGCCGGACTCTCCTTCGATGCGGCTGTCTGGCAGGGCCTTGAGTTGACCCAGGCGCGGAGCCAGGCGATAGGCATCCACGCCCATCGCGTACAGACGACCGAGGCTGCCGGCGGCCTGTGGCCATTGCGCAACCACTTGCTGACGCAGCGGGTCGCTGGTTTCCAGCAGCCACGGCGTTTCGCAGAAACGCACACCGTTCATGTCGTTGTACTGGTTCACATCGCCGCTGGCGCTGTACACGTGTGAAGTCGCGTAAACCGGAACGTCACCGGCGTACTGGAAGTTCAGGGTCGGCTTGATCTGCTGCGCCTGCTGCGGCGTGGCGGCCAGGAAGATGAATTCGATGTCCTGACGGCGTGACGGCTGCGCGGCTACGTTGGTGCCGGCAGCGTTCTGCAGGCTCTTGGCGCGGGCTTCGCTCTGACGCAGCTGGAACATGTCGGCGATCTGCTGGGCCAGTTGCACCGGCTGATCGACACGTTCGGTGGCAACGATGCTGCCGCCATTGGCTTGCCAGTCCTGGCTGAACGCACGCAGTACGCGATCGCCCCATTCACCTTTCGGCACCATGATGGCGGCGCGATGCAGGCCGTCGGCGCGGGCACGGCGCGAGACTTCGCGGGCTTCGTCTTCAGCGGCCAGACCAAACTGGAACAGTTGCGCCGGACCTTGATCACCTTCGCTGTAGTTCAGCGCGAGGGTGGTGATTGGCAGTTGCGGACGGGTGCTCAGTTGTTTGACCAGTGGTTTTTCCAGCGGGCCGACCACCAGTTGCACGCCATCAGCCTGGGCCTTGCGGTAGAACTCGTCCATCGAGGTCAGCTTGGAGCTGTCGTAGAACTCGATGGCGGGCGGCTTCTGGCCGGCCTGTTGCGCTTGATAGTGCGCCGCCATGAAGCCTTCACGCAGGGCCTTGCCGACCGAGGCCAGCGGGCCGTCCTGCGGCAGCAGCAGAGCGATCTTGCTCAGGGGCTGGCTGGCCAGCTCCTTGAGTTTGGTCAGGGGCAACGGCAGGTTGATCGCTGCCGGGTGTTTTGGATTCTGCGCGCGCCAGGCGTCGATCGCCGCTTGCTGTTGTTCCAGGGTGCCGGCGGTTTTCACGGCCAGGGCCAGGCCCATCCAGCCGCCAAGATCATCGGCGGTGTTGGGTTGCAGCTGATCGGTCGGCAGCGAAGCGATCAGGGTCCAGATCGCTTCGTGGTTCTTGCTTGCGGCTTCGTCTTTGAGCATTGGCGCGATGAAAATGCGCTCGCGAGCAGCAGCCAGGGTCTGGCCGTCGGCTTCCAGTGCGCGGGCATGCACGGTGCCAGTGCGCACTTGCTGATCTTCCGGCATTTCGCTCAGGTGCTGCAGGCTCGGATGGCTCAGGGCGGTCAGCGCAGCTTTCGGCTGATTGCGGGTCATCGCCAGTTCAGCGGACAGGGTGCTGGCGAAGATCTGCTGGCCCGGCTTCAACTGCTCCATCGGCACTTGTTGCAGGATCTGCGCGGACTGGCCCGCATTGCCCTGGCGATAAGCCAGGTCTGCCGCGCTCAGGCGCAACAGGGCGGCTTTTTCCGGCGTCTTGGCCTGGGTAGCCTGTTCGAGCAGTTGCTCGATGCTGGCATCCGGAGTCCGTGGAAGTTCGCCAAGGCTGGAGGAAGGGGAACTGGCGCAGGCCGCCAACAAGGCAGCGAGGCAGAGGGCAGTGAACAGCCGCAGGCAAGCGATCATGTAAGTGTTCCTGATACTCGATCAAATTAGCGTGGAATTGTACCCAAGCACTGGCCGGGGCGCGATGTTACTGGCGTGAATCAATCAATTTAGCTGGAGTAAATGTTGCGGCGGCGCACAACTGCGTGCAAAACCGCGCTCGGCGCATACGGTTCGCAAGCCTCGTGACGCGTTACAATGCCGGCTTTTACCGAACACGAGGTGTGCGCTTTGACTGCTCCAGGTCCTTTGAATTCCGCTGCTGGCTCGCTTTATGTGGTGGCGACGCCCATCGGCAACCTGGACGACATCAGCGCCCGGGCCCTGAAAATCCTCCGCGAAGTGGCGTTGATCGCCGCTGAAGACACGCGACACTCGGCGCGACTGATGCAGCACTTCGGCATTTCCACGCCGTTGGCAGCCTGCCATGAACACAACGAACGTGATGAAGGTAGCCGCTTTATTACCCGCTTGCTGGCGGGCGATAACGTTGCGCTGATTTCCGATGCCGGGACGCCACTGATTTCCGATCCGGGTTACCACCTGGTGCGCCAGGCACGGGCGGCGGGGATCAATGTGGTGCCGGTGCCGGGTGCCTGTGCGTTGATCGCGGCGCTGTCGGCGGCGGGGCTGCCCTCCGACCGGTTCATCTTCGAAGGCTTCCTGCCAGCCAAGTCGGTGGGGCGCAAGGCGCGCCTGGAAGCAGTCAAGGAAGAGCCGCGCACGCTGATTTTCTACGAGGCCCCGCATCGCATTCTCGAATGCCTGCAGGACATGGAAGCGGTGTTCGGTGGCGAGCGTCAGGCGTTGCTGGCCCGGGAAATCACCAAGACCTTCGAGACGCTCAAAGGCCTGCCGCTGGCCGAGCTGCGTGCATTTGTCGAGTCCGACAGCAATCAGCAGCGCGGCGAGTGCGTGGTGCTGGTGGCGGGTTGGTCTGCCCCGGAGTCCGAAGATGCGGTCAGCAGCGAAGCGATGCGCGTGCTCAATCTGTTGCTCGAAGAGATGCCGCTCAAGCGCGCTGCCGCCTTGGCCGCGCAGATCACCGGCGAGCGTAAAAACGTCCTGTATCAGGTTGCACTGGATCAGCAGAAGAGCGAGTAACCCGTCGCGCAGACGGGTTTCACGGCTATTAGCGCTTGTTCTTCGGGCGCTCTGCCGTTAACCTGCGCGGCGGAGAGTCGATCGGACAGTCGCTGCCCTCTATGAAAATTAGAGGGGGGAGGAAAGTCCGGGCTCCATAGGGCGAAGTGCCAGGTAATGCCTGGGAGGCGTGAGCCTACGGAAAGTGCCACAGAAAATAACCGCCTAAGCGCTTCGGCGCCGGTAAGGGTGAAAAGGTGCGGTAAGAGCGCACCGCACGTCTGGCAACAGTTCGTGGCTAGGTAAACCCCACTTGGAGCAAGACCAAATAGGGTCCCAAGGCGTGGCCCGCGCTGGGACCGGGTAGGTTGCTAAAGATGTCCAGTGATGGCCATCGTAGACGAATGACTGTTCAAGACAGAACCCGGCTTACAGATCGACTCTCCACCTTTTTCTTTCCCTGCTTGAATCAATGGCATCAGGGCTGGTTATTATCGGCAGGCCTGCGCTAAAGTCCGGCAGCGGCACATGCAGTAATAGCCATTTCCCACCTTGCTTCAATCAACAGCAGAAGCGCCTTTGTAATACCGAAAAAATCTTACTCTTAACAAATTACTTTAACTTCCGAGCGCAGCTTTCCGTGTTGCATCAAGTTATTGGTCGAAAGTATCCGCCAAATTGTCGTTACCCCTCCTTTTAAGCTCCTAAATCTCCGTTCTGTAAGGGTTTTCCTTTGATCCGCGCCTTGACGGTGTGGTGGGCGCATTCCTATAGTGTGCGCAAGTGGCGGAAAGTGGCATGAAGTGGGTTTTTTGAGCTCAAAACGATAAAAATTGGAGAAACGCTGACGTGTTTCGCGGAGCTAACGCTATCAGTCTCGATGCAAAGGGCCGTCTCGCCATGCCGAGCCGGTACCGTGACGAGCTCGTTTCGCGTAGTTCCGGCCAGTTGATCGTGACCATTGATGCCGTTGATCCGTGCCTGTGTGTCTACCCGCTCGACGAGTGGGAAATCATTGAAACCAAGTTGCGCGCACTCCCTTCGCTTCGCGAAGAGAACCGTCGCCTGCAGCGTTTATTGATTGGTAATGCCGTCGACCTCGAACTCGACGGCAGTGGTCGTTTTCTGGTTCCACCGCGTCTGCGCGAATACGCAAAGCTTGATAAGAAAGCGATGCTGGTGGGCCAACTGAACAAGTTCCAATTGTGGGACGAGGATGCATGGAACGCGGTGTCTGCCGCTGACCTTGCTGCTATTCAACAACCGGGCGCCATGCCTGACGAACTGCGTGATTTGATCCTGTGACTATTGATAGCGGCTTTAACCACATCACCGTACTGCTTGACGAAGCCGTCGAGGCTCTCGCCGTACGTCCTGATGGCTGCTATCTGGACGGTACGTTCGGGCGCGGCGGGCACAGTCGGCTGATCCTCAGCCAGCTCGGGACGGACGGTCGACTCATCGGGTTCGACAAAGATCCACAAGCGATTGCCACCGGGCAAACGCTAGCGGCCGAAGACGGCCGCTTTGTCGTTGTGCAGCGCAGCTTTGCCGAGCTGGGTTCGGTGGTTGCCGAGCAAGGTCTGAGCGGCAAGGTCAGCGGTATCCTGCTCGACCTCGGTGTGTCGTCGCCGCAGCTGGATGACGCCGAGCGCGGCTTCAGTTTCCTCAATGACGGCCCGCTGGACATGCGCATGGATCCGTCTCGTGGCATCAGCGCCGCCGAATTCGTCAACACCGCACCGGTGGAAGAAATCGCCCGGGTGTTCAAGGAATACGGCGAAGAACGTTTCTCCGGGCGCATGGCCCGTGCCGTGGCCGAGCGCCGCGACATCAAGCCGTTCGAGCGCACCGCTGATCTGGCCGAAGTCTTGAAAGTCGCCAACCCGGCGTGGGAGAAGGGCAAGAACCCGGCGACCCGTGCGTTCCAGGGGTTGCGCATTCACGTCAACAACGAACTGGGCGATCTGGAAGCCGGCCTCGAAGCCGCGCTGGATGCTCTGGAAATCGGTGGCCGTCTGGTGGTCATCAGCTTCCACTCGCTGGAAGACCGCATCGTCAAACTGTTCATGCGCAAGCTGGTGAAAGGCGAAGCCGACAACCTGCCGCGCAACCTGCCCGTGCGCCACGTGGCGTTCGAACCGAAAATCAAAATTCACGGCAAAGCGCAGACGGCCTCCGACGCCGAACTCAAAGCCAACCCACGTTCCCGTAGCGCTGTCATGCGTGTCGCGGAGAAGTTGCGGTGAGCAAGCTTTTCGCCAAGCCCCTGCCAGGCGGCAGCTTTATCATGCTGCTGCTGTTTATCGGCGTGCTCGTGTCGGCCATCGGCGTGTCTTACAGCGCGCACTGGAACCGGCAGTTGCTCAACAATCTTTATAACGAACTCAGCGTGCGCGACAAGGCGCAGGCCGAGTGGGGGCGCCTGATTCTCGAGCAAAGCACCTGGACTGCGCACAGCCGCATCGAAGTGCTGGCCACCGAACAACTGAAAATGCACATCCCTGGCGCGGCTGACGTGAAGATGGTGGCGCCATGATGAAACTCGAAGGCGCACTTTTCCCGTGGCGCTTCCGCCTGATGGTGGCCCTGCTCGGCGTGATGGTCGCGGCGATCTGCTGGCGCATCATTGACCTGCAAGTGGTTGATCGTGACTTCCTCAAGGGGCAGGGCGACGCGCGCAGCTTGCGTCATATTCCGATTCCTGCGCACCGTGGTCTGATCACCGACCGTAACGGCGAGCCGTTGGCCGTGAGTACCCCGGTGACCACCCTGTGGGCCAACGCCAAGGAAATGCAGACCGCCAAAGAGAAGTGGCCTGCGCTGGCCGCTGCGCTGGGGCAGGATCCGAAAGCCCTGGCCGAACGTCTCGAAGCCCAGGCCAACAAAGAATTCATTTACCTGGTGCGCGGGCTGACCCCCGAGCAGGGCCAGGCTGTGCTTGACCTGAAAGTGCCGGGCGTTTACGGCATCGAAGAATTCCGCCGCTTCTATCCGGCTGGTGAAGTCACCGCGCACATGGTCGGCTTTACCGACATTGACGATCACGGGCGCGAAGGCGTCGAACTGGCCTACGACGAGTGGCTGGCCGGGGTGCCGGGCAAGCGGCAGGTCATCAAGGATCGGCGCGGTCGGCTGATCAAGGATGTCCAGGTCACCAAGAACGCCAAGGCCGGCAAGCCCTTGGCGTTGTCGATTGACCTGCGCCTGCAATACCTGGCCAACCGCGAGCTGCGCAACGCGATCATCGAGAACGGCGCCAAGGCCGGCAGCCTGGTGATCATGGACGTGAAGACCGGCGAGATCCTCGCCATGGTCAACCAGCCGACCTACAACCCGAACAACCGTCGCAACCTGCAACCGGCGATGATGCGTAACCGCGCGATGATCGACGTGTTCGAACCGGGTTCGACCATGAAAGCGATCTCGATGAGCGCCGCCATCGAGTCCGGCCGCTGGAAGCCGAGCGACACCGTCGAGGTGTATCCGGGGTCCCTGCAGATCGGCAAGTACACGATCAAGGACGTTTCCAAGACCGAAGGCCCGGTGCTGGACATGACCGGCATCCTGATCAATTCCAGTAACGTCGGCATGAGCAAGGTCGCGTTCGATATCGGTGGCGAGACCATTTACCGTCTCGCACAGAAAGTCGGCCTCGGCCAGGACACCGGTCTCGGCTTCCCGGGCGAGCGTGTCGGCAACCTGCCGAACTACCGCGACTGGCGCAAGGCGGAAACCGCGACGCTGTCTTACGGCTACGGTATTTCCGTGACCGCGATCCAGCTGGTTCACGCCTTCTCGGCGCTGGCCAACAACGGTCGTCTCGCGCCGCTGACCCTGATCAAAACCGACAAGCCGCCGCAGACCACTCAAGTGCTGCCGGAAGCCGTCGCGAAAACCATGCAAGGCATGCTGCAGCAAGTGATCGAAGCACCGCGCGGCGTGTTCCGTGCGCAGGTGCCGGCGTATCACGTGGCCGGCAAGTCGGGTACTGCACGTAAAACGTCGGTGGGCACCAAGGGCTACGCCGAAAACTCCTACCGTTCGCTGTTCGCCGGTTTCGGCCCGATGAGCGATCCGCGTTACGCCATCGTGGTGGTGATCGATGAACCGTCCAAGGCCGGTTACTTCGGTGGTCTGGTGTCGGCGCCGGTGTTCAGCCGTGTGATGTCCGGCACCCTGCGTCTGATGAACGTGACCCCGGACAACCTGCCGACCACCCAACAGGCCAACGCCACCCCGGTCGTTCCGCTGAAAGCCAATGGAGGGCGCGGCTGATGTCATTAAGTCTGAACAAGATATTCCCCCACGCCGGCCACGATCTGCTGATCCGTGAATTGGCGCTGGACAGCCGCAACGTACGCGCGGGTGACCTGTTCCTCGCCGTGCCGGGCGGCAAGTTCGATGGCCGTGCGCACATCGCCGATGCCTTGCAGCGCGGCGCGGCGGCGGTTGCCTATGAAGTGGAAGGCGCCACCGTGCTGCCGATCACTGAAGTGCCGTTGATTCCGGTCAAAGGCCTGGCGGCGCAGCTGTCCGATATTGCCGGGCGCTTTTATGGCGAGCCGAGCCATCACCTGAACCTGATTGGCGTCACTGGCACCAACGGCAAGACCAGCGTGACCCAACTGGTCGCGCAGGCACTCGATCTGCTCGGTCAGCACTGCGGCATTGTCGGCACGCTGGGTTCCGGCTTCCATGGCGCGCTGGAAAGCGGTCTGCATACCACGCCGAACCCGATCGCCGTGCAAGCGACTCTGGGCGACCTGAAAAAGGCCGGGGCCAAAGCCGTGGCCATGGAAGTGTCGTCACACGGTCTGGATCAGGGCCGGGTCACTGCATTGGCGTTCGACGTCGCGGTGATGACCAACCTGTCCCGCGATCATCTGGATTATCACGGCACCATGCAGGCGTACGCCGAGGCCAAGGCCAAGCTGTTCGCCTGGAATGATCTGAAGTGCCGCGTGGTCAACCTCGACGACGATTTCGGTCGGCAACTGGCCGCTGAAAAACGCGAGTCGCGGCTGATCACCTACAGCCTGCTCGACAGCAGTGCTTATCTGTTCTGCCGTGAAGCGCAGTTCGATGACCACGGTGTACGCGCCACGCTGGTCACGCCGCAGGGCGAACATCACCTGCGCAGCACGCTGCTGGGCCGTTTCAACCTGAGCAACGTATTGGCCGCGGTCGGTGCCTTGCTCGGTCTGGACTATGCCCTCGACGAAATTCTCAAGGTGCTGCCGAAACTCGAAGGCCCGGCCGGACGCATGCAGCGTCTGGGTGGCGGCACTCAGCCGCTGGTGGTGGTCGATTACGCCCACACCCCGGATGCGCTGGAAAAAGTTCTGACTGCATTGCGCCCACACGTCAAAGGCCAGTTGCTGTGCCTGTTCGGCTGTGGCGGTGATCGTGACCGCGGCAAGCGTCCGCTGATGGCCGAAGTGGTCGAGCGTCTGGCTGATCGCGTACTGGTCACCGATGACAACCCGCGTACGGAAGATCCGACACAGATTTTCGACGACATCCGCGCCGGGTTCACCGCTGTGGATAAAGTTACTTTCGTCGCGGGCCGTGGTCAGGCGATCGCCCAACTGATTGCCGATGCTTCGGCGGATGACGTGATCGTGCTGGCCGGTAAAGGTCACGAGGACTATCAGGAAATCAACGGCGAGCGGCACGCTTTTTCCGATCTGGTCGAGGCCGATCATGCCCTCACCGCGTGGGAGGTGGCCCATGCTTAAGGCCCTGACATTGAGCGAGCTGACCAACGTGCTCGACGCACGTCTGATCAGCACCGATGCCAGTTTCGACGGTGTCAGCATCGACAGCCGCGCGATCACCGCTGGCCAACTGTTTATTGCCCTGACTGGCCCGCGCTTCGATGGTCACGACTATCTGAACGACGTCGCCGGCAAAGGCGCGGTCGCGGCACTGGTCGAGCGCGAAGTGCCCGATAGCACCCTGCCGCAGCTGCTGGTCAAGGACACCCGCCAGGCCCTCGGCCAGTTGGGTGCGTTGAACCGGGCAGCGTTCACCCAGCCCGTTGCGGCCATCACCGGCTCCAGCGGCAAGACCACGGTCAAGGAAATGCTCGCGAGCATTCTGCGTACCCGCGGCCCGGTGCTGGCGACGCGCGGCAATCTGAACAACGACCTCGGCGCACCGCTGACCCTGCTCGAACTGGCGCTGGAACACACCGCCGCCGTGATCGAACTGGGCGCTTCGCGTCTGGGTGAAATCGCCTACACCGTCGGGCTGACCAAGCCGCATGTGGCGATCCTCAACAACGCCGGTACTGCTCATGTTGGCGAATTCGGCGGGCCGGAAAAAATCGTCGAGGCCAAAGGTGAAATCATTGACGGGCTGGCGGCGGATGGCGTCGCCGTGCTCAACCTCGATGACAAGGCCTTTGGCATCTGGAAGCTCCGCGCCGGCGCACGTAAGGTGCTGACCTTCTCCCTGAACAATCCTCAGGCAGATTTCCACGCCAGCGACCTGAGCACCGATACCCGGGGTTGCCCGGCTTTCAACCTGCATACACCTGAAGGTGTGGAGCACGTTCAGTTGAACCTGCTCGGCACCCACAACGTCGCCAACGCCATGGCCGCTGCCGCTGCCGCTCACGCCTTGGGCGTGTCGCTGTTCGGCATCGCCACCGGGCTTGGTGCCGTGCAACCGGTCAAGGGTCGCACCGTCGCGCAACTGGCGAAAAACGGTATGCGCGTGATCGATGACACTTACAACGCAAACCCCACCTCCATGTGCGCTGCCGTTGATATACTCGCCGGCTTTTCCGGCCGCACCGTCCTGGTGCTCGGAGATATCGGCGAGTTGGGCGACTGGGCGGAGCAGGGGCACCGCGACGTGGGCGAATACGCCCGGGGCAAGGTTTCCGCGCTTTACGCGGTCGGGCCGAACATGGTCCACGCCGTGAACGCATTCGGTAAAGAGGCGCATCACTTCGGCACGCAAGCCGAACTGATCCAGGCCCTCGACGCCGAGCAGGACACAAACACCACCATTTTGATCAAGGGTTCGCGCAGTGCAGCGATGGAAAACATCGTTGCGGCTCTGTGCGGGTCCAGTCTGGAGAAACATTAATGCTGCTGCTGCTAGCGGAGTATCTGCAACAGTTCTACAAAGGCTTCGCGGTCTTCCAGTACCTGACCCTGCGCGGGATCCTCGGTGTGCTGACCGCGCTGGTTTTGTCGCTGTGCTATGGCCCGTGGATGATCCGCACCCTGCAGAACCGTCAGATCGGCCAGTCCGTTCGTAACGACGGCCCGCAATCGCACCTGTCCAAGTCGGGTACGCCGACCATGGGTGGCGCACTGATTCTGTCTTCCATCGGTGTCAGCACCCTGCTGTGGGCTGACCTCAGCAACCGCTACGTGTGGGTCGTGCTGCTGGTGACCCTGCTGTTCGGCGCCATCGGCTGGGTCGACGACTACCGCAAGGTGATCGAGAAGAACTCCCGTGGCTTGCCAAGCCGCTGGAAGTATTTCTGGCAGTCGGTGTTCGGTCTGGGCGCGGCGATCTTCCTTTATATGACCGCGACCACGCCGGTGGAAACCACCCTGATCCTGCCGATGCTCAAGGACTACAGCATTCCGCTGGGCGCCGGTTTCATCGTGCTGACCTACTTCGTGATCGTCGGCTCGAGCAACGCGGTCAACCTGACTGACGGCCTCGACGGTCTGGCGATCATGCCTACCGTGATGGTCGGCGGCGGTCTGGGGATTTTCTGCTACCTGTCGGGTAACGTGAAATTCGCCGAATACCTGCTGATTCCTTACGTGCCGGGCGCGGGCGAACTGATCGTATTCTGCGGCGCACTGATCGGTGCCGGCCTCGGATTCCTCTGGTTCAACACCTACCCGGCGCAGGTGTTCATGGGCGACGTCGGTGCTCTGGCACTCGGCGCGGCACTGGGCACCATCGCCGTGATCGTCCGTCAGGAAATCGTCCTGTTCATCATGGGCGGCGTGTTCGTGATGGAAACCCTGTCGGTGGTCATCCAGGTTGCTTCTTTCAAAATGACCGGTCGCCGCGTGTTCCGCATGGCACCGATTCATCATCACTTTGAACTCAAGGGCTGGCCCGAGCCACGCGTGATCGTCCGTTTCTGGATCATCACCGTGATTCTCGTGCTGATCGGCCTTGCCACCCTGAAGCTGAGGTAGAACGAGTGTCTCTGATCGCTTCTGACCACTTCCGCATCGTTGTCGGCCTCGGCAAGAGCGGCATGTCCCTGGTTCGCTTCCTGGCGAACCGGGGCGTGTCGTTTGCCGTCGCCGATACGCGGGACAATCCACCGGAACTGGCCACGCTCAAGCGTGACTATCCGCACGTGGAAGTGCGTTGTGGCGAGCTGGACGTCGAATTCCTGTGCCGTGCCGACGAGCTTTACGTGAGCCCCGGCCTGGCGCTGGCGACCCCGGCCCTGCAAGCCGCTGCCGCCCGTGGCGTGAAAATGGCCGGCGACATCGAGCTGTTCGCGCGTAACGCGCGGGCGCCGATCGTGGCCATTACCGGTTCCAACGCGAAAAGCACCGTCACCACCCTGGTCGGCGAGATGGCGGCTGCGGCCGGCAAGCGCGTGGCGGTGGGCGGCAACCTCGGTACGCCAGCGCTGGAGTTGCTCAGCGATGACGTCGAGCTGTACGTGATGGAGCTGTCGAGCTTCCAGCTGGAAACCACCGACCAGCTCAACGCCGAAGTGGCCACCGTGCTGAACATCAGCGAAGACCACATGGACCGCTACAGTGGCCTGCCGGCGTATCACCTGGCCAAGCACCGGATCTTCCGTGGCGCGAAGCAGTTTGTGGTCAACCGTCAGGACGCACTCAGCCGTCCGCTGATCGGCGAGGGCCAGCCGTGCTGGACCTTCGGCCTGAACAAACCGGATTTCAAGGCTTTCGGCCTGCGCGAAGAAGACGGCGAGAAATACCTGGCCTTCGAATTCCAGAACCTGATGCCGGTGCGCGAACTGAAAGTGCGCGGCGCGCATAACCAGGCCAACGCCCTCGCGGCGCTGGCGCTCGGTCATGCGGTCGGCCTGCCGTTCGACGCCATGCTCGATGCCCTGCGTAACTTCACCGGTCTCGAACACCGCTGCCAGTGGCTGCGTGATCTCGACGGCGTGGGTTACTACAACGATTCCAAAGCCACCAACGTTGGCGCCGCATTGGCCGCCATCGAAGGCTTGGGTGCGGACATCGACGGCAAGGTCGTGCTGATCGCCGGTGGCGACGGCAAGGGCGCCGAGTTCAAGGATCTGCGTGATCCGGTGGCGGCCAACTGCCGCGCCGTGATCCTGATGGGCCGCGACTCCGACAAGATCGGCGCCGCCATCGGTGACGCCGTGCCACTGATTCGCGCGACCTCGCTGGTCGACGCCGTTGCGCAATGCCGCGCGGTCGCCCAACCCGGTGACGTGGTGCTGCTGTCGCCGGCCTGCGCCAGTTTCGACATGTTCAAGAATTACGAAGACCGTGGTCACCAGTTCGTCCGCGCCGTGGAGGATCTGGCATGAGCCTGCGCAATATCATCAAGCCGTACCCGTCGCCGATCATCACCGGCCGTGGCATCGATCTCGACTTCCCGATGCTCGCCGGTTGCCTGGCGCTGCTGGGCCTGGGCCTGATCATGATCGCCTCGGCCTCCACTGAAGTGGCTGCGGCGCAGTCGGGCAGCGCGCTGTATTACATGATTCGCCACCTGATCTATGTGGCGCTGGGCCTGGGCGCGTGCATCATCACCATGATGATTCCGATTGCCACCTGGCAGCGTCTTGGCTGGATGATGCTGATCGGCGCATTCGGTCTGCTGGTGATGGTGATCGTCCCCGGGATCGGCCGTGAAGTGAACGGGTCGATGCGCTGGATCGGTTTCAGCTTCTTCAACGTTCAGCCGTCGGAGATCGCCAAAGTCTTCGTGGTGATCTACCTCGCCGGTTATCTGGTACGTCGGCAGAAAGAAGTGCGCGAGAGCTGGATGGGCTTCTTCAAGCCGTTCATCGTGCTGCTGCCGATGGCGGGCCTGTTGCTCATGGAGCCGGACTTCGGTGCCACCGTGGTAATGATGGGGGCTGCGGCGGCGATGCTGTTCCTCGGCGGGGTTGGGTTGTTCCGCTTCTCGCTGATGGTGGTGCTGGCAGTCGGGGCCGTGGTCTTGCTGATTCAGATGCAGCCGTACCGGATGGCGCGTCTGACCAACTTCGCCGACCCGTGGGCTGACCAGTTCGGCGCCGGTTACCAGTTGTCGCAGGCATTGATCGCCTTCGGTCGCGGTGAGTGGCTGGGCGTTGGCCTGGGCAACAGCGTGCAGAAACAGTTCTACCTGCCGGAAGCGCACACCGACTTCGTGTTCTCGGTGCTGGCCGAAGAGCTCGGCGCCGTCGGTTCGCTGTGCACCGTCGCGCTGTTCGTGTTCGTGTGTATCCGTGGCATGTACATCGGTTTGTGGGCGGAAAAAGCCAAGCAGTTCTTCGCTGCTTATGTGGCTTACGGTCTGTCGTTCCTGTGGATCGGTCAGTTCCTGATCAACATCGGGGTGAACGTCGGCCTGCTGCCGACCAAGGGCCTGACCCTGCCGTTCCTCAGTTATGGCGGCAGTTCCCTGGTGATCTGCTGCGCCTGCCTCGGCTTGTTGCTGAGGATCGAGTGGGAGAGTCGGACCCACCTGGGCAGTGAAGAGATGGAGTTCCATGAGAGCGACTTCGCCGAGGAGCCGAACCATGGGCGCTAACGTATTGATCATGGCCGGCGGCACCGGCGGCCACGTGTTCCCGGCGCTGTCCTGTGCCCGCGAATTCCAGGCGCGCGGCTACACCGTGCACTGGCTCGGCACGCCACGCGGGATCGAAAACGAACTGGTGCCGGCTGCCGGTCTTGAACTGCACCGCATCAATGCCACCGGGTTGCGTGGCAAGGGCAAGCTGTCGCTGCTCAAGGCACCGTTCATGCTGCTCAAGTCGGTGTGGCAGGCGCGGGCGGTGATCCGCAAGCTGCGTCCGGTCTGCGTGGTCGGCTTCGGTGGTTATGTGACCGGGCCTGGCGGGATTGCCGCGAAACTGGCTGGTGTGCCGGTGATCGTTCACGAGCAGAACGCCGTGGCCGGCACCGCCAATCGGTTGCTGGTGCCGTTCGCCGCCCGGGTGTGTGAAGCGTTCCCCGACACCTTTACTCTGTCGGACACCCGCCGTACCACCGGAAACCCGGTGCGCAGCGAGCTGTTCCGCGAAACATCGCGACCGGCTCTGGCCGGGCGCAAAGCGCGTTTGCTGATCCTCGGCGGAAGCCTGGGCGCAGAACCGTTGAACAAGTTGCTGCCTGAAGCTCTGGCGCAAGTCCCTGCCGATTTGCGTCCGGAAGTGTTTCATCAGGCCGGCAAAAACCACGATGAAGTGACTGCAGAGCGCTATCGCGCCGCCGGCGTGGACGCGCAGGTGCAGCCGTTCATCAAAGACATGGCCCAGGCCTATGGCTGGGCTGACCTGGTGGTGTGCCGCGCTGGCGCGCTGACCATCAGTGAGCTGGCTGCCGTTGGTCTGCCCTCGATGCTGGTGCCTTTGCCCCACGCGATCGACGATCACCAGACCCGCAACGCCGATTATTTGGCCCGTGAAGGCGCAGCCTTCGTGATGCCACAAAGAACGACTGGTGCCGCGGACCTTGCCGCGCGCCTGACAGAGGTCTTGATGCAACCGCAACGACTCGAAGAAATGGCCCAAGCGGCCCGCCGTCTGGCCAAACCCGATGCCACCCGTAGCGTGGTCGATACCTGCCTGGAGGTGGCCCATGGTTGAGAATCAGAAAGCCATGCCACAACCGGAAATGCGCCGCATCCGTCGCATCCACTTCGTCGGTATCGGCGGCGTGGGCATGTGCGGGATTGCCGAAGTGTTGTTGAACCTGGGCTATGAAGTGTCCGGTTCCGACCTGAAAGCTTCGCCGGTGACCGAGCGTCTGGAATCGTTCGGCGCGCACATCTATATCGGCCACCGCGCCGAGAACGCTGCGACCGCCGACGTGCTGGTGGTCTCCAGCGCCGTCAACACCTCTAACCCGGAAGTGGCGACCGCCCTTGAGCGCCGCATCCCGGTGGTGCCGCGTGCCGAAATGCTCGCCGAGCTGATGCGCTATCGCCACGGCATCGCCGTTGCCGGTACTCACGGCAAAACCACCACCACCAGCCTGATCGCTTCGGTGTTCGCCGCCGGTGGCCTGGACCCGACCTTCGTCATCGGTGGTCGTCTGAATGCGGCGGGAACCAATGCCCAGCTCGGCACCAGCCGCTACCTGATCGCCGAAGCCGACGAAAGCGACGCCAGTTTCCTGCACCTGCAACCGCTGGTGGCCGTGGTCACCAACATCGACGCCGACCACATGGCGACCTACGACGGTGACTTCAACAAACTGAAGAAAACTTTCGTCGAGTTCCTGCACAACCTGCCGTTCTACGGTTTGGCGGTGATGTGCCTGGACGATCCGGTGGTGCGTGAAATCCTGCCGCTGGTCAAACGTCCGACCGTGACCTACGGCTTCAGCGAAGACGCCGACGTGCGCGCGATCAATGTGCGTCAGCAAGGCATGCAGACTTTCTTCACCGTGCTGCGCCCGGATCGCGAGCCGCTGGACGTGTCCGTGAACATGCCGGGCAACCACAACGTGCTCAACTCGTTGGCGACCATCTGCATCGCCAGCGACGAAGGTGTCAGCGACGAAGCCATCGTTCAGGGCCTGTCCGGGTTCCAGGGCGTTGGCCGACGCTTCCAGGTCTACGGCGAGCTGCCGGTGGACGGCGGCAACGTGATGCTGGTCGACGACTACGGTCACCACCCGACCGAAGTCGCCGCCGTGATCAAAGCCGTGCGCGGTGGCTGGCCGGAGCGCCGTCTGGTGATGGTCTACCAGCCGCACCGTTACAGCCGCACCCGTGACCTGTACGACGATTTCGTCAATGTACTGGCCGACGCCAACGTGCTGTTGCTGATGGAAGTCTATCCGGCCGGCGAAGAGCCGATCCCGGGCGCGGACAGCCGCAAGCTGTGCAACAGCATTCGTCAGCGCGGTCAGCTCGACCCGATCTACATCGAGCGTGGTGTCGACCTCGCACCGCTGGTCAAGCCGCTGCTGCGTGCCGGCGACATCCTGTTGTGCCAGGGCGCCGGGGATATCGGCGGTCTCGCGCCGAAGCTGTTGAAAAGTGAATTGTTCGCTGGCGCCGTGGCGGCGTCGGTCGAGGGGAAGTTGAAATGACTGCTGCCTACGCCAACCTGTTCTCCACCATCGCGCCGAAAGACTTCGGCCGGGTCGCCGTGCTGTTCGGTGGCATGAGTGCCGAGCGTGAGGTTTCGCTGAAATCCGGTAACGCCGTGCTCGACGCGCTGCAAAGCGCGGGCGTGGACGCGTTCGGGATCGACGTCGGCGAGGATTTTCTGCAGCGTCTGCTGAATGAAAAGATCGACCGCGCGTTCATCATTCTCCACGGTCGTGGCGGTGAAGACGGCTCGATGCAGGGCCTGCTCGAATGCGCCGGCATTCCGTACACCGGCAGCGGCATCCTTGCCTCGGCACTGGCGATGGACAAACTGCGCACCAAGCAGGTCTGGCACAGCCTCGGGATTCCGACGCCGCGTCACGCCGTGCTGTGCAGCGAAGCCGATTGTATTTCCGCGGCGACGGAACTGGGCTTCCCTTTGATCGTCAAACCGGCGCATGAAGGTTCAAGTATCGGGATGGCCAAAGTGAGTTCTGCGTCCGAGTTGATCGACGCATGGAAAGCGGCCAGTACCTACGATTCGCAAGTCTTGGTTGAACAATGGATTCAAGGTCCGGAGTTCACCATCGCCACCCTGCGTGACCAGGTGTTGCCTCCTATCGCCCTGGGTACACCGCACACGTTCTACGACTACGACGCCAAGTACATCGCCAACGATACCCAGTACCGCATTCCGTGCGGGCTGGACGCCGCCAAGGAGCAGGAACTCATGGATCTCACGGCCAAGGCCTGTGAGGCGCTGGGGATTGCCGGTTGGGGCAGGGCAGACGTGATGCAGGACGCCGACGGGCAGTTCTGGTTCCTCGAAGTGAACACCGCACCGGGCATGACCGATCACAGTCTGGTGCCGATGGCGGCCCGTGCTGCCGGTCTGGACTTCCAGCAACTGGTTCTGGCCATTCTGGCCGCCAGTGTTGAAGGTTCCGGTCATACAGAGGCGCGAGGTTAAGACCATGCAAGGCGCTCATCTCAGACATCAGCCACCCGCACCCGGCCGCAAGCCGGTGCCGCGGGGTGCCAGCCGAATGGTGGCCAAAGAGCCGATGTCCGCGCGCCTGCCGAAAGCCAATTTCGGCTTTCTGAAAAGCCTGTTCTGGCCGGTGCTGCTGGTGGCGCTCGGGTTCGGCACCTACGAAGGCGCGCAGCGTTTGCTGCCGTACGCCGACCGGCCGATCACCAAGATCGCCGTGCAGGGCGACCTGAGCTACATCAGTCAGCAAGCGGTGCAGCAGCGAATCGCCCCGTACGTGGCGTCGAGCTTCTTCACCATTGATCTGGCCAGCATGCGTACCGAACTTGAGCAGATGCCCTGGATCGCCCACGCCGAAGTACGCCGGGTGTGGCCGGATCAGGTGGTGATCCGCCTCGAAGAGCAACTGCCCGTGGCCCGTTGGGGCGACGAGTCGCTGCTCAACAACCAGGGTCAGGCCTTCACGCCAAAGGAGTTGGCGAACTACGAACACCTGCCACAGCTGTTCGGCCCACAACGGGCCCAGCAGCAAGTGATGCAGCAGTATCAGGTGCTGAGCCAGATGCTCCGGCCGCTGGGCTTCTCGATCGCGCGCCTGGAACTGCGTGAACGTGGCAGCTGGTTCCTGACCACCGGTGCCGGCAGCTCCGGCCCCGGCATCGAGTTGCTGCTGGGACGCGGCAACCTGGTGGAAAAGATGCGCCGCTTCATTGCCATCTATGACAAGACGCTTAAAGACCAGATTACGAACATTGCGCGCATCGATCTGCGCTACGCCAACGGCCTCGCCGTTGGCTGGCGGGAACCTGTAGCGCCGACGACAGACAAACCCGCTGTCGCAAAGAATTAAGAAGAGGCAGGACCCATGGCAAACGTGCAAAGCGGCAAAATGATCGTCGGTCTGGATATCGGCACCTCCAAGGTGGTGGCGCTGGTAGGCGAGGTCGCGGACGACGGCACGCTGGAAATCGTCGGTATCGGTACTCACCCGTCCCGCGGCCTGAAGAAGGGCGTGGTGGTGAACATCGAATCCACCGTGCAATCGATCCAGCGCGCGATCGAAGAAGCCCAACTGATGGCGGGCTGCCGCATTCACTCGGCGTTCGTCGGCGTGGCCGGCAATCACATCCGCAGCCTGAACTCCCACGGCATCGTGGCGATTCGTGACCGCGAAGTGAGCTCGGCTGACCTGGAGCGCGTACTCGACGCCGCCCAGGCCGTGGCGATCCCGGCTGACCAGCGCGTGCTGCACACCCTGCCGCAGGATTACGTGATCGATAACCAGGAAGGCGTCCGCGAGCCTCTGGGCATGTCCGGCGTGCGTCTGGAAGCCAAGGTTCACGTGGTCACCTGCGCCGTCAACGCTGCACAGAACATTGAAAAATGCGTGCGTCGCTGCGGTCTGGAAATCGACGACATCATTCTCGAGCAACTGGCCTCGGCCTACTCGGTACTGACCGACGACGAAAAAGAGCTGGGCGTGTGCCTGGTCGACATCGGCGGCGGCACCACCGACATTGCGATCTTCACCGAAGGCGCGATCCGCCACACTGCGGTGATCCCGATTGCCGGTGATCAGGTGACCAACGACATCGCCATGGCGTTGCGCACCCCGACCCAGTACGCCGAAGAGATCAAGATCCGCTACGCCTGCGCCCTGGCCAAACTGGCCGGTGCCGGCGAAACCATCAAGGTGCCGAGCGTTGGCGACCGTCCACCGCGCGAACTGTCGCGTCAGGCCCTGGCCGAAGTGGTCGAGCCGCGTTACGACGAGCTGTTCACCCTGATTCAGGCCGAGCTGCGTCGCAGCGGCTACGAAGACCTGATCCCGGCGGGCATCGTCCTGACCGGCGGTACGTCGAAGATGGAAGGTGCCACCGAACTGGCTGAAGAAATCTTCCACATGCCGGTGCGCCTGGGCGTGCCGCATGGCGTGAAGGGCCTGGATGACGTGGTGCGTAACCCGATTTATTCCACTGGCGTGGGCTTGTTGATGTACGGCCTGCAGAAGCAGTCCGACGGGATCTCGTTCTCGGGCATCGGCAGCCGCGACAGCTACAGCAACGATGAGCCACAGGCGCCGTTGCTGGACCGATTGAAGAAGTGGGTTCAAGGCAACTTCTAACGCTTTACCGCAACACCGCAACAAAAATGCAGTAGGCGAAAAAACTAGAGAATGTAAGGAGAGGGAAAATGTTCGAACTCGTAGACAACATCCCCGCAAGCCCGGTAATCAAAGTTATCGGTGTTGGCGGTGGCGGCGGCAACGCTGTCAACCACATGGTCAAGAGCAACATCGAAGGCGTCGAATTCATCTGCGCCAACACTGATGCTCAAGCGCTGAAAAACATCGGCGCGCGCACCATCCTGCAACTGGGCACCGGCGTGACCAAAGGTCTGGGCGCTGGCGCCAACCCTGAAGTAGGTCGTCAGGCCGCTCTCGAAGACCGTGAGCGCATTGCCGAAGTCCTGCAGGGCACCAACATGGTGTTCATCACCACTGGCATGGGCGGCGGTACCGGTACCGGTGCTGCACCGATCATCGCCGAAGTGGCCAAGGAAATGGGCATCCTGACCGTTGCGGTCGTGACCCGTCCGTTCCCGTTCGAAGGCCGCAAGCGTATGCAGATCGCCGACGAAGGCATCCGCATGCTCTCCGAAAGCGTCGACTCGTTGATCACCATCCCTAACGAGAAACTGCTGACCATCCTCGGTAAAGACGCGAGCCTGCTGTCGGCTTTCGCCAAGGCTGACGACGTACTGGCCGGTGCCGTTCGCGGTATCTCCGACATCATCAAGCGTCCGGGCATGATCAACGTCGACTTCGCCGACGTGCGTACCGTGATGAGCGAAATGGGCATGGCGATGATGGGCACTGGCTGCGCCAGCGGTCCGAACCGTGCACGTGAAGCGACCGAAGCGGCCATCCGCAACCCGCTGCTGGAAGACGTGAACCTGCAAGGCGCACGCGGCATCCTGGTGAACATCACCGCAGGTCCCGACCTGTCCCTGGGTGAGTACTCCGACGTGGGTAGCATCATCGAAGCCTTCGCTTCCGAGCACGCAATGGTCAAGGTCGGTACCGTTATCGATCCGGACATGCGCGACGAACTGCACGTCACCGTGGTTGCCACCGGTCTGGGCGCGAAAATCGAGAAGCCTGTGAAGGTCATCGACAACACCGTTCACACCTCCATGGCTTCCGCTCAGGTGCAACAACCGGCTCCTGCGCGTCAGGAAGCTCCGGCGGTGAACTACCGTGACCTGGACCGTCCGACCGTCATGCGCAACCAGGCTCAGGCCGGTGCTGCGACTGCCGCGAAGATGAACCCGCAGGACGATCTGGATTACCTGGACATCCCGGCATTCCTGCGTCGTCAGGCCGATTGATGGAATGTATCAGGGCTATGACGGTGATTGGTGTTCAGCAAAGGCTCGGTCTGCTATTATCGCCAGCCTTTGTTGATACCAGTTCGCAATTTGCGCTGAAGCGGCCCAAGCCATGATTAAACAACGCACACTGAAAAATATTATCCGTGCCACAGGTGTAGGCCTGCATTCCGGGGAGAAGGTCTACCTGACCCTCAAGCCTGCGCCTGTCGACACTGGCATTGTGTTTTGTCGCGCTGACCTCGACCCTGTGGTGCAGATCCCTGCCCGCGCGGAAAACGTCGGTGAAACCACTATGTCGACGACGCTGATCAACGGCGACGTCAAAGTGGACACGGTAGAGCACTTGCTCTCGGCCATGGCTGGCCTGGGCATCGATAACGCCTACGTCGAGCTCTCCGCGTCCGAAGTCCCGATCATGGATGGCAGCGCTGGACCGTTCGTATTCCTGATTCAATCGGCTGGCCTGGAAGAGCAGGACGCCGCCAAGAAATTCATCCGCATCCTGCGTGAAGTGACAGTGGAAGACGGCGACAAGCGCGCCACTTTCGTCCCTTTCGAAGGGTTCAAGGTGAGCTTCGAGATCGATTTCGATCACCCGGTTTTCCGGGACCGCACCCAAAGTGCAAGCGTGGATTTTTCCAGCACTTCGTTCGTAAAAGAAGTCAGCCGCGCCCGTACTTTCGGTTTCATGAGTGACATCGAGTACCTGCGCAAGCACAACCTCGCACTCGGCGGCAGCGTTGAAAACGCGATCGTGGTGGATTCCGATGGTGTACTGAACGAAGACGGCCTTCGCTACGAAGACGAATTCGTGAAGCACAAGATCCTCGATGCGATTGGCGACCTGTACCTGCTGGGTAACAGCCTGATTGGTGAGTTCAAAGGCTTCAAGTCCGGTCATGCACTGAACAACCAGCTGCTGCGCAAGTTGATTGAGCAGACAGATGCGTGGGAAGTCGTGACGTTCGAAGACGCCAGCACTGCACCGATCTCTTACATGCGCCCGGTTGCGGCGGTGTAAGTAAAAAACCTCTCTAGTTTTTTGAAGGCCATCCCCGGATGGCCTTTTTTTATGCCTGCGGTTTTTGTGTTGCCTGGGCTGGCCCAATCGCTGGCAAGCCAGCTCCCACAAGTTCTTTGTTGATCTCAAATCTGCAGCACCCCACATACCCATGTGGGAGCTGGCTTGCCAGCGATTGGGCCAGTGCCAGCACCTCGAGGTTTCAGGCCGCCACCACCACCCGATTGCGCCCCCCTTCTTTGGCCTGATACAACGCCTTGTCCGCCGCAAACAGCAGTTGCTCAAGCGACATCTCGACCGTTGCCGTCCAGGTGCTGATGCCGATACTGACGGTCATCGCCACGTCCGCGCCCTCGACCCTCGGCATTTGCTCGACCGCCTGGCGGATATGCTCGGCAATCTGTGCGGCGCCGCTGCTGTCGGTTTCGGCGAGGATCACCGAAAACTCTTCACCGCCGTAACGGGCGACCAGATCCCCAGGTCGTCGTACGTTCGCCGTGATCACCTTGGCCAGTTCGCGCAGCGCCTGATCACCGGCCTGATGCCCATGACGGTCGTTGAACGCCTTGAAGTGATCGGCATCGATCATCATCACCGACAGCGGCTTGCCCGAGCGCTGGGCGCGGAACCATTCGTGGCGCAGCGCCTGATCGAGCATCCGCCGGTTGGCCACGCCGGTCAGCGCATCGGTGGCGGCCAGTTGCGCCAATTCGCGTTCGGCGCGCTGGCGCAAACGCAATTCGCGGGCGAGCAGCCAGGTCAGCCACAGCAGTCCGGCGCAGAGCACGCCGGTGGCGCCGCTGATCAACAGCGCGGTGCGGCGCCAGGTGCCGAACACCTCATCACTGGAGAGCGCGACCATCACCGTCAACGGCAGATTGCCGACCCGCGAATAGGTGTAGAGCCGTTGCTGATGATCCATGCTCGAGGTGCTGGTGAAACTGCCGCTACCATCCTTGTCGCCGAGAATCCGCACCACGTTGGGCCGGTTGCCGAAACTCTTGCCGATGGAGTCGCTTTGCAGATAAGGCTTCTGCGCCAGCAGCACGCCGTCGCTGTTGATGATGTTCAGCGTGCTGTCCTTGCCGATGTCGAGGCTGTTGAACAGTTGATCGAAGTAGTCGAGCTTCATCGACGCCACCGCCACGCCTGCGAACTCACCGGTGTTGGAGGAGATCCGCCGACTGAAGCTGATACGCCATTGATTGGCGTCGTCGCAATCGCAGCGGGTCTTGAACGGGCGGCTGATAAACATGCCGATATCGCGGTTGAAGGCATGGGCGAGAAAGTAATCGCGGTCGGCGAAATTGCCCGGCTTGGGTTCGACCCGCGACGAGTCGGCGACCACATCGCCGTGCTTGTCGAGCAGCAGGATGTCGCCCTTGAAGCGCGCAGTAGTGGAGCGGTCGAACAGCGCCAGATGGCGGATCTGCGGGGTGACGTCGCGCAAGTCGTCGCGCTGGGCGGCGGCGATCAGGCCTTGCAGGGTCAGGTCATACAACTCGACCGTGCGCAGGACGTCGGCGTCGATCAACTGGGCGATGGTGGTGGCGCTGCGGGTGGCCGATTCCTGAGCGTTGGCGTGCTCACGAATCAGCAGAAAAGTGACGATGCACAGAATCGCGATCACGGTCAGCGAACTGCCGCAGATCAGCAGCAATTCGGGGCGTCCGGTCTTGCCCGCCAGAGGTGGGGTACGGCTCGCGATCATGATGGGCTGTCGGTTGGGGTGAGACTTATAAGAGTAGTTGCACAAACACGGAACCATCTGTGGCGAGGGAGCTTGCTCCCGCCGGGTTGCGCAGCGACCCCTCGCTTTCGAGGAGGGGCCTGCTGCGCAGTCCAGCGGGAGCAAGCTCCCTCGCCACAGGTTCTGTGTCAGTCGCGACTGACTTGAGGTGATCTTAGAAGACGTTGATCGGGTAGTCGACAATCACACGGTATTCATCTGTGTCAGTGTCGATTGCGCCGTAACCGTTGCCGCCACGGTTGGTCGCCCATTGCAGGCGTACCGCGAGATCTTTCGCCTGGCCGCTTTGCACCACGTATTTCAGGTCGAGGTCACGCTCCCAGTGTTTGGCGTTGCGGCCGTCAGCGCTGTACCACGAAGCGTAGCCCTTGCTGTCCGGGTCGACTTTGGTCAGGTCCACGGTGCCGCGCGAATAGGAGACCGCCGAAGTCAGGCCCGGCACACCGAGACCGGCGAAGTCGTAGGCGTACTTGAGCTTCCACGAGCGTTCGTTCGGGCCGTTGAAGTCCGAGTACTGTTGCGAGTTGTCGAGGTAAACGCTGTCGCCCTGGCTGATGTAGTCGAACGGCGTGTTGCCGTTGACCCGCTGGTACGCAGCGGTGACGCTGTGGTTGCCGATGCCGACGGTGAAATGCAGGCTGTAGGTGTTGTTGTCGATGTCGCCCAGCAGCGCGTCGCCGGTGTCCTGCGTGTGATAGAAGTGCAGGCCCGGGTTGAGGCTGACCAGATCGTTCAACTGCCAGGTGTAGTCGAGGTCGTAGTAGTACTGGTTCCAGATGTCCTTGAGCTCGGCGGCGTACAGATTGCTGGTCAGGCCTTCGACGCCGCTCCAGGACACGCCGGCCCAGTTCAGGTGGCGGCTTTGGTCGCCCTCGGCGAGTTTGCCGTAGGACGTGCCGATGCGCTGGCGACCGCTCTGGTTGTACGGCTTGGTGAAACTGGCCTGGCCACCTTCGAACATCCAGCCGTCGAAACTGTGATTGGTCAGACTGACGCCACGGAAGGTCTGCGGCAGCATGCGCGAATCACCGCCGGCAATCACCGGGTTGGTGAGGAACAGATCACCCGCCTTCAGCTCGGTATCGAACGCACGCATCTTCAACGTGCCGCCCGCAGTCGAGAACGAGCCCGGCGCTTTGCCGTTGCCATCGCTGATCGGCAGGATGCTCGAACCATCGGTACCGCCACCGCCGTCGAGCTTCAGCCCGAGCATGGCGTGGGCGTCGATGCCGAAGCCGACCGTGCCTTCGGTGTAACCCGACTGGAAGACCCCGAGAAAGCCCTGACCCCACTCGATGTTGTCGTCCGTCTGCTGCAGACGGTTGCGATTCATGTAGTAGTTGCGGGCGTTGAGGTTGAGGCTCGAGCCTTCGACGAAACCTTCCTTCGCGGCTTCGTCGGCATGGGCGGCGGGGGCAATCGTTGCGGCAATTGCAATGAACAACGGAGAGAAGCGGACTGGGTAACGCACTTGCGATGGAGCTCCTTGGGTCAACTGACACTTCAATGTCTTGAGGTGCGGGATGTTTCTTGTTTTTTACAGACGAACCAAACGGCTTTCAGACCACAACGAAAAAAGGCCGCTGAAAATCAGCGGCCTGCAAGGACGACGGTTGAACGGGAAGAGCCAAACAACCGCGTCGAGGGAAATGTTTCGCGGTGCGCGACTCAGCTGTCTTTCTCGGCTGCTTGAGCCTGGGAAGTGGCGGCTTGAGGGGCTTGCGAGGCGTCCTGCGATTTGGCCATCACTTCTGCCTGAGACTGTTCGAAGGCGTGAGCGCGAGCGGCATTCTGCGCGACGAACGACTGCGATTCTTCAGCCAGCGCCATTGGCGACAGGATCAACGAGGACAAAACGAAAGCGCTGGCAATACCCATGCTGTTGGACATCTTGAAAACCTTCTTGCTTGGCAAGTGCTGTTTGGTGCGGGCAAAGATAAGGTCGCCGGGCGCCGGGAAACAGCGTGATTTTCATAAATGACTGTTACAGCAGAAGCAAAGATCAACCATGGGTGAACGCCATTCCCTGTGGTGAGGGAGCTTGCTCCCGCTCGGCTGCGCAGCAGTCGTAAATCCTGCAAACGCAGTATGTCTGAATGAATGTGATTGTCGGGTATGGGGCCGCTTCGCAGCCCAGCGGGAGCAAGCTCCCTCGCCACAGTGGTTTGCTATTCAGTTAGACCGGAAGGTGGATGCCGAAGGTATTCATCCCCCGATCACTGCGCACAAACACATCTCCACCGTGCATCAGCGCAATTGCCTTGACGATCGCCAGCCCCAATCCATGGTTGTTGCCGCTGTTGCTGCGCGAGGCATCAACCCGGTAGAAGCGCTCGAACAAGCGTGGCAAGTGCTCGCTGGCAATCGGCGATCCCGGGTTGGCCACGCCGATGCTGACCTGATGCGCTTCAACTTCGATACGCACTTCGATCACCTTGCCCGGCTCGGTGTGCTGCACGGCGTTGCTGAGCAGGTTGATCAGCGCCCGACGCAAATGCGCAATCTCGATTCGCACCTGCGCATCGCCACTCACATGCACCTGCACCTGCGCGTCTTCGAGGATGAAATCCAGGTACTCCAGCGTGGTCGCGACCTCATCGGCCAATGAAGTTTCAGTGAGTTTGGTCGCCTTGCTGCCCTGATCGGCGCTGGCCAGAAACAGCATGTCGTTGATGATCGAACGCAGGCGTTCCAGTTCTTCAAGATTGGATTGCAGCACTTCGAAATAATGCTCGGCGGAGCGCCCGCGCGTCAGTGCGACCTGGGTCTGGCCGATCAGGTTGGTCAATGGCGAGCGCAGTTCGTGGGCGACGTCGGCGTTGAACGATTCCAGCCGCGAATAGGCCTGTTCGACCCGCTCCAGTGTCGAGTTGAACGACTCGACAAACTGCTCAAGCTCCGGCGGCAACGGTGACAGGCGCAAGCGCCCGGCGCGCAGTGGCGGCGCCAGACGCTGGGCTTCGTGGGACAGCTTGATCAGCGGCTTCAAGCCAATCCGCGCCACCCAATAACCCAGCGCCGAAGCCATCAGCACACCAACGATTGCCAGCCCGATCAGAGCGATCAGCAGGTTGTGCTGAGTCTCATGAAAGGTCTCGGTATCGATGCCGATCATGAAGCGCAGCGGCGGGCGTTGATCCTTGGCCGGCAGTTCGGTCAGCAGCACTTTCAGCGGATAAGGATGCTCGGGCAATTGCAGGTCATGCATGCCCGTCGGACCTTTGGCGAAGGCGCGGATTCGCGCGTCAGGCTCGCCATATTCGTAGCCGGGATCGCCGCTGACCACCCAGAAACGAATGCGCTTGTCCTCTTCGCCGAGCAGCTTGAGCTTGGCGTTGATCTTCACCCAATGCTCAGGCGTGCCATAACGGTTGAGCGCCGATTCGAGCACGCTGTAACGCGCATCCAGCTCGGCTTCCGGCAGCAGACCCAAGCCCTTGTCGACTTGCTGATACAGCGCGCCGCCGATCAACAGAAACACCAGCAGCGCCACCAGCGTAAACATCCCGCTCAGGCGCAGGGCAATTGAGTTACTGGACACCACGGCTCTCCAGCACATAACCCATGCCGCGAATGGTGTGCAGCAGTTTCTCGTCGAACGGCCCGTCGAGCTTGGCCCGCAGACGTTTGATCGCGACTTCGACAACATTCGCGTCGCTGTCGAAATTGATGTCCCAGACCATCTCGGCAATCGCGGTTTTCGAGAGAATTTCACCTTGGCGGCGCGCCAGAACGCTGAGCAGCGAGAACTCTTTCGCCGTCAGATCCAGTCGCGTGCCGGCACGGGTGGCCTTGCGGCTGATCAGGTCGATCCACAGGTCGGCGATGCTCACTTGCACCGGTTCATGGCCGCCGCTGCGCCGGGTCAGCGCTTGCAGGCGGGCCACCAGTTCGAGGAAGGAAAACGGCTTGCCGAGGTAATCGTCGGCGCCGTCACGCAGGCCCCTGATCCGGTCTTCGACGCGCTCGCGGGCGGTGAGCATGATCACCGGGGTCTGCTTGCGCGCACGTAAGGCGCGCAGCACGCCGAAGCCGTCCAGACCCGGCAGCATGACGTCGAGGACGATCACCGCGTAGTCGCTTTCCAGCGCCAGGTGCAGGCCCTCGACGCCGTCGCGGGCCAGATCCACGGTGTAACCCTGTTCCGTCAGACCGCGGTGCAGATAATCCGCGGTTTTTTCCTCGTCTTCGATAATCAGAACGCGCATGACCCTGCCTCAGTCTGTGGTCGCCAGTGCCGTCGTGGGCATTGGTTTGGGCCTGTGGAATAGCCGCTCAAGCCACAAGTATATGACCGGAGTGGTAAACAGCGTCAGCATCTGGCTGACCAGCAAACCGCCCACCACCGCAATCCCCAGCGGCTGACGCAGCTCGGCGCCGGTGCCGTAGCCGAGCATCAGCGGCAGCGCGCCGAGCAGGGCGGCGAGGGTGGTCATGATGATCGGCCGAAACCGCGTCAGGCACGCTTCGAAAATCGCATCCTGCGGCGCCAGTCCGCGATGACGTTGAGCCTCCAGCGCAAAGTCGATCATCAGAATGCCGTTTTTCTTGACGATACCGATCAGCAGCACCAGCCCGATCAGCGCCATGATCGAAAAGTCCTGACCGCAGATCCACAGCATGATTACTGCACCGAGGCCCGCCGCCGGCAGGGTCGAAATGATCGTCAGCGGATGCACGAAGCTCTCGTAAAGCACGCCGAGAATGATGTACACCGCCACCAGCGCCGCGAGAATCAGCCACGGCTGACTGGCCAGCGAACTCTGGAACGCCTGCGCCGCGCCCTGGAAGTTGCCGCTGATCGCGGTCGGCATGCCGATCTCGGCCTTGGCCTGATTGAGCAGGATCACCGCGTCGCCCAACGCCACGCCGGGCGCGAGGTTGAACGACAGGTTGGCAGCCGGGAACATGCCGTCATGGGCAATCGACAGCGGGCCGATGGTCGGCGCATCGAATTTGGCCAGCGCCGACAGCGGCACCATCTCGCCACTCAGCGGCGAGCGCAGGTAGAAATAGTTGAGGCTTTCGGCCTTGCCGCGCTGCTTGGTGTCCAACTCGAGAATCACGTTGTACTGGTTGACCTGGGTCTGGAACTCGTTGATCTGGCGCTGACCGAAGGCGTCGTACAGCGCCTCGTCCACGTCACTGGCAGTCAGGCCGAAACGCGCGGCAGCGCTGCGATCGATGCTGATGTGGGTGATGCTGCCGCCCAGTTGCAGGTCGTTGGAAATATCGCGGAACGCCGGGTTGCTGCGCAGTTTTTCGGTAAGGCGCTGGGTCCAGGTGGCGAGGGTCGCGCCATCGTTGCTCTTGAGCACGTATTGGTACTGCGCACGACTCGGGCCGGAGCTGAGGTTGATGTCCTGGCCGGCGCGCAGGTACAGGACGATGCCCGGGACTTTCATCAGTTGCGGACGAATGCGGTCGATGAACTGGCTGGCGGACACGTCGCGGTCACCGCGCTTTTTCAAAGCAATCCAGAAGCGCCCGTTGGCAATGGTCTGGTTACTACCGGATACACCCACCGAGTGCGAGAACGCCTGCACGGCCGGGTCGGCGGCGACGATTTCGGCCATCGCCAGGTGTTTTTTCACCATGTCGCCGTAGGAGATATCCGCAGCGGCTTCGGTGGTCCCGAGGACAAACCCGGTGTCCTGTACCGGGAAAAAACCCTTGGGGATAAAGATGTAGCCGGCAATCGCCATTGCCAGCGACAGGCCGAACACGCCGATCATCAGCTTCTGATGGGCGAGGGCGCGGCGCAGGCCTTTTTCGTACCAGGCCAGCAAGCGTTCGCTGAAGCCCGGTTTGTCGTGGGCGTGGTGCACCGGTTTGCGCATGAACAGCGCTGCCAGCGTCGGCGCCAGGGTCAACGACACCACCACCGAAATCAAAATGGTCGAGGTCGCCGTCAGGGCGAATTCCTTGAACAACCGCCCGACCACGCCGCCCATGAACAGCAGCGGAATAAACGCTGCCACCAGCGAGAAACTGATCGACACCACGGTAAAGCCGATCTCGCCGGCACCTTTGACCGCCGCTTCGCGCATGCTGTCGCCGGCCTCCAGATGCCGGTGGATGTTCTCCACCACCACAATCGCATCGTCCACGACAAACCCGACCGCGACGACGATCGCCACCAGCGTCAGGTTGTTCAGACTGAAACCCAGCAGGTACATCAGGGCGAAACTGGCGGTCAGCGATACACCGAGCACCGCCGAGACGATCATGGTCGCCGACAACTGGCGCAGGAACAGCGCCATCACCGCCACCACCAGCAGGATCGCGATCAGCAGGGTGATCTCGACTTCATGCAGCGAGGCGCGAATGGTCTGGGTGCGGTCGATCAGGGTTTTTACCTGCACCGAGGCCGGGAGCATGGCTTCGAGGCCGGGCAGGGCAGCTTGAATGCGGTCGACGGTTTCGACGATGTTGGCGCCGGGCTGGCGCGAGATCACCAGGTTCACCCCGGGTTGATCACCGGCCCAGGCCTGCACGTAGGCATCTTCCGAACCGTTGACGACTTTGGCGACATCGCGCAGGTGAACCGGGGCGCCGTCCTTGTAGGAAACGATGAGTTGGCTGTAGTCCTCGGGATGGAACAACTGGTCGTTGGTCGACAGCGTCGAGATGCTCGATTCGCCGTACAACGCACCTTTGGCCAGGTTGAGGCTGGTCTGCTGGATCGCCAGACGAATGTCGGCCAGGGTCAGGCCAATCGCCGCCAGTTTGTCGGCCGAGGCTTGCACGCGGATCGCCGGACGTTGCTGACCGGTGATGTTGATCTGGCCTACACCGTCGATCTGACTGATCTGACGCGAGAGCAGGGTTTCCACCAGGTCGCTGAGTTCAGTGCCGGGCATTTGCGTCGAGCTGACGCTGAGAATCAGCACCGGGCTGTCGGCCGGGTTGACCTTCTTCCAGGTCGGCAGGGTCGGCATGTCCTTGGGCAGCTTGCCGGCGGCGGTGTTGATTGCGGCCTGCACTTCCTGGGCGGCGGTGTCGATGCTCTTGTCGAGGGTGAATTGCAGGGTCAGCAGGCTGGAGCCGAGCGCACTGCTGGAGGTCATCTGGGTCATGCCGGGGATGGCGCTGAATTGCACCTCCAGCGGCGTAGCGACGGATGAGGCCATGGTGTCGGGGCTGGCGCCGGGCAACTGCGCCGAGACCTGAATTGTAGGAAATTCTGCTTCCGGCAGTGGGGCAATTGGCAGGCGCGGGAAGGCAATCACGCCGACCAGCACCAAAGCGATGGTCAGCAGAATCGTCGCGACCGGGTGATCGATGCACCAGGTGGAAACGCCTTTGTGCTCCTTCATGGTTTCGGCTCCGCTTGCACCACCTGCGGCGGCTCGCTCATGACCTGCACGGTCGAACCGGGTTTGAGCCGCGACTGACCGTCACTGACCAACTGATCGCCAGCCTTTACGCCTTTGATGATGTCCTGCCCGCTACCCTGATAAACCATCTGCACTTGCACGGCTTCGACCTTGTCGCCATTCACGCGATAGACGAAGTGTTGATCGAGACCGCGCTGTACGACGGTGGGCGGCACCACCAGGGCATCCTTGTCCAGCGCCGTCTGAATTTTTACCGTCACCAATAGGCCCGGCCAGAGTTTCTGGCTGGCGTTGTCGAATTCGGCCTTGGCGCGGATGGTGCCGGTGTTGGCGTTGATCTGGTTGTCGATCAGGGTCAGGTGACCTTCGCCGAGCAGGTTGCCGGTTTCGCCGTCGGTGTCGGCGCCGATGTAGGCCTTGACCTGCGCACGCTGCGGATCGTTGATCAAGCCCTGCAGGGTCGGCAGCATTTGCTGGGGCAGCGAGAACTCGACGGCGATCGGGTCGATCTGGGTCACGGTGAACAGGCCGGCGGTGTCGGTCATGCGCAGGAAGTTGCCTTCATCGACTGTACGAATACCGACGCGGCCGGTGACCGGGGAGCGAATCTGCGTGTAGGAAAGTTGTACCTGCGCCGAGTCAATCGAGGCCTGGTTGCCCTGGGCGGTGGCTTTCAGTTGGTTGACCAGTGCCTGCTGCTGGTCGTAGGTCTGCTTGGAGACGCCGTCGTCGACGCTGAGCAGTTTGTAGCGCTTGAGGTTGACCAGGGCGACCTGCAATTGCGCCTGGCTTTCGCCCAGTTGCGCTCGGGCCTGGTCGAGGCTGGCGCGGATCGAGCGGTCGTCGATGGTGGCGAGCAGGTCGCCGGCTTTGACGAGTTGGCCTTCCTTGACGAGGATTTTGGTGAGGATGCCGTCGACTTGTGGGCGTACTACGACGCTGTGTAATGAGAGTACGGAGCCGATGCCACTGGTGTAGCGGGGGACGTCTTTTTCGCTGACGGTGACGACGCGAACCGGGATGGCGGTCGGGGTGGCCAGTTTGGTCGGGGCGGGTTTCATTGCCCACCATGCGCCTGCGGCGGCCAGGGCGATCACTAGGGCTAGTAGGGCTTGGTTTTTCTTGATTCGCATGAAATGGGGCGCCAAGGGCTGGAGTTTGGGCAGGTTGGGTATTTATAAACTTGTTTGGGGGTCAGGAGGGTGACGGCTGGCTGTCAGCGCTGTCAGTTTCGCCGGGGTGGATATCCGTATCTGAGGGTGTGGCTGATTACGGTTCCGCCCTTACGGCGGGTCACTTTTTCCAGACGCCGAAAAAGTAACCAAAAAGGCTTGCTCCTGCGTTCGGCCCGCTCGCTGGGGCTCGGGGTCCCTTCGCTCCGGGATCGATCCGGGCGCAGCGCCTACGGTTTGCTTCGCTGCACCTCCTCTCGCTGTGTTTGGCTGCGCCAAACGGTCGCTGCGCTCCCACGCCCGGATCAATCCCTCCACTCAGCCTTCCGACGTCGCCCGTGGATCAAGATCAAGAGCGACAGCCGAGCTTGCGCTCATCCTGGAGTGGGGCGGCATGCGCCGCGTGCGGGTTGTACTTATCTTCCCTGTAGGAGCTGCCGCAGGCTGCGATCTTTTGATCTTTTGTGGGAGCTGGCTTGCCAGCGATGGCGGACTGACAGCCGACCAAGGTTTTGCGGATTGCATACGATCCCATTGTAGGAGTGAGCCTGCTCGCGATGGCAGCCTGACAGCCGACCAATCTCTGGCAGGTGTACTCGATTCAACTGTGGGAGCGAGCTTGCTCGCGAAGAGGTCTGTCCAGTCAGCCGATTACATTGATCTGTTTAATTTTGTGCCAAACAACCAGAACCTTCCCACAAGGTTTTCAGGTTGTCCGTCGGAAGCGGGGTCTCTAGGCTTTGGTTGTCGCTGCAAATTCAGCGATCGGGTGTGGAAACCCGATTCAAGTAGAAACAATGCACCAGCACCGTAATCGTTGCCGACGTCTTTTTTCGTCTGCAAACTGCGTCGCGGCGGCTGTGCGTGGGCAGACTTCGGTCTGGCCGGTTGCCTACTTATCGGTTTTCCACCCCGCGCACAGTTGCCACCTTTTGTCGTGTGGAAACGACAAAGGCTGGCTCCCAAATACAAGTAGGAGCTACCCATGGATAAACTGATTCCAGACCCACCCCCCGAACCTAAAACCCCACTCGCCGAAGCCATCCGCGCAGAAGACCTCGCCCAAAATCGCGAAGCCATCAAACGCGCGCTCGACTTTTACCTCTGTCCGCAACCCGCCCAGCCGCGACAGCCAAGCACAATGTTTCTGGTCAACCCAGCTATCGACACTGAAACCCTGCTCGCCCACGCTTACGAATCGTTGGCCTCTGTCAGTGCCATGGCCAGCAATTTCGCCAATGAACTCGGTGGTCCGCAACGCAGCACGGTGCTGGCGATCCAGCAGATCGTCATGCTCGCCGAACTGGCGGTGAACCGGGCGCTGGATCGGGTTGACCCACGCACTTGATTCGTCCGAGCGCCGTGTCATCGCTCATCGCGAGCAGGCTCGCTCCCACTCACCTGTGGGAGCGAGCTTGCTCGCGAAGGCGTTTGTCCGGGCGACGCATCTCTGCCGGCTATTGGTGTCAGCCGGTCCCAAAAAGGGACCGATCATTCCCAATTTGGGAAACATTGCACCATCACCTACCTCTAAACCGTTCGGCGTACGCTGCAAATCTTCAGGTGCTGTCGCAAGGCGCGCAGGTATACTGCGCGCCTTCGCGGCTCACTGTTCGGGCCCGACTTTTTGCTTTGCGGAGCTTTTATGACTTCCCCGACCCAACCGCCGGTTGACGACGCCGTGAGCGATGTCCCGGCTGAACTGGCTGACGCCAGCGAAACCAAACCCGAGATCCCGGCTTTCAAGTTCCCGTTCAAACCGGGTGAACTGGCGGCGGCCAAGGGTTCGAATCAGCCGTGGTACAAGAATGGCGCCAAGAACGGCCACACCAAGACCCCGGGCATGGCGCCGCCGGGTACCCGTCGCTCGATGGGCAAGCGCTGAGTTTCACCCCGCCTTCAGCCATCGGCTGCGATTTTCGGTCGCAGTGATGGCTAAGTGCTCAGATCCTGAGCCAGATCAATATTTGACCAATTGGTGCGCTTAGAGTCAGCAGCCCTGCCGACTCTTCCAATAAAACGAGCGCGCCATTCATGAAGATCAATCTCCCGGTAACCGGCCGTAACGTCGATGTGGCGCTGGATGCGAACATTCTTTCGACCACCGATCTGACCAGCGCGATCACCTACGCCAACGAAGACTTCATCAGAATCAGCGGTTACAGCCGCGACGAATTGCTCGGCACCCCGCACAACCTGCTGCGCCACCCGGACATGCCGGCGCAGGCGTTTGCGCATATGTGGCAGACACTCAAGGGCGGGCGCTCGTGGATGGGGCTGGTGAAGAATCGCTGCAAGAACGGCGATCACTACTGGGTCAGCGCGTATGTCACGCCGGTGACGCAGAACGGCGTGGCGGTGGAGTATCAGTCGGTGCGCACCCGGCCTGATGCGCGGCAGGTGGCGGCGGCTGAGCGGGCGTATGCGCAATTGCGCGGTGAGTCGAAGGGGCGGCGGGCGCTGCCCGGGCTTGGTTTGCGCGGCAAGGTCACGGCGTCGGCCAGTGCTTTGCTGGGGCTGGTGCTGGGGATTGAAGCCTGGTTGCGCCCGGAGTCGGCGTGGATCGACGGGGTGCTGTTTGTCTGCGGCAGTAGCCTTTGTGCGTTGGGTGTGCGCTGGATCTTGCGGCCGCTGGAGCGGCTGAGCGAACGGGCGCGGCAGGTCGCGGACAATCCGTTGAGTCAGAGCATTTACACCGGGCGCCGCGATGAAATCGGCCAGATCGAATTCGCCCTGCAGATGCTCGAAGCGCAGGTCGGCGCGGTGGTCGGGCGTATCGGTGATGCGTCGCAGCAGTTGGCCGGGCACGCGGCGCAATTGGTCGATCATCTGCAAAGCAGCCACAGCAGTTCGCTGGCGCAACAGGCCGAAACCGATCAGGTGGCGGCGGCGATTCATCAGATGGCCGCCAGCGTCGCGCAGGTTGCCAGCCATGCGCAGCAGGCGTCGGTGGCGGCGGATATGGCCGGGACGGAAACCCGAGAAGGGCATTTGCTGGTGGGCGAGAGTCGCAGCGCGGTGTTGCGTCTGGCCGAAGAACTGCGGCGGGCGACCGAGGTGATTCATCAGCTCGAAGGCCACAGCAGCGAGATTTCCGGGGTGCTGGAGGTGATCCGCAGCATCGCCGAGCAGACCAATCTGCTGGCGCTCAACGCGGCGATCGAGGCCGCACGGGCCGGGGATGCCGGGCGCGGCTTCGCGGTGGTGGCCGATGAGGTGCGCGGGCTGGCGCAGCGCACGCAGCAGTCGACCAATGAGATTCAGCGGATGATCAGCACCCTGCAGAACGGCGCGCGGGATGCGGTGCTGGTGATGCAGCAGAGCAGCGAGCATGTGGATAACAGCGTCGAACAGGCCCAGCGCGCGGCGCGGGCGCTGGACGGGATCAGTGAGCGGGTCGAGCAGATCACCGAAATGAGCCTGCAGATTGCCGCAGCGGTGGAGCAGCAGAGCGCGGTGAGCGAAGACATTAATCGCAACATCGTCAGCATCCGCACGGCGTCGGAATTGACGGTGGATGAAGGGCGGCAGAGTCAGCGCAATTCGGAAGATGTGGCGGGGCTGGCGGGGGATTTGCGGTTGTTGGCGCGGGAGTTCTGGGGGCGGCGGCAGGTTCGGGATTGATGCTGCTCTCACTGGCCTCATCGCTGGTAAGCCAGCTCCCACAGGTTTCTGCGTCGTGCACAAATTATGTGAACACTCGAGAACATTGTGGGAGCTGGCTTGCCAGCGATGAGGCCAGTCCAGTCACCTTGAATTTTGGATCAAGCCGCCCGCAACGAAATAAACGCGTACGTCTGCGCCGGCTCCGTCACCACCTGTGCGCCGGCCGCCACCAATTGCCCGGCAACGTCGTCACCGGACAGATGAAACAACCATTCACTGGATTCTGTATTCAGTGGCTGTGCTGCAACCTGATCGATCACGGCCGCGAACGCGTCCATCTGCGGCAAATACGCGGTAAACCCGTCGCCCTTGAGCGCCGTGGTGCGAATCCCCAGCGCCGCGCAGATCGCATCCTTGATACGGATGTCATCGCGATCAGCCTGGCGCGAGCGCTGGATCAGCTCCAGCAGTTCCTGATCGACCAACTCCCCTCCGACAATCAGCAGCGGCCCCTGTTGCCACGACTCTGGCGGGCAATCCTTGGCGGCTGGATTGAGCGGGATGTGCGGGTTGATTTCCGCCGGATAAATCCTGCACACCAATGGCCGGCGTTCGTAAATGCGGCACAGGTTTTCTTCGTCAAGATTCCGGCAGCGCCCGACGTTGTACGCGGCGAAGGTGATGGCCACGTGGGCCTCGGCCGTGCCGCTGCGCACCACCAGCGAACGCCGCTCGGCGTGTTCACGCTGCTGCGCCGGCAGGCCCAGGCCGTTGCCCAGAAAAGCCTCCACCAGCACGATCACCTGACCGCCATCCGCCGCCCACATGCGGGCTTCCGCGAGGGTCAGGGGCACATGGTGGTCGGTGCAGCATTTGCCGCAACCGACGCAGGAAAATGTCGTATTCATTGCACGATCAATCTTCAATCAGAGTGTGAAACGGCGACGTAAAGTCGCCAGGCTGAGGCTGATCGAAGCAAGTTGTGCGCCAGCCCTCAAGGCTTGGCGGTCGGACGGATCGAGTCCCATTCGGTGACGAAGGCGGTTTTCGACTTTTTGCTATACAGGCACAGCTCAGTGCCTTGTTGGCCTTTCATGTGTTTTTGCGGGTACTGGCCTTGCAGCAGCACGGCGGTGTAGCCGACGCGGTCATCGAATTGCGCGGGTGTGCCCACGGGTTTGGCGTCTTTCAGGCCGCTGGTCTTGGTGCAACTGGCGAGCACGGTTTTGTCATAGGCAGCCCAGGCGTCGGGGCTGGAGGCGTGGGCCTGGGATGCGAGGGCGGTGAGGCAGAGCAGGCTCAGGGTGAGCGTTTTCATGGGGCGGCATCCTTGGTCTTGAGGGTCCAGAGGTTGGAGTATGCCTAAAGCGTTTTGTTGCCTGAGGCGCCGCTAAAAGATCGCAGCCTGCGGCAGCTCCTACAGGGAAGCGCGTTCTTTGTAGGAGCTGCCGCAGGCTGCGATCTTTTGACTTTGAATCAGTCCGGCACGATTTCCCGGCGAACCACAAACATCCCGGCACTTTCATACAACCGCTGCGCCCGCAGGTTGTCTTCCAGCACCTTCAAATCGACAAAACCTTCGCGGCGTTGCTGAAACACCTTGAATGCATTCAGCAGCAGCGCTCGACCCAGTCCACGACCCTGAGCGCGCGGATGCACCACCAGATTCTTGATATAGGAACTGGTCCAGCATTGCGCCACACCAACCACGCCCTCAGCGTCCGTGGCAATCCAGCACAGCTGGGGATCGTATTCGGCATCGCTTTCGAACCGCTGTTGCCACTCCTCCAGCGCCGGCACGCGACCACCGCCTTCGCGGTAGCCGAGTTGCATCAGCTGATGCACGGTCGCCGCCAGTTCCGGACGATAAGTGCTCAGCTCAATACCTTCCGGCCAGTGGATGGCCGGCACGCCTTGGCGAAGGTCGCGCCGCATCAAAAAGCAGTAGGTCTGGCTCAACTCAGTGACCGTTGGCCGCGACGTGTTTGGCCGCTTCGATCAGACGTTGGGTCAGCTCCGGCGAGGAGAACTTGGTCAGCACCGCGTTGGCCCCGGCCAGTCGGGCCTTTTCGCTGTTCATCGCGCTGTCGAGCGAGGTATGCAGCAGCACGTAGAGGTGGGCGAAGTCCGGCGTCTCGCGCAGGGTGCGGGTGAAGGCGTAGCCGTCCATCTCGGACATTTCGATGTCGGAGACGATCAGGTTGATCTGTTGCGCGGTGCCTTGCAGGTCCAGCAGGCAGTCGATGGCTTCCTTGGCACTGCGCGCGGTGTGGCATTGCAGGCCGAGGTTGCGCAGGGTGTGCACCGATTGCTGCAGCGCCACCTGGCTGTCGTCGACCACCAGAATTCGCGCGTTGCCGAGCACTTCGGCGTCTTCCATGCTCAGGTCGGTCGGGGCCATTTCGATCTGCGCCGGGGCAATGCTGTGGATGACTTTTTCAATGTCCAGCACTTGTACCAGTGTGCCGTCGACCGAGGTCACGCCGGTAATGTAGGCGCGCGAGCCGCCGGAGCCGAACGGCGGCGGCTTGATGTCGGTGGTCAGGCAATGGACGATTTTGCTCACCGCCTGCACGTGCAGACCCTGCTTCGAACGGCTGACGTCAGTGACGATCAGGCAGCCGCCGTTGGGGTCTTCCAGCGGTCGCTCGCCGATGGCACGGCTGAGGTCGATCACCGACAGCGATGCGCCGCGCAGGGTGGCGATGCCTTTGATGTGCGGATGCGACTCGGGCATTTTGGTCAGTGGCGGGCAGGGGATGATTTCACTGACTTTCAGCAGGTTGATCGCCATCAGCTTGCCGCTGCGCAAGGTAAACAGCAGAAGCGAAAGTGAATCTGCGCGGGCTTTGGTGGAAGACATATAAACCTTCTGTGGAAAAAGGTGATGGGCGAGGGTGCAAATCGCCAGAAACTATTGATGCCGGGTTATCGACTTGTCGGGGGCAGGCTTTAGGCTCAATCCCCAATCTCGGCCGAACGGCGGCGAATGCTCTGTGGCGAGGGAGCTTGCTCCCGCTGGAGTGCGAAGCGCTCCCATAACCATCCACCGCGGTGTATCAGCTTGGCCATGTCCGCTGATATTGCGACTGCTGCGCAGCCGAGCGGGAGCAAGCTCCCTCGCCACAATGGAGATCTATCTCATTCCAAGGCGTTTAGCCATCCGCCCCAGATTCGCCCGGTCCAGCCCCAACTCCCGCGCCGCACTCGCCCAGTTATCCTGATGACGCTCAAGCGCAGCACTGATCAACTGCCGCTGATATTGCTCGGTGGCGCTGCGCAGATCGCCGCTGATCAACGGCATCGCGGGCACCTCGGCAACCGGCGCGGGCGAGTTATCCACAACCTCGCGCGGCAAATCCAGATCCGCCGCGCTCAAGCTGAGAATCTTCGGCCGTACCTTGCAGTTGCCCAGCGCTTTCAGTGCGCTGCGGCCAATCAAGTGTTCCAGTTCACGCACGTTGCCCGGCCAAGTGTAGGCGAGCAGCGCGTCCTGAGCGTCGCTGCTCAGGCGCAGGCTGTTGAGGCCCATGCGCGAGCGGTTCTGTTCCAGAAAGAAGCCGCTGAGCAACAACACGTCGCGCCCGCGATCACGTAGCGCTGGCACCCGCAGCGGGTATACGCTCAAGCGGTGATAGAAGTCGGCGCGATAGCGGCCGCTGCGCACTTCTTCGGCCAGATCGCGGTTGGTGGCGGCGATCAGGCGCACGTCGACCTGATGTTCCTTGTCCGAGCCGAGCCGCTGCAACTGGCCGCTTTGCAGCACCCGTAGCAACTTGGCCTGCACGGTCAGCGACAGTTCGCCGACTTCGTCGAGAAACAACGTGCCGCCATTGGCCAGTTCGAACTTGCCGCGGCGGTCGCTGGTGGCGCCGGTGAAGGCACCGCGCACGTGGCCGAACAGTTCGCTCTCGACCAGGGTGTCGGGCAGGGCGGCGCAGTTGAGGCTGATGATCGGTTTGTCGGCGCGCGGCGAGGCGCCGTGAATCGCCTGCGCCACCAGTTCCTTGCCGACCCCGGTTTCGCCAGTGATCAGCACAGTCAGGTCGCTGCCGCCGACCAGATTGATTTCTTCCACCAGACGTTTGTGGGCTTTGCTCTGGCCGATCATTTCGCGCTGCTGCTGACCACTGGCCTGCCGGTAGACCTCGGCGCGCTGATGCTCATCCTCGGCGCGCAGCGCCAGGCGTTCGATACGTTCAGCGGCGTTGACTGTGGCCGAGGCGAGGCTGGCGAAAGCTTGCAAGGCGTCGAGTTCGATCGGCTCGAAACGCTCCGGGTCGAGGGCGTCGAGGGTGATCAGGCCCCAGAGTTTTTCATCGACGAACAGCGGACAGCCGAGGCAGTCGTGCACTTCCAGATGATCGCCCAGTCCATCGACCAAGCCGTCGTACGGATCGGGCAAGTCGCTGTCGGCGGCGAAGCGGGTCGGTCCGGCGCCGTCCAGCAGGATCTCGAAACGGGGATGTTCGCTGACCTTGAAGCGCCGGCCGAGGGTGTCGGTGCTCAAACCGTCCACCGCCAGGGGCACCAGCCATTCGCCGTCCAGGCGCAGCAACGCGGCGGCATCGCACGGCAGCAGGGCGCGCATGGCTTCGAGCAGGCGCCGATAGCGCTCGCCCTCGGGCAGTTCGCGAGACAGGTCGGAGACCAGTGGCAGTAAAGCGGTGAGCAGGGATTTGGCGGTCATGGTCTTGTAGTCAAAGAGACTCGATGTAGTCGCGATGACTATATGTGTGTTTGAGTCTAAATGACTACTTATAAATTAAATCATTGATTTATAAAGATAAAAAATCTGGCATGAAAACTGATAACTACAGGGTAATTCTCAAAAAAGCTCAGGAGTCACTCTTATGCTTAGCGTCCAGGATCGTGCCATCGTCAAATCCACAGTGCCTCTGCTGGAAAGCGGTGGTGAAGCGCTGATCACCCACTTCTACCGCATGATGCTCTCTGAATATCCTGAGGTTCGCCCGCTGTTCAACCAGGCGCACCAGGCCAGTGGCGATCAGCCTCGTGCGTTGGCTAACGGCGTGTTGATGTACGCCCGGCACATCGATCAGCTCGACCAGTTGGGCGATCTGGTGGCGAAGATCATCAACAAGCACGTAGCCCTGCAGATTCTCCCGGAGCACTACCCGATTGTCGGCACCTGCCTGCTGCGGGCCATTTCCGAAGTGCTCGGCGACGAGATCGCTACGCCGGAAGTAATGAGCGCGTGGGGCGCGGCTTACGGGCAACTCGCCGAGATTCTGATCGGCGCCGAAGCCGCGATTTACGACCAGAAAGAACAAGCGGTCGGCGGCTGGCGCGGGGCGCGGGAGTTCGTCGTGGTGGACAAGGTCGAGGAGAGCGCGGAAATCATCTCGTTCTACTTCGAGCCTGCGGACAAAGGTCCGATCCTTGCTGCAGAGCCGGGTCAGTACATCGGCATGAAGCTGATCCTCGATGGTGAAGAAATCCGCCGCAACTATTCGCTGTCGGCGCTGGCCAATAAAGGTCAGTACCGCATCAGCGTCAAACGCGAACCGGGTGGTCGTGCATCCAACCACTTACATGATCAACTGCACGTCGGCGCGAGCATTCAGCTGTTTCCGCCATCGGGCGAGTTCACTCTGACCAAGAGCGACAAGCCGTTGGTGCTGATCAGTGGTGGCGTTGGCATTACCCCGACTCTGGCGATGCTCGAAGCAGCGCTGCAAACCGAGCGCCCGGTGCACTTTATCCACTGCGCGCGCAACGGCAGCGTGCATGCGTTCCGCGACTGGATCGATGGGTTGGCGGCGTGTCATCCGCAACTCAAGCGCTTCTATTGCTACGCCGAGGATGATGGCGTGAGCCCGGCGGCGGACAGGGTCGGGATCCTCAGTCAGGAGCAGTTGGGCGAATGGCTGCCGGCGCAACGGGATGTCGACGCTTATTTCCTTGGGCCGAAAGGCTTCATGGGGGCGATCAAGCGGCATCTGAAAGCGCTGGGGGTGCCGGAGCAGCAGAGCCGCTATGAGTTCTTCGGGCCGGCGGCGGCTTTGGAATAATCCAGAACCGGGTTGCCTTCATTCGCGAGCAGGCTCGCTCCCACAGGATTTGTGGCGTGCACAGAATGTGTGAACGACGCGGAACCTGTGGGAGCGGGCTTGCCCGCGAAGGCCGTTATGCAGTTCTGACTTATAGAAAAGTGTTCCAAGGTTAATCGTTTCTTAACCGGCTTATCGTTTATTCCCCCCGATGCTGATGACAGACGCCCGTTCGTCTGGCTGATCAGGATCGCCCCGGTCGCACGCCATCTTTCCTCGCCGTGGTACGTTCAAGGCTCTCAACGGGCTGGGTCAGCGTGTAGACTTCCGGGCAACCGATATCTATCAGATCGACAACGGTCGCATCGCGGCCAATTGGCATATCGAAGACAACATCAGCCTGATGGCGCCACTGCAAGCGCAGCCGCCGATCAGCTGAACCATGGACATACAAGGGAAACGCGATGAGCGAGGAAACGATTCGACTGGGACGTGAACGGCGCTTTCTGGTGCTGCTGGGTATCATCTGCCTGGCGTTGATTGGTGGCGCGCTGTACATGCAGGTCGTGCTGGGCGAGGCGCCATGCCCGCTGTGCATTCTGCAGCGTTATGCGTTGTTGCTGATTGCGTTGTTCGCGTTTATCGGCGCGGCGATGCGTACCCGGCGCAGCATCACGGTGTTCGAAGTGCTGGTGGTGATCTGCGCGATCGCCGGCGCCGGTGTTGCCGGGCATCACGTGTACACCCAGTTCTATCCGGCGGTGAGCTGCGGCATCGATGTGTTGCAGCCGATTGTCGATGACCTGCCGCTGGCGAAGATCTTCCCGCTGGGCTTCCAGGTCGATGGTTTCTGCTCGACGCCGTACCCGCCGATCCTCGGTCTGTCGCTGGCGCAATGGGCCTTGGTGGCGTTCGTGCTGGTGGTGATCCTGGTGCCGCTGCTGACCTCGCGTAACCGAAAAGCCCTGAGCTGAATCAACTCTTCGGCAGATTGGCCGATACAGAAAACGCCCCGATTTGCGGATCAGCCGCTCGGGGCGTTTTGCATTTCAGAGTGATTGTGAAATCACCGTGACGAACGGCAATGAAGAGTGCGGCAGGTGTGCGACATGTTGTCACACACGCCCTGTCGCAGGGCCTTTCGGCGACCCGGATTGGCGTAATGTTACAAAAAAGGATTGGTCTGTTTCGGCATTTTTCTGGTTTTGCACGCGGGTGCCAGATCAGGCAGTTTTAACAGGCTCTGGCAGATGGCCAGAGGCCTTTGAATATCGGGCTTTGCGCCGATTCGGTGGCAGGAAAAAGCCTTCAGAGCTGTCTGAACTGAGGTGTATAGGCCTACATTTTTTGGTGTTTTTGTTGAGAATCGATTTCGATAACATGCGGAACTTTTGCAAAAACGGTGATGGATTGTTGCTCTGAGCGATAAAAATTATTTCGGGATAAGACATGGTGTATAGGGCGCTACCTATCTACAATCGCCCGCACTGAATTCCCGGCACTGTTCAGCCTTTATTAAGGAACTGGACAGGAAGTCGGGTGTCGAGCGGGCCGAAAGGCTTTTGCGACACCCAGGTGTCGGTGCCTTCCAACTTTCCGCACCAAATGGAATTGGTCTGTAACAAGGCCTTTGACCACGAATTCGAATAAGAACTGACCGCTGTCCCAAGGTTTTGTCGAGCGTCTGACGCGCGACGGGCGGCCCTTATTCAATCCAAAGAAAATGCCAACCCTTGGCAGGGTGAAGTGTTGGCGATCAAAACCCAACTGCATTGCGCAAGCTGCTTTAGAGGTCGTGAGATGAGTAAAAACAGGTACCCCAGATTACTAGGCCTAGTGCCGCTGCTCGGCACGTTGTTGCTGGGAGGCTGCAACATGACCCTGCTCAATCCAACGGGCCAGGTCGGCCTGGAACAGCGCAACCTGATCATCACCGCCACGCTGCTGATGCTGTTGGTCGTTGTGCCGGTTATCGTCATGACCTTCCTGTTCGCCTGGAAGTACCGCGCGTCCAACAAGGATGCCGTCTACACCCCGAAATGGTCGCACTCGACCAAAATCGAAGTGGCGGTCTGGACCATCCCGGTTCTGATCATCATCGCCCTGGGTTACATCACCTACATTTCGACCCACAAACTGGACCCGTACCGTCCGATTGAATCCGACGTCAAGCCGGTGACCATCGAAGTCGTGGCGCTGGACTGGAAGTGGCTGTTCATCTATCCGGAACAAGGCATTGCCACGGTCAACAAGATCGTGTTCCCGGCGCACACCCCGGTCAACTTCCGGATCACCTCCGACGCCGTGATGAACTCGTTCTTCATCCCGGGCCTGGGCGGCCAGATCTACGCAATGGCGGGCATGACTACCCGGCTGCACCTGATCGCTGACCGCAACGCTGAAATGGACGGTATCTCCGCCAACTACAGCGGCGCTGGTTTCACCGGTATGAAATTCAAAGCGATCGCAACTTCTCAGGAAGATTTCGACGCCTGGGTAAGTGAAGTCAAAAAGGCACCTAAACAGCTTGAACCAGCTGAATACGCAGCCCTTGCCAAGCCAAGCCAGAACAATCCAGTCGAGCTCTACTCCTCGGTCACGCCGAACCTGTTCCAGACCATCGTCGACAAGTACGAAGGCATGAAACCGGGCAAGCCGCTGAAGCACGAGAAGAAAGAGAAAGAAGTGGCGGCAACGGACATGGACTCGAATTCGCATTCAGCTGCCGGGGCAGAGGAGTAAACGATGTTTGGTAAATTAAGTTGGGAAGCGATCCCTTTCCACGAGCCGATCGTGATGGTCACCATCTCGATGATCGCGCTCGGTGGTCTGGCGTTGTTCGCTGCAATCACCTACTTCAAGAAGTGGACCTACTTGTGGACCGAGTGGCTGACGTCGGTCGACCACAAGAAAATCGGTGTGATGTACATCATCGTTGCCATGGTCATGCTGCTGCGTGGCTTTGCCGACGCCATCATGATGCGTACCCAGTTGGCCATGGCCACCGAGGGTTCGCCTGGCTACCTGCCGCCTGAACACTATGACCAGATCTTCACCGCTCACGGTGTGATCATGATCATCTTCATGGCGATGCCATTCTTCACCGGCCTGATGAACCTTGCAGTGCCGCTGCAGATCGGCGCGCGTGACGTTGCCTTCCCGTTCCTGAACTCCCTGAGCTTCTGGCTGCTGGTGTCCGGCGTTGTGCTGATCAACCTGTCCCTGGGCGTCGGCGAATTCGCCAAGACCGGTTGGGTTGCCTATCCGCCGCTGTCGGGTCTGCAATACAGCCCTGGCGTGGGGATGGACTACTACATCTGGGCGCTACAGCTATCGGGTCTGGGTACAACGTTAACCGGGGTTAACTTCCTCGCGACCGTGCTGAAAATGCGTACCCCTGGCATGAAACTGATGGACATGCCGATCTTCACCTGGACCTGCACCTGGGCCAACGTCCTGATCGTGGCTTCGTTCCCGATCCTGACCGCTACCCTGGCACTGCTGACCCTCGACCGTTACATGGATTTCCACATTTTCACCAATGAACTTGGTGGCAATCCAATGATGTACGTCAACCTGTTCTGGGCCTGGGGCCACCCTGAGGTTTACATCCTGATCCTGCCGGCATTCGGCATCTTCTCGGAAGTGATCTCGGCGTTCACCGGCAAGAAACTGTTCGGCCACCACTCGATGATCTACGCTTCGGGCGCGATCTCGGTACTGGGCTTCATGGTTTGGCTGCACCACTTCTTCACCATGGGTTCGGGTGCCAGCGTCAACGCCTTCTTCGGTCTGGCGACGATGCTGATTTCCATCCCGACGGGTGTGAAACTGTTCAACTGGCTGTTCACCATCTACCAGGGCCGTCTGCGCTTCACCAGCCAGGTGCTGTGGACTCTGGGCTTCATGGTGACCTTCGCCATCGGCGGCATGACCGGCGTACTGCTGGCCATCCCGGGTGCTGACTTCGTTCTGCACAACAGCCTGTTCGTGATCGCGCACTTCCACAACGTGATCATCGGCGGCGCGGTATTCGGCTACATCGCCGGTTTCGGCTTCTACTTCCCGAAAGCGTTCGGCTTCAAGCTGCACGAAGGCTGGGGTAAAGCAGCGTTCTGGTTCTGGATCTCGGGCTTCTTCGTCGCGTTCATGCCGCTCTATGCACTGGGCTTCATGGGCATGACCCGTCGTCTGAACGCCACCACCAACCCTGAGTGGGTACCGTACCTGTACGTTGCCATGTTCGGTGCGGTGATGATCGCTGTCGGTATCGCCTGCCAACTGATCCAGCTGTACGTCAGTGTGCGTGACCGCAACAAGCCAGAGAACATGTGCGAACACGGTGACCCGTGGAATGCCCACACTCTGGAATGGTCGACCTCGTCGCCACCTCCGTTCTACAACTTCGCTGTGCTGCCGAAGGCTGACTGCATCGACCCGTTCACCGAGGCCAAGGAAAACGGTACTGCGTACCAGGCTCCGGCCAAGTACGAGCCGATCCACATGCCGAACAACACCGCCACTGGCGTGGTGATGGGCGCACTGCTGACCGTCTTCGGTTTCGCGATGATCTGGCACATCTGGTGGTTGGCGATCGCCAGCCTGGCCGGCACTGTCATCTACTTCGTGATCCACGCCGCACGTGACGACCAGGGCTACATGGTTCCGGTTGAAACGATCGAGCGCATCGAAGCCGAGCAGCACAAGCGTCTGGTCGCGGCAGGGAAAATCCCGGCCAATGCCACCCGTGTAACCTCGTTGGAACAGGCTTAAACCATGTCGAACTTAGTGACCAATGTTGGACACGCCCATGGTGACCATGGGCACGATGACCATCACCACGACTCGGGCGAGATGACCGTATACGGTTTCTGGCTCTACCTGATGACCGACTGCATTCTGTTTGCGTCGATCTTCGCGGTGTACGCAGTACTGGTAAACAACGTCGCCGGTGGCCCGTCGGGCCACGACATCTTCGAACTGCCATACGTGCTGGGCGAAACCGCTCTGCTGTTGTTCAGTTCGATCACCTACGGCTTCGCCATGCTGGCGTTGTACAAAGGCAAGAAGCAGCAAGTTCTGGGCTGGTTGTTCATGACCTTCCTGCTCGGCGCAGGCTTCATCGCCATGGAGATCAACGAGTTCCACCTGCTGATCTCCGAGGGCTTCGGTCCTAGCCGTTCGGGCTTCCTGTCGGCGTTCTTCACCCTGGTCGGTACCCACGGTCTGCACGTATCCGCGGGTCTGATCTGGATGGGCATCATGATGTACCAGGTCAACAAGCACGGCCTGACGGCGACCAACAAGACCCGTCTGAGCTGCCTGAGCCTGTTCTGGCACTTCCTGGACGTGGTGTGGATCTGCGTATTCACCGTTGTTTACCTGATGGGGACCCTGTAATGGCTAATGCACACTCCCATGACAGCCATGATGCTGGCCACGGCAGCGTAAAGTCGTACGCCATCGGCTTCATCCTGTCGGTGATCCTGACTGCCATCCCGTTCGGCCTGGTGATGTTTCCGACCTTGCCGAAGTCGACCACGCTGGCAATCGTTCTGCTGTTCGCGGTAATCCAGGTGATCGTTCACCTGTACTACTTCCTGCACCTGGACCGTTCGATTGCACAACGTAACAACGTGATCGCGTTTGTCTTTACGGCCATCGTGATCCTGCTGCTGGTTGGCCTGTCGCTGTGGATCATGTTCAGCATCCACACGTACATGATGGCGAAGTGAGGTAGACCCGATGTCGCTCAAGCACTTTATCCAAATCACCAAACCGGGGATCATTTTCGGTAACGTGCTTTCTGTGGCAGGCGGGTTCTTCCTGGCCTCGAAAGGGCATGTAGATCTGGCGGTGTTCCTGGCCGCCATGATCGGCACTTCCCTGGTCGTGGCCTCCGGTTGCGTGTTCAACAACTGCATCGACCGCGACATCGACCTGAAGATGGAACGCACTAAAAACCGGGTGCTGGTGCAGGGCTTGATCTCCCTGAAACTGGCCCTGGTCTACGCGACCATCCTGGGTGTTCTCGGCGTTGCCTTGTTGTACAAGGTGGCCAACCCGTTGGCCGCCCTGTTCGCGGTAATCGGCTTCATCATCTACGTCGGCTTCTACAGCCTGTACCTCAAGCGCAAGTCGGTTCACGGCACGCTGGTGGGCAGTCTGTCGGGCGCCATGCCGCCAGTGATCGGTTACGTTGCCGTCACCAACAGCTTCGACATGGCCGCACTGACCCTGCTGGTGATGTTCAGCCTGTGGCAGATGCCGCATTCCTACGCCATCGCGATCTTCCGTTTCAACGACTACCTGGCCGCATCGATTCCGGTGCTGCCCGTCAAGCGCGGAATCGAAGTGGCCAAGAAGCACATCCTGCTCTACATCCTGGCGTTCCTCGTGGCGACCTTGATGCTGACCTTCAGCGGTTACGCCGGCATGAGCTACCTCGCGGTCGCCGCGGCCATGGGCATGTACTGGTTGTACATGGCCTGGACCGGCTACAAGGCGGTGGATGACACGGTCTGGGCACGCAAGCTGTTCGTGTTCTCGATCTTCACCATCACCGCCCTGAGCGTCATGATGTCTTTGGACTTCAAGGTGCCGGCCGAGCTGCTGCTGACGTACGCGCCGTAAGGCGGGATGGCTTCACGAAAAACCCCGCACATTGAGAGATGTGCGGGGTTTTTTGTTGGGCCTGATTTAGGTAACTATCAAAGAATACTTCCAGCACTCAATAATTTCTGCCAGTTGGGAAGGAGCCTTCTCCAAAGAGGGATATCTCCTACCGCCAGAAGATTTTTCTTTCGTTACGATCACTCGACATCTGGTTTTATCGAGGCGCTGATAAATGGCAAAACGCGTTCTGTTTGACGAATTGATGCAAGGAATTCAGGAGATGGCTGCTGCGCGCAGAAAGGCTGGCGCTGCTACGGTGGCGGCAGGTTGCTATCAGTCAGTAAAAGACCTAGATTTGGATCCAACTATGCCGATGATCTACATCGAGTCGAATCCGCGATTTTCATCGGTCTTAACCTGCGATTTTTCATGCATTGATCAAAAGGCTGGGCGAAATGACTGAGAGGATGACCTGCGACGAACGCTTCATTGCCCTGGCACAAGAGCTGAACTACGACATCTATGGCGAGAACACCGCCGGCGGCAATTACGCGCCGCTGATCCGTCATCGCGATGAGTTGTACATCAGCGGCATGGTGCCGCGTACCCACGGCAAGATTCAGTATCCGGGTCGGGTGGGGCTGGAGTTGAGCCTCAAGGATGCGCAGGCCGCCGCGAGCATCAGTGCCATGCGCTGCCTGGCGCTGATCGTCGATGCGGTCGGTTCACTGGACAAGATCCGGGCGTTGTTGCGGGTCACGGTGTATGTGAAGTCGACCCCGGACTTCGTTGACCTGAGCGAAGTGGCTAACGGTGCATCGGACGTGTTCAGCCATGTGCTCGGCGATGCCGGCCGGCACACCCGCACCACGGTCGGTGTCTATCAGTTGCCGAAGAACGCCGCGATTGAAGTCGACATGATCGCAGCGGTGCAGCCGGAAGTCTGATCGTCACGCCGCCCAACAAAAAGCCCCGCCTGAATCTCAGTGCGGGGCTTTTTCGTCGGCGCCGGATTTACTGCGCGGCGATGCTGTAGCCATCGAACGCGGTCTGCTGTTGCAGGGCGGTGATGATGTTCTTGCGGTTGATCGCGTGTTCGGTGCCGGCGTTATCGACGAAGGTTTCGCCTTCCAGCTCGGCTTCTTCACCTTCACCGACGAAGGTGAAACCGAGGAACTCCAGCGCTTCACGGTCAACGTTCATGCGCGAACGCGGGGTGCGCAGCGGCAGGGTCACGCTGTTGCCGTCCTTGCTGATGGTGAAGATTTCGAGTTCTTTCTTCTTGGCAGCCTTGCTCTTGCCGCCGCTCGGGTTGCTGATCGCCTGATGGGTCTGGTTCAGCACTTTGAGCGCGAGGCCGTAGACGATTTCCTGGAACGCCGGGTCGTCCTTGAAGCAGGACAGGATGCGGCCGATCGAGAATTTGCTGCTCAGGTCTTCAAGGGCGGCGAGGTCGGCGGCTTCGGCGTCTTTCAGAGCCTTGAGCTGGCCCATCAGCTCGTAGGCCTTGTCGTCATCGAAGCTATCGTGCGCTTGGCGGATCGCGGCGCGCAGCTCGCGGATCTGGTCGCTTTCGCGGGTCGACTGGAACGCGTCCAGCACCATCTCGCTGATGATTTTGGCTTGTGGAAGGTGTTGTGAAAGATTGATGGAGTTTTCGTATTCCGCTTTGGACGATTCGGTGACTACGGATTCAGCGGTGTTGAAATCGGACATTGAAATTTCACTACTTTTTTAACTTGAGTGGAAACGAGAAAGCGCGAGGTCTTTTTCAGGCCGGTTAATTTAGGGGAGCGGGGCGGCGTTGTCACGGAACAACAGTCCGGTGGTGCGGATTATTTGTCCGGCGTATTCAGGTTCATCGAGCGCACCATCCACTGTTCTGCGGTTTGCTGATCGGTCGGCAGCGTGAAGCGGAAAGTCGCCCCGCGCCCGGCGACCTCGATCAACTGAATCTCACGCCCGTGCAGTTGCAGGATACGGTGGACGATGCGCAGCCCCAATCCACCGTCGCGTCGCGCCCCACCAATATTGAACGGACGCAGGAACAGGCCTTCGCGCAACTCGGGAGCGATGCCGGGGCCGGTGTCGCTGACCGTGACTTCGACCAAGGCGCCCAGGGGTTTCAAATCCAGCTCGATTTCACCGCCCGCAGGCGTGTGGCGCAAGGCATTGTCCACCAGGTTGGTCAGTACCCTTTCGATCAAGCCAAGGTCGGCGCAGACCGTCGGCAGGTTCGGACCGAAGCTGGCCTTGAGTTCGACGTGGCGTGCTTCGGCGGCCAGTTCGAATTTCTGGAAAATGTCCTGCAGCAGATCGATCAGCGAGAAGCGCTCCAGTACCGGCTGCACGAAACCGTGCTCCAGACGTACCAGCTCCAGCAGCGATTGCGCCAACCCGCCGACCTTGCGGCTTTGATCGAGGGCAATGCCCAGATAACGCCGGCGTTCTTCGGCGGTGAGTGTGGCGTCCTTGAGTGACAGGGTTTCCAGATAGCCGTGCAGCGAGGCCAGTGGCGTGCGCAGGTCGTGGGAGATGTTCGCCACCAGTTCACGGCGCTCCTGATCCTGGCGGGTCAACGAGCGCCACTGTTCGCCCAATCGGTTTTGCATCTGCCGGAAGGCACCGTCGAGTACGGCGATTTCATCCGGGTCAGCGCTTTTATCCACAGCCACTGAAGGTGCCGGCAGAGGTTGCGGCGCGCCATCAATGTCGAAACGGCTGACGGTGTCGGTCAATCGCCGCAATGGCCGGGTAATCAGGTTGAACGCCGTGAGACCGGCAATCAGGCACAACAGCGCCACCAGCCCGATCGACAGCAACGCGGTATTGAGTGCAGCACTGGTCGCGCCACGTTCGGCGAACCGATCGTGTTCTTCGCTGAGCAACACTACGTACAGATAGCCGGCCGGTTTGCCATTGACCTTCAATGGCGCGGCGCTGAACACCTTGCGCCCGTCGACGCTGCGCGGGTCATCGCCGAGGATCGGCAACGGCTGATCGGCAAGCAGACGCTGCACCGGAACCAGATCGACCTTCTCCCGCCGCAAGTGGCCTTCGGGGGCAGCATTACCGACAATCCGCCCCTCGGTATCAAGCAGGTACACCTCGACACTCGGGTTGACCAGCATCAGTTTGCTGAACAGTTCGCGCACGGCGCCGGGCATCAGGCCATTGCTGTCCATCAGCACCGTGTCATGAGCGATGTGCTGTGCCAGATCCCGCGACAGGCCTTGCACCACTTCCAGTTCATGCATCTTGCTGGAGCGCACCTGCAGCCATGCCGAGGTGCCGCAGCACACCAGCAGCAACACGGCGAACACGACGGACAGGCGCTGCGACAGGGTCAGTTTCATGGTTGTTCCGTACCGAATTTATAGCCTCGGCCCCACACGGTGAGGATGCGGGTCGGTTGCGCCGGGTCGGTCTCGATCTTCGCCCGCAGGCGATTGATGTGCGTGTTCACCGTGTGTTCATAACCCTCGTGGCTGTAGCCCCACACTGCGTTGAGCAGGTCCATGCGCGAGAACACCTTGCCCGGTTGGCGGGCGAAGAAATACAGCAGGTCGAACTCCCGTGGAGTGAGGTCCAGGCGTGCGCCATTGAGGCCGACGTCGCGGGTGATCGGGTCGATGTTCAGGCCATCGAGACTGAGGCTGCCGGCGTCCATTTTCAGATTGCGCGCCATGGCGTCGACCCGGCGCAGCAAGGCTTTGACCCGGGCCACCAGTTCCAGCATCGAAAACGGTTTGGCGAGGTAGTCGTCGGCCCCCAGTTCCAGCCCCAGGATGCGGTGCAGTTCGCTGGAACGGGCGCTGGTGATGATGATCGGCGTATAGCGCGCCATCGCCCGGGCGCGGCGGCAGATTTCCAGGCCGTCGACCCCCGGCAACATCAGGTCGAGGATCAATGCATCCCACTGTCCCTGCTGCAGCAGGCGCATGCCTTCGTCGCCGTCGGCGCAATGCACGACATCGTAATGCTCATCGCGCAGGTGCAGGCAAATCAGGTCAGCAATGTGTTGGTCATCCTCGACCACGAGGATGCGTCTGGTTGATTCCATCAAGCTCAATCCTTCGGCGCAGTGAGCGCATTGTGCGGGTTTTCCTCGGGGCGAGTTATCACGAATTCGTTAACTTCCTGTGAGGATTTGGCGATCAACCCAAGCCTAGGCTGTGTTCCATGACAGGCACCTGGAATTTTAGGAGACGGCCATGTTTTCACGGCGACAGATTCTCGTAGCGAGCGGCGGGCTGGGGGTTGCAGCCTTGGTGGCGGGTGTATTGCCAAAATTGTCCCCGGGCACCGCACTGATCGAACAAGCCCATGCCGATGAGGTTTTCGAGGTGAGCCACAGCGACAGTGAATGGCACTCGCTACTTTCTGATGAGCAGTACGCCATCCAGCGCGAGGAAGGCACTGAACGGGCCTATACCAGCCCGCTCAACGAAGAGCATCGCAACGGCACATTCGCCTGCGCGGGTTGCGACCTGGCGCTGTTTGCGTCGGCGACCAAGTTCGACAGCCATACCGGCTGGCCGAGTTTCTGGGCACCGCTGGAACACGCGGTGGCTACGCGTCAGGACCGATCGTTCGGCATGTCGCGCAATGAAGTCCATTGCCGGAGGTGCGGCGGGCATCTGGGGCATGTATTCGACGACGGCCCGAAACCTACCGGCCTGCGTTATTGCATGAATGGTCTGGCGATGACGTTCAAACCCGTGGCGGCATGAGCCATGGCCCGAATTCGATTTTCACTTTCTACAGGACGACACCATGTGGCTCTTGGTTCTCGCTTATCTGGGCGGTGTGCTGACGATCGTCAGTCCGTGCATCCTGCCTGTTCTGCCTTTTGTCTTCGCTCGCACCGGGCAGCCGTTTATCAAGAGTGGCTTGCCGCTATTGGCCGGGATGGCGCTGACCTTCGCCCTCGTCGCCACACTGGCGGCGGTGGGCGGCGGTTGGGTGGTGCAAGTCAATCAGTACGGTCGCTGGCTCGCGTTGCTGTTCGTTGCACTGTTCGGGTTGACGCTGCTGCTGCCGCGTCTTGCCGAGCGCCTGATGCGGCCGCTGGTGTCGGCCGGCAGTCGGCTGTCCGAAGCCGCGGGCCAGGACAATCGTCCGCGTCCTGGTGCCTCGTTTCTGATCGGCGTCGCCACGGGGCTGCTTTGGGCGCCATGCGCCGGGCCGATCCTCGGTTTGATTCTGACCGGCGCCGCGCTGCAAGGGGCAAGCATCGCCACCACGCTGTTGTTGCTCGCCTACGCGGCGGGCGCCGCGACTTCGCTGGCGGCGGCGCTGCTGCTGGGCGGTAAGGTCTTTGCGCTGATGAAGCGCTCGATCGGCACCGGGGAGTGGATCCGCCGCGGCCTGGGGGCAGCGATGCTCGCGGGTGTCGCAGCGATTGCCCTGGGTCTCGACACCGGGTTGCTGGCGCGGTTGTCGACGGCATCCACTGGCGGGATTGAGCAGGCCTTGGTGGGCAAGCTTTCCGGCAAATCCCCGGCGGGCAACGGCACGATGATGGCGCAGATTCCTGCGGCCGGCGGGGCGATGAAAGTTGCCGACAAGGCGCCGGGAACACTGCCGGTCGAAGGCCAGTTGCCGCCGCTCACTGGCGCCGTGCAATGGCTCAATTCGCCAGCGCTGGACGCCCAGGCACTCAAGGGCAAAGTGGTGCTGGTGGATTTCTGGACCTACTCCTGCATCAACTGCCTGCGCACCCTGCCGTATGTCAAAGCCTGGGCCGAAAAGTACCGCGATCAGGGCCTGGTGGTGATCGGCGTGCACGCCCCGGAATTCGCCTTCGAACGTGATGTAGGCAACGTTAGCAAAGCCATGAAGGAACTGGGCATCAACTACCCGGTGGCCATCGATAACGACTACAAGATCTGGCGCGCTTTCAACAACGAATACTGGCCGGCGCATTATTTTGCCGACGCGCAGGGGCGGATTCGTTACCACCATTTTGGCGAAGGGGACTACGTCGAATCGGAACGGGTCATTCAGCAGCTGCTGCGTGAAGCCGGGGCGAAAATCGTGGCTGACGGCCTGATCAACGCCGATGCCCAAGGCGTGCAACTGGCCCCGGACATGAATCAGGTGCTGTCACCGGAAACCTACGTCGGCTACCAGCGTGCGGAACATTTCGTACCGGAAACCAGCCTGGTGCCTGACAAGGTCGCGACCTATAACCCACCGGCCAAACTGACCCTGAATGACTGGAGCCTCGGCGGCCAGTGGGCCGTCGGTGCCGAGCGCGCCACCGCCAGTGCGCCGGCCAGTCGCATCGTCTACCGCTTCCATGCCCGCGATCTGCATCTGGTGCTGGGCCCGGGCGCGGATGGCAAACCGGTGCGTTTCAAAGTGTCGATTGACGGTCAGGCGCCGGGTGAAGCCCACGGCGTGGATGTCGCCCCGGACGGCAGCGGCCTCGTGACCGAGCAGCGCCTGTATCAACTGGTGCGGCAAACCGATGCGGTGAAGGATCGCACCTTCACCATCGAATTTCTTGACCCGGGCGTATCGGCCTACGCCTTTACCTTCGGCTGATCGGGAGTGCATAGCATGAAAATTCAAAACAACTGGCGCCGTGTATTGCTCGGCGTCGCCATGGCCGGCGTGATCGGTCAGTGCTCGGCGTTCTCCTTCGGTGCCGAAGACGCAGTGGTCATCCCGCCACCGACTCTCGACGAAAACACTCAGGCCCACAGTGAAACCGCGGTGTTCGCCGGTGGTTGTTTCTGGGGCGTACAAGGGGTTTTCCAGCACGTCAAAGGTGTGCAGAAAGCTGTCTCCGGTTATGCCGGCGGCGCGGCGAACACGGCGCACTATGAGCGGGTCAGCGAAGGCGATACCGGTCATGCCGAGTCAGTGCAAGTCACCTTCGATCCGACGCAAGTCAGCTACGGCAGCCTGCTGCAGATCTACTTCTCGGTGGCCCACAACCCGACCGAACTCAACCGCCAGGGGCCGGACAGCGGCACGCAATATCGCTCGGCGCTGTTCCCGGTCAATGCCGATCAACAACGGGTGGCCCAGGCCTACATCGCCCAACTCGACGCGGCACATGCCTACAGCAAACCCATCGTCACCCAACTGGAAACCTACAACGGTTTCTACCCGGCGGAGGACTATCACCAGAATTTCCTGACCGAACACCCAAGCTATCCATACATCGTGATCAACGACATGCCGAAGGTGGCGCAGTTGAAGCAGTTGTTCGCGCAGCGTTATCAGGAGAAACCGGTGTTGGTGAAAAGCGGGAGTTGATTCCCACGTGTTACTTGAGCCTTGGGCGCTCCATGGCAATCACCGATGTTTCAAACCCCAAACTGGCAAAAAATGCCTCAGCACCTTCGCGCCCGGCGCGCAGTACCCAAGTGATCTCGGGGTTGTCCCCCATGACATGCTCGACCAGTGCGCGCCCGACGCCGGCGCGCCGATGCTGGTCATCGACCACGACCATCGACAGATAGCCGTTGGACAAACCATCGGTGATGCCTCGAGCGAAACCGATGATCTGCTCGCCGCTCAGCGCGAGCGCAGTGCGTTGCGAGTTTTCGAGCAGTTGAGCGAAATAGTCGCTGGAGCCTGTTCGGTGTCCCCAGCCATGTTGCCCAAGAAACAGGCGAACTGGCTCTACTTCGGCAGGCAAAAGATCGCGTACGGTGTGGTTGGTTTTCATCGAGTGGCAGCATCCTTGTCGGCAATCACCGGAGCATAGTCAATCGCAGTCCAAATCAGGATCTGCCCCAGGTTTTCATCGCAAATTCGACAAACCGGCGTAGCTTGGGCAAACGATAACGGTCCGGGGCGTAGAGCAAATGCAAAGGTCGGCTCGGCGGCTGGTAATCGGGGATCACCGTTACCAGTTTGCCGTCGCGCAGGTCCTGTTCCACCAGAGCGTCCGGCAGCATGACGATGCCCATCCCGGTGCGCGCTGCCTGATGCAGGCCGGCGGAGGTGTTCATCAGCATCGGGCCGCTGACATCCACCAGAATTTCGCCATCCGGGCCGCTGAGGCGCCAGCGTTTTTCCACCGATTGCCAATCGTCGCCGGCAGGGTAGGCGAACGAAAGGCAGTCGTGTTGCTGCAGGTCTTGCGGAGTGATCGGCATGCCGCGCCGGGCGACGTAGGCCGGCGAGGCGCACACGGTCAGGGTGTAGTCGATCAGCGGTCGGGCGATCAGGTTCGACTGCTCGAAATGCCCCAGCCTGAATGCCACGTCGAGACCGCTTTCCAGTAGATCCGGGCGGCGGTTGGTCAGCACCACATCCATTTTCACCTGCGGGTATTGCAGGGAAAACTCGCTGAGCGCCGGGGCCAGGCGTTCGACGCCAAAAGTCAGTGGCGCGGTGATACGCAGCAAGCCGCGCGGCTCGTCGAGGGCCTGTTCGGCGAGGCGTTCGGAGTCGGCCACCAGGCCCAAAACATCCAGACAGCGCTGGTAGTAGACACTGCCAAATTCGGTCAGCCGCTGGCGGCGGGTGGTGCGCTGCAACAATTGCACGCCGAGCCGTTGCTCCAGTGCGCGCAGGTGATTTCCGACCATGGTCGTGGACATTTCGCACTGCAACGCAGCGGCCGTCATGCTCCCGGCTTCTACGACTTTCACGTAGACGCTCATCGCCTGCAACAGGTCCATTATCAAGCTCGGCTTTTAAATGAAAGAAGTTTTGCCGAGTTTATCCAGTTTCGGTGGCTAACCATACTGCCAGCACACCGACCTTCACTGGAGTTTGAAGTCATGACCGCCGCCCTGATGAACACCTACCAACCGTTGGCCCTGAGCTTCACCAAAGGCCTGGGCACGCGCCTGTGGGATCAGGCCGGTCGTGAATACCTGGATGCTGTTGCGGGCGTTGCGGTGACCAATGTCGGGCACTCGCACCCACGGATCGTCGCGGCCATCAGTGAGCAGGCCGGAATGCTGCTGCACACCTCCAACCTGTACAGCATCGACTGGCAACAACAGCTGGCGCAGAAACTCACGCAGTTGTCGGGAATGGAGCGGGCGTTCTTCAACAACTCCGGCGCCGAGGCCAATGAAACTGCACTGAAACTTGCGCGCTTGTACGGCTGGAGCAAAGGCATCGAACAGCCGCTGGTGGTGGTCATGTCCAACGCATTTCATGGCCGCACCTTGGGCACCTTGTCGGCCAGCGATGGCCCGGCGGTGCGTCTGGGTTTCAGTGATCTACCGGGGGATTTCGTCAAAGTACCCTTCGGTGATCTGGCGGCGCTGGACCAGCTGCAGCACAAGCATGGCGAGCGCATCGTGGCGATTCTGGTCGAGCCGATCCAGGGCGAAAGCGGTGTGCAACTGGCGCCGCCCGGCTACCTTAAAGCCCTGCGCGAACTGTGCAATCGCCACGCCTGGCTGCTGATGCTCGACGAAATCCAGACCGGCATCGGCCGCACCGGCCAGTGGTTTGCGTTCCAGCATGAAGGCATCGTGCCCGACGTCATGACCCTGGCCAAAGGGCTCGGCAATGGCGTGCCGATCGGCGCCTGTCTGGCGCGGGGCAGGGCGGCGGACCTGTTCACCCCAGGCAGTCATGGCAGCACGTTTGGCGGTAATCCGCTGGCCTGCCGGGTTGGTTGCACGGTGCTGGATATCATCGAGGAACAAGGCTTGCTGGAGAACGTCCGGGTGCAGGGCGAACGCCTGTTGACCCGCCTGCGCGCCGAACTGGCAGACAACCCCAATGTATTGGCAATTCGTGGGCAGGGCTTGATGATCGGCATCGAGCTGAAACAGCCAATCCGCGATCTGACGCTGATTGCTGCGCGGGATCATGGGCTGCTGATCAACGTTACACGCGGCAAGACGATACGGCTGCTGCCGCCGCTGACGATTGATGAGCGGGAGGTGGGGATGATTGTCAGGGGTGTTGCTCTGGCGGTTTCACCTGACTGAGGGGCACGATATCGAACGAAGAGGCGTCCGAATTTGCGCGAATTCCTTCGTGCATTTCTGCGATGGATTTCAGCAGCCTTCCAGCATTTGCCGGCGAGCTTAAAAGGTAAGTCGTTGTATCGATTTTTAAAGGGTTCGGCTTTCTTTTTCGCATGGCTCTGCTTCCTGTGTAAGGGAGGCAGAGTATGAACCAGCGATTCCAGAGATGTTTCCTTAAAAACTGTAATCCCTTTCCGACTACTTTGACGTCTTAAATCCGCTGTATCTGTCAGGAAGTTCGGTGCCTGTTAGCAGGCAGTCGAAAACAAGCTCTGGATCTACCTGGCACCAATATACAAACCTCAACTCTTCCAAATTGACCAGTGTCGACCGTGCATCGACCAGAAAACGCGGCTCCCGCCATTGCTGGGCGACTACAGCTAGGGCCTGAGGGCCGCGTACGATCCAGGTCGCACATCCACCAGCAATGCTTGGCAGATAACCATTGTGGAGTAGTAGGCGCAGGGCATCCTCCAGGGTTTCACTCTCTTGCAGGTTGATCCAGCGCGCATGGGGAGCCTCGCAATCATCGCCGGCATGTACGCTGTCGCGGGTGATAAGTAATCGCGAAGGTGTCGTCATTGCAATCTCACTGTGGGCAAAGGAGGCCGTATCAATCAGGATAATCCCCCAACTCCGGCGCCAGCATCCGCGTCTTCAGCGCCCCGTTCGAATTGTGCTGAATGATCTCGCTCGGCTGCCCCTGCGCATTGAAAAACACTTGCCCGATCCCCGCCGAATTCCACAGCCGCTCACCCGCTTCGGCATGTTCCGGGGTGTACGGCACGATGCGCATGCGTCGGCGTTTGGTGAACCAGTTCAACGGCGAGCGCGGCGAATAGAGCCAGCGGTTGAGGCGGTCGAACCATTCCAGCAGGGTTTTCGGAAACTCGTTCTTGATCCCGCTGCTGGTGATCTGCCAGATCCGTGGCCCGGCCTTGCGGTGTCGGATAAGTACTTCGTAGACGAAGGAGTAATGCACATCGCCCGACAGCACCACGTAGTTTCCGGGTGTGCGGGTGTGTCGGAAAATGTTCAGGATCACCTGCGCGGCGCCGCGATGGGCCATCCAGTTTTCCGCGTCGACCAGCAGCGGATAACCGCACCAGCTGAAAACCTTCTGCACGGTTTCAATCAGCTTCACGCCGAAGATCGGCGCGGGGGAAACGATGATCGCTGACGGATGATCGAGCAGGTCCTGTTGCAGTTCGCTCAGCGCTTCCCAATCGAGAAGCCCGGATGGTTGCTTAAGCGCCATCTCGCTGCGCCAGCGCCGGGTGCGGGTATCGAGCACCACCAGCGCCGGGCTGCTCGGCAGCACGAAATGCCAATGCTGAAAGCGCAGCAAGTCGTCGATCAGCGCATCCTGCACAGGGCTGTCGAGATAACGATCATCACCGCTGGCGCTCAGGCGTCGAGTGTTCTCCAGCAGATCCTTGAACGCGTCCGGATTGTTGCCCCAGCCCTGGCACAACATGTACGCGATCAGCGCGTTGCCGATGATGCGTTTGGAGAACGGATGGCCGTAGGCGGTTTCCTCCCATTGCGCGGAAAGATTCCAGTCATCGGTGATGTCGTGATCGTCGAAAATCATCAGGCTCGGCAGGTGCGCCAAGGCTCGGGCGACGTTGCCCAAACCGGCCTTGAAGCCATCGATGCGGGTCTGCTCCAGGGTGTAGCGCTTCAAGCGTTCAGGCGTCAGTGACGGAACAGCAGGATTGATCAGCGTCCAGGCAACCGGCGACCACACCAGCAAATACATCGCCATCACTTCGGCAAACGTGACCAGATGATTGTCAGCACTGCTGCTGGTGAAAATCGGCTTGCGCGCACCGCCGAAAAATCGCTCGCGCAATGTCTCGTTGCTCTCCAGCGCCGGTAACAGATCCGCACGGTGGTAGTAACTGGCCGGGTGTTGGTAGAGCTTGGCGCTGTCGCTGACCACCGCGCCTTCGAGATGTTCGTCGAACAGGCCGAGGCGTTCGATCAAGGCATGAATCGCCCGCAACATCGGGCCGGCCACATCGTCGGCGTAGATCTGGTCGCCACTCATCATCAGCAGGGCTGGGCGTTGTTGCGGATCGGTTTCGCCAGACAGCAGTTGATCGACGCAGAGCACACCGTCTGCCGCCGGATGATGTGGCTTGCGGCAGGAGCCATGCAGCAACTGATCAATCCGCGAACGCACGACAAGGTTCGGACAGCGGGCATTGCCGTACAGCAGATGCGGCGCCCATTCGGCGATGGGCGTCTGGCCGTCGATCAGCAGGTCATAGTCGATACGCGTGTCGCAGGGCAGGGCGCTGTCGAGCGCAACGTCAATCAAATGGACGAACGCATGACGGCCTACAGGAATGACCGTGCATTTCCCGGCATCGAGAGGAATGTCTCCTACACCCTGCAAGCGCAGGCTCAGCGCCAGTTCGCGGGTGCCGACCAGCCACAGCACCACGCGCGTCGGTTCCAGACGGCGCAGCAGTGGGCCGGCCAGGACGGGAGGCTGCGGATTCAGGTCAGCAGGTATCGGGGACATTCAGGGGCGAAGCTCAAGACGCACAGGCTGGCGATGATAGCGCAGCCGGCGCCTTGAACCCTTAAACGAGGCTTAAGAGGCAGCTTTCTGCAGCTTCAGCGCCAGCAGTCGCCATTCGGCGGACGCGGGTTGCTCCTGCACCGAGCACTCGAAGTTATAAGTGACGTCATCACCGTTCATGTTGCGCGCGGTGACCTTGTTGCTGAGGGTGTAGACCTGATCCTTGAAGCGCTTGGTGACAATGGCAGAACTGTCGGCGAAGCGCTCCGACGCCGGGAAGCGCAGTGTGCTGGTGACCAGCGTGCCGCAAATGACATACGCGAGCATCGATTTATCGCTGTCGGCATTTTGCCCAAGCTTGTCGCGCAGCGCGGTGAGCGCTTTACGACCCTGCGCGTCGCTCTGATCCAAGACGGTTTTTTCCGATATCGATTTCGGCGCCCGGCTGGCGTAATTCGGCAGCAGTGCGGAATCCGGCGGAGAAGGCTGGTTATCCGGCTCGATCGCGGCAAAGCCCGGCGCGTTTTCCAGCACCGCAGACGTCGAATCCGACTCGGCTTCGGGCAACAGACTGGTGGTGACATCGCTCTGTGTGATCACGTCTTCGATTGGCGCTTTTTCGGATTTATGCGCCGACGGGAACAGCGACAGGAGGATCGACAGCACCACCAGACCGACGATAAAACCGCCCGCCGCGCCAACGATGTTGCCGTAAAACAGATTCCAGCTGCCGCGGTTTTTCACCACCCAGCGCCACATCAAACCCCAGGCGGCGATAAATGCCAGAAAACTCAGAAACGCCATTCGATCCTTTCCTTAAACCTGCAAGAACGTTCAAGCCAGCATGCTTCGAGCCCGCTGAAATATGGGCAGCAAGATAGCAGAATAGAAGCGCTGCGCTTCTTGCTCATCTAGCCGATCAGCTACCGGTCAGTTCGAAGCGCAGATCCAGCAACTTCCAGTCGTCAAAACCTTCGTTCATGGTTGGCAACGCCTGCAGAGTGCATTCGAAACGATAGGTCAGATAATTTTGCGCAGCGTCGTGGATCTTCATCAGACTTGTGCTGGTATAGATCTGATCTTTGTAACGCTGGGTCGAGAGAGCCTTGTCGTCGGCGAACAAGGCCAGTTCCGGCTGACGCAGAACGCTGCGTATAAACGGCTCGCACATCTGGAACGCGATCAGTCTTTTGTTGGGATCCGGCCTGCCAACGAGCCCTTTTCGCAACTGCGCATGAGCCAGAGTCTGTTGCGCACTCATCCCTTGAACCGTCGCCAGTTCAGAACGGGTTGTCGGTATTTCATTGAGATAGTTTTCCACCAGGCCGGACTTGAGCGGTTCTGGCGTAGCAGCAGGCGCATCGGCGACATACTCGGGCAATGCTTCCACGGACGACGTGTTGGCAGAACCCGCAGGGCCTGATTTTCCTTGCATGGTCAACTCCAGCAGGCGCCATTGGTCATCCTTGATCCCGTTGCCGGACACGAACTGCACGGCGCAGTCATAGCCGAGACTGACCATCGTGCCTTCCATGTTTTCGCCACTAATCCTGCTCGTGACGAGGTAGGTCTGGGATTTGTAAGTGTCGAATCGAACGTCCTCAGTCTCGTCGAAGGAGGCGGAGTCCGGAATGCGCAGCGTGGACTTTGCCGCTGACCGACAAATCAGCCCCGCCATGCTTCCGTTGACCCCGTTGACCATATCTGCGCTGGCTCGCCATTGCGCGTATTGGCTTCTCCACTGTGGATCGAGACTGGCGGAAAGCAGCGGAGTAGATAGCCGTGGATAGCGCGGGCTGTCGGTTGGCAGCAACGGCGACGTCGGAGCGGATGCGCGACTGGCCGGAGTGCGTGGGACAAAGGTTCTGAGCTGGCTTTCGTTGGCGATTTGCGGCTGAGTGCCGCTGGATGTCGCGGGCGTGGATTTTTCGGGCAGAAGTCCGTTGACGATAACGAACATTACGACTGCCACGATAAACCCGGCAATCACACCGGCGAAGTGGCCGAAGAATACCGGCCAGGTTCCACGATTCTTGACGACCCAGAGCCACATCCCTGCCCAGACCAGCAAAAACATCACGATCAACGATGTTTCCATCCCATCCATTTCCTTTCTTTAAATCGTGTCAGCTCACTGAGTAGATCCGCCGTTGCGGGCGGCAAGATAGCAAAACAATTACGTGTTCGTTTACACGTTGGGGAAATAATTCACAGCAAGAACCAGCAAGGTCACCAAGCCGGCAGCAAAGCCACATACCCCACCCAGTAACTGACGTGCAATCGGATGTTCGGGTTGATGGCGATTGGCAATCCACAACCACACCCCCGCCAGAACGCCCGCGCTTGTGGTGAACACCACCAGACTGCGATCCAGGTTAGGTGTCGCCATCGATGTACCAATGACTGCGTTGTAAATCAGCGTGAACACAATGCCAGTGACCACGCTACTTCCTGCGCCAGCAAGGTTGCCAAGTAGCAAGTTCCACTCACCCCGTTGCTTGACCACCCACAACCAGGTTCCGGCCATTACTGACAAGCACAACAAAGCATCCATTGGTTTATTCCCGAGTGCGCGATAACAGAGGCAGTGACAGGCCTCCAGCGAAAGTGGACGGCAAGATATCAAAATAGTAGCTTCACGCCACTTTCTTCAAACACGTAACGGACTACACATGCCGATTGTTTCTTTTACACCGCGCGCGCTTGGCGCTTTCCTTCTCGCCATCGTGATGACCCCGGCGCTTGCCGACTGGGATGAAACCCCGGAGGTCGCCTGGAAGGAGTACCTCGCCGATTGTGGGAGTTTTCAGCAAGTGGTGAGCAACGTTCAAAACGGGGTCATGGCTACCAGGCAAGCGATGAACCGCGTCGACAGCTTGAATCGCACTGTTCATGTCCATCGCGATCACCTCTCCCAGGAACGCCTCACCTCTCCCGAATATGCCCGCTGCGAAAACGTCATTGCTCAAGCGTTCGTGATCCGGAACAAGGAAGAGGAGGTCCTGGTCGCGGAGCTTCAACAGCAATACTTCAAGGCTCAGGCCGAGCACGAGAAGTCCCCGGAATACAAGCGCGCCCTCGATCTGGGCTTTAGTGACGTTGGCGGACTTGGCAAGCTCAAGGAGCTCGCCGAGGATTCGGAAACGGATGGCGAAGCGTATCTGAAGACGTTGATGATCACGGTCGATTGGGGCTGCGGCCGACATTTTCGCGCCGTGAGATACGTCAAACCCTATGTGATCTACACCGCCCATCCCGATGAGGGCAACTGCGCCGTCTATAAAGAGGTCGCGGTGCTTGGCGGAGAGATGGTGGAGAGGGGCGAGACCATCGATCAGGACGCGATTTTTCAATACATGGGATGGAAGACGCTGGAAGGGCCAGGTGGGTTTCCCGTCGACATTCGAGTAGTAAAAGTGCGGCAGTAATCCAAAGGGCTGTTTCTACAGATTGCGCATCTGATTACAGAATGTCCTTCAAATAACCCTTGAGCGCGAGGAGCGGCTGATCAAGCTGCTCCAGCGACTGCGCCTGCCGGAAATCGGCTGACAACTTGTGCAGCTCACGCCCCAGCGGTTTCTCGACACCGCCCAAGGCGTCCATTGCCAATCCCAGACACTCGTTCATCTTGAATTGGATGGTCTCGACATCCCGGCGGCGCACCAGCAATTCGAACACGTCTTTCTGGTAATCACCCATGACCATATCGTCCCGCAGAATGGGGCTCAGCCCTTCTTCCTCGTAAGCGAGTTTGAGGGAGAACAGGGCGACGGTTTCCAGTGACGTTTCCATGCAGTGAACCCTTTGAGATGTCCTGTTGGTGAAACAGAGGAAGATCAAAAGATCGCGGCCTTCGGCAGCTCCTACAGCAGCGGCCACTTTTGGCAGACGAAAAAAAAGGCCTTGCTAAGCAAGACCTTTCTTAATTTTGGTGCCCCGAGGGAGACTCGAACTCCCACTCCTTTCGAAAACGGATTTTGAATCCGCCGCGTCTACCAATTCCGCCATCAGGGCTCAATGGCGGCGAAGTATAGAGAGGTGATTACCGTTGGTCAATCACGTTTCATGGTCAATTTTTGATAATTCCGCTAGACTTTCCGGCCCTGCTAGACGAACCCCATCATGCGCGTTGCTGACTTTACCTTCGAGCTTCCTGATTCGCTGATCGCCCGCCACCCGTTGGCCGAGCGTCGCGGTAGTCGCCTGCTGACCCTTGATGGGCCGAGCGGCGCCCTGGCACACCGTCAATTCACTGATTTGCTTGAGCATTTGCGCCCGGGCGATTTGATGGTGTTCAACAATACCCGGGTGATTCCGGCGCGGCTGTTCGGGCAGAAAGCCTCGGGCGGCAAGCTGGAAATCCTCATCGAACGCGTGCTCGATTCGCACCGCGTGCTGGCCCATGTGCGCTCCAGCAAGTCGCCGAAGCCGGGTTCGAAGATCCTCATCGACGGCGGTGGCGAAGCCGAGATGCTCGCGCGTCACGACGCGCTGTTCGAGCTGGGCTTTGCTGAAGAAGTGCTGCCGCTGCTCGATCGCGTCGGGCACATGCCGTTGCCTCCTTATATAGACCGCCCGGACGAGGGCTCGGATCGCGAGCGTTATCAGACCGTGTACGCCCAGCGTCTTGGTGCGGTGGCGGCGCCGACGGCGGGGTTGCACTTCGATCAGCCGTTGATGGAGGCGATTGCCGCCAAGGGCGTCGAGACCGCGTTCGTCACGCTGCACGTCGGTGCGGGGACGTTCCAGCCAGTGCGCGTCGACAAGATCGAAGATCACCACATGCACAGCGAGTGGCTGGAAGTCGGCCAGGATGTGGTCGACGCCGTTGCCGCGTGCCGCGAGCGTGGCGGACGGGTGATTGCCGTCGGCACCACCAGCGTGCGCTCGCTGGAAAGTGCCGCGCGCGATGGCGTGCTCAAGCCGTTCAGTGGCGACACCGACATCTTTATCTACCCGGGCCGGCCGTTCCATGTGGTCGACGCCCTGGTCACCAACTTCCATTTGCCGGAATCGACGCTGTTGATGCTGGTTTCGGCGTTCGCCGGTTATCCCGAAACCATGGCCGCTTATAAAGCCGCTGTCGACAACGGCTACCGCTTTTTCAGCTACGGTGATGCGATGTTCATCACCCGTAATCCCGCCCCGACTGCCCCTGAACACACAGGCCCAGAGGAAACAGAATGAGTCGCGAATGTCGCATGTCCTTTGAACTGCTTGCCACCGATGGCAAGGCTCGTCGTGGTCGGCTGACCTTCCCGCGTGGCACCGTCGAGACCCCGGCGTTCATGCCGGTGGGCACCTATGGCACGGTCAAGGGCATGTTGCCGCGTGACATCGTCGCCACTGGCGCGGAAATCATTCTGGGTAACACCTTTCACCTGTGGCTGCGCCCGGGCACCGAGGTGATCAAGGAGCACGGCGACCTGCACGATTTCATGCAGTGGAAAGGCCCGATCCTCACCGACTCCGGTGGTTTCCAGGTGTTCAGCCTGGGCGCCATGCGCAAGATCAAGGAGGAGGGCGTGACCTTCGCCTCCCCGGTCGACGGCTCGAAAGTGTTCATGGGCCCGGAAGAGTCGATGCAGGTGCAGCGCGATCTCGGTTCCGACATCGTGATGATCTTCGACGAATGCACGCCGTACCCGGCTGACGAAGACGTCGCCCGCGTATCCATGGAGCTGTCGCTGCGTTGGGCCCAGCGCTCGAAAAACGCCCACGGCGACAACACGGCGGCGTTGTTCGGCATCGTTCAGGGCGGCATGCACCAGGACCTGCGCATGCGCTCGCTGGAAGGCCTCGACAAGATCGGCTTCGATGGCCTGGCCATCGGTGGTCTGTCGGTGGGCGAGCCGAAGCACGAGATGATCAAGGTGCTGGATTATCTGCCGGGCATGATGCCGGCTGACAAACCTCGTTACCTTATGGGCGTTGGCAAACCGGAGGATCTGGTTGAGGGTGTGCGCCGCGGTGTGGACATGTTCGATTGCGTGATGCCAACCCGTAATGCCCGCAATGGGCATCTGTTCATTGATACAGGCGTGCTGAAGATCCGTAACGCGTTCCATCGCCATGATGATTCGCCGCTGGATCCGACCTGCGATTGCTATACCTGCCAGAACTTCTCCCGCGCTTATCTGCATCACCTGGACAAGTGCGGCGAAATGCTCGGCAGCATGCTCAATACCATCCATAACTTGCGCCATTATCAGGTGCTGATGGCTGGTTTGCGCGAGGCTATTCAACAGGGTACATTGGCCGCCTTTGTCGATGCCTTCTACGCCAAACGCGGGCTCCCCGTTCCGCCTTTGGACTGAGTTTTCTGACCCCAAGATTCAACATTTGCAACTGGAGTGCTAAATGAGCTTTTTTATCTCTAACGCCATGGCTGACGCAGCTGCACCGGCTGCTGCAGGCCCAATGGGCGGCGGCTTCGAGTGGATTTTCCTGGTCGGCTTCCTGGTCATCTTCTACCTGATGATCTGGCGTCCACAGGCCAAGCGCGCCAAAGAGCAGAAGAACCTGCTGAGCAGCCTTGCGAAGGGTGACGAAGTGGTCACCACCGGCGGCATCGCCGGCAAGATCACCAAAGTGGCCGACGACTTCGTGGTTCTGGAAGTTTCCGACACCGTGGAAATGAAGTTCCAGAAGGGCGCCATCGCCGCCACGCTGCCAAAAGGCACGCTGAAAGCGATCTAAGGTTCCAACTTCTACTCAATCGACGGGGCGCGCAAGGCGCCCCGCGTTCATAACGGGCGGCGTGATGCTGAACAAATATCCTCTGTGGAAATACATTCTGATCCTGGCGGTGCTGGCGATCGGTCTGATTTATTCCGCTCCCAATCTATACCCCGATGACCCGGCCATTCAGATCAGCGGCGCCAGCACGGCGCTGCAGGTCAATCAGGCCGATCTGGATCGCGTCAGCACCGCGCTGCGTGAGTCCGGAATCAACGTCAAGGCAGCCTCGCTGGCCGCCAACGGCAAGGGCGGTCTGATCCGTCTGACCAAGGCTGAAGACCAGCTGCCGGCCAAGGACGTTGTGCGCAAGGCATTGGGTGATGACTACGTCGTCGCACTGAACCTGGCACAGACCACCCCGCAATGGCTGCGTAATCTGGGCGCGCACCCGATGAAGCTGGGTCTGGACTTGTCCGGTGGTGTGCACTTCCTGCTGGAAGTGGACATGGACAAAGCCCTCGACGCCCGCCTGAAAGTCTACGAAGGTGACGTCAAGAGCCTGCTGCGTAAAGAGAAGCTGCGCTATCGCAGCCTGCCGCAACTCAATGGCGCCATTCAGCTGGGCTTCAGCGATGCTGACTCCCGTGAACAGGCCCGTGCGCTGATCCGCAAGAACTTCAACGATTTCGACATTGTTCCGGCCGACCTCAACGGTCAACCGGTGCTGCGTCTGGCGATGACCCCGGCCAAGCTGGCGGAAATCCGTGAATACTCCATCAAGCAGAACTTGACCACGGTACGTAACCGCGTCAACGAGCTGGGTGTTGCCGAACCGATCGTTCAGCGTCAGGGCGCCAACCGCATTGTGGTTGAGCTGCCGGGCGTACAGGACACTGCCGAAGCCAAGCGTATTCTCGGCAAGACCGCCAACCTCGAGTTCCGTCTGGCTGCAGAGCCGGGGGCTTCGAAAGCCACTTCCGAAACCTTCGAGTTCCGTGAAGGCAAGCGTCCTCCTGCGCAGATCGAACGTGGCCTGATCATCACCGGTGACCAGGTGACTGACGCCAAGGCCGGTTTTGATTCTCAGCACGGTACGCCTGAAGTGAACATCCGCCTGGATGGTCACGGTGGCGAGCTGATGAGCCGCGCAACCCGTTCGAACGTCGGTCGCAGCATGGCGGTGATCTTCATCGAACAGCGTCCAGTGACCACCTACGTCAAGCAGGTTGTCGACGGCGTCGAGAAAGACGTGCCGGTGCAGACCTTCAAGGAAGAGAAGAAGATCATCAGCCTTGCGACCATTCAGTCGCCGCTGGGTGCGCAGTTCCGTATCACCGGCCTGAACGGCCAGGGCGAATCGTCCGAACTGGCGCTGCTGCTGCGTGCCGGCGGTCTGGCCGCTCCGATGTACTTCGCTGAAGAGCGCACAATCGGTCCGAGCCTGGGTGCTGACAACATCACCAAGGGTATCGATGCATCGCTGTGGGGCATGCTGTTCGTCTCGCTGTTCATCATCGCCATCTACCGCTTCTTTGGTGTGATCGCCACGGTCGCACTGGCGGTGAACATGGTGCTGCTGCTGGCGCTGATGTCGCTGCTGGGTGCAACGCTGACCCTGCCCGGTATCGCCGGTATCGTCTTGACCATGGGTATGGCGGTCGACGCCAACGTGCTGATCTTCTCGCGGATCCGTGAAGAGATCGCCGCCGGCATGACCGTGCAGCGTGCAATCAACGAAGGCTTCGGCCGGGCATTCACCGCGATTCTCGACGCCAACCTGACCACTCTGCTGGTCGGCGGCATCCTCTTCGCCATGGGCACCGGCCCGGTGAAGGGCTTCGCAGTGACCATGTCCCTCGGGATCTTTACCTCGATGTTCACGGCCATCATGGTGACCCGCGCAATGGTCAACCTGATCTTCGGCGGACGTGACTTCAAGAAGTTGTGGATTTAAGGGGCTGCCATGTTACGTACAATTAACTTCATGGGCGTTCGCAACTTTGCGTTCGGCGTCACTGTGTTTCTCACCGTTCTGGCCTTGTTCAGTGTTTTTCACAAGGGCATGAACTGGGGTCTGGACTTCACCGGCGGTACGCTCATCGAGCTGACCTACGAGCGTCCGGCTGACGTCACCAAAGTGCGCGAGCAACTGGTGACTTCCGGTTATCACGAGGCCGTGGTGCAGAACTTCGGTGCAACCACCGACCTGCTGGTGCGCATGCCGGGTGAAGACCCGCAGTTGGGCCATCAGGTAGCAGACGCGCTGCAGAAAGTCGGCGGCGATAACCCTGCCACCGTCAAGCGCGTCGAGTTCGTCGGCCCGCAGGTCGGTGAAGAACTGCGCGACCAGGGCGGCCTCGGCATGCTCCTGGCGCTCGGCGGCATCCTGATCTACCTGGCTTTCCGCTTTCAGTGGAAATTCGCGGTCGGCGCCATCGTTTCGCTGATTCACGACGTGATCGTGACTGTCGGTATCCTGTCGTTCTTCCAGATCACCTTCGACCTGACGGTGCTGGCGGCGGTACTGGCGATCATCGGCTACTCGCTGAACGACACCATCGTCGTGTTCGACCGGGTTCGTGAGAACTTCCGTGTGCTGCGCAAGGCTTCGCTGATCGAGAACATCAACATCTCGACCACTCAGACCCTGCTGCGGACCATGGCGACGTCGATCTCCACCTTGCTGGCGATCGCGGCGCTGCTGTTCTTCGGTGGCGACAACCTGTTCGGCTTCTCCATCGCTCTGTTCATCGGTGTTCTGGCGGGTACCTACTCGTCGATCTACATCGCTAACGTGGTGCTGATCTGGCTGAACCTGAGCACTGAGGATCTGATTCCTCCGGCCAACACCGAGAAGGAAGTCGACGACCGTCCATAACGGCCATCGTTTCTCCGGCTGTCAGCCCGAAAAAGGCGCGAGTTGAACTCGCGCCTTTTTTTATGCTCCAAGGCTGGGAGAAGCGCGGGCGCGTCCCGCATGTGATGGTCAGGAGGTTCATGTGAACAAGTCGTTGCTGGTTGGTGCGGTATTGGGTGCTGTCGGTGTGACTGCCGGGGGTGCTGTTGCCACCTACAGCCTGGTTAAAAGCGGCCCTGAGTATGCGCAAGTGCTGGCCGTTGAACCGGTCAAAACACAGATCAAGACTCCACGTGAAGTGTGCAAGGATGTTGCGGTAACCCGGCAAAAACCGGTGCAGGATCAACACCAGATCCTCGGCACGGTAATCGGTGCTGTCGGCGGTGGTTTGCTGGGTAACCAGATCGGCGGCGGCAACGGCAAGAAGCTGGCTACGGTCGCTGGTGCGGTCGGTGGCGGTTATGCCGGTAACAAGGTGCAGGAAGGCATGCAGAACCGAGACACCTACACCACTACTCAGACTCGCTGTAACACCGTGAATGACATCAGTGACAAGGTCGTCGGTTACGACGTGCGTTACTCGCTCGATGGCAAGGAAGGCAAGGTGCGGATGGATCGCGATCCGGGCAACCAGATTCCGGTCGACAAGGAAGGCAAGTTGATTCTGTCGCAGAATCAGCCGGGTCAGTAAGGACCGACTGTTTTAACAAGAAGCACCCTGCGGGGTGCTTTTTTGTGCCCGCGATTCAAGCCCCACCACAAATCCCCTGTAGGAGTGAGCCTGCTCGCGATGGCGGTGCATCAGTCAGCATTAATGCCGGCTGATACACCGCCATCGCGAGCAGGCTCACTCCTACACTGGGCCGGTGGTATTTCTCCAAGCATAAAAAAAGCACCCCGAAGGGTGCTTTTTGCGTTTCGCGAGAAGCTTAGCGCTTCAGCGAAGCCGGCAGGTGCGGCTGGATCGCCGTCAGCACTGCCTTGAAGCATTTGGTGTTGCCGGCAACGATGTGGCCTTTTTCAAGGAAATCGTGACCGCCGGTGAAGTCGCTCACCAGACCGCCGGCTTCTTGAATCAGCAGGGCGCCTGCAGCCATGTCCCACTCGGACAGACCCGACTCCCAGAACGCGTCGAAACGACCGGCAGCCACGTAGGCCAGGTCCAGGCTGGCGGAACCGGCGCGGCGGATGCCGGCAGTCTGGCCAACCAGAGCGCGGAACATGCCCAGGTAGTTGTCGAGGTTGTCCATCTGGTCGTCACGGAACGGGAAGCCAGTGCCCAGCAAAGCGCCTTCGAGGCTGGTGCGACCGCTGACGCGCAGACGGCGACCGTTCAGTTGGGCGCCGCGACCACGGCTGGCGGTGAATTCTTCCTGGCGAACCGGATCCAGAACCACTGCGTGTTCCAGGCGACCACGGTATTTGCAGGCAATGCTGACAGCAAAGTGAGGAATCCCGCGCAGGAAGTTGGTGGTGCCGTCCAGTGGATCGATGATCCACAGGTACTCTTCGCCTTCGATGCCGTTACCGACGTGCATGCCGGTCTCTTCACCCTGGATCGAGTGATTCGGATAAGCCTTGCGCAGAGCGTCGATGATTTTCTGTTCGGCGGCGCGATCGACCTCGGATACATAATCCTTGGCGTCTTTTTCGTCGACCTTGATGGTATCCAGGCGCTCGATGGAGCGGAAGATCAGTTCACTGGCGCTGCGGGCGGCGCGCAGCGCGATATTCAGCATGGGCTGCATGGATGTGTCACCTAAGGTTGTTAAAGAAAGCCGCGCATTCTATCAGAACTTTTCTTCAGGTGAAGGTCGCTGTTCGCTTTCATAGCTTAACGGTAGGCTGTTCTGTAAGATTTGCACCCCTTTCCTGTGTCCGAGAGCGCCTCCCTTGCTGCAGAACATTCGTGTCGTCCTGGTCAATACCAGCCACCCCGGCAACATCGGCGGGGCCGCGCGCGCCATGAAAAACATGGGTCTGTCGCGGCTGGTGCTGGTCGAGCCGCGCCTGTTTCCGCATCACGAAGCCGATGCGCGAGCTTCCGGTGCCGGGGATATCCTTGAAAACGCACAAGTCGTCGCCACCCTGGAAGACGCTTTGGTCGGTTGCAATCTGGTGCTCGGCACCAGCGCCCGTGACCGCCGCATTCCCTGGCCGCTGCTCGATCCGCGCGAATGCGGGAGCAAAGTGGTCGAGGAAGCGGGGCAGGGCGCACAAATCGCGTTGGTGTTCGGTCGTGAAGACTCCGGCCTGACCAACGAGGAGCTGCAGCGATGTCACTTTCACGTGCACATTCCCTCCGATCCTGAATTCAGCTCGCTGAACCTCGGGGCGGCGGTGCAGGTGTTGAGCTATGAAGTGCGCATGGCCTGGTTGGCCGCACAAGGGCAGCCGACAAAGATCGAGAAAGAAGAAGTGGCCTCGGTGAAAAGCGCCGAGCTTGCGACCATGGATGAGCTGGAACGCTTTTATGAGCATCTGGAGCAGACGCTGGTCGCCATCGAATTTCTTGATCCGGAAAAGCCACGGCACTTGATGGCGCGCCTGCGCCGGTTGTACGGACGCAGCTCGGTCAGCCGGGCGGAAATGAATATTTTGCGTGGCATCCTCACGGAAACCCAAAAAGCGGCCCGTGGTGAGCTTCTTAAGCGGAAGGACTGAATGATGTTTGAGCGTTTGCGTGAAGATATCCAGAGCGTATTCCATCGGGACCCGGCGGCGCGTAACGCTTTTGAAGTCCTGACCTGCTACCCCGGCATGCATGCAATCTGGATTCATCGCCTGGCCGGGATGCTGTGGCGCAACGAGCTGAAATGGCTGGCGCGCCTGGTGTCCAACTTCGGTCGCTGGTTGACCGGGATCGAGATTCATCCGGGGGCCAAGGTCGGTCGGCGCTTCTTCATTGACCATGGCATGGGCATCGTCATTGGTGAAACCGCCGAGATTGGCGATGACGTGACCATTTATCAGGGTGTGACTCTGGGTGGCACCAGTTGGAACAAGGGCAAGCGCCACCCGACATTGGGTGACGGCGTTGTCGTGGGTGCCGGTGCCAAAGTGCTTGGGCCGTTCACGGTGGGGGCTGGGGCGAAAGTCGGTTCCAATGCCGTCGTGACCAAGGAAGTACCGCCGGGCGCCACGGTGGTGGGAATTCCGGGGCGGATCATCGTCAAGTCCGATGAAGAGCAGGACGCCAAGCGCAAGGCGATGGCCGAGAAGATCGGTTTCGATGCCTATGGCGTCAGCGAAGACATGCCCGACCCGGTGGCCCGTGCCATCGGTCAGTTGCTCGATCACCTGCAAGCGGTGGACGGACGGCTGGAGGGGATGTGCGGCGCGCTGAAGGATCTGGGCAGTAATTACTGTGCGAAAGATCTGCCTGAGCTGCGCGAAGAAGACTTTGCCTGCGTCAAAGGCAAAGACGAATCCAAAGCCGGCTGACAGGCTTTGTAGGCGCTGCCGCAGGCTGCGATCTTTTGATCTTATTAAAGCAAAAGCAAAAGATCGCAGCCTTCGGCAGCTCCTACAGGCTCCATCGGCAGGGTGGTGTGCCATTAAGCCGCAGACCCTGCTATCATTCGCGCGCTCTTTTGCGGGTAAACCCGACTAAAGCACTAGGTCTTATAGTTGACTTAAATGCTCGGGAATTGCATACTCCCGCCCATTCCGAACTCCGTGGTAACTGTCCATGCGACTGACTACAAAAGGCCGATACGCCGTGACCGCCATGCTTGACCTGGCGTTGCACGCGCAGCACGGGCCGGTGTCCCTGGCCGATATCTCCGAGCGCCAAGGCATCTCCCTGTCCTATCTCGAACAGCTTTTCGCCAAGCTGCGCCGCAGCAACCTGGTTTCCAGTGTTCGCGGTCCGGGTGGTGGCTACCAGTTGTCCCGCGACATGCAGGGCATCCAGGTCGCTCAGGTGATCGATGCGGTCAACGAATCGGTCGATGCTACCAAGTGCCAGGGCCAGGGCGATTGCCATTCCGGCGATACCTGCCTGACTCACCACTTGTGGTGCGACCTGAGCCTGCAGATTCACGAATTTCTAAGTGGTATCAGCTTGGCTGATCTTGTAACTCGCCGTGAGGTGCAGGAAGTAGCCCAGCGTCAGGACCAGCGCCGTTGCAACAGCAAGGCGCCACGCCTGGACAAGATTGAAGCGTCCGCCGTCGAATGACAGCCGAAGAGCTAGCGGAACGCCAGCCCTGATTTAGGAGATAGTCCATGAAATTGCCGATTTACCTTGATTACTCTGCGACCACCCCGGTCGATCCGCGCGTTGCGCAAAAGATGAGTGAATGCCTGCTGGTCGACGGAAACTTCGGTAACCCGGCGTCCCGCTCCCACGTGTTCGGCTGGAAAGCTGAAGAGTCCGTCGAAAATGCCCGTCGTCAGGTGGCCGATCTGGTCAACGCCGACCCGCGCGAAATCGTCTGGACCTCGGGCGCTACCGAATCCGACAACCTGGCGATCAAGGGTGCGGCGCATTTCTATGGCTCCAAGGGCAAGCACCTGATCACCAGCAAGATCGAGCACAAGGCTGTCCTCGACACCATGCGCCAACTGGAGCGTGAAGGTTTCGAAGTCACCTACCTCGAGCCGACCGAAGACGGTCTCATCACCCCGGCGATGATCGAAGCGGCACTGCGCGAAGACACCATCCTGGTGTCGGTGATGCACGTGAACAACGAAATCGGCACCATCAACGACATCGCTGCCATCGGCGAACTGACCCGCTCCAAGGGCGTTCTGCTGCATGTTGACGCGGCTCAGTCCACCGGCAAGGTCGACATCGACCTGCAGAAGCTGAAAGTCGACATGATGTCGTTCTCCGCCCACAAAACCTACGGCCCTAAAGGCATCGGCGCGCTGTACGTCAGCCGCAAGCCGCGTGTGCGCATCGAAGCGACCATGCACGGCGGCGGTCACGAACGTGGCATGCGTTCCGGCACCCTGGCGACCCACCAGATCGTCGGCATGGGCGAAGCGTTCCGTGTAGCCAAGGAAGACATGGCTGCCGAAAACGTGCGCATCAAAGCCCTGAGCGACCGCTTCTACAAGCAGGTCGAGCATCTGGAAGAGCTGTACGTCAACGGCAGCCTGACCGCCCGCGTTCCGCACAACCTGAACCTGAGCTTCAACTACGTTGAAGGCGAGTCGCTGATCATGGCGCTCAAGGATCTGGCGGTTTCGTCCGGTTCGGCCTGCACCTCGGCGTCCCTGGAGCCTTCGTACGTACTGCGCGCCCTGGGCCGCAACGACGAACTGGCGCACAGCTCGATCCGTTTCACCTTCGGCCGTTTCACCACCGAAGAAGAAATCGACTACGCCGCGCAGAAAGTCTGCGAGGCCGTTACCAAGCTGCGCGCTCTGTCGCCGCTGTGGGACATGTACAAAGACGGTGTCGACATTTCGAAAATCGAGTGGGCGGCACACTGATTTCAAGTCGCCGCGAACCGGCCCCGTCAACTCAGGTTCCGGGGCTTAAAGAGCGACTCTCTGATGAGTGAGGATTAAGCACCATGGCTTACAGCGAAAAGGTCATCGACCACTACGAAAACCCGCGCAACGTCGGCAAGATGAACGCGGAAGACCCGGATGTCGGCACCGGCATGGTCGGCGCTCCGGCGTGCGGCGACGTGATGCGTCTGCAGATCAAGGTCAACGATCAGGGCGTTATCGAAGACGCCAAGTTCAAGACCTACGGCTGCGGTTCGGCAATCGCTTCCAGCTCCCTGGCCACCGAGTGGATGAAGGGCAAGACTCTGGACGAAGCCGAGACCATCAAGAACACTCAGCTGGCCGAAGAACTGGCCCTGCCGCCAGTGAAAATCCACTGCTCGGTACTCGCAGAAGACGCTATCAAAGCGGCTGTTCGCGACTACAAGCAGAAGAAAGGCTTGATCTAAGCATTGCGCGACGAGTAAGGAGTCAACGATGGCTATCAGCATGACAGAAGCGGCTGCTCGACACGTGCGACGCTCCCTCGACGGGCGCGGCAAAGGTGAAGGGATTCGTCTGGGTGTTCGTACCACAGGCTGTTCCGGCCTTGCCTACGTGCTGGAGTTTGTCGACGAGGTGGTTGCCGAGGATCAGGTGTTCGAAAGTCACGGCGAAAAAGTGATTATCGACCCGAAAAGCCTGGCCTACCTGGACGGCACCGAACTCGATTTTGTCAAGGAAGGGTTGAACGAAGGCTTCAAGTTCAACAACCCCAACGTACGCGGTGAATGTGGCTGCGGCGAAAGCTTCAACATCTGAGGCTTGTCGTGGGTATTCCTTGTCATTTCGCTTTATTCGAGCTGCAACCGAGCTTTCGTCTGGATCTCGAGCAGTTGGCCACGCGCTACCGTGAATTGGCGCGCGGCGTTCATCCTGACCGCTTTGCCGACGCTTCCGAGCGCGAGCAGCGCTCGGCGCTCGAGCAGTCTGCACGGCTCAACGACGCGTATCAGACGCTCAAGAGTCCTGCCCAGCGTGCACGTTACCTGCTGACCATCAGCGGGCATGAAGTGCCGATGGAAGTCACGGTTCATGATCCCGAGTTTCTTCTGCAGCAGATGCAATGGCGCGAAGAGCTCGAAGATCTTCAGGACAGTGCCGACCTCGACGGTGTCGCGGTGTTCAAGCGTCGCCTGAAGGTGGCTCAGGAACAGTTGAACGAAAGCTTCGCAGCCTGTTGGGATGATGCAGCGCAACGCGAACAGGCCGAACGCCTGATGCGGCGCATGCAGTTCCTCGACAAGCTCACCTACGAAGTGCGCCAGTTAGAAGAGCGCCTCGACGATTAACCCAGTGCCGCTCCGGTCGCACGCCTGATATACAGATAAGTCCTGATCACGATGGCCCTACTGCAGATCGCCGAACCCGGCCAAAGTCCTCAACCGCACCAGCGTCGTCTGGCTGTGGGGATCGACTTGGGCACTACCAATTCGCTGGTCGCTGCGTTGCGCAGTGGTCTTTCCGAACCACTGGCCGACGCTGACGGGCAGGTCATCCTGCCGTCCGCCGTGCGTTACCACGCCGACCGCGTCGAGGTTGGCGAGTCGGCCAAACTGGCCGCGTCCTCCGACCCGTTGAACACTGTGCTGTCGGTCAAGCGCCTGATGGGCCGTGGTCTGTCCGACGTCAAGCAATTGGGCGAGCAACTGCCGTACCGCTTTGTCGGCGGCGAATCGCACATGCCGTTCATCGACACCGTGCAAGGCCCGAAAAGCCCGGTCGAAGTCTCTGCCGATATCCTCAAGGTTTTGCGTCAGCGTGCTGAAGCGACCCTGGGTGGCGAGCTGGTCGGTGCGGTGATCACCGTTCCGGCGTATTTCGACGATGCGCAGCGCCAAGCCACCAAGGATGCGGCGAAACTCGCCGGTCTGAACGTGCTGCGTCTGCTCAACGAGCCGACCGCTGCCGCCGTGGCGTATGGTCTGGATCAACACGCCGAAGGTCTGGTCGCAATCTATGACCTGGGCGGCGGAACCTTCGATATTTCGATTCTGCGTCTGACTGGCGGTGTGTTCGAAGTGCTCGCCACTGGCGGCGACAGCGCCTTGGGCGGCGATGACTTCGATCACGCGATTGCTGGCTGGATCATCGAGAGCGCCGGCCTGTCTGCCGATCTCGACCCGGGCGCACAACGCAATCTGCTGCAAACCGCCTGCGCGGCCAAAGAAGCCCTGACCGATGCGGCCAGCGTTGAAGTCGCCTACGGGGACTGGAAGGCGCAACTGACCCGCGAAGCCTTCGATGCGCTGATCGAGCCGATGGTCGCCCGCAGCCTGAAAGCCTGCCGCCGCGCCGTGCGTGATTCCGGTATCGAACTGGAAGACGTGCACGCTGTTGTCATGGTCGGCGGTTCGACCCGTGTGCCGCGCGTTCGCGAAGCGGTCGCCGAAGCCTTTGGTCGTCAGCCATTGACGGAAATCGACCCGGATCAAGTGGTGGCCATCGGGGCCGCGATCCAGGCCGATACCTTGGCGGGCAACAAGCGTGATGGCGGCGAACTGCTGCTGCTCGACGTGATTCCACTGTCCCTTGGACTGGAAACCATGGGCGGGCTGATGGAGAAGGTGATTCCGCGCAACACCACCATCCCGGTCGCCCGTGCGCAGGATTTCACTACGTATAAAGACGGTCAGTCGGCCATGGCGATCCATGTGCTGCAGGGTGAGCGTGAGCTGATCAGCGACTGCCGCTCCCTGGCGCGCTTCGAACTGCGCGGCATTCCGGCGATGGTGGCCGGTGCGGCGAAGATTCGCGTGACCTTCCAGGTCGATGCCGACGGTCTGCTCAGCGTGTCTGCCCGTGAACTGGGTTCGGGCGTTGAGGCGAGCATTCAGGTCAAGCCGTCCTACGGCCTGACCGACGGCGAAATCGCCAAGATGCTCAAGGACTCGTTCCAGCACGCCAATGACGACAAGGTCGCCCGTGTCCTGCGTGAACAGCAGGTCGATGCCCAGCGCCTGATCGAAGCGGTGCAGGGCGCTCTGGAGGCCGATGGCGAGCGTTTGCTCGACGCCGAAGAGCGCATGGTCATCGAACTGCAGATGCAGGAACTGGCCGAACTGATGAAAGGCACCGATGGTTACGCCATCGAGCAGCAGACCAAGCGTCTGTCGCAAGTGACCGATGCTTTTGCTGCCCGCCGCATGGATCTGACGGTGAAAGCCGCTCTGTCGGGGCGCAATCTGAATGAAATCGAGGATATCTGATGCCGCAGGTCATTTTTCTGCCCCACGAGAAGTTCTGCCCTGAAGGCATGGTTGTCGAGGCCGAGCCCGGCACTTCGATTCTCGATCTGGCCCACGAACACCACATCGAGATGGAAAGCGCCTGCGGCGGCGTCTGCGCCTGCACCACTTGTCACTGCATCATCCGCGAGGGTTTCGACTCGCTGGAAGAGGCGGACGAGCTGGAAGAAGACTTCCTTGATCGCGCCTGGGGCCTGGAGGCGCAATCGCGTCTGGCCTGTCAGGCTATCGTCGGTGAAGAAGACATCACCGTCGAGATTCCGAAATATTCGCTTAACCATGCGGCCGAAGCGCCGCACTGACTGGTAAGACTGTCATGAGCTACGGTTGGAATGATGTTCAACGTATTGCAGAAGAGCTGGCCGAGGCCCACGAGGGGCTCGATCCGTACTCTGTAGGTTTCGTCCGTCTGCAGCATATGATCGAGGAACTGCCTGACTTCGATAAGACTTCTGGCCGCGTTGGCGAGAAGGTACTGGAAAGGGTTCAGGAGCTTTGGGCCGCAGAATTGGACTGATCGTCTCGCAGGTTAGGCAATACCCAAGAACCCGCGTATAATTCGCGGGTTTAATTTTTCGCAAATTACCGTTTCTGGAGTTACACCATGGCTGTTCAACGTACTTTCTCCATCATCAAGCCTGACGCCGTTGCTAAAGGCGCTGCCGGCGAAATCGTTACCCGTTTCGAAAAGGCTGGTCTGAAAGTGGTTGCTTCGAAAATGAAGCAGCTGTCCAAAGCCGAAGCTGAAGGCTTCTACGCTGAGCACAAAGAGCGCGGTTTCTTCGGTGACCTGGTTGCGTTCATGATCTCCGGCCCGGTTGTTGTTCAGGTTCTGGAAGGCGAAAACGCTATCGCTCGCAACCGTGAGCTGATGGGCGCTACCAACCCTAAAGAAGCTGCTGCCGGCACCATCCGTGCTGACTTCGCCGAGTCGATCGACGCCAACGCCGTTCACGGTTCGGACTCCGAAGCCGCTGCTGCTCGCGAAATCTCGTACTTCTTCGCAGCTACTGAAGTAACCACTCGCTAAGCATTGCTTGAAGAGTGAAGGTGAATCCATGACTACATCGACTGTTAAAACAAACCTGCTGGGTCTGACCCAGCCGGAAATGGAAAAATTCTTCGACTCAATCGGGGAGAAGCGTTTCCGTGCCGGTCAGGTAATGAAATGGATTCACCACTTTGGCGTCGATGATTTCGACGCCATGACGAACGTCAGCAAGGCCTTGCGCGACAAGCTCAAGGCTATTGCTGAAGTCCGTGGTCCCGAAGTGGTCAGCGAGGACATTTCCAGCGACGGCACCCGTAAGTGGGTGGTGCGCGTGGCGTCCGGCAGCTGTGTCGAGACCGTCTACATTCCCCAGGGCAAACGCGGCACTCTGTGCGTTTCGTCCCAGGCAGGCTGTGCCCTGGACTGCAGTTTCTGCTCCACCGGCAAGCAAGGCTTCAACAGCAACCTCACCGCCGCCGAAGTCATCGGTCAGGTGTGGATTGCCAACAAATCCTTCGGCAGTGTTCCCGCCACCATCGACCGCGCCATCACCAACGTGGTGATGATGGGCATGGGCGAACCGCTGCTGAACTTCGACAACGTCGTGGCCGCCATGCATCTGATGATGGATGACCTGGGCTACGGGATCTCCAAGCGCCGCGTGACCCTGTCCACGTCGGGTGTGGTGCCGATGATCGATGAGCTGGCCAAGCACATCGACGTCTCCCTGGCGTTGTCCCTGCACGCACCGAATGACGCATTGCGTAACCAATTGGTGCCGATCAACAAGAAATATCCGCTTAAGATGCTGCTCGAGTCGTGCCAGCGCTACATGTCCGCCCTGGGCGAGAAACGTGTGCTGACCATCGAGTACACCTTGCTCAAGGACGTCAACGACAAGCTTGAGCATGCGGTGGAAATGATCGAGCTGCTCAAAGACATTCCGTGCAAGATCAACCTGATTCCGTTCAACCCGTTCCCGCATTCCGGTTACGAGCGGCCGAGCAACAACGCCATTCGTCGGTTCCAGGATCAGTTGCATCAGGCCGGTTTCAACGTCACTGTGCGCACCACCCGTGGTGAGGACATCGACGCGGCATGCGGTCAATTGGTAGGGCAGGTGCTGGATCGCACCCGTCGCAGCGAACGTTACATCGCCGTGCGCGAGTTGAGCGCCGACAGCGATCTGGCACAGAACGCCGCGAACACTAACTAAGAGAGGATCTCTATGTCCCTGCGCTTTGCGCTGCTGTTGCTGATGGCCAGCCTGTGTGCTGGTTGTGTCCTGTCGGGTGACTACAACCCGATGAAGACCAGCAAGGGCCGCGACGAAGCGCGTGCCGCCTACGTGCAGCTGGGACTGGGATACTTGCAGCAAGGGATGACCGAGCGCGCCAAGGTGCCGCTGAAGAAGGCGCTGGAGCTGGACGGCTCCGATCCTGATGCCAACGCCGCCCTCGGCCTCGTGTTCCAGGCCGAAATGGAGCCGAAGCTGGCCGACGAACATTTCCGCAAAGCCCTGGCCTCGCGTCCCACCGATGCACGAATCCTCAATAACTACGGCAGTTTTCTCTACGAAGAACAGCGTTACAAGGAAGCCTACGAGCGTTTTGAGCAGGCAGCCGCCGATACCCTGTATCCTGAGCGTTCTCGAGTCTTCGAGAACCTCGGCATGACCGCTTCAAAGCTCGGGCAGCGGGATCTGGCGCAGCAGCAACTGGAAAAAGCCCTGCGGCTGAACCGTCAACAACCGCGCGCTTTGCTGGAAATGGCTGAGTTGTCCTTCGAAGACAGGCATTATGTGCCCGCGCGTGACTATTACGACCGTTTCAGCCTGCTAACCGAGCAAAATGCACGTAGTCTATTGCTCGGCGTTCGGCTGGCAAAAGTGTTTGAAGATCGCGACAAGGCCGCCAGTTATGGCCTGCAATTAAAACGACTCTATCCCGGTACGCCGGAATATCAGCAATACCTGTCGGAGCAATGATGAAAGCGGCGCATCCCGAAGTTGTAGCAGCGACTCGCGTTAATCCCGGTGAGACTTTGCGCCAGGCCCGCGAAAGCAATGGCTGGTCGCTGGCCGAAGTGGCCCTCAAGCTCAACCTCACCGTGACTTCCCTGAGCAATCTTGAAGCCGGCGCTTTCGACAAGCTGCCGGGGCATACCTTCGCTCGCGGTTACATTCGCGCCTATGCCAAGTTGCTCGGCATGGACCAGACCGTTCTGGTCCAGCAATTCGACCAGTCCACCGGCACCGACTCCCAGGGCAGCAATGTGCATGCGCTGGGTCGTATCGAGGAGCCTGTGCGGGTTTCCCACACTATTCTGCGCATCGTCAGCCTGTTGTTGCTGATTGCGGTCATTGGCGGCGGTTTCGTCTGGTGGCAGGATCAGACCTCGCTGCGCAACAAGGAAGTGACCAGCCTGGCCCCGGAGCACGTTGAAGTCGAAGGCGCCGACGGCACCACGCAGATTCACCCGATCGACGAGCCGGAAGACCAGGCCGTGGCCGAAGGTCAGGCCGAGGGCGCGACGGCTCTGGCGCTGCCACAAGCGGAAACCACCGCTGAATCGACCGGTGCCGAGCCTGCCGCTCCGGCAACCGCTCCAGCCGCCCCGGCCGCGACTACGCCAGCCGCCCCGGCTCACACGCCGGCCCCGGTTGTCGCCAACCCGGCCACCCCTGCACCAAACGTTCCCGCCACACCCGCGCCGACCGTCACCGCTCCAGTGGTCGCGGCCACCCCTGCGCCAAGCGCCGAAGCAGCTGTTCCAGCGGCCGGCGACGGCCAGGTGCAACTGCAGTTCAGCGCTGATTGCTGGGCACAGGTGACCGACGGTCGCGGCAAGGTGCTGTTCAGCGGTCTGAAACATAAAGGCGACAGCGTTTCGGTTTCCGGCAAACCGCCACTGGCGGTGCGCTTGGGTGTGGCTCGCGCCGCACAGGTCAGCTACAACGGCCAACCGGTCGATATCGCTCCGTTCACCAGTGGCGAGACTGCTCGCCTGAAGTTGGGTCAATAAGTCATGCACGGCGAATCTCCAATCAAACGTCGCGTTTCGCGCAAGATCTGGGTCGGTAACGTGCCTGTTGGCGGCGATGCGCCTATCGCTGTGCAGAGCATGACCAACAGCGACACCAATGATGTTGCCGCCACCGTCGCGCAGATCAATCGTCTGGAAGCCGCCGGCGTCGACATCGTCCGCGTTTCGGTACCGGACATGGACGCCGCCGAGGCGTTCGGCAGGATCAAGCAACTGGTCAAAGTGCCACTGGTTGCCGACATCCACTTCGACTACAAGATCGCGCTGCGCGTCGCCGAACTGGGTGTGGACTGCCTGCGCATCAACCCGGGCAACATCGGTCGTGAAGACCGGGTGCGCGCCGTGGTCGATGCCGCCCGTGATCGCGGGATTCCGATCCGCATCGGCGTCAACGCCGGTTCCCTGGAAAAAGACCTGCAGAAGAAATACGGCGAACCTACTCCGGCGGCACTGGTCGAGTCCGCGCTGCGTCACGTCGAGCACCTCGAGCGCCTGAATTTCCAGGACTTCAAGGTCAGCGTGAAAGCTTCCGACGTGTTCATGGCCGTCGAAGCCTACCGTCTGCTGGCGAAAGAAATCGTCCAGCCGCTGCACCTGGGCATCACCGAAGCCGGTGGTTTGCGTTCGGGCACAGTGAAATCCGCCGTGGGCCTAGGTATGCTGCTCGCCGAGGGGATTGGCGATACTATCCGCATCTCGCTGGCTGCCGATCCGGTCGAGGAAGTGAAGGTCGGTTACGACATTCTCAAGTCTTTGCATTTGCGTTCCCGTGGCATCAACTTCATCGCCTGCCCGAGCTGCTCGCGGCAGAACTTCGATGTGGTCAAGACCATGAACGAGCTGGAAGGGCGCCTTGAAGACCTGCTGGTGCCGCTGGATGTCGCGGTGATCGGTTGCGTGGTCAACGGCCCCGGCGAAGCCAAGGAAGCCCATATCGGCTTGACCGGCGGCACGCCAAACCTGATTTACATCGACGGCAAGCCGTCGCAGAAACTGACGAATGACAATCTGGTGGATGAGCTGGAAAAGCTGATCCGCGAGAAGGCGGCCGAGAAGGTCGAAGCTGACGCAGCGGTCATCGCGCGCGGCTGAGCCTGACCGAAAGCCGAACGAATTTAAGGATTTAAAGTGAGCAAGTCTCTGCAAGCCATTCGTGGCATGAACGACATCCTGCCCGAACAGACCCCGCTGTGGCGTTATTTCGAGGGCACTGTCGCGCGTCTGCTGGATAACTACGGTTACAAGCAGATCCGCATGCCGATCGTCGAATTCACCGAGCTGTTCAAGCGCTCGATCGGTGAAGTGACCGACATCGTCGAAAAAGAGATGTACACCTTCGAAGACCGCAACGGCGATTCCCTGACCCTGCGTCCGGAAGGCACTGCGGCGTGCGTGCGTGCGGTGCTCGAGCACGGCATCACCGGCGGTGGCCAGGTGCAGAAACTCTGGTACATCGGCCCGATGTTCCGCCACGAGCGTCCGCAGAAAGGCCGTTATCGCCAGTTCCACCAGATCGGTCTGGAGGTGTTCAACCTCGACGGTCCGGACATCGATGCCGAGCTGATCATCATGACCTGGCGCCTGTGGGGCGAGCTGGGTATCCGTGATGCGGTCAAGCTCGAGCTCAACAGCCTGGGCACCAGCGAATCCCGTGGTCGCTATCGTGAAGCGCTGGTCGAGTACCTCTCGGCGCACCACGACAAGCTCGACGAAGACAGCCAGCGTCGCCTGAAAACCAACCCGCTGCGCGTGCTCGACACCAAAAATGCCGACACTCAGGCGGTACTGGTCGATGCGCCGAAGATGGCCGACTACCTGGACGACGAATCCCGTGCGCACTTCGAAGGTCTGAAGGCGCGTCTGGACGCGGTTGGCATCCCGTACGTGCTCAACCCGAAACTGGTGCGCGGCCTCGATTACTACAGCAAAACCGTATTCGAATGGGTCACCGACAAGCTCGGCGCCCAGGGCACGGTCTGCGCGGGCGGTCGTTACGACGGTCTGGTCGAGCAGATGGGCGGCAAGCCGACTACCGGCGTGGGTTTCGCCATGGGCATCGAGCGTCTGGTGTTGATGCTCGAAACCCTGGAGCAGATCCCGGAAGAAATCTCCCGTCAGGTCGACGTGTACCTCTGCGCCTTTGGCGAGCAAGCCGAACTGGCCGGTCTGGCCCTGGCCGAGCGTGTACGTGACCAGCTTCCAAACCTGCGTCTGCAAGTCAATGCCGGCGCCGGCAGCTTCAAAAGCCAGTTCAAGAAAGCCGACAAGAGCGGTGCGCTGTATGCACTGATCCTGGGTGACGACGAAATGGCCCAGCAAGTGGTAGGTTTCAAACCCCTGCGTGGCCAGGGTGAACAACAAAGCATTGCCTGGGATGCGCTCGCCGCTCACCTGGCCACCTGCGTCGTGCAGGGTTGAAGCTGTCTAAACAGCCGATTTAGCGATTAAGGAGTATTGGGGTGTCGAGTACCGAAGACGAACAGTTGGCGGATTTGAAGGACTGGTGGACACGCAACGGCAAACCTCTGGTCACCGGCGGCCTGTTGGCGCTGGTCATCGTGTTCGGCTGGCAGGCTTTTCACAAGTATCAGAGCAACCAGTCGCAAGGCGCCTCGGTGCTCTATCAGCAACTGCTGGAAACCACGCTGACCCCAGACGGCAAGCCTGACGCTGCCCGCGTTGCGGATCTGGCCGGCAAGCTCAACAGCGAATTCGGCGGCACCGCGTACGCGCAGTACGGCAGCCTGTTCGTGGCCAAAGTAGCGGTCGACAGCGGCAAGCTGGACGACGCTGCGACTGAACTCAAAGCCATCGTTGCCAAACCGGCCAACCCGGCGCTGGGCGAAATCGCCCGTCAGCGTCTGGCGCAGGTGCTGGGTGCGCAGAACAAGGCCGACGAAGCCCTGAAGCTGCTCGACGGCGATGCCGACAAGGCGTTCCTGGCCACTCGCGAAGAACTCAAGGGTGATCTGCTGGTTCAGCTGGGTCGTACCGACGAGGCGAACACCGCGTATCAAAAAGCCAAGGCGGCACTGTCGGATGAAGCGGCAGTCGGTGGCCTTCAAATCAAGCTCGACGACCTGGCCAAAGGGGATGCGTGACGTGATCCGTTGGAAGCATGCAGCATTGCTGGCTCTGGCCATTCTGGCCGCGGGTTGCAGCAGCAACAGCAAAAAAGAACTGCCACCGGCCGAGCTGACCGACTTCAAAGAAGAAGTGGTTCTGCAAAAGCAGTGGAGCCGTTCGATCGGTGACGGTCAGGGCGAAACCTACAACATGCTGGTGCCGGCGATCGATGGTGACACCATCTACGCGGCCGATGTGACCGGCGTGCTGATGGCCATGGATCGCAGCAATGGCGACGTGAAGTGGAAAAAGGATCTTGAACTGCCTGTCTCCGGCGCCGTTGGCGTAGGTTACGGTCTGGTCACGATCGGTACCCTCAAGGGTGAAATCGTTGCCCTCGACGCCATCAACGGCGAAGAGAAGTGGCGCGCCCGGGTTTCCAGCGAAGTCCTCGCTCCGCCGGCCAACAACGGTGACGTCGTAGTGGTCCAGACTCAGGACGATCGCCTGATCGGCCTGGATGCGGCCACCGGCAACCGTCGCTGGACCTACGACAGTACCCCTGCGGTCCTGACCCTGCGCGGCACCAGCGCACCCGTCGTGACCAACCGCCTCGCGGTGGCTGGCCTGTCGACCGGTAAAGTGGTTGCCCTGGACATTTCCAACGGCGTGCCGGTCTGGGAGCAGCGCGTTGCGATTCCAACCGGTCGTTCGGAACTGGAGCGCGTGGTCGACATCGACGGCGGTCTGCTGCTGTCCGGCGAAACGCTGTACGTAGCCAGCTATCAGGGCCGCGTCGCGGCACTCGATCTGCAAAGCGGCCGTCAACTCTGGCAGCGCGATGCGTCGAGCTATGCCGGTGTCGCCCAAGGTTTCGGCAACGTCTACGTGAGCCTGTCTTCGGGCACCGTTGAAGGCGTTGACGAGCGTTCGACCACCGCGCTGTGGAGCAACGACTCGCTGGCTCGCCGCCAACTGTCGGCTCCGGAAGTGTTCTCCAGCTACGTAGCCGTCGGTGACCTGGAAGGTTACCTGCACCTGTTGAGCCAGGTGGACGGTCGTTTTGTGGGTCGTGAGCGTATCGACAGTGACGGCCTGCGTGCCCGTCCGCTGGTGGTGGGCAACACGATCTATGTGTATGGCAACAGCGGCAAACTGGAAGCCCTGACCATCAAGTAACAACTATGCTTGGGGTTAACCCCCAAGCGGCCCCGGATTTCCGGGGCTTGCAGCGCTAACCGGCGTTGCCCCGAGCACCAGCCGCTGCCTCGCAGCGGCTTTTGTATTTTCTGAAATAACGAAGTGGAGAGCCGCATGGTTCCCGTAATCGCCCTGGTGGGCCGACCGAACGTCGGCAAATCCACCTTGTTCAACCGCCTGACCAGGACGCGTGACGCCATCGTTGGCGACTTGTCCGGTCTGACCCGTGATCGCCAGTACGGTGAGGCCAAGTGGCAAGGGCGTTCCTACATTCTGATCGACACCGGCGGTATCTCCGGTGACGAACACGGTATGGACGAAAAAATGGCCGAGCAGTCGCTGCTGGCCATTGAAGAAGCGGATGTTGTGCTGTTTCTGGTAGATGCCAAGGCCGGTTTCACCGCCGCCGACCAGATGATCGCCGAACACTTGCGCAAGCGTAACAAGCGTTCCCACGTGGTTGCCAACAAGGTCGACAACATCGACCCGGAAATGGCCCGCGCTGAATTCGCCCCGCTGGGCATGGGCCACGCGATCCCGATCGCCGGTGCTCATGGGCGTGGTATCACTCAACTGCTGGAAGCGGCACTGAGCGATTTCCCGCGTGACGAAGACGAGCCGCAGGAAGGCGAAGAGGAAGAGATCGTCGCCGAAGGCGAGGAAGCCAAGCGCATTCCTGGCCCGAGCGAAAAAGACGGGATCAAGATCGCCATCATCGGCCGTCCGAACGTCGGCAAGTCGACCCTGGTCAACCGCATGCTCGGTGAAGACCGCGTCATCGTCTACGACCAGCCCGGCACTACCCGCGACAGTATCTACATCCCGTTCGAGCGTAACGACGAGAAGTACACGCTGATCGACACCGCCGGTGTGCGCAAGCGCGGCAAGATTCACGAAGAAGTCGAAAAATTCTCCGTGGTCAAAACCCTGCAGGCGATCAAAGACGCCAACGTGGTGATCTTCGTGATGGACGCCCGCGAAGGCGTGGTCGATCACGACCTCAACCTGCTGGGCTTCGCCCTTGAAGCAGGTCGTGCGCTGGTGATCGCGATCAACAAATGGGACGGCATGACCCCGAGCGAGCGCGACTACGTCAAGGTCGAGCTGCAGCGTCGTCTGTTCTTTGTCGACTTCGCCGATATTCACTTCATCTCGGCGCTGCACGGTACAGGCGTGGGCAACCTCTACGCCTCGGTGCAGAACTCGTTCAAGTCCGCGGTCACCCGTTGGCCGACCAGCCGCCTGACGCAGATTCTCGAAGACGCGGTCAGCGAGCACCAGCCGCCGATGGTCAACAGCCGCCGGATCAAGCTGCGTTACGCTCACTTGGGTGGCGCGAACCCGCCGATCATCGTGATCCACGGTAACCAGATCGAGAAAGTGCCGAAGTCGTATGTGCGCTATCTGGAGAACACTTACCGCCGTGTGCTGAAGCTGGTCGGTACGCCGATCCGCATCGAGTTCAAAGGTGGCGAGAACCCGTACGAAGGCAACAAGAACACGCTGACCGACCGCCAGGTCAACAAGAAGCGTCGCTTGATGTCGCACAACAAGAAAGCCAGCAAGAAGCGCCGCGACAAGAAGTGATCAGGTTGTAGGAATGCTCAACCGCTTCTGTAGGAGCTGGCGAAGCCTGCGATCTTTTGACTTTGCTTTGAAGGCAAGATCAAAAGATCGCAGCCTGCGGCAGCTCCTACAGGGTTCGGCGATAAAGAAGGGTGCTCAGTTGAGCGCCCTTTTTTTATGGGCGCCGGATGGGCTATTCTCGGGCTCTCCCGCGCCGTCGTCAGAGCCGGGTGTAGAGCAGGGAACCCCTCGATGATCACCAGTAAGCTGCCGAATGTCGGCATCACTATTTTCACGCAGATGTCTCAGCTCGCGGCGCAGACCGGAGCGATCAACCTGTCCCAGGGTTTTCCTGATTTCGACGGCCCGCAGTCCCTGCGTGACGCGGTCGGTCGGCATATCGCCAGCGGCCACAATCAATATTCACCGATGACCGGCCTGCCGGCGCTGCGCGAGCAGATCGCGGCGAAAATCGCCCGCAGTTATGGCGTGAAAGTCGATGCCGACAGCGAAGTGACCGTGACGCCGGGCGCGACCCAGGCGATCTTCTGTGCAATTCAGGCGGTTATCCACAGCGGCGACGAAGTCATTGTGTTCGACCCGTGCTACGACAGCTATGACCCGGCGACGCAGTTGGCGGGCGGTCGCTGCGTGCATGTGCAGTTGAACCCGGATGATTTCTCCATCGATTTCGACAAGCTCGCGGCGGCCCTCAGCCCGCGCACGAAAATGATCGTCATCAACACCCCGCACAACCCGAGCGGTGCGCTGATCAGCCGTGCCGAACTGGATCAACTGGCGGAGTTGATCCGGGGTCGGGACATCTACCTGATCAGCGACGAGGTGTACGAACACCTGGTGTTCGACGGTGTGCCGCATGTCAGCGTGTTGGCTCACGAAGAGCTGTACCAGCGCGCATTTGTGGTCAGCTCGTTCGGCAAGACTTACCACGTGACGGGCTGGAAAACCGGCTACGTGGTGGCGCCACCGGCGCTGACCGCCGAGCTGCGAAAGGTGCACCAGTACGTCAGTTTCTGCGGTGTCACACCGCTGCAATACGCCTTGGCCGATTACATGGCCGAACACCCGGAACACGTTGAAGAGCTTCCGGGTTTCTATCAGGCCAAGCGCGACCTGTTCTGCGATTTGCTGGCGTCGTCGCGCTTCACCTTTACCCGCGTCACCGGCACGTATTTCCAGTTGGTCGACTACTCGCAGATCCGTCCTGACTTGAACGACGTCGACATGGCGATCTGGATGACCCGCGAACATGGCGTGGCGAGCATTCCGGTGTCGGTGTTCTATCAGAATCCACCCGAAGGCCAGCGCCTGGTGCGCCTGTGCTTCGCCAAACGCGAGGAGACGCTGCGCGAAGCAGCGGCAAAACTATGCGTGATCTGAGTGCATTGCCCGATCTTAATCTGGCGCTGATCCAGACCAGCCTGGCCTGGCATGACCGTCAGGCCAACCTCGAGCACTTCGAGGTGCTGCTGGAGCAGGCCCGGGGCGCAGACCTGATCATCCTGCCGGAGATGTTCACCACCGGTTTCTCCATGGAATCGGAAACCCTCGCCGAAGCCGAGCACGGCCCGACCAGCAAGTGGATGAAGACGCAGGCCGCGAAGCTCAATGCAGTGATCACCGGCAGCGTGATCATTCAGGCGGCGGACGGCAGCCATCGCAATCGCTTGCTGTGGGCACGCCCGGACGGCGAAGTCTGGCATTACGACAAGCGCCACCTGTTTCGCATGGCTGGCGAACACAATCACTACACCCCCGGCGAGCGCCAGGTGCAGTTTGAGCTCAAGGGTTGGCGGATTCGGCCGCTGATTTGCTACGACCTGCGTTTCCCGGTGTGGAGTCGCGACGCACAGGACACCGATCTGCTGCTGTACACCGCCAACTGGCCGGGTGCACGGCGTCTGCACTGGAACCGCTTGTTGCCGGCGCGGGCGATTGAAAACCTGTGTTATGTGGCGGCGGTGAACCGGATCGGCACCGACGGCAAGGGCTTTGCCTATACCGGCGACAGTCAGGTGCTGGATTTCCAGGGCGAGACGTTGCTGGCGGCGGGGGAGGCGGACGGCGTGTTCAAGGTTGTGCTGGAAGCCGCACCATTGGCGGCGTATCGCGAGCGTTTTCCGGCGAATCTGGATGCGGATACTTTCGAGTTCACCTGAAAAGCCAAAGATCGCAGCCTGCGGCAGCTCCTACAGGAGGTACGCTGTCCCGATGTAGGAGCTGCCGAAGGCTGCGATCTTTTGATCTAAACAAAAAGGCCCCAGAGTCCACACTCCGGGGCCTTTTCATTTCAGCGAAGGCTTAAGCCGCTTTCGCCTCAGGCTGGCTCAACGAGCGGTTCAGCGCACTGAACAGCGCCTTGAAGCTGGCGGTGGTGATGTTTTCATCGATACCCACGCCGTGCACCGCACGTTCGCCATTCACACGCAGCTCGATGTAGGCCGCTGCCTTGGCGTTGGTGCCCGCGCCGATCGCGTGTTCGTTGTAGTCCATGATTTCCACTGGAATTGGCAGACCGGCCACCAGGGCTTCCAGCGCGCCGTTGCCCTTGCCGCGCCAGTGCAGGTTGGTTTCGCCCTGACCCTTGCTCGCCACTTCCACTTCGACGGCGCTGTTGCCGTTCTCTTCCTGCAGACGATGGCTGACCAGCGCGTACGGGGTGTTGGCTTGCAGGTATTCGCTGATCAACAGCGAGTGGATCTGCTTGGCGGTCATTTCCAGGCCGAGGCGATCGGTTTCCCGCTGCACCACCTGGCTGAATTCGATCTGCATGCGACGCGGCAGGCTGATGCCGTATTCCTGCTCCAGCAGGTAGGCGATGCCGCCCTTGCCCGACTGGCTGTTCACACGAATCACCGCCTCGTAGCTGCGACCGATGTCGGCCGGGTCGATCGGCAGGTACGGCACTTCCCACAGGGTATCCGGTTTCTGCTGGGCGAAGCCCTTGCGGATCGCGTCCTGGTGCGAGCCGGAGAATGCGGTGTGCACCAGGTCGCCGACGTACGGGTGACGCGGGTGCACCTGGATCTGGTTGCACTCTTCGACGACTTTGCGCACGCCGTCGATGTCGGAGAAGTCCAGCTCAGGGTCAACGCCCTGGGTGTACATGTTCAGTGCCACAGTAACGAGGTCGACGTTACCGGTGCGCTCGCCGTTGCCGAACAGGCAGCCTTCGACGCGATCCGCGCCGGCCATCAGGCCCAGCTCGGTAGCGGCGACGCCGGTGCCACGGTCGTTGTGGGTGTGCAGGCTGATGATCACGCTGTCCCGACGGTTGATGTTACGGCCGAACCATTCGATCTGGTCGGCGTAGACGTTCGGGGTCGCGCATTCAACGGTCGCCGGCAGGTTGAGGATCATCTTGTGCTCGGGCGTCGGGTTCCAGACCTCGATCACTGCGTCACAGACTTCCTTGGCAAATTCCAGTTCGGTGGCGCTGAAGGTTTCCGGCGAGTATTCGAAGGTCCACTCGGTGTCCGGCTGCATGGCTGCGTATTTGACGAACAGCTTGGCGGCGTTGACTGCGATGGCCTTGATGCCGTCCTTGTCCTGATTGAAGACGATACGACGGAAGGAAGGCGAGGTGGCGTTGTACAGGTGAACGATGGCTTTCTTCGCCCCGCGCAGGGATTCGAAAGTCCGCTCGATCAGGTCTTCACGGCCCTGGGTCAGCACCTGAATGGTGGTGTCGTCCGGGATGTGGCCTTCTTCGATCAGGGTACGCACGAAGTCGAAGTCGGTTTGCGAAGCGGCCGGGAACGAGGCTTCGATTTCCTTCACGCCAACCTGCACGAGGGTTTTCCAGAAGCGCAGCTTCTTCACCGCGTCCATCGGCTCGATCAGCGACTGGTTGCCGTCACGCAGGTCGGAGCTGCACCAGATCGGCGCGGCATCGATGGTTTTCGACGGCCAGGTGCGATCCGGCAGATTGATGACGGGGAACGCGCGGTATTTCGAAGACGGGTCTTTGAGCATGCTCATCGGGAAATTCCTTATTGTCTGGGCCGAAAAGAGGCGGCCTGCCGGTGGAACGAATGTTCGGGAAAACGCTTGGGACGAGGCGCAGCGATTCAGCCCGGCAGTCGTGCGCTGACGAGGCACAGACTACGGTGCTGGCGAAGCTGAATAAGGGTGTGAGAGGTTTTCATGCCTTCAACCCTAACCGCGAGGGGAGAGGATGGCAAGCAGTCGAAAAAAATTGAGAGGAATACTCGAAATACCGGATTTTGCAGAATTTTATTGCGTTTAAGTCGGTGGTTCTTATTGATGTTTGCGTGAGGTTAGATTGGGGCGCAATTGATGTTGGTCGGGTGTCAGCAATATTTTCGGATTGGGTAGACCGCATTCGCGGGCAAGCCCGCTCCCACAGTGTCCGTGTCGCACACGAATATTATGTACACCCGAAAAACCTGTGGGAGCAGGCTTGCCCGCGAAGAGGCCCGTGGCCTCAACACCAAATTCAGGGCTGGAATGCCCCAATGAAAATCGCCGGATCCACCCGCGCATCGTTCAAGCTGATGTTCCAGTGCATGTGCGGCCCGGTCGCCCGGCCGGTCGAGCCGACCTTGCCAACCACCGCGCCACGGGCCAGTTGATCGCCGACCTTCACGTCGATTTTCGACATGTGGCAGAACATGCTGATAAAGCCCTGTCCGTGATCGACAAACACCGTGTTGCCGTTGAAGAAATAGTTGCCGGTCAGAATCACTTTGCCCGCTGCCGGGGTTTTGATCGGCGTGCCGGCCGGCACCGCAAAGTCGAGGCCGGCATGGGGGTTGCGCTCTTCGCCATTGAAGAAACGGCGCACACCGAACTTGCTCGACAGCGGCCCGTTGACCGGTTTGTCCAGCAGCAGGTTGCTCGGGGTGTTCGGGCTGAAGCTGCGGTACGCCTTGATCTGCTCGGCCAGTTCGCCCTCGATGCGCTTGAGGTTCGCCGGGTTCGGATTGACCTGTTGGGTGTTCTTCAGGGTGATGTGCTGCTCCGGGTATTTCTTGTTGCCGACGGTGAACGGCAGATTGCGCCCACCGCTGCTGATCTGCTGACTGCCGGGTTTGACCGTCAGCGGCACGCCGACAATCGCCAGCCAGTTGTTCTGTTCTTTCACCACCAGCACCGGTTTGCCCTGATAGGTGGCTTTTGGTGCCTGCGCGGCGCTACCCAGATCGACCACCGCCACACCGCCCGGCACCGGTTTGTTCAACAGACGGGTGATGTAACTGTCGGCGTGGGCATTGAAAGAGGTCAGGCACAGCAACAATAACGGAGCAAGAAAACGCGGCATGGATCAGTCCAGTAAAGAGAGGGTGACAGGCGTCAGGTGGTTGTCCTCGACGCGCACTTGCAGTTCGCCTTCGCCCAGTTTTGCTTTCAGGCGCTGGCCGGTTTGGGTCTGCGCGGCATTACGGATCGCGTGCCCGCGCTCATCGAGCAGAATGCTGTAGCCACGGCCGAGGGTCGCCAGCGGACTGACCACATGCAGCGTCTGCATCTGGCTGTGCAGTTGCAGGCGACGGTTTTTCAGGCCTTCGCGCATGGCGCGCGGCAGGCGTTCGGCGAGGCTGTCGAGGCGTTGGCGCAGCATCGCCAGTTGCCGACCCGGATGCTGCCCGGCGAGGCGGGTTTCCAGACGGATCAGACGTTCGCGGCGGGTATTCAGTTGGCGCTCGAAAGCCCGGCGCATGCGCATGTCCAGGTCATCCAGGCGTTGCGCTTGCTGGCGCAGGCGTTCGCCGGGGTGGCGCAGACGGCGGGCCATGCCTTCCAGGCGCAGACGATCGCGCATCAGCCGGTCGCGCATGCGCATCACCAGACGCCGGTGCAGGCTTTCCACCTGACGGGTCAGGTGGCTCGAATCCGGGGCCAGCAGTTCGGCGGCGGCGGAGGGCGTTGGGGCGCGCACGTCAGCCACGAAGTCACTGATCGACACATCGGTTTCATGCCCGACGGCGCTGACAATCGGCGTCACGCAGGCATCGACCGCGCGGGCCACGGCTTCTTCGTTGAAGCACCAGAGGTCTTCCAGCGAACCGCCGCCACGGGCGAGGATCAGTGCGTCGAAACCCCGGGCGTCAGCCATTTTCAGCGCACGGACGATTTGCGCGGTGGCTTCACGACCCTGCACGGCAGTCGGGATCAGCGTCAGTTGCACCTGCGGCGCCCGGCGGCGGAACACGCTGATGATGTCGCGAATCACCGCGCCGGTCGGCGAACTGATGATGCCGATGCGTTGCGGATGCGCCGGCAGGGGCACTTTGCGTTCCGCACTGAACAGACCTTCGGCGCTGAGCTTTTCCTTCAGTGCGTCGAAGGCCAGGCGCAGCGCGCCGTCACCGGCCGGCTCCACGGTATCGAGAATCAGCTGATAGTCGCCACGGCCTTCGAACAGCGAGACTTTGCCGCGCACTTTCACGGCCAGGCCGTCCTTCAATACCTGACGCACCCGCGCCGCATTATTGCGAAACAGTGCGCAACGCACCTGCGCACCGCTGTCCTTGAGGGTGAAGTACACGTGGCCGGACGCCGGGCGGGCGAGGTTGGAGATTTCGCCTTCGACCCAGATATTGCTGAATACGTCTTCGAGCAACACCCGCGCGCGGCCGTTGAGCTGGCTGACGGTCAGGACTTCACGGTCCAGGCCAAGTCTTGCAAAGGGATCTTTAATCATGGGGCGCAGTTTAAAGCTAATTTCCGACGCAATACACGAATCCCTGTAGGAGCTGCCGAAGGCTGCGATCTTTTGATCTTGATCTGTATGAGAAAGATCAAAAGATCGCAGCCTCGTTTCACTCGTCAGCTCCTACAGGGGATTTGTGAAGGTCTGGATGATGTGTTGAACCAGTGGCGTGGGATTCTGGCGATGGGCGAGGGCGACGGTGCTTTGGCAATCGGGATCGCTCAGCGGTAGAAATCGTACGCCGCCGGGGGCGATGTCCTGCATTGATTCGGGCAGCAGGGCGATGCCGAATCCAGCCTGGATCAACTGCAACTGCGTAGTTTTGCGCGACATCACCCGCGCTGCTTTGGGGAAAAAGCCCTGGCGCATGCACAGGTCGGCACACAGATAGCTGAGGCCGCCGCGCTGTGGATGCGGGATCGAGATGAATGCTTCGTCTCTCAGTTGCGCCAGTTTGACAGTGGGTGAGTCGGCTAATCGATGATCGTTCGGCACCGCCAGCAGCAGGCGCTCGGTGAACAGCGGCACAAGCTGAATGCCTTCGCGCTGACGCAGCACCGGCAGGCGCAACAGGCCAATGTCGAGGCGTCCTTCAGCGAGTTCCTCAAGCTGCGCTTCGGAGGACAGCTTGCCAATGTCCAGCGATACGCCTTGCTGCTGATCGAGATAGGTGCTGATCCGACCCAATAAATGCCCGCTGATCGATACGGTGCTGGAATGACTCAGGCGCAAAGTGCCCAGTTGACCGTTGCCGACTTCGGTGGCCATCGCGCTGGCTTTGCTCAGCTCATTGAGCAGGTTTCTGGCCCGAGGCAAAAAAGCCTCGCCAGCGGCGGTCAGCCGGGGCTGGCGTGCGGTGCGTTCGAACAGCGGGGTTTGCAGACGCGCTTCCATGTCCTTGATCTGCCGGCTCAGCGCCGATTGCGCGATGAACAGGCGTTCGGCGGCGGCGCTGAAACTGCCGCTGTCGGCGATTTCCACGAAGTAGCGCAGTTGACGGGTTGAAAGCACCAGGTATGCCTTTTCGAGATGAGTGGGTGGCTTTGAACATATTAGTCGCAAGCCTTGGCACTGGCTAAAGTCATCTCAGGCGTATAAAGGAAGCGGATCGATGAGTGTGGCGGGTTTGTTGAGTGAGTGGACGTGGGGCGCTGGCGGTTGGGCGGTGATCGGCTTCGGTGTTGCGCTGGCCTATATCGTCTTCGGGATTGCCGGATTCGGTACGGCGCTGGTCGCGGGGCCGATTCTGATTCTGTTCATGCCGCTTTCGAAGATCGTGCCGTTGCTGGTGCTGCTGGATTTCGTCGCGGCGTTTGGCAATCTGCTGCCCTCGCGCCGGGATGTGGCGAAACCCGAGTTGTTGCGGCTGCTGCCGTGCATGGCGGTGGGGTGCACGTTGGGGGTGATTTTCCTGCTTAACCTCAAATCCGATCTGTTGTTGCTGTTGATGGGGCTGTTCATCAGCGCTTACGCGATTTACAGCCTGTGGGTGAAAACCCGGCCGACGCAGTTGTCTGCCGCATGGGCGCTGCCGATGGGCACGATAGGCGGGCTGTTTGGCGCGCTGTTTGGCAGTGGCGGCTTCTTATATGCGATCTATCTCAACAGCCGTTTGCCCAAGGACGCGGCCCGGGCCACGCAAAGTGCGCTGATCAGTTGCAGCACGGTGGTGCGTTTGAGCCTGTTCGCCATCGCTGGGGTGTATGCCGAGCTACCCTTGTTGATGCTGGCGCTGTGTCTGTTGCCGGCCATGGCGCTGGGGCTGTGGATCGGGCGGCGGGTGACCATGAGATTGTCGCGCGAGGCGTTTGTGCGGCTGGTGACGTGGCTGGTGCTGGCGAGCGGGATTGCGTTGATCGGGCGCTACATTATCAGTATGGCGTGAGTACTTGACCGGATTTCGTCAGGGATTAAGCTGCCGGCCTTTAGGGCCCTTCGCGGGCAAGCCCGCTCCCACATTGGAACGCATATCCCTGTGGGAGCGGGCTTGCCCGCGAAGGCGTCAGAAGCCATACCGCAGGACTTTCCATGAATTCGCAAAGCATCATCGTCCCGAAAATCTCCACCCTGCCGGTCCACGAGCCTAGGGCGCGGGCGATCCTGCGCTGGCTGGTGCGCAAGAATATCGTCAAGGAAGAACTAAGCACCTGCGGCCGCACCGGCAATCGCATGGCGTACGCGATCGCCGATGGCGCGCGCGCCGTGGTACTGCACCCGCAGGCTTTGCCCTTCGGTGAACCCATCAACGGCCTGGAGATCGTCACCAAGCGCTGCATCTACACCCCGGCCAAGGGTTTTCTCGAAGAAGCCGGGTGCGCCGAATGCCGCCGCGAAGTTGGCGAAGCGTTGTTCGAGAGCTTGGAAGACTGGTTTCCAGGCCGCACCGACAACTTCACCTGTCCGGAATGCGGGCACGAAGATGACATCAACGGTTTTCTGTTTTTGCAGGAATGTGCGTTTTCCAACCTCGGCTTCATCTTCAACAACTGGCTGGAAGCCGGGTTCAAGCAGAGCTTTATCGACGAATTCGCCGATTGGCTCGATCAGCCTGTCAGCTGGGTAAAAGTCGAACTCTGACCCTGCGTTCGGCCCTGTAGGAGCTGCCGAAGGCTGCGATCTTTTGCCGTTGTTTTTTACAGACAAGATCAAAAGATCGCAGCCTTCGGCAGCTCCTACAGAAAGCAGCGGGGCCCGTACATCAATTAGGCTGAGTTTTACATTGAACAGCAGGGGGTGTCTGACTATAATGGCGCGCTTCCATTTTCCCGCTCGGGAGCCCCCGCGATGCTGCGTATCAGCCAAGAAGCTCTGACATTCGACGACATTCTCCTAGTGCCCGGTTATTCCGAGGTGCTTCCTAACGAAGTCAGTCTCAAGACCCGCCTTACCCGTGGCATCGAGCTGAACATTCCTCTGGTTTCTGCCGCCATGGACACCGTTACTGAAGCCCGTCTGGCAATCGCCATGGCTCAGGAAGGTGGCATCGGCATTATCCACAAGAACATGACCATCGAGCAGCAAGCTGCCGAAGTGCGCAAGGTCAAGAAGTTCGAAGCCGGCGTCGTCAAGGATCCGATCACCATCGAGGCTGACGCCACGGTGCGTGATCTGTTCGAACTGACCCGCATGCACAACATTTCCGGCGTTCCGGTGCTGCACGATGGCGACCTGGTCGGCATCGTTACCTCCCGTGACGTACGCTTCGAAACCCGTCTGGAAGCCACCGTACGTGAAGTGATGACGCCTAAAGAGCGTCTGGTCACCGTGCGTGAAGGTGCCGACAAGAACGAAGTCCGCGAGCTGCTGCACAAGCACCGCCTGGAAAAAGTCCTGATCGTTGACGACAAGTTTGCCCTCAAAGGCATGATGACCGTTAAAGACATCGAAAAAGCCAAAGCCTACCCGCTGGCCAGCAAGGACGATCAAGGTCGTCTGCGCGTTGGCGCTGCCGTCGGTACCGGGAAAGACACCGGTGACCGCGTTGCCGCGCTGGTCAACGCCGGTGTGGACGTGGTGGTGGTCGACACCGCGCACGGTCACTCCAAGGGCGTGATCGACCGCGTTCGCTGGGTCAAAGAGAACTTCCCTGAAGTGCAGGTGATCGGCGGCAACATCGCCACCGGCGCCGCTGCCAAGGCCCTGGCCGAAGCCGGCGCTGACGCGGTCAAGGTCGGTATCGGCCCTGGCTCGATCTGCACCACCCGTATCGTCGCCGGTGTCGGCGTGCCGCAAATCAGTGCCATCGCCAACGTCGCCGCTGCCCTTGAAGGCACTGGCGTGCCGTTGATCGCCGACGGCGGCATCCGTTTCTCCGGTGACCTGTCCAAGGCCATCGTCGCTGGTGCCTCTTGCGTGATGATGGGTTCGATGTTCGCCGGTACTGAAGAAGCGCCGGGCGAGATCGAACTGTTCCAGGGCCGTTCGTACAAGGCGTATCGCGGCATGGGTTCGCTGGGCGCCATGTCCCAGGCGCAAGGCTCGTCCGACCGTTACTTCCAGGACTCCTCGGCAGGCGCCGAGAAACTGGTTCCGGAAGGTATCGAAGGCCGTGTGCCGTACAAAGGCACCCTGACCGCGATCATCCACCAATTGATGGGCGGTCTGCGTTCCTCGATGGGTTACACCGGCAGCGCCGACATCGAAGAAATGCGTACCAAGCCTGAGTTCGTGCGGATCACCGGTGCCGGTATGGCCGAATCCCACGTTCACGACGTGCAGATCACCAAAGAAGCGCCAAACTACCGCGTAGGTTGAGGCTTCCAGCAAAACATCAAGCAACCGGGGCTGTTTTATTCAGCCCCGAGTTGTTTCTGAATCACGACTGTTTCTGAATTACTTAGACGAGACTGAATCATGGCCCTCGACATTCACGCTCACCGCATCCTGATCCTCGACTTCGGCTCGCAATACACCCAACTGATTGCCCGCCGCGTGCGCGAGATCGGCGTGTACTGCGAACTGCACCCGTTCGACATGGACGAAGAGGCGATCCGCGAATTCGCCCCTAAAGGCGTCATCCTCGCCGGCGGCCCCGAGTCCGTGCACGAAGCCAACAGCCCGCGCTGCCCACAGGCAGTCTTCGATCTGGGCGTGCCGGTCTTCGGTATCTGCTACGGCATGCAGACCATGGCCGAGCAACTGGGCGGCAAGGTTGAAGGTTCCGAGCTGCGTGAGTTCGGTTACGCTCGCGTTGACGTGGTCGGCAAGAGCCGCCTGCTCGACGGCATCGAAGACCACATCGACGCCGACGGCCTGTTTGGCCTCGACGTATGGATGAGCCACGGTGACAAGGTCACCAAAATGCCGGAAGACTTCCACATCCTGGCCAGCACCCCGAGCTGCCCGATCGCCGGCATGTTCAACGACGAACGCGCTTACTACGGCGTGCAGTTCCACCCGGAAGTGACTCACACCAAGCAGGGCGGCCGCATCCTCTCGCGCTTCGTGCTCGACATCTGCGGCTGTGAAGCGCTGTGGACTCCGTCGAAGATCGCGGAAGACGCCATCGCCAACATCCGCGCACAAGTCGGTACCGACAACGTGCTGCTGGGTCTGTCCGGCGGCGTTGACTCCTCGGTGGTTGCGGCGCTGCTGCACAAGGCCATCGGCGATCAGCTGACCTGCGTCTTCGTCGACAACGGCCTGCTGCGTCTGCACGAAGGCGAGCAAGTGATGGCCATGTTCGCCGAGAACATGGGCGTCAAGGTGATCCGCGCCAACGCCGAAGAGCAGTTCCTGGGCAACCTGGCCGGCGAAGCCGACCCGGAGAAGAAGCGCAAGATCATCGGCCGTACCTTCATCGACGTGTTCGATGCCGAATCCTGCAAGCTGGACAACATCAAGTACCTGGCTCAGGGCACCATCTACCCGGACGTGATCGAGTCGGCTGGCGCGAAAAGCGGCAAGGCCCACGTGATCAAGTCGCACCACAACGTGGGCGGCCTGCCGGAAGAGATGAACCTGAAACTGGTCGAGCCACTGCGCGAACTGTTCAAGGACGAAGTCCGTCGTCTGGGTCTGGAACTGGGTCTGCCGTACGACATGGTCTACCGTCACCCGTTCCCGGGCCCGGGTCTGGGCGTACGCATCCTCGGTGAAGTGAAGAAGGAATACGCCGACCTGCTGCGTCGTGCCGACCACATCTTCATCGAAGAATTGCGCAAGGCCGACTGGTACCACAAAGTCAGCCAGGCCTTCGTGGTGTTCCAGCCAGTGAAATCGGTTGGCGTGGTCGGCGATGGCCGTCGTTACGCCTGGGTCGTGGCCCTGCGTGCCGTGGAAACCATCGACTTCATGACCGCACGTTGGGCACACCTGCCTTACGAACTGCTGGAAACCGTTTCCGGTCGCATCATCAATGAAATCGAAGGCATCTCCCGCGTCACCTATGACGTGTCGAGCAAGCCGCCGGCGACGATCGAGTGGGAGTGATCCCACGCAAGCCGTAAAGGCTTGATCGCTGCAACCGAAAAGCCGTGTGAAATCCGTTTCACACGGCTTTTCTGTTTTTGCGTTACAGCGGTTGTGACCAGCCGCCCAGTTGCATACCCAAATCATCCAGTGCCTGCAGCAGCGCTTTCATGCTCGGGTAGCGTTTACCGCTCACCGAAGGCCAGCCGGGACGTTCGATGTAGAAACGTTTGCCTTCGGTGCCGATGACGGTTCGCACCAGCTCTCCCGTGCGGCTGCGATGCACAATGAATGTCATGTTGGGTTGCTGCTTGAGGGAGTACATGCCGTAGCGAGGCAGCAGGGTCTCGAATTCCGTCATGGTGTGTGCGGTCCAGGGGGTTTCGATTTGCAGGCGCAGGTCGCCTCTGACCAGCGCCGAACGATCATGCGCCGTACCGCCCAACGGCAGGATTTTCCCCGGATCGACGTCGATGCCCCGCGAAGCCCCTTCGGGGACGTCCTCGACGCGAATGCCGATTGCCTCCTCCAGTTCGCTGACGCCGGCAACCCCTTCAAAAGTGTTGGAGTGAGAGTTGCCCATCAGCGCCACCCATTTGTGCGCGCCGCGTGCGGACTGGTCAGCGCGGATCATCAGGCGGGCGAAATAATTCATCATCTTTTGCCGCGCGGTTTCGTTGCCCAAAGGCAGGTACATGCCGTTGAGCCGGTAACTCGCCATGCAATCGATGGCTTGCACATGAATCCCCTGTTTTCCGGCTTCCTTGACCAACTCCAGAAACGTATAGCGTTCCAGCGGATCGGTCATGTTGCCGACGTCGAGCGCCTTGAGATAGGCCTCGAGTTTTGTCGGCATGCTGCCGGTTTGGAAGAACTCGTCCAGCGCGGCTTGGTGGAAGTCGGTCAGCAGGTGCTCCATGTACAGGCTCTTCACCTGTTTGCTGGCGAGCAATTGCATGTTCTCGATCAGCCATTGTTTGCTGCCGATGGCAGTGTGGCTCTCGCCGAGCACCAGGCCTCGGGCATGTTCAAGGATTTTCCCGATGATCTCTTCGGCTGTCGCGTCTGCCGCCAGGGTTGGCACGGGAGGACGTTCGGGCAGGCGCAAGGTGCTGTAAAAATCCAGCGCGTCGCGATACAGGCGCTTGCGAATGGCCTTGAAGTCGCGATAGGCATCGAACTCGTTCAGGCTGTCATAGACGTCACGCAGGGCTTCGTCATTCAGTCCCGCTGCGCCTTCTTCCAGGTGCGCCTTGAGTGGTGCAGGTACGTCGTATTGCGAAGCGGGCAGTGCGGCCACCGGGCTGCGGCTGCTCGACCCGGCCAGTGCCGACGGCTTGCCACCGCCGCTGAGCCCTGCGCGAGGCATGGTTTCCCATTCACCCTGAGGATTCAGGCGTACCGGGATCGAGCGAGTAAAACCGTGGGGATGCTCGGGATCGATGACCGCCCAGTGTCCGCTGCCATTGATGTCGGTTTCATAGCGTACGTAATAGGCGGTGTCATCCATCAAGATAGCGGTCGAGGGGTTCGAATCGAGCAGATAAATACCCTGGAATTTTCCTGGCTCGCTGACCGGAGTCATCCCGTCCAGCAATTCATTGGCCTGCCAGCTTGGCGGAATGACCGGACGCGGAGCGTCTTCCAGCAGCGTGGCAACGCTGACTTGCGGCCAGCCCATCGGCTTCAGGCCTCTTTCGATCAGCGCCTGTTTCAATTCATCCAGGGAGTCCACAGTCAGCGAGTCCGGGGCCGGGGCAAGCGGGGTGTCAAGATTGAATCGGCCAGCAGGGGTCATTCTGATCACGCTGTCGGCCATGTGGCGCTCGGCATTTCGGTAGACCACCAGCAGGCTGCTGCGGTAGCGCTGAAACGTGAACATCCCCGGTTCCGGCAGCAGTGCTCGCAGGTCCTGTGGGGGGCGGTACGCCCAAGGCGTTTCCACTTGCACCCGCCAATCGCCTTTGATCAGGTTCTGAATGCTGTCGGGGTCACTGAGGCCGCCAGCCAACTCTTCGACCGGAGAGTCGGGGTAGTCGGCGTACTCCACCGCCAGTCCAGGGTCGGAGCCGATACTCCGGGCCTGCCCGGGCGCCACATCGTCGACACGCACGCTCAAGGCGTCGGTCTGCTCGCTGATGCCTTGATAGCCGCGGAAGGCGCTCATGTTTTCCTGATTGACCAGCGCCACCCATTTGCCCGGACCATTGAGTTCCTGATGAAAGCGGATGACCTCGCTGGCGAAAAAGCTGCGCGCCATCTGACTGTTGGGCACGGGCTGCATTGAGTCTTTGTTGATGTTGTATGTGCTCGACAGGTCGATCGCCTGAATCCGAATACGTTGGGCGTTGGCGGCTTTGATCAAGGCCATGAGATTGAATTTGCCATCCGGATCATTGCCGGCCCTGAAGTCGATTCGGCTCAGATAGTTTTGCAGTTCTTCGGACATTTCCCCGGTGCGGGCGAAAGCATCCAGATCCAGTTGATTGACGTTGGCCAGCAGTTCTTGCAGATACAGGGTCTTCACACCGTTGCGGGCAAGATTGGGCATGTCTTCGATGAGCAGTTTCTTGCTGCCGATACTGCCCCGGCTTTCGCCGATGACCAGCCCGGGTTTTTCCGACAGCGCGGACTCGAGCAGCTCGCTCGGGCTGGCGACGGGAGCCGGCGTCGTGAGCGGCGGGCGTGGAACAGGCGGATGCAGTTCGTACCAGGCAGTGGCATCGCTGATCAGCGTCGCACGCGGTTGCTCCTGCGCCAGATCGAACTCGCTTAACGAGATGACCTCATGTGCAGTCGGCATGAGTGCATTGCCTGCTTCGGTTTCGGGTCGGATCACACTGTGCATGTCGATGCCTCCCAGCGTCCAGGCCCGACGGAACTGGCCTTGCAGATCCGGGCCGCCGAGCGCCCAGGCGCGCATCGCCGGATCATCGAGTCCAGGCACATGGATGCCGGGTGTCTGCGCCCACTGTTCGACTGCGGGTTCACTGACTGCGCCTGCACCCGCGATCATGGGCGCATCACTACCGCCGCGAAGCCCCGGTCTGGGCGCAACTTCCCAGTTTCCTTCGGCGTTCATCCGGACGGGAATCGAACCTGAAAATGCCTCGGGCCGGGTCGGATCGATGATTGCCCACGTGCCACGACCGTTGATGTTTTGTTCGAAGCGTACGTAGTAGGCATTGTCGTCGAGCACGATCGCGGACGACGGATTGGACGCCAGTCTGTGGATACCACGGAATTTTCCGGGATCGTTGATCAGCGTGTCATCACCCAGGACCCGGTTGATCCTGAACGACTCCGGTATGCCCGGGTGGGGAGTCGCGGGCGAATCGGGCAGGGGTACTGATTGCGGCGTCACCGGCTGCGGATTTTTCGGCTGACTTTCAATCAGGTCAGCCATCTCTGTCGCTTCGGCAGCATCAATCTGCGGGCCAACTTCCTCCAGCGATCCGGGGCCTTTGAGTACCAACAGGTTGAACAGCATGTCGATGCCGCTGAGGACTGCGCCGAGAATCCCGGCCTTGCGCTCGGCGGCGGTTTTGCCATTGACCGCCTGATCGATGTTCAGCCCCATGTTGGCAATGCTGGCGCCGATCACCGGCAATGCGATTGGCCAGCCGACCACCGCCATTGGCCCGAACACCTTGACCCCAGCGCTGAGGTAGCCGATCCACAGCTGCTTGCGCAGGTCACCGTTGGAGGTCAGGGACAGGCTGGCCTCGGCAAACATCGCCGCGCGGGTCGAATCACTCAGCCAGGTGAAGGCGTCACCGCTGACCGCGCGGTTGTCCTGATTGATCAGCGAGTGATCGTAGCGGCCCCATGTCGCCACCAGGCGATTCATCAGGTCACCAAGGTTGGCGTTGATCTGCTGCCGGTCGGCCAGCGAGAAATGCGCAAGGAATGTCTCGCGCGCGGCGGGTGTGTTCATCCGCTGCAGGATCCAGAAGTGCAGGTCGGTGACGGTTTCCACTACTTGAAAGGCATCGGTTTCACCGGGCAGGTAAAGAATCTGCCGACCCTTGGGCGCGACGAAACGCAGGACGTTGATCGCGGCGTAACCGGCAAGGTCCAGCGTGCGTACGCTGCTCGTGCAAGCATGTCGAGCCTGCAGCGTTGACAGGCTGACTGGCCAGGTCAGCGGGCCGATCACCGCTTGCGTGACGAACAGGAAGTCCTCGTCACTCAATTGGCGTTTGTCCCGCGCCTGCAGTGCTTTGATCAGAAAGTTGCACTTGGCCAGGGTACGAAAGTCGCTGCCGCTGGTGTTCCAGAATGCGTTCAGTTGAGCGTCGTACAGGGCGCTGAAATCGATGCTCCAGAAGTCCTTGAGCACGTCGTTGCCGTGCAGGCGCACTTCATTGCGTTCATCGAAGGTGCGGGCATCGGGACCGGCAGTGTAGAAACCGCCATAGACGTCGAGCAGGTCGGCGTTGTCCTGATCGGCGACGCGGAAGCGGTGAATCACCAACTGGGTCAGGGTCATGCTTGAAGTGGGCGTGGCGTGCACATGCTCCCAGCCGGTGAAGGCTTTCGAACTGCTTTGCGAGGCGTCGAAGCGGTGGAAATACACGTGATCCGGGTCGAGGCCGTGGACCTGGTATTTGATCAGCAAGTCGCTGGCGGCCTGTCGAGCGGCGTCCTGCAGGCTCGGGCAGGTCTGGATGACGGTGGCGGCAATCGCCTTGAGCGCGGCCTTGTCGGCGGCGTTGGGCATCGGGTTGGGCATGTGTTTGGGCTCTCTGTCCTTGAGAAACGGGTGGCACAGGATGGCCCGGCTGTTCAATGCATGTGCACTACATAGTTATGTCACCTGAGCAGTCGAAATCGTGTACGCGCGAGGCGCAACTGCGTCCATCCGCCGCGCTGCCCTTACTGTTTCGCAATTGCAGGTGTATCGTATTTGCCTTTTGCGGGCCCGGTGCCCGAAGCAGATACGTGAGGTAGTTGAGTTCATGTCCTTTACCCGTCGCCAAATCCTCGGTGGCCTGGCCGGTCTTGTTGTCGTTGGAGTCGGAGCGGGAGGCGCGTCGCGCTACTGGCTGGGCAAGATGGCCGATGCTGACGCGGGCCACGACTACGAGCTGATCGCGGCGCCACTGGACGTCGAGCTGGTGCCGGGACACAAGACCGAAGCCTGGGCGTTCGGCCCGTCGGCGCCGGGCACGGAGTTGCGGGTGCGTCAGGGCGAATGGCTGCGGGTGCGCTTCATCAACCATCTGCCGGTGGCGACCACCATTCACTGGCACGGCATCCGTCTGCCGCTGGAGATGGACGGCGTGCCGTACGTCTCGCAATTGCCGGTGCTGCCCGGTGAATACTTCGATTACAAATTCCGCGTGCCGGACGCCGGCAGCTACTGGTATCACCCGCATGTCAGCAGCAGCGAAGAGCTGGGGCGCGGGCTGGTCGGGCCGTTGATCGTCGAAGAGCGCGAACCCACTGGTTTCAAGTACGAAAAGACCTTGAGCCTGAAGAACTGGCACATCGACGACGAGGGCAATTTCGTCGAGTTCAGCATTCCTCGCGAAGCGGCACGTGGCGGCACGGCGGGGCGGCTGTCGACCATCAACGGCGTGCCATCGCCGGTGATCGAGTTGCCGGCGGGGCAGATCTCCCGGGTGCGTTTGCTCAACCTCGACAACACCCTGACGTATCGCATCAACATCCCCGGCGTCGAAGCGCAGATCTATGCGCTGGACGGCAACCCGGTCGAGCCGCGCCCCTTGGGCAAGGAATACTGGCTGGGGCCGGGCATGCGTATCTGCCTGGCGATCAAGGCGCCACCGGCCGGTGAAGAATTGTCGCTGCGCAACGGCCCGGTACGCCTGGGGACTCTGCGCTCGGTGGCCAATAACGATGCACCGACCGAGTGGCCGAAAGCCTTGCCCGCCAACCCGGTGGCCGAGCCGGATCTGGCGAATGCCGAGAAACTCAACTTCAATTTCGAATGGGTCGGTTCGGTGTCGGTCAACGTCGACAACGGCAAGCCGCCGAGCCTGTGGCAGATCAATGGCAAGGCCTGGGACATCACCGACAAGACCTGCGCCGATCGGCCGATTGCCAGCCTGAAGCTGGGCCAGAGCTACATCTTCGAACTGAAGAACATGACCCAGTACCAGCACCCGATTCACCTGCACGGCATGAGCTTCAAGGTGATTGCGTCGAACCGGCACAAGATCACGCCGTACTTCACCGACACGTATCTGCTGGGCAAGAACGAGCGTGCGCAAGTGGCGCTGGTGGCGGATAACCCGGGGGTGTGGATGTTCCATTGCCATGTGATCGACCACATGGAAACCGGCCTGATGGCCGCCATCGAGGTGAAGTGATGCGCCAGATTCGCCCCGCCGCGATCATCGACCGTAGTCGTGACCGCGATTTCATGCGCGAAGCCCTGGCCCTTGCCGGGCAGGGCGCGGCGCTGGGCGAAGTGCCCGTCGGCGCGGTGCTGGTGCAGGACGGCGAGATTGTTGGTCGCGGCTTCAACTGCCCGATCACCACCAGCGACCCGAGTGCCCACGCGGAAATGGTCGCGATCCGCGCTGCCGCTCAGGCCATCAATAACTATCGCCTGCCGGGCAGCACGCTGTACGTGACGCTGGAGCCGTGCAGCATGTGCGCCGGGCTGATCGTGCATTCGCGGATTGCCCGTGTGGTGTATGGCGCGCTGGAGCCGAAGGCCGGGATTGTGCAGAGTCAGGGACAGTTCTTTACCCAGGGCTTTTTGAATCACCGGGTGTTGTATGAGGGCGGGGTACTGGCCGAAGAATGTGGAGCAGTGCTGACCGAATTCTTCAGGGCGCGGCGCGCGAAACCGGCAGACTGAAGAACGACATCAAACCCTGTGGGAGCTGGCTTGCCAGCGATGGCGTCGGCACATCAAGCATTGATGTCGACTGATCCACCGTTATCGCTGGCAAGCCAGCTCCCACAGTTTTTTGCAGTGTCTGGAAGGGATCGTTACTTCTTCGCGACGATGACCGCCCGCATCGGCGCCGGCAGCCCTTCGATAGTCTTGCTGTGATCCTCGGGATCAAGGAAGTCGCTCAACGATTGATACTTCATCCACTCGGTACCACGCTGTTCTTCAACGGTGGTGGTGCTGACGTCCACACACTTCACATCGGTGAACCCGGCGCGGCGCAGCCATAATTCCAGCGCCGGCACCGATGGCAGGAACCACACGTTGCGCATCTGCGCGTAGCGATCTTCCGGTACCAGCACTTGATGCTTGTCGCCTTCAACCACCAGCGTTTCCAGCACCAGTTCGCCGCCCTTGACCAGGCAATCCTTCAGCGCCAGCAAATGCTCGATCGGCGAACGCCGGTGGTAGAACACACCCATCGAAAACACTGTGTCGAAGCCTTCGAGGTTCGGCGGCAGGTCTTCGAACGGGAATGGCAGGTGCCAGGCATTCGGCTCGGACAGATAACGCTGCACGGCCTGGAACTGGCAGAAGAACAGCCAGTTCGGATCGACGCCGATCACGCTGTCGGCACCGGCGCCGAGCATGCGCCACATGTAGTAACCGTTGCCGCAACCGACATCGAGGATGCGTTTGCCTTTCAGATCCAGATGCGGGGCCACCCGTGACCACTTCCAGTCCGAGCGCCATTCGGTGTCGACGTGCACGCCGAACAGGTCGAACGGCCCTTTGCGCCACGGCGACAGGCCCATCAGCGCGGTGCGCATTTGCGCGCGGGTTTCGTCGTCGCATTCGGTGTCGAGTTTCAGGCCGTTGAGCAGATCGACTTCAGTTGGCTCAAGTTTCGGTAGCGCGTCCAGCGCACTCTGCCAGCGCTCCAGATCGCCGTGACCTTTCTCCATTTTCTTGTCGAGTTGCACTTGCAGGGTGTTGGCCCAATCGGCCAGCGGGGTGCCGGCCAGACGGCGGGCGAGGGGGGATAGATCAATCATGGCAAGGCAATCAACGAGGCAAAGTTAAGACACTGGAACCACGGCACGACTTTCGAGAACCCGGCGGCCAGCAGGCGTTTGCGGTGTTCTTCGAGGCTGTCGGGCTTCATGACGTTTTCGATGGCGCTGCGCTTCTGGGCGATTTCCAGTTCGCTGTAGCCGTTGGCGCGTTTGAACGCGACGTGTAGATCAGTGAGCAGCGCGTGTTCTTCGGCATCGTTAAAGCGCAGCTTCTCCGACAGAATCAGCGCGCCGCCGGGCAGCAGCGACTGGCGGATACGCGAGAGCAACGCAGTGCGCTGCTCGGGGGCGATGAATTGCAGGGTGAAGTTCAGCGCCACCACCGAGGCCGGTTTGAACTCGAGCGCGAGAATGTCGCCTTCGATCACTTCGACCGGCAGTAACTCCTGGAACATCGAATCCTGACCATTGAGGTATTCACGGCAGCGTTCGACCATCGCCGCCGAGTTATCCACCGCGATCACCCGGCAACCGTCGGTCCGCACGTGACGGCGCAAGGCCTGAGTCACGGCGCCGAGCGAAGCACCGAGGTCGTACAGCACGCTGTTCGGTTGTGCGAACTGCGCCGCCAGCACGCCGAGGTTTTCGACGATGGTCGGATAACCCGGCACCGAGCGCTTGATCATGTCCGGGAACACCCGCACCACGTCCTCGTTGAAGGCGAAGTCAGGCACCTGGGCCATCGGCTGGGCGAAAATGCGATCGGGTTCTTTGCTCACGGCGGTTCCGGCGGTGTCGATGAAAAGGCCGGCATTTTAGCCAAACTGGAGCTGGGATGCTTGGGTTGTCTGATAAAGCGCCGCAAGCAAGCCTTAAGCACACACCTGTGGCGAGGGAGCTTGCTCCCGCTCGGCTGCGCAGCAGTCGCAAAACCTGATTACCGGATATACCTGAAGTATCTCGTGTGGCGATTTTGGGGTCGCTTCGCAACCCAGCGGGAGCAAGCTCCCTCGCCACAGGGGTTAGTGGGGTTTTTTGGAGAACGCGGAGGCCGTGATCCCCCACTGTCCGAGCCAGTAACTGAGGATGATCACGTACGGCGCGGCGTGAAACGGCGACACAAAGCGGTCGATGCCAATCACACTGTCGGAGAACACGAACGCCAGCGCCCCCGCCGCCGCCAGCAACGCCGAGCGCTTTGGCACGTCAGTGCCGAGGCGAGCGAGGGCGCGCCAGAGCATCGCGCTGATCGCCGTGCCATAGACCACCACCGGCACCAGCAACGGCCCCAGACCGCTGGAAATCAGCAACCCCAGCAGCACCGCGCCAACGCCAAGCGCAAGCACCAGCGGCAAAAGCGCCAGCCGTTTGCAATCGCTGAGATAAGCCTTGAGGTACGCCAGATGCGCGACCAGAAACGCACCGAGGCCAAACACAAACAAATCACCCGGCCACGCCAGCAACACATCACCGAGCACAGAGAAAATCAGCCCCAGACTGATCCAGCGTCGATAGTCGCTGGGTGGCGCGTCGTGCAGCCAGCCGAGCAGTGCCAGCACCGGCAACGGTTTGACCAACAGGCACAGCAGCGCCGCATGGGTGCTCACGCCATAGAGAAAGGTCACCGCGCCCATCAGCGCCAGAATCAGCCAGCCCACGATCAGTTCACCGAAATGGCGCAGTCGAAGGTTTCTGCCGGCTCGACTTCCGGTTCCCAAGGTTGCTGCGAGGTCAGGCGCAGGCGCCCGGTGCCGGTGGCGAAGGCCTGAAAGCGCCAGGTGGAGAAACCGCCCGCACCGACCATGCCCGAATCTTTCGGGCTGCTGTAGACCTCGGGGCTGAGGGCATGCAGCACGCCGCCGGCCGAATCCTGAATGGCCCAGCGGTAGCCGGTGGTGGGGTTGCTCGGCAGCATGACGATCAGGTTTTGTCCGTTGGTCAACTGCACGGGGCATTCGCTCTGGTTTTCCACGGTCACGTTCTGTTTTGGCTGCGTGGCGCAGGCGGCCAGCAAAGAGAGGGCGAGTGGGACAAACAGGCGAGTGGGGGACATAGGCTCAGTGGCTCCGGCGTTGGCGACGAACGGCGAGCATAACTGAAGATGAGACAAAGTGTGACAGTCGGGCAGTCCAGTGTTGTCAGCACTGACGCCATCGCTGGCAAGCCAGCTCCCACAGGGATTGTGGTGAACACAGGATTTGTGAACACATCGAACACTGTGGGAGCTGGCTTGCCAGCGATAGCGGTAGATCTGGCGCTAAAGCTCTGTCAGAACAGCACCTTAGCCACATCCGCAAAGCGCTTGGCAAAGTGCACGGTAATCCCTTCCTTCAAGTAATCCGGCAGTTCCTCGAAGTTACCCCGGTTCGGTTCCGGCAGAATCAACTCAAAGATCTTCTGCCGCCGCGCCGCGATTACCTTCTCGCGCACCCCGCCGATCGGCAGTACATGCCCGGTCAGGGTCAGTTCGCCGGTCATTGCCACGCCTTTTTTCGGCGGCTGGTTGCGGGCGAGGGAGAGCAGGGCGCTGGCCATGGTCACGCCGGCGCTCGGGCCGTCTTTCGGTGTCGCGCCTTCCGGCACGTGCAGGTGAACGAAGGCTTCGTCGAAGAATTTCGCATCGCCACCGAACTGTTTGAGGTGCGAGCTGACGTAGCTGTAGGCGATCTCCGCCGATTCTTTCATCACGTCGCCCAGTTGCCCGGTGAGTTTGAAACCGCGGTTGAGCGTGTGAATCCGCGTCGCTTCGATTGGCAGGGTCGCACCGCCCATGCTGGTCCAGGCCAGACCGGTGATCACGCCGGTGCCGGACAGCACTTGTTCGTTGCGGAACACCGGATGACCCAGCGAGGCTTCGAGGTCTTTCGGGCCAAGCTTGATCACCGCTTTCGGGTCGTCGATCAGCTTCATCACCGCTTTGCGCACCAGTTTGCCCATCTGTTTTTCCAGCTGGCGCACCCCGGCTTCACGGGCGTAACCGTCGATCAAGGCTTTGAGCGCGCTGTCGCTGATGCTCAGGCTGCCCTTGGACACGCCAGCCTTTTCCAGCAGTTTCGGCCACAGGTGACGCTTGGCGATGGCGACTTTTTCTTCGGTGATATAGCCCGACAGGCGAATCACTTCCATCCGGTCAAGCAACGGCCCGGGAATCGAATCCAGGGTGTTGGCGGTGCACACGAACAGGACTTTCGACAGGTCCATGCGCAGGTCGAGGTAGTGGTCGAGGAATTCGACGTTCTGTTCCGGGTCGAGGGTTTCCAGCAGCGCCGAGGCCGGGTCGCCCTGGTAGCTCTGGCCCATCTTGTCGATCTCGTCGAGCATGATCACCGGGTTCATCACTTCGACGTCTTTCAGCGCCTGCACCAGTTTGCCCGGCTGCGCGCCGATGTAGGTGCGGCGGTGGCCCTTGATCTCGGCTTCGTCGCGCATGCCACCGAGGCTGAAGCGGTAGAACGGGCGGCCGAGGGATTCGGCGATGGATTTGCCGACGCTGGTTTTACCCACGCCCGGCGGGCCGACCAGCAGCACGATCGAACCGCTGATTTCGCCTTTGTAGGCACCGACCGCGAGGAATTCGAGGATGCGATCCTTGATGTCGTCGAGGCCGGCGTGATGTTTGTCGAGCACTTTGCGCGCGTGCTTGAGGTCGAGTTTGTCCTCGCCGTACACGCCCCACGGCACCGAGGTCGCCCAGTCGAGGTAGTTGCGGGTGACCGCGTATTCTGGCGAGCCGGTTTCGAGGATCGACAGCTTGTTCATTTCTTCTTCAAGGCGCTTTTGCACCTGCGCCGGCAGGACCTTGCCTTCCAGGCGCTGTTCGAACTGTTCGAGGTCGGCGCTACGGTCGTCCTTGGTCAGGCCGAGTTCCTGCTGGATCACCTTGAGTTGTTCCTTGAGGAAGAACTCGCGCTGATGCTCGCCGATCTTGCGGTTGACCTCGGCGGAGATCTCTTTCTGCAGGCGCGCGACTTCGACTTCCTTGCGCAGCATCGGCAGGACTTTTTCCATGCGTTTGAGCATCGGCACGCAGTCGAGCACTTCCTGCAGCTCATTACCTGTCGCCGAAGTGAGGGCGGCGGCGAAGTCGGTCAGCGGCGACGGATCGTTGGGGCTGAAGCGGTTGAGGTAGTTCTTCAGCTCTTCGCTGTACAGCGGGTTGAGCGGCAGCAGTTCCTTGATCGCGTTGATCAGCGCCATACCGTAGGCCTTGACCTCGTCGGTCGGCTCGGTCGGCTGGTGCGGGTATTCGACTTCCACCAGGTACGGTGGACGGTGGTGTTTGAGCCAGGTCTTGATGCGCACGCGGCTCAGGCCTTGGGCGACAAATTGCAGTTTGCCGTTTTCGCGGCTGGCGTGGTGCACCTTCACCAGCGTGCCGTATTCCGGCAGGGCTTTGGTGTTGAAGTGGCGCGGGTCTTCCTGGGGCGTGTCCATGAAGAACAGGGCCAGGGAGTGGTGTTCGGATTTGCTGACCAGATCGAGGGTTTCGGCCCAGGGTTCTTCGTTGACGATGACCGGCAGCACTTGGGCCGGGAAGAACGGGCGGTTGTGGATCGGGATGACGTAGACCTTGTCCGGCAGGTTCTGGCCGGGCAGGGCGAGGCCTTTGCCGGTGGAGTGGTGTTCGATGTGGTCAGCTTCGGTGTAGTCGTCGGGGTTGTCTGGGAATTCTTGCTGGTCGCTCATTGGGGCACCTGCGCAATGGGGTATGGGTCTTAGATGGGGCAGGCTTTGGGTGGTTTCAATGGGGGGCGGTGTTTCTGCTTGGGTGTTCAGGGTTTTGACAGGCGTCACGCTTTTGGGCTTGGCGGCCTTTGGGCCGACCAGGTTCTTGGTTTTTTTGTGTACATATCCGTTTTTTCGGTAACGGCTGCTTAGGGTTTCGCCCTGACGGCGACTCACTTTTTTGACAAACGCCTCAAAAAAGTAAGCAAAAAAAGGCTTGCTCCTGCGTTCGGCCCGCTCGCTGGGGCTCGGGGTTCCTTCGCTCCGGGACTGATCCGTGGGGCAGCGCCTCCGGTTTGCTTCGCTGCACCTCCTCTCGCTGTGTTTGGCTGCGCCAAACGGTCGCTGCGCTCCCACCCCCGGATCAATCCCTCCGCTCAGCCTTCCGACGTCGCCCGTGGATCAAGAGCAAGATCAAGAGCTGCAGCCGAGCTAACGCTCATCCTGGAGTGGGGCGGCATGCGCCGCGTGCGGGTTGTACTTATCTTCCTGTAGGAGCTGCCGCAGGCTGCGATCTTTTGATCTTATTTTTTGTGGGCGCTGGCTTGCCAGCGATGGCGGCCTGACAGCCGACCGATCTCCAACTGCCTGTACCCATTCCCACTGTAGGAGCTGTCGCAGGCTGCGATCTTTTGATCTTATTTTTGCTTTTGCTCTTTTGTGGGAGCTGGCTTGCCAGCGATGGCGGCCTGACAGCCGACCGATCTCCAACTGCCTGCACCCAATCCCACTGTAGGAGCTGCCGCAGGCTGCGATCTTTTGATCTTACTTTTGCTTTTGCTTTTTTGTGGGAGCTGGCTTGCCAGCGATGGCGGCCTGACAGCCGACCGATCTCCAACTGCCTGCACCCATTCCCACTGTAGGAGCTGCCGCAGGCTGCGATCTTTTGATCTTACTTTTGCTTTTGCTTTTTTGTGGGAGCTGGCTTGCCAGCGATGGCGGCCTGACAGCCGACCGATCTCCAACTGCCTGCACCCATTCCCACTGTAGGAGCTGCCGCAGGCTGCGATCTTTTGATCTTCAACGTCAAAAGATCGCAGCCTTCGGCAGCTCCTACACAGTTACATCGTGTAATGGCTTGGCTTCGCGAGCAAACCCGGTCCAGCAAGGGTCAGCTGTGCGCTGCAGATTGGGTGATTTCCACATTATCGAGCACCCGATTCACCGCCAGCTCAGCCAGCATGATGATCTGCTGGATCGCCAGTATCGTCTGACGCTGCGGGCTGTCCACATACGCAGCGATATCGCTGGTCATGATGCTCGCCGAGGCCAGTGATTCGCAGGCGTGAGCCAGCAGGCTTTCGTTGTCCATGTCGGGGGCGACCTGGAACATGCTGCTGGGTTTGTGGAATCTCACCGCGGCAGCAGAGGGTTTCAGGTAGTGATCCAGCGCACGCTCGGCGGCGTCGTGGAGTTTTTTTGAATCGAGGGATTCGTAGGGGGAGGTTTCGGGGGGATTTGGTGTGGGTTTGATCATGGTGAATGCTCAGTTGGTGAAGTGGAGCTGTCTTCAATTGCCGCGACGCAATCTGAGGTGGCAGCTGTACGCGGGTTCGCGGACCGATAACTGAGGAATCGGCATACCTCCAAAGAAGGTATCCCGCGCACAGCCGCCATGACACAACCAACAGGCATCCGAGGTGCTGTCAGGTTGGCGATTATGCATCAGTTATCAGGCCGCGACGCCCGGCCGCTGAATTTGCAGCGACCACCAGAGCCTATCCACCCGACTTCCGAGGCACAACCGCCGCATCCTGTCGGAAATCTCCCGCTCACAACGCGCTTCTGTAGGAGGAACACCTTCCTTTGTAGGAGTGAGCCTGCTCGCGATAGCGGTAAATCAGTCACCGGAAGTATTGACTGAAATACCGCTATCGCGAGCAGGCTCACTCCTACAGTGTTTGGGGTGAATTCCACATTGGCGGGCACAAAAAAGGCGATGCCCCTCACGGAACATCGCCTTTCCTTTACCGCCGCTAAAACTTATTCCGGCAGTTTGTACGCAATCACGTAGTCACCCATCTTGGTGCCCAGCGAGCCGTGACCACCCACAACCAGCAGCACGTATTGCTTGCCGTCCTTGCCGGTGTAGGTCATTGGCGTCGCTTGACCGCCGGCAGGCAGACGCGATTTCCACAGTTCTTTACCGGTGTTCACGTCGTAGGCGCGCAGGTACTGGTCGAGGGTGCCGCTGAGGAAGCCGACGCCGCCCGCAGTGACCATCGAGCCGCCCATGCTTGGCACGCCCAGGGTGAAGCCGATCGGGATCGGCGAGCTGTCGCGGCTGGTGCCGTTTTTGCGTTTCCACACGACTTTGCCGGTGGTCAGGTCGATACCGGCGACGTAGCCCCAGGCCGGGGCCTGGCACGGTACGCCGAGTGGCGACATGAACGGGTGCATGATCACCGCGTAGGGCGCGCCGGTGTTCGGTTGCACGCCAGCGGTTTCGCTTTCGCGTTTGCTGCCGGCGGCGACTTCTGCGCGTGGCACCATTTTCGAGACGAAGGCCATGTAGTTCGGGCTGGTGAACAGCATCTGGCGAACCGGGTCGACCGAGACGCCGCCCCAGTTGAACACGCCGACATTACCCGGGTAGATCAGGCTGCCCTGTTCCGACGGAGGCGTGTATTGGCCTTCGTAGCGCAGTTCCTTGAACTGGATGCGGCACAGCATCTGGTCGAACGGGCTGGCGCCCCACATGGCTTTTTCGGTCAGTTCCGGGGCCAGCAGGTTGAGGTCCGAACGGGCCTGGGTCGGTGCGGTGTGGTCGCCTTTCACGGCGCCTTGCGGTACCGGGATTTCCTTGATCGGGATGATCGGCGTGCCGTCACGACGGTCGAGGACGTACAGGCTGCCCTGTTTGGTCGGGGCGATCAGCGCCGGTTTCACGCCGTCGGCGGTTTTCATGTCGAGCAGGGTTGGCTGGCTGCCAACGTCCATGTCCCACAGGTCGTGGTGGGTGAACTGGTAGTTCCAGCGCACTTTACCGGTGGCCAGGTCGAGGGCGACGATGCCGGCGCTGAATTTCTCGGCGCCTGGGGTGCGGTCAGCGCCCCACTGGTCTGGAGTCTGGTTGCCCAAAGGCAGATAAACCATGCCGAGTTTTTCGTCGACGCTGGCCAGCGACCACATGTTGGCCGAGTTGCGGCTGTAGATTTCGCCCGGGGCCAATGGCTCGGTGGCGTCCGGCTTGTCGCTGTCCCAGTTCCATACGAGGTGGCCGTCGCGCACGTCAAACGCGCGGATCACGCCCGATGGCTCGTTGGTCGACTCGTTGTCGGTGACGTGACCGCCCATGATCACCAGATCACGGGTAATCGCCGCTGGCGAGGTGGAGTAGTAGCCACCGGCGGTGAACGGGCCGATGCCTTGGGTCAGGTCGACCACGCCGTTTTTGCCGAAGCCTTCGCAGATCTTGCCGGTGTCGGCATTCAGAGCGATCAGGCGCGCATCGGCGGTTGGCAGGTACAGGCGACGCGGGCAGGCCTGGGCAACGGCTTTGCCGGCTTCGGAGATGACAGCGGACGCAGCGTTTTCAGACTTGGCGTAAGCGGCTTCGTCGTAGTACGACACGCCACGGCAGGTCATGTGGGCGAAGCCCTTGAAGCCCACCGGGCTCTTGATCTGCGGGTCGAAGCGCCACAGTTCCTTGCCGGTGTCCGGGTCCAGCGCCAGCACTTTGCTGTGCGCGGTGCAGGCATAGAGCATGCCGTTGGCTTTGAGCGGGGTGTTTTCGTTGGTCAGCTCTACCGGGTCATCGGCGGTCGGCAGGTCGCCGGTCTGGATGCGCCAGGCTTCTTGCAGCTTGCCGACGTTGGCCGGGGTGATCTGCTTCAGCGGCGAGTAGCGGTCACCGAACTCGGTGCGGCCATAGGCCTGCCAGTCGCCGTCAGGCATGGCTGGCGCGGTGCTGGTCATGTCCGCGGTGTCGCGGCCCAGTTCGCCAAAGGTTTCGCCCGGGTGGGTGAACAGGCTGGCCAGGGCAGTGACGCCGGCCAGGACCACGGCCACACTCAGACCGCCAGTGCCCATCGGCGCCGGGCCATTGAGCAGCAGTGGACGACGGAACCACGGCAGCAACATCACGATGCCGAGAACGAACCACAGCGCCAGTCGCGGCACCAGTTGCCACCAGTCCAGACCGACTTCCCACAGGGCCCAGACCGTGCTGGCGAACAGCACGATGGCGTACAGGCCCAGCGCCGCACGACGACGCAGCAGCAACAGAATGCCGCTCAGCGCAATGCCGATACCGGCCAGCAGGTAGTACAGCGAGCCGCCGAGCATGCTCAGCTTGACTCCCCCGGCCAACATGGCCAGGCCCATCAGTAGAAGCAGAATGCCGAGCAGGCTCGGTAGCAGACGGCCCCGACTCGAAGCACTTTCGGTGCTCATAGTGTGATTCTCCGTGACGTTTATTTAGTCCCGCGCTTTAGTCACTCTAGATGACGATTGGGCGCGGGTATGGTTCAGATAAAAACTTGTCTAGCTAACGAATTTCATGAGTTCCCCTGTGGGAGCTGGCTTGCCAGCGATGGCGGAGTGTCAGCCGACGATAATGTCGAATGTGAAATCGCATCGCTGGCAAGCCAGCTCCCACAGGTTTATTCGGTGTGCTTTAGAACGACGACTGGATCTTGATCCCCGCGATCAGTGCGTCGTCGACGTCGTTCACGCCACCCGGATGGCGGATGTATTGCAGGTTCGGGCGCACGGTCAGCCAGTTGGTCAGGTGCACGCCGTAATACAGTTCGGCGCTGTATTCGGTGTCCTGCGGCGGCAGGAAGGACGGGTCGTCGTAGTCATAGACTGCGTGGGCCTGATTGCTCGCTTCGGCGTTTTTGCGATACGCCGGGTTGACGTGCACGCGGGCGAGGGCGAAACCGATGTCATCCTTGGCGCGCGCATCGAACGGGCCTTTGTAGGTGATGCCGGCCTGCACGTAGTTGTCGACCGCGTTGGTTTTCTTGTCGTGCATGGTGCCGTTGGCGAACACGCTCAGACCACGGGAGTTGTCGCTCGCCATGCTGGTGATCTGCTGTTGCACTCCGAGCCATACGCCGTGCTTGCTCGACGCGCTGCGATAGGCTTCGCCGCTGAGGGCTGCCGGTTGGCCGTTCTGGTCTTTATAGACGTCGGAGGCCTTGGCGCTGCTGTAGTAGTAACCGGCGCGGTACTCGCCCGGCAGGCCGTTGAGTTTTGGCGTCCACACCAGCTCCACCGGCAGCACCGCACCCTGGGTTCCGCTGCCGCTGAGCTTGAAGCCGTTGCCGCGATCGAGGTTCGACGGGTTCTGCTCGTAGGCACCGACCTGCGCGTACAGCTCTGCGGTCAGGTGATATTTGACTCGAAGTGCCCACTGGCTGACCGGCCAGTTGTACCAGATGCCGCCGACCCAGTTGCCGACCTGCGAGCCGCAAAACGCCAGGTTCTGGAAGTCGCAGGGGAAGCTGTTGAAGTCTTCGCCTTCACCGAAGCGGCCGACCTTGATGTCGAGCTTCTGGTCGAAGAATTTCTGCTGGTACCACATCTGCGTCAGGCGCGTGGTCTGGCCACGGCCCCAGACTTCCTGGGCCGAGGTGAAGCCGCCCACGCGCGGATCGTTGATCCGGTCGTTGCTGATGTTATTGCCGCTGCGCTTGGTGATGGTCAGCTGAAATTCGGCATCGTCCCAGCCGAGGATTTTTTGCAGGTCCAGGTGCGTGCCCAGACCGAACTGATCGCTGTAGCGCGCGGTGCGATCGTGGTCATAGCCGCCGTGCAGGTTGCTGCCCATTTCGCCGGTGTAATCGAGTTTGAAGTTGTAGCCTTTTTCCGCGAGTTCGGTACGCGTGCCGTTCCAGTCACCGAGCATCCACGGTGAGTCGCTGTCGAAGGCGGGGGCCGCCTGGGCGTAGGTGGCGAAGCCGAGCGCGGTGCAGCCGCCGATCAGGCGCAGGGCTGAGATAGCGCTGTCTCGGGAGAAGGAAAAATCGGGCATGGGTCAGTCTTTTTTTGGTGTTTTACGGGGGTAAACCGAGCGCTTCAATTTGACGCAGGCAGTGAAGCGATTCAGCTGAAGGGCGGCAGGATAATGATCTGTAACAAAAAGACAAAGGGCTTTTGCAGACATGCAGCATTTCTGATTCGGTAACAGTGCGGCAAACGGGCGCATTGTGGCGATGGCTGCAGGCTGCGATCTTCTCGGGTTGGCCTACATTTGATGCAAGGCCTTCCACCTGACCGGCCCCTCGGCTAAGGTGCGCGGCTTGTGCATTTTCCCTCCGTCCAAAGGCCTGGCATGAACGACCACACTCCCGATCCGCTGCATGGCGTAACCCTCGAACAGATCCTCAATGCGCTGGTGGCGCATTACGAGTGGTCAGGGTTGGCCGAGCGCATCGATATCCGCTGCTTCAAGAGCGACCCGAGCATCAAGTCGAGCCTGACCTTCCTGCGCAAAACCCCGTGGGCGCGGGAGAAGGTCGAGCGTTTGTACGTGAAACTGATGCGCACCAAGCGTCCGCTCTGAGATGAACGCCGTTGCCCGGCGACGCCTGCTCACACTCATCGCCACCCTCGGCTGGGCCGGGCTGAGTATCCAGCTGTACCTGATTTTCCTTGCGCGGCTGAGTGTCGACGCCAGCCTGCTGGGCGGGCTGGTGAGCTTCTTCAGTTACTTCACGGTGTTGACCAACACGCTGGTGGCGACGGTGCTGACCTGCGCGGTCACACGGCGTGAATCCGCTGCGCAGCGCTGGTTTGTGCAGCCGTGGGTCAGCAGCGGGGTGGCGGTGAGTATTGCCGTGGTGGGGTTGGCTTACAGCATTTTGCTGCGGCATTTGTGGCACCCCGAAGGCTGGCAGTTTATTGCCGATGAGTTACTGCACGATGTGATGCCGCTGCTGTTTCTCGGCTATTGGTGGTGCTGCGTGCCTAAAGGTACGTTACGCCTGTGGCATTTGCCGCTGTGGCTGATTTATCCACTGGTGTACTTCATCTACGCCTTGCTGCGCGGGCATCTGCTTGGCGCGTATGCGTACCCGTTCATTGATGTGGCGCTGCTCGGTTATGCACAGGTGTTCATCAATGCCGGGGGGATATTGGTGGGGTTTGTGGTGATTGGGTTGCTGGTGATCGGGATCGACCGTTGGCGTGGGGCGGAAAAATAGGGCGTAACCCTGTGGCGAGGGAGCTTGCTCCCGCTGGGGTGCGAAGCAACCCTGAACCCGGACTGCAAGTTGCGTCAGGCAAATCGCGTTCACAGGTTTTGCGACTGCTTCGCAGCCGAGCGGGAGCAAGCTCCCTCGCCACTGAGGTGTTCATCTTCACAGTGAAGTGACGTCACTCTTCTTCGGATGTGCCCTCAGCCCGCCAATAACCGACGGCCTTGATGAGCTGTTCATCCAGCCCATGCTCATCAATCAGCACCCGGCGGATCTGCCGCGAGACCTTTGTTTCGGTCGCCACCCATGCATACAGATTGCCCTTGGGCACCTGCAACTGTTTGACGGTGGTCAGCAGGTTGTCCTTGCCGCCCTCGCGCAGTACCCAGATCACGTTGACCTGCGCCGCACTGTCCAGCACTTGCTGTTCGGCACCGTTTTCCACTTCGATCACCACCAGTGCTCTGCGATTGGCCGCCAGGCCTTCGAGGCGGCGGGCGATGGCGGGCAGGGCGGTTTCGTCGCCGATCAGCAGGTAGCTGTCGAAGATATCCGGCACGATCATCGAACCGCGTGGCCCACCGATGTGCAGAAATTGCCCGGGCTTCGCCTGTTCGGCCCAGGTCGAGGCAGGGCCGTCGCCGTGCAGAACGAAGTCGATGTCCAGCTCGAGTGTGTCCAGGTCATAACGGCGCGGGGTGTAGTCGCGCATCTCGGGCAGCGGGCCGTTGTCCTTGCCGGCACCGAGCACCAGGGTTTCCAGCGCTGCAGCCTGTTCGGCGTTCTGCGGGAACAGCAGTTTCACGTGATCGTCGGTGCCCAGGCTGATGAAGCCTGCCAGCTGCGGCCCGCCGAGGGTGATGCGGCGCATGCGCGGGGTCAGGTCGACCACGCGCAGCACTTCGAGTTTGCGGCGTTTGATTTCGTGCATCACGCGGTGAATGGTTTGGGTATCGACTGCAGTCATTCGGCTTTCTCCTGGGCAGTTTGAACGGCAGGGCCGTCGACGATGGCTTTGGCGGTGTCGTTGAGCAGGTCACGCACACGCAGGATTTCTTCCGGGCTCCAGCGCCCGTGGTGCATTTGCAAAGCGTGGCGCAGGTTGTGCACCGCCTCGTGGATTTCCGGCGGCCGGTCATGGCCGCGCAACGAACGTTTGCTGACGTCAATGCGCATGCGCACGCCGTCCAGTGCGACCGCTTGCTCACTCAAAGACAAACGACCGGCATCCGTCACGCTGTAGCGTTTTTTGCCGGCCTCGGCGTCGCCGCTGATCAGGTCGCTTTCTTCAAGGAAGGTCAGGGTCGGGTAGATCACGCCGGGGCTTGGGCTGTAGGCGCCGTCGAACATGCCTTCGATCTGGCGGATCAGGTCATAGCCGTGGCACGGCTGCTCGGCGATCAGCGCCAGCAGCAACAATTTCAGATCACCGGGGGCGAAGACTCGTGGGCCGCGTCCGCCGCGTTCACGGCCGGGGCGTTTTTCGAAGCCGTCACGGCCGTCGCCGTGTTCGCGGTGATGATGGGGGGAATGATGGTCTCTCATTGTCCTGCTCTCTCGTCGTGTTTAGATACAACTTAAGATATATCTTTACGCGCTGGCAAGGTGTCCTGACCAACGGTGCACACCTGACCGATCGAATCGGCGCTCGCAAAAAACCGGAAAACGATCAAGAAATCGCAGTATTAAATCTCCCGGCAAAGGCGCAGATTAGTGCTTGTTCTCTAATATTCCGTTTCGCCCTTTATTTTCGGGAAAGTGTGGTACATGTCTTACGGAAGTTGCTGTGAAGTTGTGGCGCGTACAGTCACTCGGCTGGCGCCCTGTAGCCTGTATCTGACAGTTGCACAGGAACTTTCCTGAATTTCGCGGTTTTTTCTTTCTCATCTAATAGCGTCCGGGCTACAAGCTCGCAGGACGTTGCCTGCTTACTTTGAAGATAAATTGGTTGAACATTCTTCGGCGTTGAAAGTTAATGGTGAGCACTGACTGCTCTTGACTGTTCAGCTCGCCTTGACTGCTCGACGACTCAACTAATTTATATAAGACAGGTATTCAATGATGCTCAAGAAACTCGCCCTTGCCGCCCCTCTGACTGTCCTGGCCATGAGCGCCTCGATGGCGTTTGCCGCCACTGAAGCCAAGCACTCCATCAGTATCGTGGCGCACGTACCGGCTGACGACTTCTATGCGGTGCCGGTGGATGCCGATCTGGTCAACAAGGATCAGGACATGAGCTTTAACCCGGGCACCAATTCGATGCGCGAAGTCAACGGGCACTTCGATGTGCTGCACACTGCCGGCAAGGTTCATGCACGTCTGGAAGGCGTGCCGAAGCTGATTGGCGGCAACAACACCATCGACCTGAAAGTCGAACTCAACGGCAAGACACTGACCACCACCTCGCAGGAAGTGGTCGGCGATACCGAGTCCAATACGCGTTATCGCGCACCCTTCAAGATCAGCGCCACCGGTGCCAAACCGGCCGCTGGCGACTACACCGGTGTGGTCATGCTGGTCGTCGAACCTTCGGTCTGAGTCATAACGGCAATACCTGACGTTACTTGTCCAGTAACGTAACCGGCCGGCAACTTTTAAGTTGCCCGGCCGGGCTTTTACTTCCGGTAATCAGAGTATTAATTCATGTATCCGATGACGCCCATCGCGGCTGCGCTTGCGTTGCTGTTAAGCAGCAGCGTATTGGCGGCGCCGCCGCCAGTCGATAATACCCCGCGAAGTTTGCTGGCTCAGGCGAAAGGTCTTCCGGCAGATTTTGAAGAGCATTTCTTTGATGTGCCTCTGGCGGTTCGTGTCGAACTTGATCAACAACCGCTGGGCGAGGCGATGATTGTATTGTCGCGCGATGATCGTATTACCTTGCTCGACTTCACCGACACCAGCGACAGCCGCATCAGTGCCGCCGAGCGTGAAACCTGGGCCAGCCTCCTCAAATCCGGTGTAGCGCTTGGCAACTGCAGCGGGCAATGCCCCGAGCAACTGCTGGCGGTGCACTACAACCTGGAAAACTCACTGCTTTCGATCGCCACCGAAAACGCCGAGCGCGATCTGCAGACGCAACGCTTCCATGAGCAGCCCGAGGGAGGCAGCAGCGGTCTGATGCTGCGTAATCAGCTGAACCTCAATGGCGGCCAGAACCAGGATCTGGGTGGACGTTTCGGTCTGGAAGCCAGTGCCAGTCTCGGCAACTGGAGCCAGTCCTTCAACATGCAACTGGCGCGCCTCGGCGGGCCGGACACCAAGACCTATCACGCCGTACACGAGCTTTTCACCCAGCGCGAACTGCAGGGCAGTTTTTTCCGCCTGGGCTATTTCACCCCCAATTCCGAAGGCCTGACCCGCCAGCCCCGTTCGTTCGGCACCAGCCCCGACACGGCGGTCGGCGTGATGTATGGCAGCTCCGACAGCCTGGCGGTCGACAGCCCGCGGCCCAGCGTCTACCCGATTTTCGTCACGGCCAATCGCCAGGCGTCGGTGGAGATCTACCGCGATGGCCTGCTGATCAACACGCAAGCGGTGCCGGCCGGTTTACAGACGCTGGACACCCGGCCCTTGCCCGGTGGCATTTACGAAGTCGAAGTCCGTCTGATCGAGGATGGCCAGACCACCTCGACCACCCAGGAGCTGGTCTACAAACCGGTGAACTGGCAAAACCTCGATGAGCGCTGGCGCTACAACGTGTTCGCCGGGCAGGAAAGCAAACTGCTGAGCAATTGGGAGGAACAGCAAAGCGGTGATCTCACCGCCGGCGCCGCGCTCAATTACCTGTTGCATCCACGGGTGATCCTCGGCCTGTCGGCGCGTCAGGTACGTGACACCTTGCAGTACGGCACCTCGATCGACTGGAGCCTGGCCGACAGCATCAGCCTCTTCGCCAACCTCTATCAGACCGAAGACCACGGCACCGGCGTCGACGTGCAGGGCCTGTACAACTACGGCGCCGGCAGCCTGGTGGTCAGCCACAACCGCAGTTGGCTCGACACCCGCAACAGTTACGACACGCTGCCCGACGGGACTCGCGTACGCCAGCGCAATGTGTTCACCGGCGAAACCAGCAACTCGTCGCTGGCCCTCAACCATCGCCTCAGCCGCAAGAATTCGTTGAGCGCACGGGTCTCGCACAGCGAAGGCAATGTCGACGGCGTTGGCATGGACCTGGGCTGGACGCAGCGCACCGAGCTGTTTGGCAGCGATGCCAACTGGCGCTTGTCGCTGTTCGACCGGCCGGGCAGCTACAGCAGTGGCGAGGCGCGTAATCGCGGGATCGACCTGAGCATCAACATGGCGCTGGGCGGGCCGGGCCAGCAGATTTCCGGGAGCATCGGCAGCCGCACCGCCCGCGATGGCGGGCGCGACAACAATGGCTCGATCGGCTATCGCAAGGATCTGCAGGAGCACATTCTGCAAAGCATTTCGGTCACGGCGCTGACCGACACCTACGGCGTCGGACTTTCGAGCCTGGCCAACTTCCGTACCGACTGGGTCAATGGCGACGGCTTCGTGCAGCGCTCGTCCTACAACGGCAACTTCACCGGTGGCGTGAACCTCGACAGCAGCGTGATCGTCGGCGGTCAGCGACTGGTCATGACCAGCCAGCATCAGGGCCGCGGTGCCGGGATGATCGTCGATGTCGAGTCGGATATCGCCGACATCGCCCTGCGCGCCGACGACCTCAGCGGTGGCAGCTCAGCGCTGCGACCGGGGCGCAATTTCATCCCGCTCACGGCGTACCGCAACAGTTCGGTGGGCTTCGATTTCGAAGGCAACCACGTTCCGGCCGCCAGCATCGAACCGTCCCGCGCCCGCTATCACCTGAACAAGGGCGGCGTGGAGTACCGCAAGGTGCGGGTGATGAAAACCCTGACCGTGCTGGGACGCTTGCTCGACCCGCAAGGGCGGCCGCTCAAGGGCCATCACGTGATCAATCACGCCAGCCGCGGGGTCAGCGAAGTCGACGGGTTTTTCTCGATGGAAATGCACGCCGGTTCACCGACCCTCGAAGTGCGCTACGCCGATCAACTGCTGTGCCAGTTCCGGCTCGACACCGACAAGCATCGTAGTGAAAACAACGTGTTGATGATCGGTGATTTGCGCTGCTCGCCGGACACGTTGGCCGACGTCACCCACCAGGCACACACCGCGGGTTGATACGGCCTGCTTCAGGAGATTTTGCAGACATGAACGTCTCACCTTTGGCTACATCCCGGCGCTTCTTGCTGGCGGCTGTTGTGTTGGTCGCGAGCACGGTGTTGCCGGCCCACGCCGAACAGGTTTCGATTACCGCCGAGTTCAAGCCGGACTCGTCTTATCCACACCGCAACAAGTTTCAGAACACTACCCCTCCCAGTGGTTACTGCACCTACGACCCGGTGCAGTGCGAGCAGAATGAAATGTTCAGCTTGCAGGTGCCGATCCAGTTCAATTCCCGTACGCCGATCATGGCCAATCATGCCTCGCCACGCCAGGGCGCGACGTTCCAGGTGCCCACGCAATGGCGTGAACTGACGGTCTATCACGAAACCACCCGCGAGCCGGAAACCGTCAGGGTGCGGATTGTCGGTATCGGTTCGCGCTATGTGACCGAGGACGTGATGAAACTGGTGGGCGGCGCCGCTGACTATCGCATCGCCCATAACCTGTTATGGGGATCAAGCTGGGTCAATGCCCCGGCGCCCTGTCTGTACAGTGGTGTGGGATTCTACTCTACCAATTCTTACGCCTTTTTCTGGAAAACTCCCTCGGCTACCGCCTGTACCAAGCAGGCCAGGTTCGATGTGCCGTGGCTGCGTCTGGAGTTCCTCGATTTTGCCTATGAACTGGAAACCCCCAACCCGTTGGGCATGTCGTCGGGGCGCTACATCGGTTCGCTGACTTACAGCGTCGGGCCGAATGCAGACTTCGATTTCGGTGATGTGATGATACCCAGCAGTTCATCGCTGACCTTGAACTTCAATCTGGATGTACAGCACACCCTCAAGGTCGACATCCCGCCCGGCGGCGAGAAAATCCGTCTGGTGCCCGCCGGTGGCTGGCAGAGCTGGCTGCAGGCCGGACGGCGGCCGGTGAACCTGTTCCGCGATCAGACCTTCAACATCTCGGCGTCCTCACGTTTCAAGATGCAGATAATCGCCTGCGGCCCCGGAGTCAATGGCGAGTGTGGGTTACGGGACAGTAAAGATAACCGTCGCGTCGAGCTGCACATCAGCGTCAGCATGCCCAACGGCATAACCGATCTTGCCGGTCAGCCCGTGAAACGTGCGCGATTGAAATCGGGCAATGCAAATGCCCTGTATTTCAAGCCGGGCTTCTATGTAGATCGAGCCCCGGGAACCCTGCATTTCGAGGTGCCGCCACATTCAATGGCAAACATGCTGCAGCCCGGGGTGAGCGACAGCTATTCCGGCACTGTCGTGGTGGTCTGGGATTCGGATATCTGATGGGCTGTATAGCGATAAGTCGAATCGGCATTGTGTTCAACGACCAAGGAATCAAGGTGATGAAACGTCTGGTGTTATTAATGTTTTTGAGCGGGTTGCCCTTTGCCCTGCAGGCCGGCCCGCAGATCAATGTCGGCACGGTCTATGACTACCTCGACGGTGACAAGAGCACCTACCTGAAACGAGTGTTCAACAGCGGCGACAGCACCGCATTCGTCAAGGTCAATATCCTCGAAATCCTCTACGACGCTGACGGTACCTCGCGGGAAATCGAAGTCAAAAGCCATGCCGACATGAGCAGTCGTGAGGGCCTGATGGCCAGTCCCGCACGGCTGATCGTGCCGGCCAACGGCATGCAGGGCACGCGTCTGTTGATGATGGGCGAGCGCGACCGGGAGCGTTACTTCCGCGTGCGGTTCATCCCGGTGGTTCCGGAAAAGGAGGACGAATTCGCCGTGTCCGCCGAGGAGCGTGAGCAATACCAGAACACCTTGTCGGCCGGGGTCAACGTCATGACCGGTTTCGGTACGGTGTTCTTTGTGCGCCCGAAAGACAGCCGTTTCGACAGTGTGATCGAAGACACCGCAGCGACCTATCGGGTGCGCAATAACGGCAACACCGTGGTCATGATCGACGAGTTCCGCAATTGCGCGCTGAAGGACGAAACCGCCTGCGAGCCGACCACCAAACACCACATCCGCGCGGGCAACAGTTTCGAGTTCGACAAGAAACCGGGACGCGAATACCGCTTCAATCTGGTGGAAGGCGACAGCAAGAAGTCCCAGCGCGTGGTCGGCCTCTCTTCAGGGGATCAACCGAGATGATCAGGCAATCGTTGATGACCCTGTGCGCGGGCATTCTGACGCTGCTCGGCACGGCGTCGTTCGCGGCACGCGAGGAGTACCGGTTCGAGGTGTCGGTGGATATTCCGGCGCTGGGTTTTTATGTAATACCGGCCGAGACGGACTGGATTCATCGTGCGCAGATTCTGCCGTGGAATGTCAGCACCAAACGCCTCGGCGGATTGCGCAAACACTTCGACGTCAGGCACGACACCAGTGCCATCGAGGCCCGGCTGGAGAGCGAAGCGTATCTGTCCAATGGCCGCGACGAGCAGAACATTTATCTGCGCGTCAGCTTCGCCGATACCGTGCTGACTCACGAGACGCCGCCGCGTCAGGTGGTCTCGGCGGAGCAGGCCAGGGCCGGTGGGCGTTACGTCCTGGAGATCCAGCCGATCACGCCCGCCGGAGGCTACAAGCCGGGGAGTTACTACGGCAACGTGCACCTGATCTTTAACGCGGCGGCGCCCTGAAGTTGCCCGGCCTGCCCGATGTGCAACGGGCAGGCCGTCACGCCGTTGTCAAAGCCCGGCGCGAGCCAGTGCTTCACGGGTCAGGCGCCGCGCCAGTTCCTTTTCGTCATCCGCAAGGTCGATCAGCAATCGGTCGAACAGCGTGTCGCTGATCGGCTGGTCATTGAACACTACGGTCGCTGGCACCGACAGCTCGTTCATCAACGTCTTGAGCTGTTCGCGCAGGGCCGCGCGTTCCTCGGCCACCGCCGATTGCGTCCACTGGCGCTGGACCTCGCGCAGCGACTCAAGGGCTTCGTAGCGGCGCTGGAACAGGCGCTTGTTGCTTTCCAGGCGCACGGGATAGCGCTCGCTCAGGTACTCTTTCCAGAAGTCGAGTTCGAGCATCTGGTTGACCAGACCATCGCCTTCGCCCAGCGCCAGTACTGTGTCGTACGCCTGATCGATCATCGCGTCGGTGACGCCGGATACCGGACGGTAGAGCATGTCTTCGGACTGCCAGGGCAAGCCGAGACGCTTGGCCAGACCGGTCTGGTAGGCCAGATAGACTTCCACTTCGTCGGGGTTGCCGCCACGGCTGGCGACATCGGCCCGGGCGATTTCGTTGACCTGTTCCAGCCGCGCTGCGCCTTTGCCCAGCGTCACCAGTTTGAGTTCGAGCTCCTTCGGTTCGACCGAATAGGCATGGGCCTCATAGGCGAGCACATTCACGCCCATGTGATTGAACAATTGCGCACCGGCATCCGCGCAATCCACTGGTGCTACTACCATGGTGAACAGTTTTTCACGCAAGCGGCTGTCGACGTGCACGGCGTCGAGCATGCGCCAGACGCGTTGCATCAACTGCTCGCGCGCCGTTCCGCCAGCACGGAAATCGGCAAACTCACGCACATTGAGTAACGTCGCCATGAACGGTTGGGCCAAGGGATCTTCCACCAGCTCCGTCCACGGCGTTTCGCGGTCGACACCCCAACCCGGCACATCGGCCCAATAGTCGGCGCCAAAGTTGGAGATGATCGAGGTGGCCGGGTTGGTGGCCGGCATGATCGGTTCCGGTGGCAGTGCCATCGAACGGCGACTGTCCTGGTAGCGCAACTGGTTGAGTTCCGACAGCGCGGCGACGTCCAGGCGCGTGCGCGCCACCAGCCATTGCGCTTCGGAACCGGCGGGTACGTCGGGGATCGCGGTCAGCGGGTTGCCGCGCAGATCGAGCAGCAAACCGCGTGGCCGTGGCTTGGCCAGAATGCCGTCCGGCCAGGTGGTCAGCCCGGTGTTCTTCAGCGCCACCACCTTCAGGCGCGGCATGCGCGACAGATCAGGCGACAGCCCCAGCGGGTTGTCATCCATTCTCAGCACTTCGAGGTAGGTCAGGTTGCTCAGCCGTTCGACGGCAGCGCGATCCAGCTCAATGTGGTTGTTGTTCAGACGCAGGCGTTCGAGGCGGCGCATCGTGGTCCCGATGCGGTCCGGCAAGCGCGTCAGTTCGCAATATTTGGCACTCAGCTCGACCACGTTCGGGAAGTCTTTGAGTAGGCCGAGCGTGTCGGGGGAGAATCGCGTGTTGTCGAGTTTGAGCACCGTGACCCTGTCGAGAAACTTCTTCAGCGGCGGACGTTTCGCCCACCAGATCTCCAGATCCGTGGAGAGCAGTTCCCGCGACAGGTCCAGCGCATAGGCGGTCGGATCGGCGCGGTTACCCAGGTGCTCGTTCTTGCGTTCGAAACAGTCCAGCAACCTTTCGAAAATATGCAGCCCGCCACCCTCGCGGAACGAATAGCTGCCCGGCCCCCAGGTATCCGGCTGCTGATAGCGCCAGCGATTGACAATGACCCGCAGTTCATCGAGGTCGTTTTCATGTGCCTCGATGGCTTTGAGCGGCTCGCCGCGTTCGGTCAGGGCATTGGCAAAGGCATCGACCTCGCCCGGGCTGAAATGCGGATGCAGGTCCTGGATGCGCTCCTCCAGCGTGGCAGCACTGCGGCTCAGGCCTGGGCCGCGCACCAGAAACAGGGTGTTGTATTGCGCGACCGGGCGGATCGGCGGGCTGGCGAGTAGCGTGCGCCGTTCGCTGGGGGCCTGAGTTCTGGCGATGATCCATTGTCTGAACGGTTCGAGGTCGTCAGGTCGGTAGCCCAGGGCGCTGCGGCCATCGTGATTGATCGCCTGCAGGATTGCCTCGTACAGGCCAGTGGCAGGGTGGAGCGGCAGATCCGCGCCATCGCGCACCTGATAGCGATCGGCGGCGACCCGCACCAGCACCCGAACCCGTTCGGCGACCGCTGCACCGGCCTCGCAACGCAACTCGCCGTCGAACGTGCCTTCTCGGATTTCAATCCGCAGCGCCCCGAAGGTATCGCTGTAGTGCCGCAGCGCCCCGAGGATCAGCCGTTCGCTGTCAATGTTGATCAGAGCTGGCTGCAACAAACTCTGGGCAGCGCGCACGGACTGCAATTCAAACTGCACCTCGCGGGCGGTCGTGCGCAAACGCAAGGGCAGACGGCGTTGCGTCATGGCTTGCTGCTGTTCCATCGGTCTGGCCTGGGAGATTACCCGTTCGGCAAGGACCGGTGTCAACTGTGGACAATCCACCAACACCTGGCTGACCGCCGGCGAGAGAGGCGTGGCGGGCTGCACCGGGCGCGTCGGACCGAGACGCTCCAGCGTGTCGCTGAGCAACGGTGGTGGCGGGGTGTTATCCACATGCATGCGGCGCAGCACGTCCTCGTCGGTACCGGTCAGCAGGCGCATGTGTTCCAGTTGCGCGTCGCTGAAGCCATCGGTGCGGTGACCGATGCGTCGCATCAGTGTTGGCCCGTCCCACAGACGCGGGTTTTCCGTTTCACAGACCCAGGCCCCGTCGGCGTTGTGCGCAAGCTTCGGCGCGTAGGCCCGGGGACGTCGTGGATGGCGCAGACGGTGCTCCCCGGAAACCGGGTCCTTGGTCACCTCGAACAGGTGTTGATCCAGGCGCAGCAGTTGTTTGTCCCCCAGCGTATGAACGCCGTGCGCATCGGGCCGGGCCGGGATTGGCAGCGTCTGTTCCGGCAGGCGATAGGGCGCAAGATCGGGGTGCCACAGACGGGGCTGGCCATCGGCCAACTGCACCGGTTTCAGGCCTTCGACAAACGACGACAGCTTGACCCGTGCGACATGTCCCAGGCTGGCGCCAGCGGCGAAGGCGCCGAGCTGGACGATGCTTTGCAGCACGCCGATGGCTTGCTCACCCGCTTCGGCCAGGTGCCCCTCGGCCATGTCGACGATGCCTTCAAAGACGCCGTCGAGCAGTTGATACGTGGTGTAGGCCAGCATCAATTCGCCGAGCCCTGGCACCAGCGGGGTTACTACCAGCAGCGCCACATTGAAGATATCCGAGAGGATTTTCCCCAGGTTGTCCCACCAGGCCCAGCGGGCCATGCGATCGGCATACTCGGTGGAAATGGCGATCTCCCGGGCGTCATTGAAAATCTTGTTGAGCTTCTGCTGATAGAAGTAAGCCCAGAGACTGCCGGTGTAACGGGTGTCGCGGTCGTCCTGGATTTTTGTCAGGCGAAAGCGCAGGTCGGGGTGATCCACAGGCGTTTCGCGCCAACCGGGCAGGTCGGTTCCCGGCGGCACGGCGTGCCATTTCACGCTGCTCAGGCGGGCGTTCAGGCCTGCAAAAAAATGCCCGCGTTGCTGATGGTTGACGAACTGGCTGAAAAACCGCTGATAGCTGCCGGCAGAATCGCGGTCGCGCAGTTGCCGCGTCAGTTCCGCCATGAAGTCCAGCGCCGAGGGGTATTGTTTGAGCGGGTGCTCCGGGTCATGGGGCACATAGGCAATCACCGGGACCGGGGCATTGGCGGTGTCCACGTCAGGGGCGATGAGGGTGATACCGGTCAGCGCCGTATCCATCATGGCGAGGTTGTAATAGTTGATGGCACGCCCGCGCCAGCGCAGGTCGCGCCGATCATCGAGCATGCCCTGCACGACCTCGTAGGCGTCGCGGTCGATGTCCTTTTTCGCCAGGGCCAGTCGGGCACAGACGCTCAAGGTACTTTTCTGACTGAAGATGACCCTGTACTGCAAAACCTGGCGGGCGACACGGTTGCCCGAGCGCAGAAACTCGTTCAGATGCTGCTCGTAGCGGGCGCCGATATTCAGCTCGCGGCACAGTGACTTGAACTGCTCGATACTCAGTTGGTGCTTGAGCGGCCTGACCGTGAAGTGGCCGTTGGCATCGGGGCGGGTGATGAACTCCGAGGCCGGGCTGAAGGCCTCGTCCCGGGCGAAGTTATGCAATGCAGCGTCGAGCAGCGAGACGGTCCGGCTGGTGGTTGCACCGGCAAAGTCGTGGGCCCACCACGCGCCGTTGACGGGTGAGTACAGGCGCAGCCAGGTGTTCTCGACGTCGTCTTCGACGCCGAAGCGCTGTTGCAATGCCTGCTGCAATAACGGACGGGCGAAGGCGTAGACGTCTTGCAGGCTGCTCAAGGTCCTGTCCACTTCGTTTTGTGCTTTCCAGGCATTTTGCATCTGCTGTTGCAGACGCAGGTGTTCGGCGTCCGAGACCGCTTGATACCAGGCCGGCAGCTTCAGTCGGTGCAGCTGCAATTCATTGACCCGCGTCGCTGAGCTTGCGCGCAGCCAGGCCGGGATGGCTTTTTCGATCGTCTGATAATGAATACTGACATCCGGTGAGACGAGGTGCGCCGTGCGCGGCGGTTGCCCCTGCGGGGAAAGGGTGGGCATTGCTGGATCGTCCTTGATCAAAAATGGAGCGATCAGCCTAGGCAAGGACAACGGGTGAAAAAAGCGCAATTACCCGGTGGAAAACGCCGGGGTTGCGCACGGAGCCTTCGAAAAACACGGAGCGAAAAATACCCTGTTACCACCCCGTCACCGGGCTTTCGTGCTTAGCGGGCGGCGGTGACCTCCGGTGCCTGGCACAGCGTATGCGTGCCCGGTTGCAGGTATGGCGAGAGGATCGGTGCCATGCCCTTGAGCACCTGCACCGGCAACGCCGAGGTGAACTTGAAGTTCTCCGCCGAGCGCCCGGGGACGAACGCGGTGAGCGTGCCGAAGTGGTTGTTGCCGATGTAGAACACGAAGGTTGCGGTACGGTTGATCGACTTCGAACTGAGGATCCGCCCGCCAGAGCCGATGGCTTCGATGCGGTTGTCGCCGGTGCCGGTCTTGCCGCCCATCACCAGCGGGGTACCGTCGGCGGTTTTGAAACTGCCGGAAACTCGTTTCGCCGTACCCGAGTCCACCACTTGCGAAAGGGCCTCGCGCATCGCCGTGGCGACCTCCGATGGCATCACCCGTTTGCCCACATGTGGGTCGTTGGTCAAGCGCGTTTCATAGGGTGTACCCGCGGCAAAGTGCAGGCTGTCGATGCGCAGCGTGGGCATGCGCACGCCATCGTTGAGGATGGTGCCGATCAGCTCCGCCAGCGCGGCAGGGCGATCGCCGGAGCTGCCGATGGCGGTGGCCAGCGACGGCACCAGATGGTCGAACGGATAGCCGACTTTCTGCCAGCGCTGGTGGATTTCGAGGAACGCTTCGATCTCGAGCATGGTGCGGATGCGGCTGTCACGGGCGCCCTTGTGCTTGCTCTTGAACAGCCAGCTGTAGACCTCCTGCCGCTCGAACTGACTGGCCTTGACCACCTGGCTGAAAGTGGCGTCCGGGTTGTGCAGCAGGTAACCCATCAACCACAGGTCCAGCGGGTGGACCTTGGCAATGAAGCCCTGATCCGGCAGGTCATAGGTGCCCGGGCCGTAGGCGTCATACAACCGGATCAAGCGATCGTCGGTGAGTTTTTCGGTGAGCTTGGCGCCTTTGAGGTGGGCACGCACGAAGCTGTTGAAATCTTCCTGACTGGCATTGGGCAGCAGGTAGCGGTGTACAGCGGCCATGCGGATCGGGGTCGGGCGCATGCTGTCGAGGAAAGTGTCGAGGCGCGCCTGGGTGTCCTTGTTCTTGTACTTCTTCCAGAACTTGAGCAGGAACGAAGTGCCTTCGCGGTCAGCAAAACTGGCCAGGTATTCCTGACGCCGAGGGTCGCGGTCGTCCTTGAGCAACTCGGCGCTGCTGTTGGGGCCGGAGTAGGTGACGTAGCGCACCACATCGCGCATCAGGCGAATGAACGGCAGGTTGATCGACTCGCGCAGGGCATCGCGCAGGGTCGGCATGCGGCCGTTGTCTTCCTTGCGAAAGTTGTGGAACACGTGCAGGCCGCCACCGGTGAAAAACGCCTCGCCGGGGCTGGCCGAATATTTACGGTCGAGCGCGGCGCCGAGCATTTTCGACAGATCGTGGTCTTTGTTCTGGATCAGGTAGTCGATCACCCACTGGCTGAGGCGGTCCTGATCCGGCACTTCGACTTTCTTCAATTCCGGCACGCTCATGGCGCCGTACTTGTCGTGCAGTTCGGAGATGATCTGCAGGTAAGTGGTGAGCACGCGCATCTTCGCCGTCGAGCCGAGCTCCAGCTTGCTGCCCTCGTTGATGTCGAACGGCTGGTCGGTGCTGTCGGTCTGCACGCGCACCCGCGAGCCGTCCGGGGTCAGTTCGAACAGGGTGAAGCTGTAGCGCACCTGGGTGGTGCTGGTGGGGGTGAGCAGGCGTTCGCCGATCAGGCCGATCTGCCCGGCAAACGCGGGATCGGCGAGTTTTTTCAGGTACTCGGTGGCCTGGGTTTGCAGGTCGCCCTGCAAGGTGCTGGTGGCTGAGAGGTCGAGGCGATCAAGGTCGTACAGCGGACGGTTGAGCATACTCGCCAGACGGCTGCGGGCGACGCTGATGCCCTTGTTGGTATCGATCGGCTGAATCGTCGGCTGGGTTTGCCAGTCGCGGTAGGTGACCTTGCTCGCCAGCGCGGCATCGGCCAGCGCGCTGTCGATCACGCCGTTTTGTTTGAGCAGGCGCAAGTGGCTGTCGGTGAGGTCGGCGAGTTCTTCGCGGCCTTTGGTCAGGTAATGCGAAGGGCGGCGCTGGGCGATCATCAGCGAGAGCATTTCACGCAGGGCCAGGCCTTTGTCGGCCATGGTTTTCGGGTCGGTGGCCGGGCTGTTGAGCTGTTCGTTGGCCTTGTTGAAATCGCTGCCGTACCAGACCCGCAAACCTTCGGCCATGCCATGCACTTCACCGTGCCCCGGCACAGCGGAAAGCGGCACGCTGTTGAGGTAGTCACGGATGATGTTCTGCCGCGCGCCGAGGGTTTGCGGGCCGGGCTGATAGGCGCGCACGCTGGCGGACAGCATCTGGCGGATCTTCTCGGCGCCAGACACGGTCAGGCCATCAGGCGAGTGCCGGTATTTCTCCAGTTGCGTTGCCAGGGTGCTGCCGCCCGCCGATTGCCCCGGCAGGTGCAGCAGTTTCGCCACCTGCGACCACGCGGCCATGCCGAAGCGCGGCCAGTCCACCGCCGGGTTGGCCAGCGGTTGTTTGGGGTCGAGCAGAAAACGGTTTTCGATGAACAGCAGACTGCTGACCACTACCGGCGGAATCGCCGCGAAACTCGAATACAGCTGTTGTGGATACTTGTACTGATACAGCGGCGCGGCGCGGCAGTCGGTGATCGACAACCCGGCCTGGATCTTTTCCGAATAAGGCACGAACAGGCCTTTGTCGGTATAGCTGAGCAGCGCCGGGGAAAAACGCGTCTGCTCGGTGATCACGTAGTCGCGCTTGAGCAGGCGTGGCAGGAATTCATCGAGGGAGCTGTAGCCCAGACGCAGATCGAACGGCCCGTTGCCCGGATAGCGGATCGCTTCGCTGGGGCCGGGTTCCAACTGATATTTGAGCGAGGCGGCGTACTGGCTCAACTCCCGGGACTGGAAACGCGAGGTGCGCATCTCCTTGCTCGCGGCCAGACCCACCACGATGGCAATAATCAGCAGCAATAACCAGAACGCCTTCCAGCCATGCCGGTTGCGGCGTTTTTGGGGGGGGACAGGCGCTTCATCCACACGTTCAGTCGGAACCACGGCTTTACTCGAATCGGTTTGCCACAAAGCGCCCATAGTCGATTGATCCATTCACGCAGATTGATCGGACTTGACTGAAGCTTAGACGGTGGTTGGTGATGGGGAAAAAAAAGTGCGGGGTTTGAGTGGGTTGGTTTCTGAAGAAAACTGCACCTGTGGCGAGGGAGCTTGCTCCCGCTGGGTTGCGTAGCAGCCCCAATCCCTCTGATCGCGATCTTTCTGAAACACCGCGTGCGCGAGTATTACGACGGCTTCGCCGCCGAGCGGGAGCAAGCTCCCTCGCCACAGGGGGAGTAGGTGCTTTAGAGCCAGCAGGCATCCCAGAGTGGGTAATCGCCAATCCGCTTCACCAATCCTGCCCGTAGCGGATTGGCGATGATGTAACGGGCGAAGGGTTTCAAGTCTTCGCCATCACGGATGGCGCGGTCGTGATAGCCGGTTTGCCAGAACGCGCCTTTTCGGTTCAGGGCGCGATTAATCGACAAAGTGCTGCGGGATTTCACCGCTTGCATCAGACGTTCAATATGCATTTCTTCCAGCTGGACCAACCAATGGAAGTGGTCAGGCATCACCACCCAGGCTATCGAATCGACCCATCGCTGGTCATGAGCTCGCCGGAGTTCCGCTACCAATAAACGACCCACCTGCCAATCGCTGAATATCCTGCGGCGCTGATACACCACTGCAGTTATCAGATAGGCACGTCCCGATTCCGAATAGCGCCCTCGGCGTAGCCTGTGTGAATGTAGATGTTTACGCATTCCGTTGCGTCCTTCGCGAGTTCAATCCTTATCCACGCTAGTCGCAGCATTCAAGAATTGGGTCTGCGATGACTGTACGAAATTTCCGAAAATTTCCAGGTGTCGCCTCCTCTGTGGCGAGGGAGCTTGCTCCCGCTCGGCTGCGAAGCAGCCGTAAAACCTGTGCACGCGGTGTTTCAGGCAGATCGCGATTGCAGGGATCAGGGCTGCTGCGCAACCCAGCGGGAGCAAGCTCCCTCGCCACAGGTAATTTGACAGTCAAATTGATCGAAACCGCTGTGCTAGAGCCATCACCCACGCGATACCACCAACGCAGGTACATGACGATGCACCCATGCTGTGCAATACTCGGCGGCCTTTTTGGTGGCGACTATTCCTACGTAAAGCAGTTAATGCCTCTCCGTAAACCGGCTTTCTGCCGAGAGTTCCCGCTGAATGTTGTGGTTTATAGAGTGAAAAGCCCTGTCACAAGCTTTTTATACTGCACGCCCCGCTGATCTTGCAGGTCGGGACCTGCAAGGCGCGTTTGCCCACGAGGCAGGCGCGGTTTCGGCAAGCCAGGGCCTATCGGTCGACGCTTCGCCACTCGGTGGTCATATCCAATAACAAGACGAGGTTGTATCCCTATGCCAGTCGGCAATCACCTGCCCCATGGCGAGACCGCTCACGGCGGCCCGCTCAAACGCGAACTCGGTGAACGGCATATCCGCCTGATGGCGCTCGGCGCCTGTATCGGTGTCGGCCTGTTCCTGGGTTCGGCCAAGGCCATTGAAATGGCCGGTCCGGCGATCATGCTGTCGTACATTCTCGGTGGCCTGGCGATCCTGGTGATCATGCGCGCCCTCGGTGAAATGGCCGTGCACAATCCAGTGGCCGGCTCGTTCAGCCGCTATGCCCAGGATTATCTCGGTCCGCTGGCGGGTTTTCTCACCGGCTGGAACTACTGGTTCCTGTGGCTGGTGACCTGCGTCGCGGAAATCACCGCCGTCGCCGTGTACATGGGCATCTGGTTCCCCGATGTACCGCGCTGGATCTGGGCCCTCGCGGCGCTGGTCAGCATGGGCTCGATCAACCTGATCGCGGTAAAGGCCTTCGGTGAATTCGAGTTCTGGTTCGCCCTGATCAAAATCGTCACCATCATCGCCATGGTCATCGGCGGCGTCGGCATCATTGCCTTCGGTTTCGGCAACGACGGCGTGGCGCTGGGGATTTCCAACCTGTGGGCCCACGGCGGCTTCATGCCCAACGGCGTGACCGGTGTGCTGATGTCCCTGCAAATGGTCATGTTCGCCTACCTCGGTGTCGAGATGATCGGCCTGACCGCCGGTGAAGCGCGCAACCCGCAGAAAACCATCCCGAATGCGATCGGCTCGGTGTTCTGGCGCATTCTGCTGTTCTACGTCGGCGCGCTGTTCGTGATTCTGTCGATCTATCCGTGGAACGAAATCGGCACTCAGGGCAGTCCGTTCGTGATGACCTTCGAGCGTCTGGGCATCAAGACCGCCGCCGGTATCATCAACTTCGTGGTGATCACTGCAGCGCTGTCGTCGTGCAACGGTGGCATCTTCAGCACCGGGCGCATGCTCTACAGCCTGGCGCAGAACGGCCAGGCCCCGGCCGGTTTCGCCAAGACCTCCAATGGCGTGCCACGTCGTGCGCTGCTGTTGTCGATTTTCGCGCTGCTGATCGGCGTGCTGCTCAACTACCTGGTGCCGGAGAAGGTCTTCGTCTGGGTGACGTCGATCGCTACCTTCGGCGCGATCTGGACCTGGGTGATGATCCTGCTGGCGCAACTGAAATTCCGCAAAGGCCTGAGCGCCAGCGAACGTGCCGGGCTGAAATACAAGATGTGGTTGTACCCGGTCAGTTCGTACTGCGCGCTGGCGTTCCTGGTGCTGGTGGTCGGCCTGATGGCGTACTTCCCGGATACTCGCGTGGCACTGTATGTGGGGCCGGTGTTCCTGGTGCTGCTGACGGTGTTGTTCTACGTGTTCAAGTTGCAGCCGACCGGTGAAACGCAGGGCGCGGTGCGTTCGGTTTCCTAAGCGGTAACGCTCGATAGTAAAAGCAAAAGATCGCAGCCTGCGGCAGCTCCTGCACGGGATATTTATTCACCCTGCAGGAGCTGCCGCAGGCTGCGATCTTTTGACGTTTTACCGCTGGTCTGAAAGAGCGATCCAACTCACCTGAAAACGCTCACATTTCTATCAGATTCACATTCCGCGCAGCATTGAACCGAGGCGCGAACATGAGGACGAGCGCTTTTCTCGAACGAGAACTCAGTCAGCGTCAGGTCGCGCTGTTCTTCCTGCTTGCCACCTCGTTGTACGTCCTGCCCCTGATCCTCGCCGACTTCCCCTACATCGATGACAACTGGCGCTCACTGGCCGCCGGCAATGCCTGGGCCGGGCAGGGGCGGTTGTTTGCCGACTGGTTTTTTCAGGCGCTGACCTTTACCGATGCTGCACCGAACATCTTCCCCTTGCCACTGTTGCTCGCCTCGGTTGCGATGAGCCTGGCGCTGACCCGCCTGACGTTTCACTGCTTCACTGAACCGACGCTGGCCTCTTGTCTCGTTGCGTTGCCGCTCTGGTATAACCCGTTCCTGTTGCAGAACCTGTCCTACCAATACGACGGCCCGATCATGGCCCTGAGCATGGTCGCGGTGATCTGCGCCATCACGTTCGAAGGTGCATCGCGGGTGCAGCGCTGGCTGGTGCCGGCGGCGTTGCTGGGATTGGCGATCGGGTTGTATCAGATCAGCTTCAATCTGTTTCTCGGTCTGTGTTGTGTCGAGTTGATCAGGGCTGTTCAGCGGCAAACGCCGTGGCCGGAGATCCTGCGGATGGTGGGCTGGAAGCTCGCACAAGCAGGCCTGGGGATCCTGATCTACAGCGTCACGGCTTACCCGTTCATGGAGACGTTGCGAAAAACGGATCTGTTGAACCTGGACACCAACCCGCTGTTGCAGATTGGCATCAATTTCACGCGGGTTCTGCAAAACGTCGCACTGCTGTTTCACGGCGGCTACTCGTGGGTTTTCGCGGCACTGGTGTTGGGTGCGATCGCCGGCATTGTGCGACTGGTTCAGTACCGACAGCACCGGTGGCCAACCCTGCTGCTGTGCTTGCTTACGCTGCCTGTCCTGGCATTGCTGGTGCCGGGGATCACGCTGCTGTTCCGTGACTTCAATGAAGGCGCGCGGACCCTGATGGGGTTCGGCGTGTTGCTGCTGGGACTGTTCTATCTGGCGCATATTGCGTTGGCATCCGGGCACCGCCGCTTGCCCTTGCTGCTGATCATTCCGCTGCTGGCGACGCTCTCGCTGTCCTTCGCCTATGGCCGGGTACTGAGCCTGCAGAAAACCTTCGCCAGCAGCGCGCTGTACAGCCTGAGCCACGACATCGCCGCCCATCGCGAGCTGCGTGAAGCCAAGCGGATTTACCTCTCGGTGAGCTACTCCGATCGCTGGCTGGCCAGTGCGACCGGTTCATTCAAACGGCTGCCGGTGCTGCACTATTTGCTCAACGTCGACTACTTCATCCTCGCGGAAAATCTGCCGGCAGCGGGCATCACCAACGTGGTCGCCGAACGCGAACGGCGCAATGCCACCCGCGTTGGCTATCAGGGTTTTCCAGCGCTGGTGGACAGCCTGTATTACCGGATTTACCTGATTGGCGATTACGGTTTCATCGTCATGAAAGAGCCGCCTCACGGCAGGTTGCTGCAGTGGTAACCCTGACCGTCCGTCGCAAACCACCCCGCACCTGTAATTTCTGACAGTAGACCGCTCAAGCGCCTTGCCCTAGTTTCGAAAATCGGCCGGACGAAGGCATGGCAAGGAACCGTAATGAAAGGATTTCCTGCGCTGACAGTGATTGGAATCGCCGATGCCCTGATCCACTGGCAGATTTTTTTCGTCCTGTGCAGCGCCATCGGATTGACCCAGGCAGCCAGTAACTTCGCCGCGTTCTGCGTGGCGGCGGCGTTCTCGTTTTACGTGAATATGCTCTACACCTTCGACAGTAAAACGCCGGTATTCGGCTATTTGCTGTTTATCGGGCTGATGGGCGGAGCCAGTTTCGGCATCGGTGCGATTGCCGATGCGCGTGACTGGAGTGGTCTGCTGACGGTCACGGTGTTTACCGCGCTGAACCTGATGTCGGGTTACGGCTTTTTCCGCTTGGTGCTGTTTCGCCAGCAACGGAGCTGAGGCGCCAGTTTGCCGATCAGACTGGCGCATCGATCATCATGCTGCGGCTATCTCCTGCGGCTCAAAACTGTCCGCCCGCGCCATCTGCCACATCCGCGAATAGAACTCGCCATTCACCTCACCCGTGAGCAATTCCCCCGGTTTCAGAAACACATGCAGCTGCGAGAACAGTTTGATCTCGGTCGCCGACATGCGTCGTACCAGGTGCTTGGCCGACAGTTGTGATGGATGCTCAAGACCGGCCGCCGCCAACATTTCCGCCAGTGCCTTGAGCGTGTTGCGGTGGAAGTTGTAGACGCGCTGGGCTTTGTCCGGGACGACGAGGGCGCGCTGGCGCAGGGCGTCTTGCGTCGCGACGCCGGTCGGGCATTTGTTGGTGTGGCAGCTTTGCGACTGGATGCAGCCGATGGCGAACATGAAGCCGCGCGCGGAGTTGGCCCAGTCGGCGCCAATGGCCAGCACGCTGGCGATGTCGAAGGCGCTGACGATCTTGCCGCTGGCGCCGAGTTTGATCTTGTCGCGCAGGTTCAGGCCCACGAGGGTGTTGTGCACGAACAGCAGGCCTTCGCGCATCGGCACGCCGATGTGGTCGGTGAATTCGACCGGCGCGGCGCCGGTGCCGCCTTCCTTGCCGTCGACCACGATGAAGTCCGGCAGGATGCCGGTTTCCAGCATGGCCTTGGCGATGCCCATGAACTCCCACGGATGCCCGAGGCAGAACTTGAAACCCACCGGTTTGCCGCCGGACAGTTCACGCAGTTGCTGGATGAAATGCATCATTTCGATCGGCGTGGAGAACGCGCTGTGGCGTGACGGCGAGATGCAGTCTTCGCCCATCATGATGCCGCGGGTGTCGGCGATTTCCTGGGTGACTTTGTGCTTGGGCAGGATCCCGCCGTGGCCGGGTTTGGCGCCCTGGCTCATCTTGATTTCGATCATCCGCACCTGCGGACTCTGCGCCTGAGTGGCGAAGCGTTCCGGGTCGAAGCGGCCATCGCTGGTACGGCAACCAAAGTAGCCGCTGCCCAGTTCCCAGGTCAGGTCGCCGCCGTGTTCGCGGTGATACGGGCTGATGCTGCCTTCGCCGGTGTCGTGGGCGAAGTTGCCGAGTTTGGCGCCCTGGTTCAACGCACGGATCGCGTTGGCGCTGAGCGAACCGAAACTCATCGCGGAAATGTTGAACACCGAGGCCGAATACGGCTGCGTGCACTGCGGGCCGCCGACGGTGACGCGGAAACTGCTCGGGTCGCTCAACGGCGCCGGGCGCATCGAGTGGCCGATGAATTCGAAGCCCGATTGATAGACGTCGATCAGCGTGCCGAAGGGTTTGTCGGCGGTTTCGTTCTTCGCCCGCGAATAGACCAGCGAACGTTGAGCACGGGAGAAAGGCAGGGCGTCGCTGTCGGATTCCAGCAGGTACTGACGGATCTCAGGGCGGATGCCTTCGACCAGATAACGGATGTTGCCCAGGATCGGGTAGTTGCGGCGCACCGCGTGCGGGCTTTGCAGCAGGTCGAACAGACCGAGCAGGCTCAACACGCCGGTGACGGCGGTGATCGGCCACAGCCAGTCGTGTTCGAGAAAGGGCAGGCTGGCGAGGGTGAAAATCACGCAGACGGCAAAGAAGGCGTAGCGGCTCAGGAGTGACAGGCTCATACGGTTTCCTTGGTTCGGACTCAATGGTTACCCATGACGCGCAGACTGGCTTGCTCTTGTGGCGAGGGAGCTTGCTCCCGCTGGGTTGCGCAGCAGCCCCCAACCTGGCCATCACGGTCTGTCTGCTGCATCGCGTGACCAGGTTTTGCGACTGCTGCGTAGTCGATCGGGAGCAAGCTCCCTCGCCACAGGGAATTCCAAGCTTTAGATATCTCCTGCGTGCCAAGGCTATTCAGGCGCTCTGCGCCTGGAGAAAAATCGAAAACAGCTCCGACTGGGATTTGATCCCCAGCTTGCTGTACATGTGTTTCTTATGGACTTTCACGGTTTCTACGGAGATTTCCAGCTTACGGGCGATTTCTTTACTGGAGCAACCGCTGAGCATTAACCGCCCGACATCCAGCTCCCGGGCGGTCAGTTGCGCGCCTTTGAGTTGTTGCACCGAGGCTTCCAGTTGCACCCGCCAGTCCGCCGGTGCAGGCGCGGCAGCGAGGGCCACGGTCTGGTTGATCTCGTACGGCAGGCGCTGACGCAACAGGCCCAGCACCCACGGCTGGATCAAAGACAGCAAAGCGATCTGTTCGCCAGTGAAACGTTTTTCACTGCCCAGCGACAGGCACAAGGTGCGCTCACCTTCGAGCTGACAATTGAACTGGATTTCGTCAGCGACCACATTCAGACGAAAGTATCGCTGGTAATACTCGGTCAGCTCGAAATGCTCCGGCGCCACCTCGGACAGGCGGTACAAACCGGTGCGCGACTGCTCGCGGCAGGCGATGTAGAACGGGTCGAGCAGATACAACCCGCGCAGATAATCCTGAAACAGCGGGTCGGGACTGCCGTCTTCGCCGGGGCATTCGGCGAATACCTGCGGGTGCTGATCGGCACTGAACAGCAGCGCCACCCAGCTATCGAATGCCACGTACTGGTCAAGCAGACGCACCAGTTGCGCCCAGAAATTCGGCTTGTCGAGCGCGTCGATCAGTTGCCCGACGGCGCGGTGCCAGGTGATGTCATCAAACGAAACGGACATGGACTACCCCTATCGGGTTACCCCGGCCGCGTGATTCCCTGGCCGGTTGCTTGCTGCGCATACTGGCCCACAGACAGCCACCGGGCAATCTTTCAGCGCCCGGCCATGACCCCAAGGACTCGCGATGAAAGTCGAACTCGCCCAACTGGCGGGCCGTGACAAAGACACGGCGTACAACCTCGAACGTGCCCTCGCGGCGATTGCCGCGTGCGCCGCCGACACACAACTGATCGTATTCCCGGAAACCCACCTGATGGGCTTCCCGAGCGCCAACACCGTCGCACACATCGCCGAACCGCTGGATGGCCCGACCGTCAGCGCGGTGCTGGCTGCCGCCCGCGAGCGCAACATCGCCGTGGTGATCGGCATGGCCGAGAACGACAACGGGCGCTTCTACAACACCACGCTGCTGATCACCCCCGAAGGCATCGCGCTGAAATATCGCAAAACCCACCTCTGGGCTTCGGATCGCGGTGTGTTCGAGGCCGGCGATCGTTACGCCACCTGTGAATGGAACGGCGTGCGCGTCGGCTTGCTGATCTGCTACGACATCGAGTTCCCCGAATCCGCCCGCGCCCTGGCGCAACTGGGCGCCGAGTTGCTGATCGTGACCAACGGCAACATGGACCCATACGCCCCGACCCACCGCACCGCGATCATGGCCCGGGCGCAGGAGAATCAGGCGTTTGCGTTGATGGTCAATCGGGTTGAGGCCGGGGATGACGGCTTGATGTTTGCCGGCGGCAGTGCGCTGGTCGATCCGCTGGGGACGTTGCTGTTCGAAGCTGGACGTGAAGAAGGGCAGTTCAGCGTCGAGCTGGATTTCGACCGGTTGGAGATTGCGCGCAAGGATTATCGCTATCTGGATGATCAGCGGTTGAAGCTGCCGGGGGAGGTGGTGGAGCACGCGTGCGGATTGCGTGAGTTGCTGATTCCTGCGCGCTGATCCGGTTCTGTGTCGGTCGGGCTGACGCCTTCGCGAGCAAGCTCGCTCCCACAGGGGAGCGGGGGTCACTGTGGGAGCGAGCTTGCTCGCGAAGAGGCCAGTCCAGACAACACACCTGCTTGATCGAAAAAAAAACAAAGCCACACCCGAAACATTCGCCGAACTCGGCTCTGCCATAAATCCAATAAAATTCGGAGTAAGTCGCTCATGGCTCGTTTGCAACGCACCCTGTCATTAGGCTCGGTGGTGCTGTTCGGCATCGCCTACATGACGCCGATCATTGTCCTCGGCACCTTTGGCATCCTCGCGCAATCCACCGCCGGCATGGTCCCGGCCGCGTATCTGGCGGCACTGGTGGCGATGTTCTTCACCGCCATGAGCTACGGGCGCATGGCCGCTGCGTTCCCGGTCGCCGGTTCCGCCTACAGCTATGTGCGCAAGGCGATCAGCCCCAAGCTCGGTTTCATCGCCGGTTGGGCGGTATTGCTCGATTACCTGTTTCTGCCGATGGCCATCTGGCTGATCGGCGCGGCGTATCTGGCGTCGGCGTTCCCGTCGATCCCGCAGTGGATCTGGGTACTGGCGTTCATCGGCATCACCAGCGCGATCAACATCATCGGCCTGAAACTGGCCAACGGCATCAACGCCTTGCTGATGCTCGTGCAATTTCTGGTGCTGATCGCCTTCGTCGCGCTGTGCGTGCACTACATTGGTGGCGATGCGCGCACGCCGCTGTGGTCGATCAAACCGTTCTTCAACGGCGACATGCAGCTGCCGCTGATCATGAGCGGCGCGGCCATCGCCTGCTACTCGTTCCTCGGTTTCGATGCGGTCAGCACGCTGACTGAAGAAACCCGCGACCCACGCCGCACCATTCCACGGGCGATCATGTTGATTACGCTGATTGGCGGGCTGATCTTCGTCGGCGTGTCGTACTTCGTGCAGATCGCCCACCCGTCGATCCAGTTCGACAGCGTCGACTCGGCGGCCTATGAAATTGCGCGCAACATCGGCGGCGATCTGTTCGTCTCGATCTTCCTCATTGGCTTGATCGTCGGCCAGTTCGCCTCGGGGCTGTCCGCTCAGGCCAGTGGTTCGCGCCTGCTGTTTGCCATGGGCCGCGACGGCGTGTTGCCCAAGTCGTTTTTCGGCACCTTGCATGCGCGCTTCGGCACACCGGTCAACAGCATTCTGCTGTGTGCAGCGGTGGCGTTGCTGGCACTGAAACTCGACGTGACCACCTGGACCTCGTTCATCAACTTCGGCGCGTTCCTGGCGTTCAGTCTGGTCAACCTGTCGGTGATTTTTCACTACTGGATCGGCGGCGAGAAAAAAGGCCCGCGTGAGCTGGTGCTGTTCCTGATCTTCCCGCTCATCGGGCTGGTCGCGGACTTGTGGCTGATGGTCAGCCTCGATCACCTGGCGGTGTATCTGGGCCTGAGCTGGCTGGCGATTGGCGTGGTGTATCTGGCGGTGCTCACGGGCGGCTTTCGTCGTCAGCCACCGGAGATGGATTTCCAGGAAGCCACGTAAGATCTCGGCAGCGGCTTTGCTGCGCAACGGCAAGCATGTGATGCTTGCCGTTTTTGCACCAAAGGCTTTGTCTGACATGTCGACTTTTTCCGCTCCACCTTCCGGTCTCATCCGTATTGCCGCCGCACTGTTGCTCAACCCCGAAGGCCGGACCCTGCTGGTGCGCAAGCGCGGCACCATGGCGTTCATGCAGCCGGGTGGCAAGATCGAAGCGCATGAATTGCCGGTGCACGCGCTGGCCCGTGAGCTGGAGGAAGAGCTGGGCTTGCAGATCGATCCGGCGCAGGCCGCTTTTCTCGGCCAGTTTTCGGCGCCGGCCGCGAACGAGCCGGGGTTTGTGGTGCAAGCGCAGATATTTCAGCTGACCATCGACGCCGATGTGATGCCCGCTGCCGAAATCGAGGAAGTGCTCTGGATCGATCCCGCTACTGATCCCGCTGTCGTTCTGGCGCCATTGACACGCGACCTGATCCTGCCGTTTTATCGCAACTCGCTGACGGCGATTGCCTGATCATCCACGCACAGGACGCTCACCATGATCCCGCTCCACGACCTGCTGATCTTCGCCGCCGCCGCGCTGTTGATGGTCCTGACGCCAGGGCCGAACATGATTTACCTTATCTCGCGTTCGATCTGTCAGGGACGCAAGGCCGGGGTCACCTCGTTGCTCGGTGTGGTGGCGGGATTCTTCGTGCACATGTTTGCCGCGGCTGCGGGTTTGACCGCGGTGTTTCTGGCGGTGCCGATGGCTTATGAAGTGCTGAAGTGGGCCGGTGCGCTGTATCTGCTGTGGTTGGCCTGGCAAGCGGTCAAACCCGGTGCGCGCTCACCGTTCGAAGCGCAGCAACTGCCGCCGGACTCGTCGCGCAAACTGATCAGCATGGGCTTTCTCACCAGCGCACTGAACCCGAAAATCGCCGTGTTCTACCTCTCGGTGTTTCCGCAGTTCATCACGCCTGAACACGGTTCGGTGTTTACTCAAAGCATCATTCTTGGCCTGACCCAGATCAGCGTCAGTTTCAGCGTCAATCTGCTGATCGCACTGTTCGCGGCGGGCATTGCCTCGTGGTTCGTCAGCAACCCGACCTGGCTGGCGGCGCAGCGTTATTTCATGGGCTTTGTACTCGCCGGTCTGGCAGTACGGCTGATGCTTGAACAACGCAGGACGGCCTGAGCATGTGGATCGAACGCCTCGACGCCAGCCACGCGCTGGCTTACCGCGAGCTGATGCTCGAAGCCTACGACCGCCATCCGCAGGCCTTCACCTCCAGCGTGCGCGAGCGCGCGGTGATGCCGTTGAGCTGGTGGGAAGGGCGTTTGACCAGCAAGCTCGATGTAGTACTTGGCGCGTTCGAGAACGGTGCACTCGCCGGTATCGTCGGTCTGGCCTTGGAACCGCGTGAAAAGGCCCGGCACAAATCGACCTTGTTCGGGATGTACGTTTCAGCCGACTTTCGCCAGCACGGTCTGGGGCAGAAACTGGTCGAGGCGACCATCGCCGAAGCCCAAAGCCATCCGGCGCTGAAACTGATCCAACTGACCGTCACCGCCGGCAACGACGCCGCGTTCAAGCTGTACCGGCGCTGCGGTTTCATCCAGTTCGGGCTTGAACCGCTGGCGGTGCGGGTTGGCGAAGATTACTTCGACAAGGTCCACATGTGGCGTGAACTCTGATCGCTCCCTGAGTGAGGGGCTTTTGTGGCGAGGGGATAAATCGCCTCGCCACAATGAATCTTTTTGTCCCGCAAATGTTCTCGGTTTACCGTCAGCCATGAGGCACCTTGGTGTCAGCGCACTGCACTGACCCCATCCAGCGTCGAGAACGACGTGTCCTTGGCCGTCAGCAGGAAATCGCGCATGTACGGCGCATCGAGCATGTCGGCGCGGATCGCCGCGTACAGCGTGGCAAACAGACCTTTTTCGCCCAGGCGCTTGGCCTTCACGTAGCCGCGCGAGCTGTATTCATGCAGTGCCCAGTGCGGCATGCCGCAGACGCCACGACCACTGGCGACCAGTTGCATCATCATCACCGACAGCTCCGAGGTGCGCACCTGCGCCGGTTCGATGTCGGCCGGTTCGAGGAAGCGGGTGAAGATGTCCAGCCGATCGCGTTCCACCGGGTAGGTGATCAGGGTTTCAGTCAGCAGGTCTTCGGGGACGATGTACGGTTTGCTCGCCAGCGGGTGCTGGTTGGCCACCGCGAGCATCGCTTCGTAGGTGAACAGCGGCACGTAGGTGATGCCGGCGATGTCCAGCGGATCGGAGGTCACCACCAGGTCCAGATCGCCGCGGGCCAGTGCCGGCAACGGGGCGAAGGCGAAACCCGAGGCCAGATCGAGTTCGACCTCCGGCCAGGCGTCGCGGAACTGGTCGATGGTCGGCATCAGCCACTGGAAACAGCTGTGGCATTCGATTGCCATGTGCAGGCGCCCGGCGGTGCCGCCGGCCAGACGACTGATGTCGCGTTCGGCGGCGCGCAGCAGCGGCAGGGTCGCGTCAGCCAGTTGCAGCAGGCGCAGGCCGGCGCTGGTGAAACGCACCGGTTTGGTCTTGCGCACGAACAACGGCATGCCCAGGCGTTCCTCCAGTTCCTTGAACTGGTGCGACAGCGCCGATTGGGTCAGGTGAAGACGGTCGGCGGCGTCGACCAGGCTGTCGGCCTCGCGCAGGGCGTGCAGGGTTTTCAGATGACGGATTTCAAGCACTGCTGGCCCCATGAAGAAAATTTGTGATCATGACGAAAGCGGTGAGTTTGTCTCATGTTGACGGCGCTGTCGACCGCTCCAGCAGCAGCGGGGCATAGCCAGTGCCCCGCTGCTTTTGCCCTATAGATCTGCGAAATGCCGGATGCCCAGTGGTTTGCCGATATCGCCGCGCCAGATCGCCTCGATCTGCGCACCGCCGGCGGCCCGGGCCTGCTGCCATTGCAGGCCGAGATTACGTTGCTCCGGCAGTTTCAGATGCGCTTTGACGAAGTCGGTGAATGGCACCTTGTCCGAGGTGTAGTGAAAGTGCGCAAACCACAGCGTGCGCGGCGGTGTGCTGGTGAGGTCGCGCACCTCGTATTCCTGAAGGTAATCCTTGCGCCCGTCAGCGCGTTTGCCCAGTGCCCGCAGTGCGCCTTCCTTGCGGATTTCCACCACATGCTGTTGCAGCAAATAATCCAGATAGCCTTCGGTAGGCGTCTTGCTGCGCATTGACTGATCGATGCGCAAAGTACGGCCGGTTCGCCGCAATTCTGCGGCCGTGTCGTGCAGTTGGCGCACCATCGGCTCGGTCGGTGACAATCGCTCGATGGCCTGCGCGCGGGTACTCAGTTCCGTCGCTTCGCTGCCGAGCATATGTTCCAGATCCACTGGCAGCATGTCCTGGGGGGCGTAGGCCTGAACCTTGTCGCTGTAGGCGGGAACTGCCGCAAGACGTTTTCGGGCTTCGGTCAGCAATGGCTGAACGTCGCCTGGCAGGGGGGCAGCGGCCGGCGTGCTCTGAGCTTGCAGGTGGTACTTGCCAGTAGAGCGCGGCAACCAGGTTTCGCGGAACCCGTCGATGCCTTCGACAGTGAAGCGTTTCTCCCGGGTGCCGGCGTCGATGCTTTCCGTACCGATCAGCAACTGGTTGTCCTCGGTTTCGAACAGTTGCTTGCCGCCGGGCTCTTTAGGCTTGATTGGCGGACGCTGTTTGATCGCATGCCGCGCGTGCTCTTCAACCTTGCTCAGACCGTCGAGAAACGGCCCGACCTGTTCCAGATCCAGATGCTGCGCATAACCGAGCGTCCAGGCGTGGAGCTGACGGCGAAAACCGGCATAGATCTGCAGGCAATCCTCGATCACCCGATTACGCTGGGTCAGGCTGGCGCCGACCTCCGGCAGATGATGTTGAGTCAGCAGCGCACGCCCGACCTTGGCACGGGCATTTTTCAGCTGGGTATGGAAATACACCCAGGACAGGTCGGCCACCGCGTCGTAGCGGGTGATGATTTCCAGCAGGTGCGCAGTTCTCAGGTAGTGGTGTGTGTGGTCGCCGAGTTTACGGTTGATGGCCAACATGTCGGCTGCCATTTTGGATTTATGCGCTTGATAGGTGATGCGGTTGTTCCACAGGTTGGCCTGCTCGGTGATTGCATGCAGGTGATCGAGCTCCTTGATAAAATCCTTGCGTGCCAGCTTGCGCCGGGCCATGAGTTTGATATGGGCAGCGATATTGTCAAAGCGCGTGGCATCGGACTCGGCGACCAGTGCGTCGATCCGGTTCAGGTGCTCAAGCAAGCGGTCACGGGCCACGGTGACGCGTTGCACGGAGCGGTCGACTACGATCCATGCACAAAGGCTGTGGATCTCTTTGATCTGCAGGCTCTTGTGGCCGTGGCTCAGGGGCAACAGCTCGGCAAGGTTGTCGTATTGGGCGATCGCGAGCTCGATGTCATTGCGGCAGGCGGCGTCAACGGCTGCCTGCAGTGGCTTGCGCTGGGCAATGTCGAGTGACTGGTAGTTCTCCAGCAACTGGTTGGTAGCGCGTGTCTGGGTATCAAGGCGCCGGGTATAGGCGTCGGCGGTGTTGGTCAGGGTCAATTGCCTGCGCAATTGCCGATCGGTCCACCAGCGCGGCAACCATTGGCGGATGGACTCGGGCCAGAGCGGGTCCATGCCGTCGGCCAGATGCCCGAGCACGGCGCCACCGCCGGCACCGCCACCGTCCATTACAGTGCCGTGCACCGCGTAATGGGTATTCCACTGGCCGCTTTCGTCGAGGGCGATCGGTTGTTTGTAGCCGCGGCTCGCCGTGCCGTAGAGCCTCCAGCCACGCGACGCATCGCTGAGCTGCACCCGGTAGATGCGGCCCTGACGGACGATAAAATCGCCCTCGGCATGTCGATAGACGTTGCGATAAATCCCATGGGTGCCGGGGTGCAGGCCGGCGAGGGAAATCTCGTGTTCGTACTCGTAACCCTTGAAGCGTTCGAGTGACTGCCTGGTCCATTGCCAGGATGTCGGTATCGCGGCGGATCTGCCCAAGGCCGCGCGTTGCCGGTGACGGGTGGCCAGGCGTGCGGCTGCGGGGACCGAGACTGATCCGGGAAGCACATCCATTGCCGCGTCGATCAATGACAGCAGCACCGCCTCTACCTCCGCCAGCCCATGCCCGAGCTCGCCCCGCAAGAACGCCGCGACGGCCAGATTGGCGCTGTTCCAGGCGTCATACAGGGCCACGGCCGCGCCCACGAACGGCAACATGCCGATGGCCATTTTCAGGTAGTTGAACAACGCCCCGGATTTCAGTGCACAGCGCTCCAGATACAACGCATCGTTGGAACGCGAACTGCCGCGATGGGCCTCCAGTAGTCGGCCCATGTGCACGTTCAACAGGTGAATGGCCAGCGAGGTGGTCGCCGGCCAGGCCATCCCGACGCCGATCAGTGCATCGAAATTGCGCAGCTGAGCCTGGTTGATCCGGCTGACATGACTGGCAAAATCGCCACTCACGGCGCGTCCGGCCAGGTAATTGACCATTTTGCTGTCCACACAACGCCTGAACAGATCCATCCGCGCCAGTTCCAGCGTTTCGTACTGACGCAGGAAGATGGCGTCGGTGCTGTCGGGCAGGTACAGCAGGGTCAGGCCACTGGTTTGCTCGACAATGAACGTGACCCCCGCGAGCGTGCTCGTCCCCTGATGCGCGGTGTCCTCTCCACCGACGGTCAGGTGCGCCGGCAGCAGCGCAATGCGTTGTCCGTCGACGGCATACGCCTGAGATGTAGTCGCCTCGATGGCGACCTTCAGCACAGCGTGGCCGGCACTGTCGATGTGCCGTTGCAGCAAGGCGAATTCGCCTTGCAAGCGGAGCATCAGCCGCCACGGTTCACTCAGGCATTCGCGGCGCCAGGCCTGCTGAAACGCCGGTTCTTCCGGCGCGCCGAAAAACGCCAGGCGAATCAGTTCTTCGTAACGTCCGGGCAGATCCAGTTCCGTTACCAGTTTGCGCAAATAGACCGGGTTGAGCCCGGCTTCGAGGCTCTGCCGATCACTTGGGTCCTCGTCGCTGATCCTGGCCTGCATGAACGACAGGCGCCACCACATGTCCTGATCGACATTGTCCTGTGCCAGTTGTTCGAGAGGGACGACACTGCGCTTGTCGCTCGCGGTCAGGATGTTGCGTTGCGGCGTGCCGGGCCCGGGGGCTTCCATCACGGTTCTACGCCAGAAAGTCGAGTCGGGCAGGTCGAGACTCACACTCACCCGTTGTTTGAGCGCGAAGTCTGCGCGCAAACGAGCGTCGATACGCTTTTCGGCGAAGGCCTGACGTGGCGGCAATTCCCGTTCGAGCAAGGCATGAGCGCGTTGCATGGCGCCGAGGTAGCGGTTGATCAGCGCTTTGATCTGCGCACGTTGCGCAGTGTCCAGGTTGTCAAACCACCCGGGCAGGCTACCGGCCAGCGCGGCGCTGTGGTCTTGCGCCTGACGTTCGGCAAATGCCCGCTCACGGGCCTGCGCGATCGGTACGGTCAGGCGCGGCAGGTGTTGTTCGCGCAGCTTTTCCATTTCGGCCCGACGCTCGTCGGCCCGTTCGGGCAGCGGGTTATCGCGCAGAATCTGCGCGGCCTGCCGTTCGCACAGATAAAGCTGCTGATCGAGGGACCAGACGAGCGGGTCAACAGTGAGCGGGGTCAGGTGCAGGGTCAGCCCGCCGTCGCCGGGCGAGCGTTTGAACAGGTCCTGCTCCAGCGCCGCCCGCGAAGCAAAACGTTGCAGGCCGCCGAACTGGCCGGGCCAGTAAAGCAGCAGGCTGTCAGTCGAACCGGGGGCCAGCGCCGCAGTTGTCGCGATGATCAGCACGCCATGCAGCTCCTCGACGGCGGTAACGCCCTCATCTGTCGCCGCCAACGATACGCGCGCGATGACCCCGTCCGCTGTCGGCAGGTTGCGCTCGGGCGCGTCGAGCATCGCGATGACAAGCCGATGCTCCTCGACGGACAGTTGCTCCAGCGCCCGTTGCACTTCGACTTCGGCGCGCAACCCCGCGACGCGGGCCTCCAGCAGGGCCTGGTAATGCACGTTTGTGGCATGGCGCAATTCGAGCATCGTCAACGGATGATGGCTGTCGAGCAGGGCCGATGCCGCGTCATGACTGGCTTGCCGGGCCGCGTTCAAGGCGTCGAGTCGTTGTCTCTGTTGTTGACGTTGCGGGCTGTCCGGATCGGCGTCGCCAAACAAACGGTCAAGCGCACGCTGTTCAAGCGCCAGCGTCTGCAGACGCAGGTCCAGGGGAATGTCGGCAACCAGCAGGCCGAAGGGCGCGACCTCACTGGCGGTTGGCCCGGCACTCTCTGGCCGGGTGGGCGCGACCGGGAACAATTTGTCGAGCGCGGCCCGACTGGCACCAGTGCTTGCCGATGAGGACATCAGTGGTTCAAATCCGCGTGTGAGCGGATCGCTACCGAACTCGATGAAGTCCAGCGAGGTGATGCGTAGCGGATCCGGGTGCTGGTCAATCAGCCAGCGTTCAAGAGCGGTCTGCTGTTCGAAACGCATCAACGGTTGCGGGTGCGCGGGCAGATAAAGCAGCAGCGTTTCCTCCAGCACGATCAGCAACGTGCCGTACACGCGCAGGCGGCTGTTATCGACGCGGTTGAGCACCGGTTGTGCGACCCGCAGGTCCGCCGCGACCTTGTTCGATGGGGTGAGGAGCTGCGCCAGCCTGTGTCGTTGTGAGGTGTCGAGCTTGCCCTCGGCCCCCGCCCATTGAAGCGCGGCCTCGAAATGCAGGTGATACAGGCTCAGGGCATGCTCGCGCCGCGACAGCGCCGTGCCGGGGGCGCGGGCACCCCACCAGGCGCTTTCGGGCTGTTGGGAATGGTGGGCCAGGAGATCCAGCCATTGCTGGTGACACTCGTTCAAACGAGCCGTCGCCAACAGGTAAAGCGTTTGATCGACGTATGGCTGTAATCGTTGATCAAGGCCGAAGTCGGCCGTTGCAGGTGGCAGTGCGTGGGACATGCGACAAGGCTCCAAAAGGCATGCGGGCCGGGTGATTCCGGTTTTCATGCCTATTAGAGGCGCGCTGTCACAAGCTCATGCGGTACATGGTTATCGCTTGCTAGTGCTTTTGTTTCAGAGGGTGTACAGACCGCTCCGGCCTGATTCGTTGCCGTCATCGCTTTGGCATAGAAGAGCGTGCCGGACGTCGGGACGCTGTGCAGAATGACCGCTCGGCAATCTTCATCAAACTGTCACGCAACTGTGGCAGCGCGCTTGCACAAACTTCATCAGACTCGCGCTCTACTGGGGTTCTGCGTTTCGGTGTTTCTTCATGCGTTTATTTCTTTTGTTGGCCGCGCTGTTGTTCGGCCTGCCGTTGATGGCGGCTTCGCGTTGCGACGTCAATGTACCGACCGAACGGGTCGATCTGGCACAGGTGAGCCTGGCGTACCAGAGCATCGGTCGTGCTTCGGATCCGGCGCTGTTGCTGGTCATGGGCCTGGGAGGCCAGTTGATTCACTGGCCCGACGAAGTGGTGGTTGCGCTGTGTCAGCAGGGTTTTCGGGTGATCCGCTATGACAATCGCGATGTTGGTCTGTCCACTTGGCGTCAGGCCCCGGCCGAGGCCAACCTGACGTTCGAGGTGTTGCGCTACAAGCTCGGCTTGCCGGTGTCGGCGCCGTATTCGCTGACCGACATGGCCGACGATGCGCTGGGTTTGATGGACGCGTTGCACATCGACCAGTTTCACGTGCTGGGCGCGAGCATGGGCGGGATGATCGCCCAGCATCTGGCGGCGATGGCTCCGCAACGGGTGGAGAGTCTGACGCTGATCATGACCAGTTCCGGCGCCGAAGGGTTGCCGGCGCCCAGTGCGGCGCTGGTGCAACTGCTGGCGCGGCGTGGCGCACCGAATCGCGAGGTGGCATTGGAGCAGCAGGCTGATCTGTTGGCGGCGCTCGGTAGCCCGGCGGTCACAGATGACCGGCAGGCACTGCTGCATCAGGCGGCGATTGCTTACGACCGGGCATTCAATCCTGAAGGTGTGAAGCGCCAGATCATGGCGATCCTCGCCGAGCCGAGCCGGGTGACTTTGCTCAATCAACTGCGGGTGCCGACCCTGGTGGTGCACGGCACGGCCGATCCGTTGTTGCCGGTAATGCATGGCGTGCACCTGGCGGCGCACATCCGTGGCAGTCAGTTGAAGCTGATTCCGGGGCTGGCCCATCGCTTCCAAGAGGCGTTCAAGGCGCCGTTGCTGGCGGCGGTGTTGCCGTATTTGCAAGAGCACCGTGAAGACACCTCGCACTGGGCGCAGATCGAGCCGGTGGCGGCGGGGAATCTGTTGTAACCGGGTCGGTCCCATCGCGAGCGGGCTCACTCCTACACTGGCATGCACCCCTGTAGGAGCTGCCGTAGGCTGCGATCTTTTGCTTTTGAAGATTAAAAGATCGCAGCCTGCGGCAGCTCCTACAGGTGTATCTTTCGGACTTTGCGATGTGCGATCTGTCCGCGAGGTGTGTGATGAATTCCGCTTTGAAAATCGATTTTGTCAGCGACGTTTCCTGCCCGTGGTGCATCGTCGGTCTGAATGGCTTGCTGCAGGCGCTGGAGATACTGCGCGATGAAGTGCAGGCCGAGATTCATTTCCAGCCGTTCGAACTGAACCCGAAAATGGGCCCGGACGGGCAGAACATCACCGAACACATCAGCGAAAAGTACGGCTCGACCCCGGAGCAGTCACAGAAAAACCGCGAAGCGATTCGTGCCCGCGGCGCCGAGGTCGGGTTCGCCTTTCGTACCGATGGCAACAGCCGTATCTACAACACCTTCGATGCCCATCGTCTGTTGCATTGGGCCGGCCTTGAGGGGGTGCAGCTGCCGTTGAAGCAGGCGCTGTTCAAGGCCTATTTCACCGATGGCGGCAATCCGTCCGACCATGCGCAACTGGCGCAGATTGCCGAAAGCGTGGGTCTGGATCGGCAACGTGCCGAAGCGATTCTGGCCAGCGACGAATTTGCCGATGAAGTGCGCGAAGAGGAGCAGCTGTGGCTGCAACGCGGCGTGAGTTCAGTGCCGACCGTGGTGTTCAACGGTCAGTACGCGGTGACGGGCGGGCAACCGGTGGACACTTTTGTCGGGGCGATCCGGCAGATCATCAGTGAAACCCGGGGCGGCACCGTCAGCAACTGAATCCCCACCCCCGGGGCGGCACCGTCAACAACTGAATGGCAACCCTGTAGGAGCTGCCGCAGGCTGCGATCTTTTGATCCTGCTCTTTAAAGGCAAAAGATCGCAGCCTGCGGCAACTCCTACAGGGATCAGCTGTGCAGGCGCACCCACACCGAGACCAATACGCTGGCGGCGATCAACCACGCGACAACCGCCACCGCCAGTGACGCCTCCAGGCGCATCCGGTCAATCATCACGTACAGCGTCGCCAGATAGATGAAGTACGGAATGATCGACCACATGCCAAACACGATGGTCGCCTTCAGATCATTGATCGAACGGCTGTTGCCAACGATGTAATGGGCGATCAGGGCGAAGGTCGGAAACAGCGGCACCAGTCCGGCGATGTAATAGTTTCGGGTCTTCGACAGCGCGGCGAGAATCACCACCACTGCCGCACCAAGGGCGGCTTTGAGAATCAGATCCATCAGTGGCTCAACCCGTACTTTTTCACTTTGTCGAACAGCGTGGTCTTGGCCATGCCCAGTTCCAGGCTGGCCTGGGTCAGGTTGCCACCACTGCGTTGCAAGGCATCGTTGAGCAGGTTGCGCTCGAAGGCTTCCACCGCTTCGGCGAACGCCAGCCCCTGACCGCCGCTGCTGGCGCCGGACTTCTTGAACGCCGGCAGGCCGAGGGCAAAGCGCTCGGCGACGTTACGCAGTTCGCGCACGTTGCCCGGCCAGTCGTGGCTCATCAGGTTCGACAGGGTCTGGTTGTCCAGCTCGGGCAATACCCGGTCGAAACGCAGCGCCGACTGCTGGGTGAAGTGTTCGAACAGTTGCAGAATGTCTTCGCGACGTTCGCGCAGCGGTGGCAGTTCCAGCGTCACCACGTTGAGGCGGTAGTACAAGTCGCTGCGAAACTCGCCGGCCTTGCTCGCGTCGTCGAGGTCGGATTTGGTCGCGGCAATCACCCGGCAATCCACCGCCACGCTCTGGTTCGAACCGAGGCGCTCGAGGGTGCGTTCCTGCAACACCCGCAGCAGTTTGATCTGCAAGGGCAGGGGCATGCTTTCCACTTCATCGAGGAACAGCGTGCCGCCGTCAGCGTGTTCGATCTTGCCGATGCGCCGTTTGCCGGCGCCGGTGAAGGCGTTGGCCTCGTGACCGAAGATCTCGCTTTCGAAGAGGTTTTCCGGCAGACCGCCGCAGTTCAGCGCAACGAACTGTTTGGCATGCCGGCGACTGAAGTCGTGCAGGCAACGGGCGACCAGTTCCTTGCCGGTGCCGGTCTCGCCTTCGATCAGCACGTTGGCCGAGGTGTCGGCGACGTTGGCGATCAGCTCGCGCAGGTTCTGCATGGCTGGCGAGCGCCCGATGATCCGACCTTCGAGGGAGTCGCGTTCGGCCAGTTGCCGCCGCAGCGAAGACACTTCCCGGGCCAGGCTGCGTTGCTCCAGTGCACGGCGGGCGACGTCCACCAGTCGCTCCGGGGAGAACGGTTTTTCCATGAAGTCGTAGGCGCCTTTCTGCATCGCGCCGACCGCCATCGAGATGTCGCCGTGGCCGGTGATCAGCACCACCGGCAGGCTGCGGTCGCGTTGCTTGAGGCGGGTCAGCAGTTCGAGGCCATCGATGCCGGGCAGGCGAATGTCGCTGATGACGATGCCGGCAAAGTTGTCGCCGACCCGCTCCAGCGCTTCTTCGGCACTGCCGACGCCGATGCAGGGAATGTCTTCCAGGGTCAGCGCCTGCTGGCAGCCGAGCAGCACATGGGGGTCGTCTTCGACGATCAGCACACTAAGGTCGTGGTTCATATTGGCTCGGCAGAATCAGGGCTTACCAACGGTAAACTGAGGACGAAGGTGGTGCCACCGCTGGCCGGGTGTTCGACACCCAGGTGCCCGCCGGTGGCGGCGGCGAGGCTGGCGGAGAGGGTCAGGCCGAGGCCCAGACCCTGCTCGCCGGGTTTGGTGGTGAAAAACGGCTCGAACAGATGCTTGCGCGCTTCGGCGTCGACGCCGTGGCCATTGTCGCGCACCCGCAGGCGGTATTTGCCGTTGAACGTTTCGCCTTCCAGCCACAGCTGCGGCAAGGGTTGCGCCTGCATGGCGTCGAGGGCGTTGCCGATCAGGTTGACCAGAATCTGTTCGAGGCGGGTCTGGTCGATCTGCACCTGAACGTCGCTGAACTGCCGGTGCAGTTGCAGCGCCATGCTGTCCACCCGCGCCCCGAGCAATTGCAGCGCAGCATCCACCGCTTTGCCGAGACTGGCCTGACCCTTGTCGTCGCCGCGCCGGGCGAACGAACGCAGGCTTGCGGTGATCCGGCCCATGCGGTCGATCAGGTCGTTGATGGTCTTGAGGTTGGTGCTGGCGACGTCGAGCTGTCCACGCTCAAGAAAGCGAATGGTGTTGCCGGACAGGGTGCGCATCGCCGCCAGCGGCTGATTCAGTTCGTGGGCGATGCTGGTGGACATCTGGCCGATGGCCGCGAGCTTGCCGGCCTGCACCAGCTCGTCCTGGGCGCGGCGCAGGGTCTCTTCGGCCTGGCGTCGTTCGCGGATCTGACTCTTCAGCCGTTCGTTGCTGGCGCGCAGGTCGCCGGTGCGTTCGGTAATCCGACGCTCGAGTTGGTTGTTGGCTTCCTGCAAGGCTTCGCGGGCGGCGAGGCGGGTGGCGATGACCTTGCGCCGCTCGTTCCAGGCGATCAGCAGGAACGCCACCAGGGCGAAGGCCACGGCCACCAGAATGCCCTGATTGATCGCTTCACGACGCAAGTCCTGCAACGGCGTGAGCAGGGTGAAATTCCATGGCGTATCGCTCAGCGGCCGGGTCTGCGCCAGATAGCTGATGCTGTCGTCATCGGCGCTCAGTTCACTGTTGGCCGGGAAGGTCAGTTTCTCCACACCGTCGGCCAGGGTTTCGCGGGCCAGCGGTTGCAGTTCGTTGAGCGGGAACCAGTAGTACTGCAGGCTGCGCGCGAGTTTCTCTTTGGTTTCATCACTCAGTGGAACTACCGATTTGAGGCGTCGCGCCGGATCGCTGGAAAGAATGATGATGCCGTTCTCGTCGCTGACGAAGGCCTCCAGGCGGGCGCGCTGCCAGCGTTCCTCCAGGGCTTCGAGGCGCACCTTGACCACGGCGACGCCGATGATCTTGCCGTGTTCTTCCAGACCGTGAGCGAGGTAGTAACCGGGCTCGCCGCTGGTGCTGCCGATGCCGTAGAAACGTCCGGGCTCGCCGCGTACGGCTTTCTGGAAGTAGGCGCGAAAGGACAGGTCTTCGCCGAGGTAACTGTCGACGTCGCGCCAGTTGCTGGTGGCCATCACGCGGCCGGTGGTGTCCATCACGTAGATGGCCCGACTGCGGCTGCGCCGGTTCAGGCCTTCAAGGTAAGCATTGACCGTTTGCCGGTGCTCCGGAGTCGGGTCGGCCAGCAGTTGCGGGACACTGGTTTCCAGTTCCAGCAGGCTGGGCAGGTAGGTGTATTTGCTGATCTCGCTTTCGACGGTGCGCGCGTGCAGTTCGAGCTGACGCTGGCCGTTTTCGCTGAGGCTGCGGATGCCGAAATGTTCACTGGTCCAGAAGCCGATGTAACCCAGTCCGATCATCAGGATGATGATCAGCGGCGGCAGGAACAGATGGCGAATCAGACGGGGCTTCACGGCAAGTGATGGCGGCGCTGCGCGATAGAGATTGGGGTCGCATTTCATCACAGTTGCCTTGGGTCAACCAGCGCTGCCGCGGACGACGCACTGGTTTGGTCGAGCCTGGAACCTGTGGCGAGGGAGCTTGCTCCCGCTCGGCTGCGAAGCAGTCGTAAATCCATTCAATGCGGTGTTTCAGATAGATCGCATTGGCAGGTTTTGGGGCCGCTGCGCGACCCAGCGGGAGCAAGCTCCCTCGCCACAAGGGCAAATCGGTGTTGCTTTTAGTGCTGCAGGATTTTCTCGAGGAAATGCTGCGCGCGTTCGGAGCGGGCGCTGATGTCGCCGAAGAATTCCTCTTTCGGGCAGTCTTCGATGATCTTGCCGGCGTCCATGAAGATCACCCGGTCAGCCACTTTGCGGGCGAAGCCCATTTCGTGGGTCACGCACATCATGGTCATGCCCTCGTGGGCCAGTTGCACCATCACGTCGAGCACTTCGTTGACCATTTCCGGATCGAGCGCCGAGGTCGGTTCGTCGAACAGCATGACGATCGGGTCCATCGCCAGCGCACGGGCAATCGCCACACGCTGCTGCTGACCGCCGGACAGTTGTCCCGGATGCTTGTGGGCGTGCGCCGACAGACCGACGCGCTCGAGCAGTTGCAGACCTTTCTTGGTCGCTTCTTCCTTGCTGCGGCCCAGCACCTTGATCTGCGCGATGGTCAGGTTCTCGGTGATGGTCAGGTGCGGGAACAGCTCGAAATGCTGGAACACCATACCGACGCGCGAGCGCAGTTTCGGCAGGTTGGTCTTGGAGTCGGCAATCGAGGTACCGTCGACGACGATGTCGCCTTTCTGGAACGGCTCCAGCGCGTTGACACACTTGATCAGGGTCGACTTGCCCGAACCCGACGGGCCGCAGACCACGATCACTTCGCCTTTCTTGACCTCGGTGCTGCAATCAGTCAGCACCTGGAAGTCGCCATACCACTTGTTGATGTTTTTGATAGAGATCATACGGCGAACCTTTTTTGCAGACGCTTGACCAGCAGCGAGGCGGAAAAGCTGATGATGAAGTAGACGACACCGGCGAAGATCAGGAACTCGTTGGAACGACCGATGATGTCGCCGCTGGAACGGGCGGAGTTGAGGAAGTCCACCAGGCCCACGGTGTAGACCAGCGAGGTGTCCTGGAACAGGATGATCGACTGTTGCAGCAGCAACGGGGTCATCTTGCGGAACGCCTGGGGCAGGATGATCAGACGCATGGTCTGGCCATAGGTCATGCCCATCGCTTGCGCTGCGGCCATCTGGCCTTTGGGGATCGACTGCACGCCGGCCCGGACGATCTCGCAGAAGTACGCGGCTTCGAACATCATGAAGGCCACGACGCAGGAGGTGAACGCGCCGATCGGGGTGTCTTCGCCGGTGATCCAGCGCAGCACGAACGGCACCGCCAGGTAGAACCAGGTGATCACCAGCAGCAGCGGGATCGAGCGGAAGTAGTTCACGTAGGCGCCGGCGACCCGCGACAGCAGTTTGCTCGACGACAGGCGCATCAGCGCGAGGATGGTCCCCAGCACGATGCCGCCGATCACACCCATGACCATCAGCTGCAGGGTCATGACCATGCCGTTCCACAGGCCCGGGATCGCGGGGATGATGCCGCTGAAATCGAAGTCCATTATTTACCCCCCACGGAGATCAGGCCGGGCACTGCGACTTTCTTCTCGACCATGCGCATCAGCAACATCAGGCTCATGTTCAGGGTGAAGTAGATCAACGTGGCCAGGGTGAACGCTTCAAACAGGTTGGCCGAGAACTCGGCGGTCTGCTTGGTTTGCGCCAGCAGTTCCATCAGGCCGATCAAGGACGCCACGGAGGAGTTCTTGAAGACGTTGAGGAATTCCGAGGTCAGCGGCGGAATGATGATGCGGTAGGCCTGGGGCAGCAGCACGTTCCAGTAGATCTGCGGCAACTTGAAGCCCATGGCGCGGGCGGCGGATTCCTGACCGCGTGGCAGCGCCTGGATACCGGTGCGCACTTGCTCGCAGACCCGGGCGGCGGTGAACAGGCCCAGGCACACGACCACGCTCAGGTAGGCCGAGGTGGTCGGGTTCAGATCCTGCTTGTACCAGTCCTGCAGGTTCTGCGGCAGCAGGTCGGGCACCAGGAAGTACCAGATGAACAGCTGCACCAGCAGCGGCACGTTGCGAAACAGTTCGACGTAGCAGGTCGCGATGCCCGATACGAGGCGGTTCGGCACCGTGCGCATGACCCCCAGAATGGAGCCCAGCAGCAAGGCGATGATCCATGCCACGATGGCGATGGCAATGGTCCAGCCCAGGCCGGCGATGTACCAGTCGAGATAAGTCTCGCTGCCCACGCCGGTGGACTTGAAGAACACGCCCCAGTCCCAGTTGTAATTCATTAGGGTCTCCCCTCGAAATCGATCGATGTACAAGCACCCGCTTGGGGAAGATCCTTTCCCGTCCGACGTTGAACGCCGGGCACACGCGATCGGCTCGAAAACCGCCAGGTCGAGTGTTCCACTGTAAAACCAGCAGGTAACAGACGCCTGAGGGAGGGTGGCTCCCTCAGGGGATAAGGTTAGTCAGGAATCAGATTTTTACGTCAGGCGCCGGCTTGTCGCTCGGGTTGGCGATCAGTTCCTTGACCTTGTCGCTCATCGGGAAGTTGAGGTTCAGGCCCTTTGGCGGAATCGCGGTTTCGAACCACTTCTTGTAGATCTCGTTGATCTTGCCGGATTTGAACAGGCCGACAATGGCGTCATCCACTGCCTTCTTGAAGGCCGGGTCGTCCTTGCGAACCATGCACGCGTAGGCTTCGAAGGATTGTGGAGTACCGGTGATGACCCAGTCGTCCGGCTTCTTGGCCTTGGCTTCTTCGCCGGCCAGCAGGGCGTCGTCCATCATGAAGGCAACGGCGCGGCCGCTTTCCAGCATGTTGAAGGATTCACCGTGGTCCTTGGCGGAGATGATGTTCATGCCCATCTGCTTGTCGGCGTTCATCGCTTTGATGATGCGCTCGGACGTGGTGCCAGCGGTGGTCACGACGTTTTTGCCTTTGAGGTCGGCAAAGTCAGCGTAGGACGGCTTGCCATCCTTGTCTTTCTTGACCAGCAGACGGGTGCCGATTTCGAAGATGTTGACGGTGAAGTCGACTTGCTGGGCGCGCTCGGCGTTGTTGGTGGTCGAACCGCACTCGATATCCGCGGTGCCGTTCTGGATCAGCGGGATACGGGTCTGCGAGGTCACCAGGTTATATTTGACCTGCAGGTCTGGCTTGTTCAGGTCTTTTTTCAGGGCTTCAACGATGGCCACTTGAATGTCGTGGGAGTAGCCCACTGGCTTGCCGGAAGCATCCGCGATGTAGGAAAACGGGATGGAGCTGTCGCGGTGAGCGAGGGTGATGGTGCCGGAATCGTTGATTTTCTTCAGGGTGCCGGTGAGTTCGGCGGCGAAAACTGGTGTGCTGATCAGAGCGACAGCAATGGCTGCGCCCAGGATATGGGGAACGATGCGCATCAAATTTTCCTCGAATTGTTTTTTTTATGGAGCCAGTTCGTCGGCCCTTTTGTGCTTCGAATGCCTGACGGCTCCTGAAGTGTTGGCACGGCAGGCATTCGTCGAGAGAGTGTAGAGCATGAGTCGTGCCAGAGCAGTCGATAGTGGCTAATGGCTTGATTTATAAGGTGATTAAAGCTTTATGTCGGTGTTTTTGGCTGGAACTGATCCGGTTATCCGAATTGACCGCCAAGTCGCGTTCGGAAAACCGAACGATCAAAAGCCCCTCACCCTAGCCCTCTCCCAGAGGGAGAGGGGACTGAACGCGGCGACTGGGCGAGATGCACCGATTTGAGATACCGAGTCGAACTCAGAATTTGAACCTCATGAAGATCGGCTCCCTTCCCCCTCTACCCCCTGGGGGAGAGGGTTGGGGTGAGGGGGAAACGATCAAACTGACACAATCAAATTTTGCAGAGCCCACAAAACAAAAAGCCCCTGAATCTCTCAATTCAGGGGCTTTCGTCTAAGCAATGTTCAAATCACGCCGCTTCGATTTTGCGGTTCTGCTCGACCTTGTCCAGATACGCCGCCAGTTTCTCCTGCTCGGCCGGGGTGGTGAACAGGCCCAGTTTGCTGCGGCGCCACAGGATGTCGTGGGCGGTGGTGGCCCATTCTTCGCTGCACAGGTAATCGACCTCCCGAGTGTAGAGCCCGCCACCAATGTGTTCGCCCATGTCGTTCAGGGACTCGACGCCCTCGAGCATGCGCCAGGTGCGACTACCGTAGGTGGTGGCCCAGCGGCGGGCGATCTCGGTCGGGACGAAGTCGAACTTGTCGCGAATCTGCGCGCTCAAGGCTTGCGGGGTGGTCATGTCTTCGCCGCCGGGCAGGGTCGCGGTGGCGGTCCAGCTCGGGCGCATCTGGGTGAAGTACGGCATCAACTGGGCCATCGCCGACTCGGCGAGTTTGCGGTAGGTGGTCAGCTTGCCGCCGAACACCGACAGCAGCGGCGCTTCTTCGCCGCCACCGGACAAGGCCAGGGTGTAATCGCGGGTCACGGCCGACGGATTGTCGGACTCGTCGTTGCACAGCGGACGGACGCCCGAGTAGCTGTGCTGGATGTCATCGCGGCTGATCTGCTTCTTGAAGTGGGCGTTGACCACTTTCAGCAGGTAATCGGTTTCGCCGTCGGTGATTGCCACTTTCGCCGGGTCGCCGGTGTATTCGCGGTCGGTGGTGCCGATCAGGGTGAAGTGATTCAGGTACGGAATGGTGAAAACAATGCGCTGATCTTCGTTTTGCAGGATGTGCGCATGATCGCCTTCGTACAGTTTTGGCACGATGATGTGGCTGCCCTGAATCAGGCGGATGCCGTACGGCGATTCCATCTTCAAGTCGTCACGGATGAACTTGGCGACCCACGGACCGGCGGCGTTCACCAGCGCCTTGGCGGTGATCGAAAACAGGCTGCCGTCAGCGCGCTCCAGGCTCAGGTGCCACAGGCCCTTGGCGCGGCGGGCGCTGACGCAACGCGTCTGGGTGTGCACGTGGGCGCCCTTTTCCCGGGCGGCCATGGCGTTCAGCACGACGAGGCGGGCGTCATCGACCCAGCAATCGGAGTATTCGAAGCCTTTGGTGATTTCGCTCTTCAGCGCGCTGTCGGCGCCGAATTTCAGGCTTTTCGAACCTCGCAGCTTTTCGCGCTTGCCGAGGTTGTCATAGAGAAACAGGCCGGCGCGAATCATCCACGCCGGACGCAGGTGCGGACGGTGCGGCAGCACGAAACGCATCGGCTTGACGATGTGCGGCGCCTTGGCCAGCAGCACTTCGCGCTCGGCCAGTGCTTCACGCACCAGTCGGAATTCGTAATGTTCGAGGTAGCGCAGGCCACCGTGGATCAGTTTGCTGCTGGCCGACGAGGTGTGGCTGGCCAGGTCATCTTTTTCGCAAAGGAACACCGACAGACCGCGACCGGCGGCATCCGCTGCGATCCCCACGCCATTGATCCCGCCGCCAATCACGGCAACATCGTAGATCTCGGAGATAGGGGGCGTACGCAAGGTAGAGGTGGACATCGGCTGGCCTCGGGCTCTTTTGATTTTCTGTCTTGGAAATCGAACATAAATGTTCATTTGCGAAAATGGTAGCCCATAAAGCCGCGCGCAGCCAGTCGCCTTCGATTGAAAAAACTCATCGAAGGGCGGCCAAAAGAAAATTTTCGAACATTATCAAGGCGCAGATGATCTTTGTGGCGAGGGAGCTTGCTCCCGCTCGGCGGCGGAGCCGTCGTACATCCGATGCGCAGGAAGTGGCTGGAGGCACTGGATTATATGGTTTTGGGGCCGCTTCGCAGCCCAGCGGGAGCAAGCTCCCTCGCCACAGGGGAGCTGCGCCAAGTGGGGGTTAAACGACTTCCAGACGAATCTTGTGCTGGCTCAGCAACTGCGCCAGCGCCGGCACCGGCTGCTGATCCGTCACCAGGCAATCGATCAGGCTGATCGGACCGAGGCGAATCATCGCGTTACGCCCGAACTTGCTAGAGTCCGCCGCCAGGATCACCTGCCGCGCATTGGCGATGATCGCCTGGGAAACCCGCACTTCCTGATAATCGAAGTCCAGCAGGCTGCCGTCTTCGTCGATGCCACTGATGCCCACCAGCGCGAAATCGACCTTGAACTGATTGATGAAATCCACACTCGCCTGACCCACCACACCGCCGTCACGACGCACATTGCCGCCGGTCAGCAGCACATCGAAATCATCCTTGGCGCTGAGCATCGAGGCGACGTTCAGGTTGTTGGTGATGATTTTCAGGTGACTATGGTTGAGCAGGGCGCGGGCAATCGATTCGGTGGTGGTGCCGATGTTGATGAACAGCGAGGCGTGATCGGGGATCTGCGCAGCGATGGCTTCGCCGATGCGTTGTTTTTCGTCGCGCATCTGGTCGGCGCGCATCGCGTAGGCGGTGTTTTCGACGCTGGAATCATAGGCCGCGCCGCCATGGTAGCGACGCAACAGATTGGCCTCCGCGAGCTGATTGATGTCGCGGCGGATGGTTTGCGGGGTAACAACGAACAGCGTCGCCATTTCCTCGATGCTCACATAGCCGCGTTCGCGGACCAGCTCGAGGATTTGCTGCTGACGGGGAGGCAGATTCATGGGGCTTCCTTTGGGCTGCCGTGCAAAATTTGCCCATGATGCCGCAGGAATCCGCTCCCGACCAGTTAGTTGCCTATCAGTCTCTGAAGGTTGGCTTATTCAGCGTCTTCACGCGCCCAGTCACGGGTGCGGCTGACGGCTTTTTTCCAGCCTTTGTACAGTTTCTCTTTCTCGACTTCTTCCAGACTCGGTTCGAATTCGCGTTCGATCACAGCCTTGCCGCGCAGTTCTTCCAGGCTACCCCAGAATCCGCACGCCAGACCGGCCAGATACGCCGCACCGAGAGCCGTGGTTTCGCGCATTTGCGGGCGCTCGACCTGGGTGCCGAGGATGTCGGCCTGGAATTGCATCAGGAAGTTGTTGGCGACCGCGCCGCCGTCCACGCGCAGGGCCTTGAGGCGTTCGCCGGAGTCCTGTTGCATGGCGTCGAGTACGTCGCGGGTCTGGTAGGCGATCGATTCCAGCGCGGCACGGATGATGTGATCCACGCGCACGCCGCGGGTCAGACCGAACAGTGCGCCACGGGCATACGGGTCCCAGTAAGGGGCGCCCAGACCGGTGAAGGCCGGCACCAGGTAAACGCCGTTGCTGTCCTTCACTTTATTGGCGAAGTATTCGGTGTCGTGGGCGTCGTTGATGATTTTCAGCTCATCGCGCAGCCACTGCACGGTCGAACCACCGTTGAACACTGCGCCTTCCAGGGCGTAAGCCACTTCGCCACGCGGGCCGCAAGCGATGGTGGTGAGCATGCCGTGTTGCGATTTCACCGCTTTGTCGCCGGTGTTCATCAGCAGGAAGCAGCCGGTGCCGTAAGTGTTTTTCGCCTGGCCTGGCTCGACGCACATCTGGCCGAACAACGCCGCCTGCTGGTCACCGGCGATACCGCCGATGGCGATGCCGCTCTTGGTACGACCGTAGATTTCCGACGACGCTTTGACTTCCGGGAGCATCTCGCGCGGGATATCGAGGATTTCCAGCATCTTCGAATCCCATTCCAGCGAATGGATGTTGAAGAGCATGGTGCGCGAGGCGTTGGTGTAGTCGGTGACGTGCACCTTGCCGCCGGTGAATTTCCAGATCAGCCAGCTATCGACGGTGCCGAACAGCAGTTCGCCGTTGCGCGCACGCTCGCGGCTGCCTTCGACGTTGTCGAGGATCCACTTCAGCTTGGTGCCGGAGAAATACGGGTCGGTGACCAGACCGGTGTTATCGCGGATGTAGTCTTCGTGGCCATCGCGCTTGAGCTGCTGGCAGATCTCGGTGCTGCGGCGGCACTGCCAGACGATGGCGTTGTACACCGGGCGGCCGGTGGTCTTGTCCCAGACCACGGTGGTTTCACGCTGGTTGGTGATGCCGATGGCGGCGACCTGATCGTGATGCAGACCGGCCTGGGCCAGTGCTTCGACCATCACCGCGCTCTGGGTCGCAAAGATTTCCATTGGATCGTGTTCGACCCAACCGGCTTGCGGGTAGTGCTGGGCGAATTCGCGCTGGGCGGTGCAGACCACGTTCGCGTCGCGGTCGAAAATGATCGCGCGGGAGCTGGTCGTACCCTGATCAAGGGCAATGATGTAGTTCTTGTTCTGAATGTCGGTCATGTCGATTGCCTTGGACGAAATAAGGGAGAGTGGGCCGTGGCGCAGGCTCTAAAAGGGCAGGACCCCGCGCCGACTGTTTCAAGAAGTTCTTGGTTTGCCGTCAATGGCCGGTTCTGCATCCTTTGTAGCAGGTGTGGCGCCGGTCAGGTGACGGGCGATGAGCCCGCGATACCCGGCAGCGCCGAGGCAGGCACCGACAATCGGTGCAAAAATCGGAATCAGGAAGTACGGAATATCGCGGCCGCCAGTGAAGGAAATTTCACCCCAGCCGGCGAAGAAAGTCATCAGTTTCGGACCGAAGTCACGCGCCGGGTTCATCGCAAAACCGGTCAGCGGGCCCATCGAGCTGCCGATCACGGCAATCAGCAAACCGATCAGCAGCGGGGCCATCGGGCCTTTCGGCAGACCGTTGTTGTCGTCGGTCAGGGCCATGATCACACCCATCAGGATCGCGGTGATGATCATCTCGACAAGGAATGCCTGGGCGGTGGACAGCACTGGGTTCGGGAAAGTGGAGAACACCGACGCCAGTTCCAGGCTCGCAGTCGAACCACGAACCATTTGGTGAGTTTGTTCGTAATCGAAGAACAGGTTGCTGTACAGCGTGTACACCAACAGCGCGCCGCAGAAGGCGCCGGCGATCTGCGACAGGATATAGAACGGCAGTTTGCGCTTCTCGAAGTCAGCAAAAATGCTCAGGGCAATGCTGACAGCGGGGTTCAGATGCGCGCCGGAAACCCCGGCGGTGAGGTAGATCGCCATGCTCACGCCGACGCCCCAGATGATGCTGATTTCCCACAGGCCGAAGCTGGCGCCCGCGACCTTGAGCGCGGCGACACACCCGGTACCGAAAAAGATCAGCAATGCAGTACCCAGAAATTCGGCTAGGCATTGGCCCGATAGCGATGGTTGCGGTAAAGCAGTTGTCATTGAAAACCTCGATTTTTGTTGTTGTCTGGCGCATTTGCCGTCAGGGCAAGGCGCGATTTTCCCCGGGGCAGGATCCCCATCCTGTTCCCGGTTTACTGCTGGGTGCTGCGGTGACGATAATTCTTACATTATTCAGATTCGAAAAAATATAGACAAGAAACAAACCTGTCAAAGGTCGAAAGTGAACCATCGGTCACAATTAAACTATCAGCCTGCTGAATGATCCTGCGGAGGACTGCGGCGATAGCCCGGTGATTCGTCTGCAACGCCCGGAAACCGGAGCCTGCGCTAGAGCCTTTTGCGATGTGATAGCCTAGAATCCAGCGCAGGATTTTTCTGTTGATACCGAGCCTGGAGCTGCCATGACCCCTGCGTTGGACTTGTTGAAAAAAGTTCGTGCCGAACATCGCGTGCACAGTTACGAACATGACCCCAAGGCCGCGTCCTATGGGCTGGAGGCCGCAGAGAAACTGGCGCTGGAGCCGGCGCAGGTGTTCAAGACGCTGCTCGCAGCCAGCGAAAAAGGTGAATTGCTGGTGGCGGTGGTGCCTGTCGTCGGAAGCCTTGATCTCAAGGGCCTGGCCCATGCGGCAGGAGTGAAGAAAGTCGAAATGGCTGACCCGGCCGCGGCACAGCGCTCCACCGGTTATCTGTTGGGCGGTATCAGTCCGCTGGGGCAGAAGAAGCGTCTGCGCACCTTCATCGATAATTCGGCTCAGGGCTTTGCGACTATTTATGTCAGTGCCGGCCGACGTGGCCTGGAAGTCGAACTGGCGCCCGCGGTACTGGCCGAGCACACCCAGGCCAAATTTGCCGACATCGGCCGCGCGTAACGCTGATGTCTGTATGCAGAAAATTGGCCGGTTCTGTCACTGGCGCTGAGCCGATCCGGGCGGCATGCTTCGCCGACTGACTCAGGGAGAAAGTTATGCAGCTCGAGTTTTATCAGGTGGACGCGTTCAGTGACCGGCCGTTCAGTGGCAACCCGGCCATGGTGTATCGGCTCGACGCATGGCTTGCGGATGAGCTGATGCAAAAGATCGCCGCCGAACACAATCTGGCAGAAACCGCGTTTGTGGTGCGCGAAGGCGCGGCGTGGCACATCCGCTGGTTCACCCCGACCACCGAGGTGCCGTTGTGTGGGCACGCCACACTGGCCAGTGCCTATGTATTGTTCGAGATCTACAAGGAAAATGCCGAGCGGCTGGATTTCACCTGCAAGTCCGGGCCGTTGAGTGTCAGCCGCGAGGGTGATCGTCTGTGGCTGGACTTCCCGTCGATTGTGCCTTCAGAGATTGGCGTGACGCTGGATGTCGAGCGTGCGCTAGGTGTCGAGGCTGTAGATGTGCTCGGTTCCAACGAATTGTTTGTGGTGCTGGAGTCGGAGCAGGCAGTGCTCGACTGCACGCCGGACATGGTTGCACTGGCGAAACTGCCATGGCTCGGCGCCATTGTGACCGCGCGCGGCAATCAGCACGATTTCGTCTCGCGCTACTTCGCCCCGGCGATCGGCATCAATGAAGATCCGGTCACTGGATCGACGCATTGCAGCTTGATTCCGTATTGGTCGAAACGTCTGGGCAAATCCAGTCTGACCGCGTGCCAGCGCTCGGCGCGGGGCGGGGAGTTGTTCTGTCGGCTGGAGGGGGAGCGGGTCAAGATTGGCGGGAATGCGACGCTGGTGGCCAGCGGCACGTTGATCCTCGGTTAAAAGCTAAAAGATCGCAGCCTTCGGCAGCTCCTACAGGGATTGATGTAGGAGCTGCCGCAGGCTGCGATCTTTTGATCTTTAAACTGCGGTGCTGTAGCGGCGGACGCCGTTTTCCACCGCCGGGATTTGTGCGGCGGTGCTGCCGGAGGCCTGGAACAGAACCAGATGTTCGGCGGCGACGCGAATCCCCACCTCCGCACCCACCTGATGGTCGGCATGGCTCGGGAAGATCGATTCCAGCTGCGCACCGGTCGGCAGTTGCAGGCGATACAGGGTCGAGGCGCCAAGGAACGTCTTGCCAACGATCCGCGCTTTCAACCCGCTGTCCGGCGCATAAACGATGTCATCCGGACGCAGCAGTACATCCACCGCACCACCCACCGGCCAGGTGTAGGCCCGGTTGCCGCGCAGTTCACCGAGCTCGGTTTGCACCGACTCCGGGCTGCCGAGCTGGCCGCGGATGAAATAACCCTGACCGATGAAGCTGGCAACAAACGGCGTGGCCGGCTCGTGGTAGAGGTTGTACGGCGTATCCCACTGCTCCAGCCGACCTTCCTTGAACACGCCAACGTGATCACTGACGGCGAAGGCTTCTTCCTGATCGTGGGTCACCAGAATCGCACTGGTGCCGCGGGCCTTGAGGATGTCGCGCACTTCGTGGCTGAGCTTGCGGCGCAGTTCGCCATCGAGGTTGGAGAACGGTTCGTCGAGCAGCAGCAACTGCGGTTCCGGCGCCAAAGCGCGGGCGAGGGCGACACGCTGTTGCTGGCCGCCGGAGAGCTCGTGCGGGAAGCGTTTGCCGAGATTCTTCAGGTTGACCAGTTCCAGCAGCTCTTCGGTGACGCGCTCCTTGTTCGGGTGCTTGCGGATGCCGAAGGCGATGTTGTCCGCGACGCTCAGGTGCGGGAACAGCGCGTAGTCCTGAAACACCATGCCGATCCGGCGTTTCTCCGGCGCCAGGGTGAAACCGGCGCTTGAGATGGTCTCGCCGCCGAGGGTGATTTCGCCTTCGTGCACCGGTTCGAAACCGGCGATGGCGCGCAGGGTGGTGGTCTTGCCGCAGCCGGACGAGCCGAGCAGGCAGCCGATGTCACCGGCGTTGAGGTGCAGATTGAGGTTCTGCACCACACGTTGATCTTGATAGCCGCAAGCAAGGTTGCGCAGGTTCAGCAGTAATTCATGGCTCATGCGTGGTGATATGCCGGTTCGACGAGGAACTCGAGCAGGGCCTTCTGTGCGTGGAGACGGTTTTCTGCCTGATCCCAGGCGACGGAACGCGGGTCATCAAGCAGGTCGAGGCTGATTTCTTCACCGCGGTGCGCCGGCAGGCAGTGCATGAACAGCACATCTTCGGCCGCCAGATCGAGCAGGGCGCGGTTCACCTGAAACGGAGCGAACAACTTCAGGCGCTTGGCAGTTTCCTCTTCCTGACCCATAGAAGTCCAGACATCGGTGCTCACCAGATGCGCACCGCGCACGGCGTCTTGCGGATCACGGACGATGGTCACGCGATCGCCTGCACGTGCGACGAATTCAGGGTTGGGCTCATAGCCTTGCGGGCAGGCAACGCGCAACTGGAAGTCGAACTGGATTGCCGCTTCTATATAGCTGTTGCACATGTTGTTGCCGTCGCCGATCCACGCCACGGTCTTGCCCTGGATCGAGCCACGGTGCTCAAGGAAGGTCTGCATGTCGGCCAGCAACTGGCACGGGTGCAGGTCATCGGACAGGCCGTTGATCACCGGCACGCGTGAGTTGGCAGCGAATTCGGTCAGGGTGCTGTGGGCAAAGGTACGGATCATCACCGCGTCGAGCATGCTCGACATGACGATGGCGCAGTCACCGATCGGCTCGCCACGGCCCAGTTGGGTGTCACGTGGCGAGAGGAAGATCGCCTGGCCACCGAGCTGGATCATGCCGGCCTCGAAGGAGATCCGGGTACGGGTCGAGGATTTCTCGAAGATCATCCCCAGGACGCGGTTTTTCAGCGGCTCGAACAGTACGCCGCGGTTACGCAGGTCCTTGAGCTCAACGCCTCGACGGATCACGCTGACCAGCTCTTCGGGCGTGCAATCCATCAGGGAGAGAAAGTGCCTTGCGCTCATCATTGACTACCTTTTTGCTACAGACCGCAGATGCTCAAAGCCTTGTTTAACGGAACAACGGGCGAGACCTGCGGCGTAAGCCGCACGGGGCGACGAAATAGGGGGAGGCGCGATATTGACACTAAATGTCGCGTTTTTCCAATAGGCTACGGTTTTTGCAGAAATGCGCCGGGGAAAACAGTGCGAACACTGTGATTTCCGGTCAGTTTTCGAGAGGCCAGCGAGGCATTTGTACACTGGCCCCATCGGGCTTGGCAATCAGGCGCGGCGGGGATGGCACAGCTCTGGTCGGTTTGTGACCCGAGAGCCACCGGTTCGCTTGGTCGGATGCGCAGGTTGAAACATTTGCTAAAGCAAAGTGCTGGGTTATAAATAAATCACGAGCGACGCAGGAAGCCTCCGCATGGAATCGAAAGAAAAACTGTTAATGGAACTGCTGGGCCACACGGCACGCTCATTGACCCACCTCACCGCCTCGATGACCTCGATGTCCTTCGAACTGCTGCGCAGTGAAGATGACGTGGTCAAGGCCGCCAGTCGGCAGATGATCGACCGCATGGCGACCATCAGCGCCGGGCTCGACGAGCATTGGCGACTGATCGGCGAACTCACCGGCGTCCACGTCGCCCACGAGCAGATCGAGACCATCCAGGAAATCCAGCTGGCCGCGCCGCCCCAGCTTCCGGCGAACTGACGCGTCTATCGGCCGGCCTGATGGCCGCCGATTCACAAGACGAACGTCGCTGGCGCTGCACCGGGTCGCGGGCCATAGTTTTGTTCCCGCAGGCGTGATTGCCTGCCCAGAACAAGACAGAGACTGGCCATGACCAAGACTCTCCATCACCGTGCCTGCCACCTGTGCGAAGCCATCTGCGGTCTGACCATCGAGACCACTGAAACCGATGGCAATGTCGCGATCACCTCGATCAAGGGTGACGCGCTCGACACGTTCAGTCGTGGGCACATCTGCCCCAAGGCCGTGGCCCTGCAAGACATTCAGAACGATCCCGACCGCCTGCGCCAGCCGATGCGGCGGGTCGGCAGCGAATGGCTGCCGATCGAGTGGGATGAGGCTTTTGCGCTGGTGGCCGAACGTCTGGCGGCGATTCAGCAGCGTCACGGGCAGAACGCGGTGGCGGTCTATCAGGGCAACCCGAGCGTGCACAACTACGGGCTGATGACCCACAGCAATTATTTCCTCGGCCTGCTGAAGACGCGCAACCGCTTCTCGGCGACTTCGGTCGATCAGTTGCCGCATCACCTGAGCAGTTACCTGATGTACGGCCACGGTTTGCTGTTGCCGATTCCGGACATCGATCACACCGATTTCATGCTGATCCTCGGCGGTAATCCGCTGGCGTCGAACGGCAGCATCATGACCGTGCCGGATGTCGAGAAGCGTCTGAAAGCGATTCAGGCGCGCGGCGGCAAAGTGGTGGTGGTCGATCCCCGGCGCAGCGAAACCGCAGCCATCGCCGATCAGCATCTGTTCGTGCGGCCCGGTGGCGACGCGGCGTTGTTGTTCGGGGTGCTCAACACTTTGTTCAGCGAAGGCCTGACCCGTGACAGTCACTTGCCGGTTGATGGTCTCGATGAAGTGCGCGCAGTTGTCGCCACGTTCACTGCCGAAGCCATGAGCCCGCTGTGCGCCGTTCCCGCTGAACAGATCCGCCAACTGGCCCGGGACTTCGCCGCCGCGCCGAGTGCGGTCTGCTACGGCCGGATGGGCGTTTCCACTCAGGCCTTCGGCACGCTGTGCCATTGGGTCGTGCAGTTGATCAATCTGGTGACTGGCAATCTTGATCGCGTCGGCGGTGCCTTGTGCACCGAGCCGGCGGTGGATCTGGTGGCATCGACCTCGGGCGGGCATTTCAACAAATGGCAGAGCCGCGTGTCCGGGCGGCCCGAGTACGGCGGCGAACTGCCGGTGTCGGCGCTGGCTGAAGAGATGCTCACCGAAGGTGAAGGGCAGATTCGCGCGCTGATCACCGTCGCCGGCAATCCGGTGTTGTCGACGCCGAACGGCCGGCAACTGGAGCAGGCGCTGGACGGTCTGGAGTTCATGGTCAGCATCGACCTGTACATCAACGAAACCACGCGCTACGCCGACTTGATCCTGCCATCGACCTCGGCGCTGGAGAACGATCACTACGACACCACGTTCAACCTGTTCGCGGTGCGCAACGTCACTCGCTTCAACCGGGCGATTCTCGCCAAACCCGAGGGCGCGTTGCATGACTGGGAGATCTTTGTCGGCCTGGCCAAGGCCTTTGCCGAGAAGACCGGCAAGGAGCTGAAACCGACCATGGCGCCGGCGAAGATGATCGACATGGGCCTGCGCATGGGGCTGTACGGAGACGCGTCCGAGCAAAAGCTGTCATTGGCGACGTTGTTCGATCATCCACACGGGATTGATCTTGGGGCGTTGAAACCGAATCTTGCAGCTCGCCTCAAAACGCCAGATCAACGGGTGCAGGCTGCGCCGCCGGAAATTCTTGCTGATCTCGCACGCTTTGCGGCCCTGCAGGCGCCGGCCGCCGATGAACTGCTGATGATTGGTCGTCGGCATGTGCGCAGTAACAATTCCTGGATGCACAATTATCATCGTCTGGTGAAGGGCAAGCCACGTCATCAACTGCTGATGCACCCGGATGACCTCGCCAGCCGTGGACTCAACGATGGTCAGTTAGTTCGCGTCAGCTCGCGGGTAGGGCAGATCGAGGTCGAAGTGCTCGGCAGTCTGGACATGATGAAAGGCGTGGTTAGCCTGCCGCACGGCTGGGGGCATGCGCGGCCAGGTGTGCAAATGGCAATCGCCAGTGGGCAGCCAGGTTCGAGTGCTAATGATCTGACCGATGAGTGTCAGCTTGATGAACTGTCGGGCAACGCGGCGCTCAATGGCGTGCCGGTGACCGTGGCAGCGGCCTGAACGAGACCGTCGGGGAGACCGAGCATGGCGCTCGGGATTCCGTTACAATGCGTCACCGTGCCGACCCATGAGTCGGAAAGTTCAGCCGAGGTGCTCCATGGATATCATCGAAACGATTAAAGAGCAGATTGCCAACAACACCATTCTGCTTTACATGAAAGGCTCGCCGAATGCCCCGCAGTGTGGCTTCTCCGCGAAAGCTGCGCAGGCTGTGATGGGCTGTGGCGAGAAGTTCGCCTACGTCGACATCCTGCAGAACCCGGAAATCCGCGCCAACCTGCCGAAGTACGCCAACTGGCCGACTTTCCCGCAACTGTGGGTCGGTGGTGAGCTGGTCGGCGGTAGCGACATCATGGCTGAAATGTTCGCCAATGGTGAGCTGCAGACTCTGGTCAAGGAAGCATCGGCCAAGGCTGCTGCGGCCAAGTCCGAAGCCTGATCCGGCGTTCACTCGGCACAGGCTTCTGCTGTAGGAGCTGTCGAGTGAAACGAGGCTGCGATCTTTTGATCTTCAGCCAATAAAAAGCCCCGCACCTCATAAGAGGGCGGGGCTTTTTAGTGCGTTGGAAAAGTTAACGCGGGTTACCGGCGCAATCGAAAAAGATCGCAGCCTGCGGCAGCTCCTACTCTTCGCCCATCTGCGATTGCAGGTAGTTCTCGAGACCGACTTTATCGATCAGGCCCAGTTGGGTTTCCAGCCAGTCGATATGCTCTTCTTCGGATTCGAGAATGTCTTCGAGCAGTTCACGGCTGCCAAAGTCGCCAACCGATTCGCAATGGGCGATGGCGGCTTTCAGGTCGGCGTGGCCGGTCTTCTCGATCCGCAGGTCGCACTCGAGCATTTCCCGGGTGTGCTCGCCAATGTGCAGCTTGCCCAGATCCTGCACGTTCGGCAGGCCTTCAAGGAACAGGATGCGCTTGATCAGCTTGTCCGCGTGCTTCATCTCGTCGATGGATTCGTGGTACTCGTGCTTGCCCAGCTTGTTCAGGCCCCAATCTTCATACATGCGCGCATGCAGGAAGTACTGATTGATCGCGACCAGTTCATTGGCAAGGATCTTGTTGAGATGCTGGATGACTGTAATGTCGCCTTTCATGATGGGAGTCCTGCCCTGTAATAGCTGTATATAAGGCGGAGTTTGAGCTTGGTATTTATAAGTGTCAAACCTAAGTTATTGAATAATAAATGAAATTAAATCTGAATAAGAATGTTTGTGTTCCGCGTCTAGCGTCTAACCGATTGATTTGCGGGCATAAAAAAACCGGACATAAGTCCGGTTCTTCGAAATGGGGGGCAATTACGCGGCAGTAAATTCTACCGGATAGGGGATTGCGGCCTGAGCGGTTTGCAGCTTGGTCAGGGTTTCGCGCACCACTTCCTTGGCAAGGCAGGCACATTTGCCGCATTGACTGGCGACGCCGGTGGCCTGGCGGACTTCTTTGTAGCTGCAGCAACCTTCATAGATCGCTTCGCGGATCTGTCCGTCGGTGACGCCAGTGCAGAGACAAACATACATAAGTGAGAACCGTCGCTGGTTGTGACTCAATTGCGATGGATCTTAATGTTAACGAGAATGATTGTCAAAGTGCTTTCTGAATGGTTTTCGATCGGAAGGCGGGTCACTGACGAACGGTGATTACTGGCGAATTGCCTGGCCCCGAAAATGCTGCCTGGTTATCCGCTTTGGGTAAAAAACCGTTAAGGACAGGCGAAAAACGCAGTGTATGATGGTCGGCCCTTGCGAAGAGGGTTCGTGTCACAGGGCTGTCGCCTCAGGGTGGCAGGCTGGCCCGGACCCTGAACTTCAAGTTATTCACCAGGAGATATCCATGAGCGTACTCGTAGGCAAACAAGCCCCAGACTTCACCGTCCCGGCCGTACTCGGCAATGGCGAGATCGTTGACAGCTTCACCCTGTCCTCGGCCATCAAAGGCAAATACGGCCTGGTGTTCTTCTACCCACTGGACTTCACCTTCGTCTGCCCGTCCGAGCTGATCGCTCTGGACAACCGCATGGCTGACTTCAAGGCGCGCAACGTGGAAGTGGTCGCCGTGTCGATCGACTCGCACTTCACCCACAACGCCTGGCGCAACACCCCGGTCAACAACGGCGGCATCGGCCAGGTGAAATACACCATGGCTGCCGACATGAAGCACGAAATCGCCAAGGCCTACGACGTTGAGTCCGAAGGCGGCGTGGCTTTCCGTGGTGCGTTCCTGATCGACGACAAGGGCGTTGTCCGCTCGCAGATCATCAACGACCTGCCGCTGGGCCGTAACATGGAAGAGCTGATCCGTCTGGTCGACGCGCTGCAATTCCACGAAGAGCACGGCGAAGTCTGCCCTGCCAACTGGAAAAAAGGCGACAAAGGCATGAACGCTTCGCCAGAAGGCGTTGCGGCTTACCTGACCGAGAACGCTGCTGCCCTGTAAGGCGCAACGTCGCGGTACAAAAAAACCGGCCCATGTGGCCGGTTTTTTCATGCACGGGATTTGTCCGACGAGGATCAGTCGTCGAAGTCTTCCCAGCCGCCCATCTGTTTCCAGCGGTTGACGATGCCGCAGAACAGCTCGGCGGTCTTCTCGGTGTCGTAACGCGCCGAATGCGCTTCACGGCCGTCGAAATCGATATCGGCTGCCTGACAGGCCTTGGCCAGAACGGTTTGACCGTAAGCCAGACCGGCCAGTGTCGCGGTGTCGAAGCTGGAGAACGGGTGGAACGGGTTGCGCTTCATGTCCAGACGCGCAACCGCGGCATTCAGAAAACCGAGGTCGAAGCTGCTGTTGTGGCCGACCAGGATCGCGCGCTTGCAGCCGTTGGCCTTCAGCGCCTTGCGGATGCCACGGAAGATGTCGGTCAGCGCGGTTTCTTCGCTGACGGCCATGCGCAGCGGATGATCGAGCTTGATCCCGGTGAACTCCAGTGCCGCCGCTTCGATGTTGGCGCCTTCGAACGGCTCGACGCGGAAGAAGTAGGTGTGATCCGGATAGACGAATCCCTTTTCATCCATGGCGATGGTAGTCGCGGCAATCTCCAGCAAAGCGTCGGTGGCCGAGTTGAAGCCACCGGTCTCTACATCGACGACAACCGGCAGGTAACCGCGAAAACGTGCTGCCATCGGGTGACGGGAACCGCCGCCGCCTTGACCGTCCAGTTCGTCGTCGAAATGGTCTTCACTCACGCGTGTTCCTCCAGCAGGCGCCAGCGCAGTTTTTCACCGGCGCGCAGCGGGATAACGTTCAGCTCGCCGAATGGCAGGCTGGTCGGGGCGGTCCATTCTTCACGAACCAGGGTGATGCGATCGGTGTTGGCTGGCAAGCCGTAGAAACGCGGACCGTTGAGGCTGGCGAACGCTTCGAGCTTGTCCAGCGCATTGCGCTGTTCAAAGGCTTCGGCATACAGCTCGATGGCGGCGTACGCGGTGTAGCAGCCGGCGCAGCCGCAGGCGGCTTCCTTGGCGTGCTGGGCGTGCGGCGCCGAGTCGGTACCGAGGAAGAACTTCGCGCTGCCGCTGGTGGCGGCGTCAAGCAGGGCTTCCTGATGGGTATTGCGCTTGAGGATCGGCAGGCAGTAGAAGTGCGGCCGAATCCCGCCGACCAGCATGTGGTTGCGGTTGTACAGCAGGTGGTGCGCGGTGATGGTCGCGCCGACGTTGGCCGAAGCCTCGTTGACGAACTGCACGGCGTCGCCGGTGGTGATGTGTTCGAATACCACTTTGAGCGTCGGGAAACGCTCGACCACACGGCGCATGTGCTCATCGATGAAAATCTTTTCGCGGTCGAAAACGTCGACATCGCCACGGGTGACCTCGCCGTGGATCAGCAGCGGCATGCCGACTTCGGCCATGGCCTCCAGCGCCGGGAAGATTTTGTCGATGCTGGTGACTCCGGAATCGGAGTTGGTGGTGGCGCCGGCCGGGTACAATTTAGCGGCGTGCACGAAACCGCTGGCCTTGGCCTCACGAATTTCTTCGGGCTGGGTGCGGTCGGTGAGGTACAGCACCATCAGCGGTTCGAAGCGACTGCCGGCCGGGCGGGCAGCGAGAATCCGCTGGCGGTAGCCGTCGGCTTCAGCGGCGTTGCGCACCGGTGGTACCAGGTTGGGCATGATGATGGCGCGGCCAAAGGTGCGCGCCACATCGGCAACGGTATTGGTCAACACGGCACCATCGCGAAGATGAATGTGCCAGTCGTCGGGACGCAGCAGGGTCAGGCGGTCGGACATGAGGGGATTCCAGGCGGGTCAAACTGAGGGGAATGCTACCGGAAAAGACTCTTGCAGGCACTCGCTATCAAGTTTTGCAGGATCCTTCCGATATCCCGTAGGTATGCCGTAAACATAGTGTGAATCGGTCTTTGTGTTACAGAAGCCAATGGAGCCTCCCGTGCGCCAGCGATATTTAGCCTTGCTCAGTGTGTTTGCCAGCCTCCCCGCGATGGCGCTCACCTACCAGACGCGTCTGGAGAACATTGAGTGGACGGTCGAGGGCGACAAGTTCGAGTGCCGCCTGACCCAGCCGATCACCGATTTCGGCTCGGGCCAGTTCGTGCGCAAGGCCGGCGAGCAGGCGATATTCCGCCTCAATGCCTACAACGCCATGCTCGGTGGCGGTTCGGCGACCTTGCTCGCGGCGGCAGCGCCATGGCAACCGGGGCGCAACGACATCAACCTGGGCAGCGTCAGGATCGGCACCGGCAACGTGCTGTTCAACAGCTCACAATCCCAGGCCGGCGGGCTGATCAGCGGTCTGCTCGATGGTCGCAGCCCGGTGGTGCGCCGTGCGTCCAGCGATGGCCGGGTTTCGGAAGTGCGTCTGCTGCCGGTGAAGTTCAGCAAAGCGTTCAATGATTACCAGACGTGTGTGGCGAAGTTGCTGCCGCAGAATTTCGATCAGGTGAAACAATCGCAGATCGGCTTCCCCGGCGAAGGCACCGATCTGGATGCTGTTGCCAAAGCCAAGCTGCAGGTGATGCTCGAGTTCATGAAGGCCGATCCGACGGTCAATCACATCGAACTGGATGGCTATTCCGACAACAGCGGCAACCGTTTGACCAACCGTGAACTGTCGCGCCGTCGCGCGCTGGCAGTCGTCGACTTCTTCAAGGCCAACGGCATCGCCGAATCGCAGATAACCGTGCGTTTCCATGGCGAGCAGTACCCGCTGGTGCCGAACAACAATGCGGCCAACCGGGCGAAGAATCGCCGGGTCAGCGTGAAACTTGCGCGAGTGGCACCCACCACCGCTGCGCCAGCGCCACAAGCCAGTACGCCAGCCAACGCTGCGGCGACTTCCTGACCCGCCGGTCATCGTCGCGCTCTCGACAGATTCTGTCGCTTTGTCGTCTTAAGCTGTCGCGCCTCTGTAAATTCTCGGATTTGAGCGGTAGACTCCTCGGCTTTCCGTAGAACCCCGTGGAGTGATGGCATGGCGGACGTAAACAAGGTCGTTCTGGCGTATTCCGGCGGCCTGGACACTTCGGTGATCCTCAAGTGGCTGCAGGATACTTATAACTGTGAAGTGGTGACCTTCACCGCTGACCTGGGTCAGGGCGAAGAGGTCGAGCCGGCACGCGCCAAGGCTCAGGCCATGGGCGTCAAAGAAATCTACATCGACGACCTGCGCGAAGAATTCGTGCGTGATTTCGTGTTCCCGATGTTCCGCGCCAACACCGTTTACGAAGGCGAGTACCTGCTGGGTACTTCCATCGCACGTCCGCTGATCGCCAAACGCCTGATCGAAATCGCCAACGAAACCGGCGCTGACGCCATTTCCCATGGCGCCACCGGCAAGGGCAACGACCAGGTGCGTTTCGAACTGGGTGCCTACGCGCTCAAGCCAGGGGTGAAAGTGATTGCGCCATGGCGTGAGTGGGACCTGCTGTCGCGCGAGAAGCTGATGGACTACGCCGAGAAGCACGCGATCCCGATCGAGCGTCACGGCAAGAAGAAGTCCCCGTACTCGATGGACGCCAACCTGCTGCACATCTCCTATGAAGGCGGCGTGCTGGAAGACACCTGGACCGAGCACGAAGAAGACATGTGGCGCTGGACCGTCTCCCCGGAGAAGGCTCCCGACACCCCGCAATACCTGGAACTGACCTACCGTAACGGCGACATCGTTGCGCTGGACGGCGTCGAAATGACCCCGGCCACCGTACTGGCAACGCTGAACAAGATCGGTGGCCAGCATGGTATCGGCCGTCTCGACATCGTCGAAAACCGTTACGTGGGCATGAAGTCCCGTGGCTGCTACGAAACCCCGGGCGGCACCATCATGTTGCGCGCGCACCGCGCCATCGAATCGATCACTCTGGACCGCGAAGTCGCTCACCTCAAAGACGAGCTGATGCCGAAATACGCCAGTCTGATCTACACCGGCTACTGGTGGAGCCCGGAGCGTCTGATGCTGCAACAGATGATCGACGCTTCGCAGGTCAACGTGAACGGTGTGGTTCGCCTGAAGCTGTACAAAGGCAACGTGATCGTTACCGGCCGCAAGTCCGACGATTCGCTGTTCGACGCCAACATCGCGACCTTTGAAGAAGACGGCGGCGCTTACAACCAGGCCGACGCGGCGGGCTTCATCAAGCTCAACGCGCTGCGCATGCGCATTGCCGCGAACAAGGGCCGCAAGCTGTTCTAAGCCTCGCGGACCCGTGAAGAAATGGCGGCTTGTCACAGTGACAAAGCCGCCATTTTTTTTCCTGTGTGTCCGGCCCGACTCTGGAGCGTTGGTCGGTACGGTCAATTTCAGTATTTTTTCGAATGTCCACTTCAGGCATCAACTCTGCGTTTTTCATACGCCTCTTAATACCGTAGTACTTTGCGCGGTCACGTTGTAGGCAATGAAAATTTTGGCACCCCCGTTTTTTTTCGATTGCTTGATAAGACTGGGGGTGATTTGTTTGAGCAAAACGCCGGACGCCGAATCGGTCAAAAAAACCACCACCTTGGCCGATTGCCCGCCAAGGTGCGGGAAGTGTTCAGCCAGGGTGTTGAACGCCTGCGCGCTGCTCATCGGGCGTACATCTAGCGCACGCAATGTGCCCATGGGTTTGGGCAGTTGAATGTTGTGCTCAATCCAGAGGCGCTCCGTACAGGACTTGCCTGTGCCGTCCGAATAGCGACGCCCCGGATCAGTATTGTGTGCAGACAACGTCCATTGCAAACCGTTTGAAGTTGCTGTCCCGTCTGCCGCTGCACAAGCGCCTGGTGTAGGCGCACACGGTGTGGGTTCGGCCGGTTTCAACTCGTCAAAGACTTGCAGAAAACTGTCGTCATTGTCGAAGTCCGAGGGGGCATACAATGATCGGTAGTTGAAATTTAGCGTTAAAAAAAATAGCAGCAGCAAGTAAAACGGGAAGCTGATCAGGAACCAGACATAAACTTCTCTTTCGTCGCTATCAAGAAAGGGTAAGGAGATGGCTGCCGATGACTCGGAAATAAATGCAAATATCGTAATTACAGTCATGGGGTTGGTTATTCTCTTTTTGATTTTTATCATGGCGTTTGCTCATTAAGTGTGTATTCCATTGTGTTTGTTGAATGGTTTTTGTGTGGGTGAGGTTTTGCGTTTGATGCTCTTTTTTATATTAAAAGAAATCCGTTGGGTAGAAGTATCTTGTTTCAGACGTTGATTTGTTAAAGTGTGCAGATGGTTTTTTCTATCTTCTTGGCAATTGATTGGTTATCTTATTTTTTCAGGATGTCGGTAATGCGCAGTCATGCAATGACAGCGCTTTTTCAGACTTTTGCTGGGCGTGCCACTGGGAGGCGTCGCCAGGCATGGCCTCAAGGGCGTAGTATTTTTCACGTCGAAGTCGCTATCAGAGAAACAGTTGGCGCACGCCAATATCATCGTTGTCAGGTTTTTTGTAGGAATAATCTTTTTTTGTTGTAGGGAATGTCTTTGGCTGGGAGTGCGATGGAACTCTCTTGTGCCATGTCGGAAGTGACTAGGCTATTGTGCGGATTCTAAAAATTCGAACAGCGAAACTGGACTTGCCCATGAATAAAGTGCTGATCGTGGATGATCACCCCGTCATTCGTCTTGCTGTGCGTATGCTGATGGAACGTCATGGCTACGAAGTTATTGCCGAAACAGATAATGGCGTGGACGCGTTACAACTTGCTCGTGAACAGATGCCGGATATCGTTATTCTGGATATTGGAATTCCCAAGCTCGACGGCCTGGAAGTTATCGCGCGTCTGAACTCGACACCGATGCCCTTGAAAGTTCTGGTGCTGACTTCCCAGGCACCGGGACATTTTTCGATGCGCTGCATGCAGTCGGGTGCGGCGGGATATGTCTGTAAACAACAGGATCTGACTGAATTGCTCAGTGCGATCAAAGCCGTACTGTCCGGGTACAGCTATTTTCCAAACCAGGCCCTGCATACTGTGCGGACCAGTCTGGGCAATGCCAGTGAAGCCGATATGGTGGACCGTCTTTCCGGCCGGGAAATGATGGTGCTGCAGCAATTGGCGCGGGGCAAGACCAACAAGGAAATTGCCGACGGCATGTTTCTCAGCAACAAGACGGTCAGCACGTACAAGACGCGTCTGTTATTGAAGCTCAATGCCCGGTCGCTGGTGGATCTGATTGAGTTGGCGCAACGTAACGGACTGGTCTGATGATCCTGATTGCCGAGGATTCATGGCCACTCAGTGTCGGATTTCCCAGACAGTAAAAAGCCTCCGGTTCGGGAGGCTTTCAAGTGTCAGAGGTCAAAATCGTAATCAGCCAATTGCTTTTGCAGTCGGCGCTCCTCAAGCAGGTTATCGATGGTGCGACGTTTGCTCAGATTGGTCTTGGCAACCTCGACCACCGGTTCGGCGTCGTCGGTTTCCACAGCGGTAAAATCGTCATCTACGTCCAGTTGTTCTTTGCTGTCAGTCATAAGGTGAACTCCAGGCTAAGACTGCCTTTGGCGCTCCTTATATCGATATTCCTGCTGCGGGTAAAAAAGATTTTTTCAATCGAAGAATCAATTATTCCAATAGCCAATCAATCGTCCGAAGTTTTGTGTTTGTACTCGCACAAATCTTCGATCCGGCAGCTGCCACAGCGGGGCTTGCGCGCCAGACACACATAGCGACCGTGCAGAATCAGCCAGTGGTGAGAATCCAGCAGGTAGTCTTTTGGCACAAACTTCATCAGCTTGTTTTCCACTTCAACCACATTTTTACCCGGGGCAATGCCGGTGCGGTTGCTCACGCGAAAAATGTGCGTGTCGACCGCCATGGTCAACTGACGGAAAGCGGTATTGAGGACCACGTTGGCTGTCTTGCGGCCGACGCCGGGCAGCGCTTCCAGTTCTTCGCGCGTCTGCGGGACTTCGCCATTGTGCAGCTCGACCAGCATGCGGCAGGTCTCGATCACGTTTTTCGCTTTGCTGTTATAGAGGCCGATGGTCTTGATGTATTCGGACAGTCCTTCGACGCCCAACGCGTGGATCGCTGCCGGGGTATTGGCCACCGGAAACAGTTTGGCCGTGGCCTTGTTGACGCCGACGTCGGTTGATTGCGCCGAAAGAATGACCGCAATCAACAACTCGAACGGCGAGGAATAGGCCAGTTCGGTCTTCGGCTCGGGATTGTCCTCATGAAGTCTGCGGAAGATTTCCAGACGTTTTGCGGCATTCATGGATGATGTGTTTCCTTGGAGATAGCGTTCGAGCGGATCCAGGCCTGGCGGGCGGCGAGCAGTAGTCCGAGCAGGATGAAGGCGCCGGGAACCAGGGTGAGCAAGTGCAGTCCGTCGCTGAACAGAATCAGGCCTTGCCAGTGCTCAGACAGGCCACGACCGATGTGGCCCTGACCGAACAGTTCACGCAGTGCAGCCAGCGCGAGTAGCAGTGCGCTCGACAGGACAAAAAACTTCAGGCATTCGGTCAGCGCCTGACGAAAGAATCCATTGTATTCCAGCACCACACACTGCAAGGCGATCAGCCCGGTATAGATTCCGAGTGACTGTTGCCACTGCAACGCCCAACGTTGCGCGAGGATATTGGCGCAACTGGTCAGGGTGGCGGCCAGCAGCAGACTGGCGAGTATCAGGTTGCTGTCAGACAGTCGCGAGCGCAATGGAGCGATACATACGCCGTAAACCGCCACGACGGCGCCCGACATCAGCAGCATGCCCAGTGCGCCAGCCAGTGTCGTACTGGTGCCAAGTAGCAGAACCAGCAGCAAGGCATTCGTCAGGTTCACCGGTCGGTTCATGATCCGCTCCCGAGCAAGGTTGCACGGTGCTCATCAAAGTAGCGCAGGGCGTCATGGATGGCATTGACGGTGGCCCGGGATGTAATGGTGGCTCCCGCCAGTTGATCGAACTGTCCCTGATCTTTTTTCAGTGCCCAGCCTGCGTCGCCAGGTGCATTGCGCGACTTGCCGGTAAATGTCGCCAGCCAGTGATTCGGCCAGTCGCCGATAAGTCCGCCGAGCGCCGGCGTTTCGTTGTGCCGCAGGGTTTTTACCCCCAGCAGTCTGCCGTTGGCATCAATGACGATCAGCAGTTCGATAACGCCGGCATAGCCCTCGGTTTGCGAGCGCAACAACACTGCCACCGTCTGCCCGAGTCTGGTAGCGCGGTAGCCTGCCAGCAGAGTGCCGTGGCTCAACGTCATATCAGTCAACGCCAGCGGCTGTTCCAGTGGCTGGTTGTCGTAGGCATCGGCTGCGAGTACATCCAGCAACTTGCGGCTGTCGAGCAAGCGTTGCTCGCTGGCAATCTGCGGCGCACTGGCGCGCTGCACCACATAAGTCAGGCCGAGACCGGCGCCAGTCATCAGTACAAGCGTCACGACTGCAGCCACGCGGTTCATGATTGCACCTGCGTCTGGCGGGCAGCGGCAAAACGTTCCAGAGCCGGTACACACAGATTCATCAGCAACACCGCAAACGCAACACCGTCCGGGTAGCCGCCCCAGGTGCGGATCAGGTAGGTCAGCAAGCCGACCCCCACGCCGAACAGCAGTCGGGCCAACGCACTTTTGGCGCCGGATACTGGTTCGGTAATGATGAAAAATGCACCGAGCATGGTTGCGCCGCTCAGCAGATGAAACAGCGGTGAGCCGTGGGAATCGGAACCCGAACCGTTCCAGCAGAGCAGACTGACGACAAACAGGCTGGCCAGCATGCCGACCGGCGCCTGCCAGGCAATCACCCGGCGTTGCAATAAAAATAGTCCACCGGCGAGAAACGCCAGATTGATCCACTCCACACCGCGTCCACCGAAACGCCCGAACGCCGGATTGGCCGCGAACAATTCATCGATGGTCAGGCTTTTGTTGATGCGCAGGCTGTCCAGCGCGGTGGCCTGAACCCAGGCGTCCGGGACCTGACCAAGATTCAAGACGTGTGCAAAAGCGGTCTGCAGATTCATGCCATGCGCCGGCCAGTGGGTCATTGGCTGCGGGAACAGCAGCATCGCCAGGGCGAAACCGAGCATGGCCGGGTTGAACGGGTTCTTGCCGACGCCACCGTATAAATGCTTGCCGAACAGCAGCCCCGAAGCCACCGCACTAACGGTCAGCCACCACGGGCAATACGGCGGCAGCGCAGCGGCCAGCAGTGCCGCGCTGACCAGTGCGCTGCCATCACTGAGCGTTGGTTGCAAAGGTTGTCGGCGCAGGCTGGCGACGCCAGCCTCGATCAGCAGCGCGGTGCTCGCCGCCAGGATCAGGTTGATCAACACGCCCCAGCCGTAAAACCAGAACAACGCCAACAGCCCCGGCAGCGTGGCCAGCAACACCCGCTTCATCGCCTGTTGCAGGCGATCATCCGGTGCTTCACGGGGCGACATGATCTTGCACCTGCCGCTCGGCGTCTTGCAGGCGCGCGCGGGCCTTGTCGAGGATGTCGTCCGGCGTGTCGGCGCGGCGCTCGAGTTTGCTCAGGTCGGCACGGGCGTAGGCCAGTTCGGTTTTCAACTGACGGAGCTGGCTGTCGATCGGACGTTTTTCCACACGCATCAGATCCGGTACAGCCTGCTCGCTCGAGGCTTCGGCAGCGTGAAGGGCTTGCTCGGCATCACGCAAGGCCTGTTCCAGCGTGGCGATCTGTTCCGGCGGCGCCTCGGCAGTCTGAGCCTTTTTCAGTTCGGCGCGGCGCATGGCCAACTGGATTTTCGCCCGCTTCAGGTCGGCGTCTTTCGCCGGAGCCGGGGCCGCAGCGGCTGGAGCGGTGGCGGCGCTGCTTTCGAGTTTCGCCAACGCCTGTTCGGCGGCTTCGAACTGCTGTTGCAACACGATCAGTTGCGATTGCTGTTCGAAGGTCGGCGGATGGCCGAAGGCTTTCAGCGATTTGTGCAGTTGCGCGCGACTCATGGCGACATCGATCTTGGCTTTTTTCAGCGCGGCGTCGGCGGTCGCGGCTTTCTGCGCGCGCACCCGTTCCAAGGCTGCCTGCACCGGATCGAGGGTTGCCACCGCTGGTTGCGCAGCACGTTGCGCCCGGGCCTCGCGTTCAGCCTGTTTCTGTTGTTCCTCGCGTTGCAGGCGGGCGTTGCGGCGTTCAAAACGCTGGCGTGCGTGATCGCGTTTGGCGGCGCGCGCGCGCTGCTCTTCAAGGCTGAAGGCCAGACCGCCGACCACCGGCAAGGTGCCGAGCGGCAGCGGGTGCATCTCGATGCAATCCACCGGACACGGCGCCACGCACAGGTCGCAACCGGTGCATTCATCAATCAGCACGGTGTGCATCAGTTTCGCCGCGCCGACGATGGCGTCGATCGGGCAAGCCTGAATGCACTTGGTGCAGCCGATGCACTCGGCTTCGCGGATGTACGCCACTTGAGGCGGTGCCGAGCCACGGCTGATGTCCAGTTCCAGCACCGGCACGTTCAGCAGTTCAGCCAGCGCCGCAATGGTTTCGTCGCCGCCCGGTGGGCACTTGTTGATCGGTTCGCCATCGACGATGCCTTGCGCATAGGGCTTGCAGCCGGGGTGGCCGCACTTGCCGCATTGGGTCTGCGGCAGCAGGGCATCGATGAGTTGAATCAGACTCATGTTTTGATCAGTCCACTGAATCCGAGAAAAATCACTGCGATCAGTCCGGCGCCGATCAGGTCGATCGGCAAGCCGCGAAAGGGCAGGGGAATGTCATTGTCAGCCGTGCGTTCACGCAAGTCGCTGAACAGGCTCAGCACCAGCCAGAAACCCAGCCCGGCCCCCAGGCTCAGCGCCGTTGCCTGCAGCAGGCCACGATCATTGTGTGCATTGATCAAGGCCAGCCCCAGCACGCCGGCATTGCCCAGCAACAACGGCCATAGCCCGGCGAAGGGCCAGTCAGGCAGTGCGCGAGTCAGCAACTTCAGTAGCGGTGCGATCAGCAGCACGCTGAGCGGCAGGAACACAAACAGCTGCAGGGCCTGCAGTTGCAGCGGCACCAGTAGCCAGTGCCAGAGCACATAACCGATGAAGCCGACGCTCAGCATCAGGCACGCCGTCGCCAGCCCTAGCGCATGCACCTGGCGCCGACTGCCGGCCAGCAACGGATCGACGCCCAGCGGCCAGTGCAACACGAAGTTGTTGAGCAGGGCGGCACTGATCAGCGTAAGCGCAAGTTCGGTCATGGTTCTGCCGGCAGCAACGGGCGGGTGTCACTTAAGGTTAGGCATTATCCGGCACCCGCGATGGGTGGGCCAGATATGAAAAATCCCACAGGCCTGCAGAACATGCCTGTGGGATTGTTTTACGGCTGGGCCTTACTTGATGCGTTGACCCGGCTTGGCGCCGCTGTCCGGGCTCAGCAGGTAGATTTCTTCACCGCCAGGGCCGGCCGCCATCACCATGCCTTCGGAAATGCCGAACTTCATTTTCCGTGGCTTGAGGTTGGCGATCATCATGGTCAGGCGACCGTCGAGTTTCGACGGGTCCGGGTAAGCGCTCTTGATCCCGGAGAATACGTTGCGCTGCTCGTCACCGATGTCCAGGGTCAGGCGCAGCAGCTTGTCGGCGCCTTCAACGTGTTCAGCCTTGACGATCAAAGCCACGCGCAGGTCGACAGCGGCAAAGGTGTCGAAGTCGATTTCCGGGGACAGCGGATCCTTAACCAGTTCGCCATTTCCAACCGGGGGAATTCTGCTTTCACTCGTCTCGGTCTGGCTGGCTGTCAGGTCTTCTTTTGAGGCATGACCGGTGTCGGTCTGGCTGGCGGTCAGGTCTTCTTTCGAGGCGTCGGTCATGGCTTGCACTTTTACCGGGTCGATGCGGGTCATCAACGGCTTGAATTCGTTCAGCTGATGGTTGGCCAGCAGCGTGGTGTGGTCGTTCCAGGTCAATGGGGCGACGTTGAGGAAGGCCTCGGCGTCGGCGGCCAGCAGCGGCAGCACCGGTTTGAGGAAGATCACCAACTGGCGGAACAGGTTGATGCCAGTGGCGCAGATCGCCTGGACTTCATCCTGCTTGCCTTCCTGCTTGTTCAACGACCATGGGGCCTTGTCGGCGATCCAGGCGTTGGCGCGGTCGGCCAGGGCCATGGTTTCACGCATGGCGCGGGCGAAGTCGCGGGCCTCATAGGCGTCGGCAATGCTCGGCGCAGCAGCGAGGAACGCTTCGGTCAGCTCTGGCGCGGCATTGTTGTCGACCAGCAGGCCGCCGTTGCCTTTGTGGATGAAACCGGCGCAACGGCTGGCGATATTGACCACTTTGCCGACCAGGTCGGAGTTGACCTTCTGCACGAAGTCTTCGAGGTTCAGGTCGAGGTCATCGACGCCACGGCCCAGTTTGGCCGCGTAGTAGTAGCGCAGGTATTCCGGTGACAGGTGATCCAGGTAGGTGCGAGCCTTGATGAAGGTGCCGCGGGACTTGGACATCTTCTGGCCGTTGACGGTCAGGTAGCCGTGCACGTTGATCCCGGTCGGCTTGCGGAAACCGGCGCCTTCGAGCATGGCAGGCCAGAACAGGGCGTGGAAGTTGACGATGTCCTTGCCGATGAAATGGTACAGCTCGGCGGTCGAGTCCTTGCCCCAGAACGCGTCGAAGTCCAGCTCCGGCGTGCGGTTGCACAGGTTCTTGAAGCTGGCCATGTAACCGATCGGCGCATCCAGCCACACATAGAAATACTTGCCCGGCTCGCCCGGGATCTCGAAGCCGAAGTACGGCGCATCGCGGGAGATGTCCCACTGTTGCAGGCCGGCGTCCAGCCACTCGGCGATCTTGTTCGCGACGGCGTCCTGCAGGGTGCCGCTGCGGGTCCAGGTCTGCAGCATCTGCTGGAAATCTGGCAGTTTGAAGAAGAAGTGCTGGGAATCCTTGAGCACCGGGGTGGCGCCGGAGATCGCCGACTTCGGATCCTTCAGATCGGTCGGGGCGTAGGTCGCACCGCATTTTTCGCAGTTGTCGCCGTACTGGTCTTCGGTGCCGCATTTCGGGCAGGTGCCCTTGATGAAGCGGTCGGCCAGGAACATTTTCTTTTCCGGGTCGAAATACTGGGTGATCGAGCGCTGGGCAATGTGCCCGGCATCACGCAGTTTCAGGTAGATCTGGCTCGACAGCTCACGGTTTTCTTCGGCGTGAGTGGAGTGGAAATTGTCGAAATCGACCAGGAACTCGGCAAAGTCGGCGCTGTGTTCAGCCTGCACGTTGGCGATCAGTTGTTCCGGGGTGATGCCTTCCTTTTCCGCGCGCAGCATGATCGCCGAACCGTGGGCGTCGTCGGCGCAGACATAAATGCATTGATTGCCGCGATGCTTCTGGAAGCGCACCCACATATCGGTCTGGATGTATTCCAGCATATGGCCAAGGTGAATCGAACCGTTGGCGTAGGGCAGGGCGCTGGTGACGAGGATCTTGCGTGGTTCGGACATGTGGGGCTTCGCTACTTGATGAAACGGAGGTCGGCCACTATAAAGCGCTGGCGCATATTTTTCACCCTGTGCACCTGTTTCCGGATGCGGCCACTGCAATAACCGGATGGACTGACTGCATTACATTGTGGCGAGGGAGCTTGCTCCCGCTGGGTGGCGAAGCCGCCCCATCCGGCAATGGCAGATAGACCAGATCAATCGGATCGCGACTGCTGCGCAGTCGAGCGGGAGCAAGCTCCCTCGCCACAAAGTCGAGTCGACGCATAAATCGCCTGACCACAAATCAATCTGCGGGGTACGATACCCGCCATCTTTTCCCAGTCTTGTTAACGGAGTTGCCCATGAGTGCCGTCACTCGCGCAGCGGTGGAAGCCGTCCTCAGCCAATACACCGACCCCTACCTGAACCAGGACCCGGTCAGCGCCGGTTGCGTGAAACACATCGAGATCGATGGCGATCGTGTCAAGGTTCAGCTGGAAATCGGTTACGCCGCGGGTCTGTTCAAGAGCGGCTGGGCGCAATTGTTGCAGTTGGCCATCGAAAATCTCGACGGCGTGGTTTCGGCCAAGGTTGAAGTCAACAGCGTAATCGCCGCGCACAAGGCCCAGGCACAGATCCCGGGCCTGGCCAACGTCAAGAACGTGGTCGCGGTGGCTTCGGGCAAGGGCGGCGTGGGCAAGTCGACCACCGCCGCCAACCTTGCGCTGGCGCTGGCCCGCGAAGGCGCCAAGGTGGGGATTCTCGACGCCGACATCTATGGCCCGAGCCAGGGCATCATGTTCGGCATCCCCGAGCGCACCCGTCCTGAAGTCAAGGATCAGAAGTGGTTCGTGCCGCTCAAGGCCCACGGCGTGGAAGTCATGTCGATGGCGTTCCTGACCGACGACAACACGCCGATGGTCTGGCGCGGGCCGATGGTCTCCGGTGCGCTGCTGCAACTGGTTACGCAAACCGCGTGGGGCGACCTGGATTATCTGGTGATCGACATGCCGCCAGGTACCGGCGACATCCAGTTGACCCTGGCGCAGAAAGTCCCGGTGGCCGGTGCGGTGATCGTCACCACGCCGCAGGATCTGGCGCTGCTGGACGCGCGCAAAGGCGTGGAAATGTTCCGCAAGGTCAACATTCCGGTGCTGGGCGTGGTGGAAAACATGGCGGTGCACATCTGCTCGAACTGCGGACATGCCGAACATCTGTTCGGTGAGGGCGGTGGCGAAAAGCTGGCGACCCAATACGGCGTCGAACTGCTGGCCTCGCTGCCGCTGTCGATGCTGATCCGCGAGCAGGCCGATGGCGGCAAGCCAACGGTGATCGCCGAACCGGACAGCCAGATTGCCATGGTCTATCAGGAACTGGCCCGCCACGTCGGCGCGCGCATTGTGTTGCAGGAAGCGGCGACGCCAGCGATGCCGAATATCACCATCAGTGACGATTGATCAGCGTCGTCCATTAAAAGATCGCAGCCTGCGGCAGCTCCTACACAGAGCTTTTCTGTAGGAGCTGCCGCAGGCTGCGATCTTTTGATCTTGCTTTAGATACGCAACCCGCCATCCATCTCCAGAATCCGCCCGGTGTAGTAGTCGTTCTCGAAGATATACGCCGCCGAATGGGCGATCTCTTCCGGCTTGCCCATGCGCTTGAGCGGGATACCCGAGGTCATCTTCTCCAGCGCTTCGGGCTTCATGCCCAGGGTCATCTCGGTTTCGATGAAGCCCGGTGCAATGCCCGCCACACGAATACCGTAACGCGCCAGTTCCTTGGCCCAGGTCACGGTGGCGGCGGCCACGCCAGCCTTGGCGGCGGAATAGTTGGTCTGGCCGACGTTACCGGCGCGGGAGATCGACGAGATGTTGATGATCGCGCCGCTGTTTTTCAGCTCGACCATTTTCGCCGCCACTTCACGGGTGCACAGGAACACGCCGGTCAGGTTGACGTCGATGACCGCCTGCCACTGGGCCAGGCTCATCTTGGTCATTTCGCCGTCCTTGACCTTGAGCAGCAGGCCGTCACGCAGGATCCCGGCGTTGTTGATCAGGCCATGGATCGCGCCGAAATCTTCGGCGACCTGGGCGACCATGTGCTCCACCTGTTCTTCGTTGGCCACGTTGCACAGATAGCTGCGCGCCTCGACGCCCTTGGCCTTGCAGGCTGCGACCGCGTCATCGAGTTTTTCCTGATTGAGGTCGACAAGCGCCAGTTTCGCGCCTTTGCCGGCGAAATACTCGGCCATGGAACGGCCCAAACCCTGGCAACCGCCGGTGATAATGATTACTTTGTCGTTGAGTTGCATTCGCATGCCCCGATAGCCGGTCTGAGTGGTTTTTGTTATTGGCGACGCTCGATCCGTACCGGTGATGGCCGGATTGCACATGAGCATTGCCCGATGGCGTGACCGGGACTTATCCCCAGGCGCCTGTCCGTTTTTTCGACGGATTCTATTTAAGGAGTCATAAATTGAGCGTTGAAGCGGCCAAGAATGCCCGAGAATTGCTTCTCAAGGAATACCGTGGCGTATTGTCTACCCACTCCAAATCGATGCCCGGTTTCCCGTTTGGCTCGGTGGTGCCGTATTGCCTGGATGAGCAGGGCCGCCCGCTGATCCTGATCAGCCGCATCGCCCAGCACACCCACAACCTGCAGAAAGATCCGAAATGTTCGCTGCTGGTGGGCGAACGCGAGGCCGACGACGTGCAGGCCGTTGGTCGCCTGACCTATCTGGCCGAGGCACAAAAGCTCGAAGACCCGGCTGCCATCGAAGCCGCGGCCGAGCGTTATTACCGGTACTTCCCCGACTCGCAGAACTACCACAAGGCCCACGACTTTGATTTCTGGGTGCTCAACCCGGTGCGTCATCGCTACATCGGCGGTTTCGGCGCGATTCACTGGATCGATCAGCTGACCCTGGCCAACCCGTTTGCCGGCAAAGCCGAGATCAGCATGGTCGAGCACATGAACAGCGATCACGCCAAAGCCATCGCACACTATGTGGAGCTCAGCGGTTTGCCGAAAACCGTACCGGCGCAACTGGCCGGGATCGACAGCGAAGGCATGCACCTGCGCATTGGTCAGGCGCTGTACTGGCTGCCATTTCCAGCGCCTTGTCATACGCCGATACAAGTGCGCGAAGCCTTGGTTTCTCTGGCTCACGCCGAGGTCTGGCCAAAAAGTGCGCTGGCCGACGCTTGAATTCACGAAAGGGCGACGTCATCTAAGGCTTACTGCAAGGCATTTCTTGCGTTGAGGAATCTTTGATGCGCCCTTTTTTGTTGCTCTTTCTGCTGTTTCCGGTGCTGGAGCTGTTCGTATTCGTCAAAGTGGCAGGGGCGATCGGGTTTTTCCCGGCCCTGCTGCTGATCATTCTCGGCTCGATGTTCGGTGTGTTCGTACTGCGCGTCGCCGGTCTGGCCACGGCACTGCGTGCCCGTGAAAGCCTGAATCGCGGTGAGTTGCCCGCACAGACCATGCTTGAAGGCTTGATGCTCGCCTTGGCCGGTGGCCTGTTGATCCTGCCGGGCTTCATCAGCGACGTGGTCGGTCTGGTGATGCTGCTGCCGTTTACCCGTCGCCTGCTGGCGAACAAGATGCGCCAGCGCGCCGAAGAACAGGCAATTCGTCAGCGTGCTTTCGCCGACGACCTGCAACCCCGTGGCGGTCCTGCACCGCGTCAGCCTCTGGGCCGCGAGGGTGATGTGATCGAAGGCGAGTTCGAACATCGCGACAGCAAGTAACCCTGCTTCGACACGGCACCTTCGGGTGCCGTTTGTTTATGCGCGGCATTCAAGGGGCAATTGATGAAAAATTTTCTGCCCCGCCCTTGTAATAAGCTTATGCGCCCTTATGTATCGGTCACCGAAAGGTTTCCGGCATTCAAGCCGGACAGACTTCCGCGGTTTGCTCGACGAACCGCAACCGGCGCAGGCCGGATTTGTTAAACCCGCCGGGACTACACCGGCCGATGAAAACCACAATTAGGAGAGATCGACAATGAAGCTTCGTCCTCTGCATGACCGCGTCGTCATCCGTCGCAGCGAAGAAGAAAAGAAAACCGCTGGCGGTATCGTCCTGCCAGGTTCGGCTGCTGAAAAAGCCAACCACGGTGTGATTCTCGCTGTAGGCCCGGGCAAGGCTCTGGAAAACGGTGAAGTGCGTGCACTGTCCGTGAAGGAAGGCGACAAGGTTGTGTTCGGTCCTTACTCCGGCAGCAACACTGTGAAAGTCGACGGCGAAGACCTGCTGGTAATGAGCGAGAACGAAATCCTCGCTGTTATCGAAGGCTGATACCCCCCGTTCATTTTCCCGTTACTACAAAGTATTTAAGGAATATCGATCATGGCTGCTAAAGAAGTTAAGTTCGGCGATGCCGCTCGCTCCAAGATGCTCAAAGGCGTCAACGTTCTGGCTGACGCGGTAAAAGCGACCCTGGGCCCGAAAGGCCGTAACGTGATCCTCGAGAAGAGCTTCGGCGCTCCGACCATCACCAAGGACGGCGTTTCCGTCGCCAAGGAAATCGAACTCGAAGATCGCTTCGAAAACATGGGCGCGCAGCTGGTCAAAGACGTTGCCTCCCGTGCCAACGATGACGCTGGTGACGGTACTACCACTGCGACCGTTCTGGCTCAGTCGATTGTCAACGAAGGCCTGAAAGCCGTCGCTGCCGGCATGAACCCGATGGATCTGAAGCGCGGTATCGACAAGGCGACCATCGCGATCGTCAAAGAGCTGAAAGCCCTGTCCAAGCCATGCGCTGACACCAAGGCCATTGCTCAGGTCGGCACCATCTCCGCCAACTCCGACAACTCCATCGGCGACATCATTGCCGAAGCCATGGAAAAAGTCGGTAAAGAAGGCGTGATCACCGTTGAAGAAGGCTCGGGCCTGGAAAACGAACTGTCGGTTGTAGAAGGCATGCAGTTCGACCGTGGCTACCTGTCCCCGTACTTCGTCAACAAGCCGGACACCATGGTTGCCGAGCTCGACGGCCCGCTGATCCTGCTGGTCGACAAAAAGATCTCGAACATCCGCGAAATGCTGCCAGTGCTGGAAGCCGTTGCCAAAGCCGGCCGTCCACTGCTGATCGTTGCCGAAGACGTTGAAGGCGAAGCCCTGGCGACTCTGGTCGTGAACAACATGCGTGGCATCGTCAAGGTTGCAGCCGTAAAGGCTCCAGGCTTCGGCGACCGTCGCAAGGCCATGCTGCAGGACATCGCCGTTCTGACCGGCGGTACCGTGATCTCCGAAGAGATCGGCCTGAGCCTGGAAAGCACCACCCTGGAGCACCTGGGTAACGCCAAGCGCGTGACCCTGTCCAAGGAAAACACCATCATCGTTGACGGTGCTGGCGTACAAGGCGACATCGAAGCCCGTATCGCTCAGATCCGTGCCCAGGTTGCCGAAACTTCCTCGGACTACGACCGTGAAAAACTGCAAGAGCGTCTGGCCAAGCTGTCCGGCGGCGTTGCAGTGATCAAGGTTGGCGCTGGTTCCGAAGTTGAAATGAAAGAGAAGAAGGCCCGCGTTGAAGACGCCCTGCACGCAACCCGTGCAGCCGTTGAAGAAGGCGTGGTACCAGGCGGTGGCGTTGCGCTGATCCGTGCGCTGGAAGCCCTGACCGAACTGACCGGCGACAACGCTGACCAGAACGTCGGTATCGCTGTACTGCGTCGTGCTGTTGAAGCACCGCTGCGTCAGATCGCTGCCAACTCCGGTGACGAGCCAAGCGTAGTCGTCAACGAAGTGAAGAACGGCAAAGGTAACTTCGGTTACAACGCTGCTTCGGGCGAATACGGCGACATGATCGAAATGGGCATCCTGGACCCAACCAAGGTAACCCGTTCCGCTCTGCAAGCTGCAGCCTCGATCGGCGGTCTGATCCTGACCACCGAAGCGGCTGTTGCCGATGCACCGAAGAAAGAAGGTGCAGCTGGCGGCGGTATGCCAGACATGGGCGGCATGGGTGGCATGGGCGGCATGATGTAAGCCAGCCTTACCCCTGTAACGAAAAACCCCGCCTGCGATGAGCAGGCGGGGTTTTTTATTGCCTTCGATTTCATGTTGACCCTGAACCGAGGTGAGGCCATCGCTGGCAAGCCAGCTCCCACAGGTTTAGCGCAATCCTTGTGGGAGCTGGCTTGCCAGCGATGGCGTCATGTCAGTCAACACAGAGGCTGACTGACGCAACAACGTCCATCTTCAGTTAACGATCACTGACCTGCGGAGTGTCTTCTTTCGCCGGCTTCCAGCTTAGCAACTGCTGTTTGAAGCCATAACTGGCCGCCTGGTAATACGCAATCGCCCGGCTGACCAGCGGATCATCGCTGCTGACCCGCGACTCGCGGCTCTCGGTCAGCGCATCGTCATGCCGGCGCAAGCCCTGGCGCGGGCTGAGGATCGCCAGATCCTTGCCGTCGAACAGACCCAGATGCTGATAGTTGCCGACTACCACGCGCGGTGGCAGCGGGTTGTCCTGCAACAGGTTGCGGCCAAAGAACGTCGAGGTGTAATCCAGGTTGAGCAAGCCCAGCAGCGTCGGGGCCAGATCGATCTGGCTGGCCAGCTGCGCGCTCTCGCGAGCTTCGATCATTTTCGGCGCGTAAATGAACAGCGGGATCTGATAGTTGGCGATCGGCAAGTCTTCTTTGCCGGCGCTGCCCGCGGTGTGGTCGGCGACGAAGATGAAGATCGTGTTGTCGAACCACGGCTTCTGCCGCGCCTGCTCGAGGAACTGACCAATCGCGTAGTCGGTGTACTTCACCGCGCCATCACGACCGTTGCCGGACTTGATGTCGATCCGGTTGTCCGGGTAGGTGTAAGGACGATGGTTGGAGGTGGTCATCAGTTGCAGCAGGAACGGTTGCTGTTTGGCGTAGTCGGCATCCGCCAGTTTCAGAGTCTGGCGGTACAGGTCTTCGTCGGCCATGCCCCAGGCGTTCTTGAAGTGGATCTCGGATTCATCGACGCTGCTCTGATCGACGACGCGATAGCCGTTGCCGCTGAAGAACGCGTTCATGTTGTCGAAGTAGCCGCGTCCGCCGTAGACGAACACGCTGTCGTAACCCACCGCGCTCAACTGCTGGCCAAGGCTGGCGAAACCGCTTTCACGGCCGATGCGCTTGACGATCGAGCGGCCAGGCGTCGGCGGGATGGCCAGGGTGATCGCTTCCAGACCGCGGTCGGTGCGGGTGCCGGTGGCGTAGAAGTTATTGAAGTACAGGCTCTGCTTGCGCAAGGCGTCGAGGTTTGGCGTCAGGTTGCGACCGTCGCCATTGCTGCCCAGGTACTTGGCGCTCAGGCTTTCGATGGTCACCAGCACAATGTTCGGCTTGCGCGGGGTGCCCGGGTTGTCGATCACCCGGCGGATGTCCTGTGGGTCCTTGCCGATGAAGCGCGCGTCGCTTTCGCTCAGTTCGGCGCGGATCTGGCTGGCGACTTTTTCAGCGGGCAGGCTCTTGTAGAACTGGGTGTAGTCCAGTTCATTGTTACGGAACGCGGCGAAGAACTGATACGGGCCGTTGCTGGCCAGTTCGTTCTGGTAGGCGTTGCCGCCCTGGGCACGCGGGGCGTCCTGGCTGAGCAGTTGCAGGCTCAGACCCGCGACGATCAACAGGCCCAAGGCACTGAGCAGACGCCCGCGCAGCGCTGGCAGCGGGGCATTCATGGCGGCATTGAACGGCTTGCGCAGGGCGAAACTGATGCCCACGGCCAGCACCGCGAGGAGGCTCAGCAGTTTGCCGATCGGGTACGACTCGAGGACGTTGTTCAGCACTTCGTCGGAATACACCAGGTAATCGACGGCGATGAAGTTGAAGCGCACGCCGAACTCGTCCCAGAACAGCCATTCAGCCACCGCCACGAACAGCATGGCGAACAGGCTGATGGTCAGCAGGGCGCGCAGGAACCCGCGATGTCCACGACGCCGCCACAGGCCCGGCGGGCAGAGCAGCAGGTACAAGCCCAGCGGCAATGCCGCATAGGCCAGGAACCCCAGGTCGTAGAGCGCGCCGATGCCGAACACCGAAAGGGCAAAGCCGCCGGCCTCATCCAGGTGAGTCAGCAGCAGTACCGCTCGGGTCAGAAGAAAGATGACCAGCCAGGCGCCAGTGATCAGCAGCAGAAAGCGCATAGGCGCTGTCTTGAAAGAGTCCATTGTTTCGTTTTCCTTATATCAATGGCGCGCGAGTGTCGCGGCGCCACTGTAGTCAGGTTGTGAATCGATAGTGAAAACTTTGTTAAATATTTAATTTGCCTGGGCAAATGGATTCGCGCGCTTGCCGGCCCTAGCCGTGAACCGGCGTTGGCCTTAAGCTGCGCGGGCCATGACGGCCGTTACTGTGTACGGAGGAGATGCCAATGCGAATTCTATTGGTCGAAGACAACCGCGATATCCTGGCCAACCTGGCCGATTACCTGGGGCTCAAAGGCTATACCGTCGATTGCGCCCAGGACGGCTTGTCGGGCCTGCATCTGGCCGCCACCGAGCATTACGACCTGATCGTGCTCGACATCATGCTGCCGGGGATCGACGGCTACACCCTGTGCAAGCGCCTGCGTGAAGATGCCCGACGCGATACGCCGGTGATCATGCTCACCGCCCGCGATCAACTGGACGACCGCCTGCAGGGCTTCAAGTCCGGGGCCGACGATTATCTGGTCAAACCGTTTGCGCTGTCGGAACTGGCGGCGCGCATCGAAGCGGTGATGCGTCGCACCCAGGGCGGCGGTCGCCGTGCGTTGCAGGTCGGCGATCTGACCTACGACCTCGACACGCTAGAAGTGACCCGCGAAGGCAAGCTGCTCAAGCTCAACCCGGTCGGCCTCAAGCTGCTGGCAGTCTTGATGCAGAAGAGTCCGCACGTCCTGCGTCGGGAAATTCTCGAAGAAGCGCTGTGGGGCGATGACTGCCCGGACAGCGACAGCCTGCGCAGCCACGTCCACCAATTGCGTCAGGTGATCGACAAGCCTTTCGCCAAGCCGTTGCTGCAAACCGTGCACGGAGTGGGTTACCGCCTGGCCGAGGGGCGTGATGGAGTTTAAGCAAAGCCTTTCCCAGCGGATCATCATCGCCTTTGCGCTGATGAGTGCGCTGGTGGCCGGGGCCTTCGCCATGGGCATTGTGGCGACGGTGCACCTGGTGGAGGAGAAACTGATTTCGGCGGGGCTGGGCGGCGATCTGCAACGTCTGCTGCTGATGGACAACGTCTCGGACTGGAGCCATCGCCCGGAGCCGGATCAGTTGTTCTATTTCAGCGGCGGGCCGGGTGATTTCGAGCTGCCCAAGGATCTGCGTCACCTCGATGCCGGTTTCCACGAAGTGTTCCGCGAGCAGCTGTCGTATCACGCGATGGTCGAGATCGTCGACGGTCGTCGCTATGTCCTGCTGCAGGATCAAAGCGATTTCGAAGAACGTGAACGCGTACTGTTTGCTGTAGTGCTGGTGGGTTTTGTGCTCAGTCTGGCGCTGGCGGTATTCCTCGGCTGGGTGCTGGCGCGCAAAGTCATGGCACCGGTCGTGCGCCTGGCTCGGCAAGTACGGCATCGCGATCAGTTGCTGGGGCTGGCGCCGCCGCTGGCACCGGACTATGCGGCTGACGAAGTCGGCGAACTGGCGGTGGCGTTCGATGCCACGCTGGGGCGCCTGCGTCAGGCGCTGACCCGCGAGCGGCTGTTCACCAGTGACGTCAGCCACGAACTGCGCACACCGTTGATGGTACTGGCCAGTTCCTGCGAATTGCTGTTGGAGAATCCGGGACTGGATCAACGCGGGCGTGCCCAGGTCGAGCGCATCGCCCGCGCCAGCGAAGAAATGCGCGAACTGGTGCAGACCTTCCTGATGCTCGCCCGCGCCCAGCGCGAAGATGCCGGTTCAGCGCCGCAGCAGAACATCAGCCAGGTGGCCGATGGCTTGTTGAGTATCTGGCGTGAACCGATCGAATCGAAAGGGCTGCGGTTGATATTCGAGCCGGGCCATCCGCCGGACACCTGCTTCAACGCGACTCTGCTCAGCGCGGTGATGGGCAATTTGCTGCGCAACGCCTGTCACTACACCGAGCAGGGTTTCATTCGCCTGACGCTCAACGACAATGGATTTGTCGTCGAAGACTCGGGTGTCGGCATTCCCGAGGAAAAACGTGAAGCCATGTTCCAGCCCTTCGTGCGCGGCAATGAGAAGCGCGGCGAAGGCCTCGGCCTGGGCCTGTCGCTGGTGCAGCGGATCTGTGAAAACCAGGGCTGGGAAGTGACACTGAGCACGATGCAGCCCAATGGCTGCCGCTTTGAGGTGACGCTGGGCCGTACTGACGGTCGCTAATGGCCCTGCGCTATTGCTTTCTCACTGTAAAACCCTGTAATAGTTTGCCTGTTTACCTGACGTAATTTTCACAAAGGGACGACCTGACGCTGACATGCCATTAACTATGGTAGGGGCATCAGTTATTCAGGAGTCCTGAAAATGAGCAGTCCGATCAAGCTCGATTTTTCCGAAAAGTATGATGACCAGCATGCACAAAAATATTTGCGCAAGCACCAGGACGGTTTAGGTCGTCGGTTGTCACATTGGCGGGACGAGCAATTGGCCCGCAAGGCGCTGACGCTGGCGGGTGAGCCGGGGTTGGTGCTGGATTTGCCCTGCGGTGCAGGACGCTTCTGGCCATTGCTGGCGGAAAAACCCAATCGAGTGATCATTGGCGCGGACAATTCCGAGTCTATGATCAAGACCGCGATGCAGGCGCAACCGGCTGATGTGGTGAAACGGGTACAACCTTTGCACACGTCAGCGTTCGATATTGCCTTGCCGGATAACGCTGTCGACAGCATTTTCTGCATGCGTTTGCTGCATCACATCGGTGAAGCCGAACATCGGCGGACGATTTTGCGCGAATTCGAGCGTGTCACCCGTGACAGCGTGATCATTTCGTTGTGGGTGGACGGTAATTTCAAGGCCTGGAAACGCAAGCGCGCCGAACAGCGGCGTGGGCAGGAAGGTTACCAAAACCGGTTTGTGTTACCGGCTGTGACAGTAGAAAAAGAGTTCGAAGAAGCAGGTTTTCGCATTCAGGAACAACTGGATTTTATTCCGCTGTATGCCATGTGGCGGGTTTACGTATTACGCAAGAGGTAACAGGATGGCGGTGCAAATAGCAGCAGAATCGGAAGTCGCTCCCCAGGATCGCTTCGACTACTACTGGAACCAGCGCGGTGAGTGGGTGGAAGAACCCAACGTGCGCCGTGGCGGGGAAAGTGGTGTGCAACGAGTCGTGGGCCGTGACGGCCAGTTACTGTATGCCAAGCGCCAGACCGGACATATCTATCGCAGTTGGCTGCATCCTTTCGGCCGCCCTACAGTCTTGCGTGAGCTGGATGCGCTGACCGGTGTCAGCCGCCTCGGCGTCCGCGTCCCGCAAATCGTCTTCTGCGGTGCGCAGCCCGATCCGCAACACAAGTGGCGTGCGCTGCTGGTGACCAAGTCGCTGGACGGTTTCGACGAACTGGAGAAGTGGGAAGCCGCCGGTGGCCGTGCCCAATATGGCGAAGCCGTTTACGAGCGCGTCCTCAAAGACCTGGCTGAAAACCTCGCGCGCATGCACAAGGGCCGTTGGCAGCACAGCTGCATCTACATCAAACACGTTTTTGTACGGGTGACCGGCGAAGGTGATGCGGCTCAGGTCGAAGTGGCATTGATCGATCTGGAGAAATGCCGTCAGCGTCTGACCGCTTATCGCGCGGCCTCCCATGACATGAAGCAATTGCGTCGCCATTCGTCGTTCAGCGACACGGACTGGAAAAAACTCGTCTACTTTTATGAGACGGCGTTTGGCAGCGCTATCAAAGGTTTATAGCGATGAAACTCGAAATTGCACGAGGTTTGTTTCTGGTTGGAGCCTTGGCAGTTGCTTCATTGGCGGTGGCGGCCTGGGAGCAGCCCCGCATGCAGGTGATCGGTGCTACCACAGGCGATGCTCACTGCGCAGTACCACGGGTGGCGAAAGCCTCCGTGGCGACTAAACCTGACCATGATTTGTTGCTATTCATGTTCGGACTTTCTCAAGGGATGAGGCCACAGAGTTGAACCGATTGAAGCCAAAATGAAAGGCCTCGCAGATGCGAGGCCTTTTTTATGGATCAATGAAAATCCCCTCTGATACAAATTCACCCTGTAGGAGCTGCCGAAGGCTGCGATCCTTTGATCTTGGCTTTTAAAACAAAATCAAAAGATCGCAGCCTGCGGCAGCTCCTACAGGGACAGAGATAGGGACAGTGAAACGCTCATGATTTGGCATCCGGTTTTGCCAATAGGGTGTAAATGCACGGCAACACGAACAGGGTGAACAACGTCCCGATCGACATCCCCGTGGCAATCACGGTGCCGATGTCAAAACGGCTCACGGCGCCCGCGCCGGTTGCCAGAATCAACGGCACCATGCCGAACACCATCGCCGCCGTGGTCATCAACACCGGGCGTAAACGAATCGCCGCCGCTTCTTCGACCGCTTCGCGCGCAGTCAGACCCTTGTCCTTGCGCAACTGGTTGGCGAATTCGACGATCAGGATCCCGTGCTTGCTGATCAGCCCGATCAGCGTCACCAGCCCGACCTGGGTGTAGATGTTCATGCTCGACCAGCCCAGGAACAGCGGAATCAACGCTCCACAGATCGACAGCGGCACCGTCACCAGAATCACCAGCGGATCACGGAAGCTTTCGAACTGCGCTGCCAGCACCAGGAAAATGATCGCCAGCGCCAGGGCGAAGGTTACCCACAGAGCGCTGCCCTCCTGCACGTACTGGCGTGAAGCGCCGCCATAATCGAAGGCAAACCCGGCTGGCGCTTCTTCGCGGGCGATCTGCAGCACGGTGTCGATGGCCTCGCCCATGCTGACCAGCGGGAATCCGGAAATCTTCGCCGCGTTGAGTTGCTGGAACTGGTTGAGCTGGCGCGGTCGCGCCCGGTCGCTGACCTTGATCAGGGTCGACAGCGGCAGCAGCTCACCCTGGGTGTTCTTCACGTAGTAGTTGTTCAGCCAGCCGGGATTTTCGCGATACGGTCGTTCGACCTGGGCAATCACCTTGTAGCTACGGCCTTCAATGGTGAAACGGTTGATTTCCGCCTCACCCAGCAGCGTCGCCAGGGTGCCGCCCAAGTCGAGCATCGACACGCCCATCTGCGCGGCTTTGGCACGGTCGATATCGACCACCACCTCCGGCTTGTCGAACGCCAGGTCGAGGTCGACGAAGGCGAACTTGCCGGACTCCATCGCGCGTTTCTTGATCCGGTCGGCCACTTGCAGCAGCAACTCGTAGTCGTTGGCGGTATTGACCACGAATTCGAACGGCAAACCTTCACCGGTGCCGGGCAACGAGGGCAGGTTGAAGCCGAAGATCTGCAGGCCGGGGATACTCGCCAGTTTGCCCTGGACCTCGGGCAGGATCTGCATCTGCGTGCGACTGCGTTCGTTCCACGGCTTGAGCAGGAAGCCGCCGATGCCCGCTTGCACGCCGTTGTAGCCGTTGATCTGGAACGAGGAGTAGTACTCCGGAAACTCCTTGAAGATCTTGATGAATTCGTCGGTGTACGTGCTCAGGTAATCAAGGTTGGTCGGCTGTGGGGCGGTGGCCATCATGAAGATGATGCCTTGGTCCTCATCCGGTGCCAGTTCCGACTTGGTGAACTTGAGAAACACCGGGATCAGGCACAACACGATCACCGCGAACACCAGCACCACCGGCCGCGTGTTCAATGTGCCGTGGAGCATGCTCTGGTAGCGGCGCTTGAGACCGTCGAAAATGCGGTCGAGGCGGTGCGCCAGGCCACTGGGGTTTTCTTCGTGGCGTAACAGCAGGGCGCACATCATCGGTGACAGGGTCAGGGCGACGATCCCGGAGATCACAACGGCGCCGGCCAGGGTCAGGGCGAATTCCTTGAATAGCGCCCCGGTCAGCCCGGTGAGGAAGCCGATCGGCGCATACACCGCCGCCAGGGTGATGGTCATCGACACCACCGGCATGGCGATTTCCCGCGCACCTTCCAGCGCGGCCTCCAGCGGCGTCTTGCCTTCCTCGATGTGCCGGTGGATGTTCTCAACCACCACGATCGCGTCGTCCACCACCAGACCGATGGCCAGCACCATCGCCAGCAGGGTCAGGAGGTTGATCGAATAGCCCATCATTTGCATGAAGAACATCACGCCGATCATCGACAGCGGGATGGTCACCACCGGGATCACCACCGAGCGCAGTGCCCCCAGGAACAGGAACACCACGACGATCACGATCAGCACCGCTTCGAACAGGGTTTTCACCACTTCGTCGATGGACGCCTGGATGAACTGGGTGGCGTCGTAGGCAATCTCGCTTTTGAGGTTGGGCGGCAATTGCGCTTCCAGCTCCGGCATCAGCTTGCGCACTTCCTTGATCACATCCAGCGGGTTGGCGCCGGGCGTGGCCTTGATGCCGATGTACACCGACGGCGTGCCGCCGAACGAACTGATCGAATCGTAGTTTTCCGCGCCCATCTCGACCCGCGCGACATCGCTGAGCAGCACGCGGCTGTCGCCACTGACCTTGAGCGGGATCGCCGCGAAGGCTTCGGCGGACTTCAGTTCGGTGTTGGCGTTGATGCTGGTGACCACGTACTCGCCCTTCACCTCGCCGGCGGCGGAGAGGAAGTTGTACTGGCGCACCGCGTTGGTCACGTCGCTGGCGCTGAGGCCGAAACCGGCGAGCTTCACCGGGTCGAGCCACAGGCGCATGGCGAATACCTGATTACCGAGAATCTCCGCCTCGGCCATGCCCGGCAGTGTCGCCAGTTTCGGCTGGATCACCCGCGACAGGTAGTCGGTGATTTGCGGGTTGCTCAAGTCCTTGCTGAAGAAGCTGATGTACATCAGCGCCGAGGCGTCGGCCGATTCCTTGCTCAGCACCGGGTCTTCGGCGTCCTGCGGCAGTTTGTTCTTCACCTCGTTGGCCTTGGCCAGCAGTTCGGTGAACAAGCGGTCGGTGTTGGAACCGATGCGCGCGTAGATCGAGATCACCGAGAAGTTCTGGCGGCTGACCGAGGTCATGTAGTCGATGCCCTCGGCGCTGGCCAGACTCTGTTGCATCGGTTGGGTGATGTAGCCCTGAATGGTCTCGGCGTTGGCCCCGGGGTAGGCGGTGGTTACCGTGATCAGAGCGTTTTCCATTTGCGGGTACTGGCGCAGCGGCAGCTTGCTCCAGGCCTGGAAACCTAGCAGCACAATCAGCAGGCTGACCACGGTGGCGAGCACCGGACGGCGGATGAACGGATCGGTAAAAGCCATGGGGATTCCTTGATCAGTCGGCGCGAGGCGGACTGTTCTGCTCGCCGAGGGTCTTGTCGTCGCTGATGGCAATGTGTGCGCCGTTGTCCAGTTTGATCTGGCCGGCGGTCACCACTTGTTCGCCGCTCTGCACGCCCTTGTTGATCATCACCAGGCCATCGCGGCGCTCACCGGTCTCGATGAAGCGACGTTCGGCGATCAGTACCGGTTGGCCCTTGTCGTCTTTTTCGACGCTGCCGTCCTCGGCCTTCTTTTGCCCGACCACGTACAGCGAGTTGCCGTAGAGGGTATAGGTGATCGCGCTTTCCGGGACCACGATGTGTTTCTGCGGATCGGGCAGCAACACGTTGAGGCTGGCGAACATGCCCGGCAGCAATTTGCCGTCGGGGTTGGCCAGGGTCGCGCGCACCAGAATATTGCGCGTGGTGCTCTCGACAATCGGGTTGATCGCGCTGATGGCGCCGGGGAAGTTCTGCCCGGGATAGGCCGCGACACCGATCTGCACCGGTTGCCCGATGGCCAGTTTCGGCACCGATTGCTCCGGCACATAGAAGTCGGCGTAGAGGCTGCTCAGATCCTGCAGGGTGGCGATTTTGGTGCCGCTGGCGAGGTAGTCGCCGACATCCACCTGACGGATGCCGATGGTGCCGCTGAATGGCGCAAGGATGCGTTTTTTTGCCAGCGAAGCGTTGAGCTGATTGACCGTGGCCTTGTTCTTTTGCAACACGGCGGAGAGACGGTCGTACTCGCCTTTGGAGATCGCGCGGCTGTCGACCAGTTGGCTGCCGCGACCGAAATCCAGTTGCGCCAGTCCCAGGTCAGCCTTGGCGGTTTCCAGCAGGGCGGTCTCGACCGCGCTGTCGAGCTGCAGCAGCGGTTGCCCGGCCTTGACCTTCTGCCCGGATTCGAACTTGAGTTCGGTGACGGTGCCGGCGACTTCAAGACTAAGCTCGACGCCTTGCAAGGCTTTCAGCGAGCCGACGGTGGGCAAACGCATCTGCCACGGCTGTTCGCTGGCGCGGGCCACGGCGACGCTGATCGGCGGTTTCGGTTTGGAGAAGCCCTGGATCATGGTGTAGATCGAAAAGGCTTTGTACCCGCCCAATACCAGGACGACCAGCAAGACAACACCCAACATGATCAGCATGCGGCGACGCAGCATATTTCCAGTTCCTTGGATAAATCAGGTGAGACAGGCGGGCACATTACTCCGAGTCAGGTGGGGATTCCAACTGCCAGTTTTTACAGGGAGGACGAATAAAACCCCTGTGGCGAGGGAGCTTGCTCCCGCTGGACTGCGCAGCAGTCCCATGCTTTTGAGTTAAAAAGCGGGGCCGCTTCGCGCCCCAGCGGGAGCAAGCTCCCTCGCCACAGTTACAGCGTTGATTCAGGCCATCAGGTGCAGATGGTTGTCCCAGAGCCCCGCCGGCAATTCCAGCGGCTTGGCCAGCAGCTCATCCTGGCGGCAATCGTAGTAGCGGCAGCGGCCCTGACCGGAGGTCACGACAAAACCGTCCCTCACCGCGCCGACACCCGCGCAATCGGGCAACGGCGCGTCGAGACGCACCTCGCCGCTGTCCAGGTCCCAGATGAAGAAGCGGTTGCCACGCGGCGCAGTCAGCGCCACCAACCGCAGCTCGCTGTGCACTGCGACGCTGGCGGTATAGTGCCCCATCGACTGCAACTGATGCTCTGGCACCGGGAATGCCACGAAGGGCTGGCCCGGACGCTTGATCGCCAACAGCTCGGAACGCTCATGCGAGGCGCCCATGAACTGCTGGCCGGCTACGATGGTGCCGTCGCTGGCAATGCCCAGATGACGCACGCTGTTCATCTGCTGGGCGAGGGTTTCCTTGCTCAGCAGAGTGCCATCGCGCTGCATCAGCACCAGGCTCGGTTCCATGGCGTTGAGGTTCATGTCGACGCGGCTTTCGGCCTCGGTGCGGATCCCGCCGTTGGCCACCACCAGGGTTTCGCCATCGGGCATCCACGACACCTGATGCGGGCCGAGGCCATGGGTGGAAATCTCGCCGCTGTGCACCAGCCGCTCGCCTTCGAACTTGTACACCCCGAGCAGGCCACGCCCCGGATCCGTGGTGTCGTTCTCGGTGGCGTACAGGTATTCGCCGTCCTTGTGCACCACGGCGTGGCCGTAGAAATGCCGGTTCGGCTGCGACGTCACGGTTTGCAGCAACGTCCCGTCGCGCAGGTCGATCAGGTAGCTCTCGGTGCCCGGGCGGCGGGCGACGAACAGTGCGATCGGCAGCGTCGGGTGGTTGATGATGTCGTGGCAGCGCTGGCCGACCTCGGTGGCGAACACCCGAGTGCCGTCCAGCCGATAACCGACGGCGTAATGCTTGCCGTCGGTGTCGTCGCGCGCCGAGAGCAACAGCGGGCTCTGATCCTTGCGCTTGAACAGCGTCCAGCCGCCCAGTGTCACTGCTCCCAGCAGCAAACTACCTAAAGTCAGAGCCTGGCGTCGCAGCATGGCACTTGCCCTCATCAGTCACCGTCGTTGGCGTTGAAGCCCAGTTGGATGCCCAGCGCCTTGGCCAGCTCGCCTTCGTGCAGGCGATGGACGACGTTGAGGCTGTCGTAGAGATCGTTGAGTTGTTGACGACCGGCGTCGTCCTGGAGCATTTCGGTCAGCGAGCGCTGGCTGCTGTCGAACAGTTTCAGCGACGCGGCGTAAGCGGCGTCGATCTTGTCCGCCAACGGTTTCTGCTCGGCCGGCAGCAGACCGCGCAGGCCTTTGTTGTCGACGCCTTCCCAGACGGTTTTGGCTGCAGCGAGGCTGGCTTCCAGCGCGGTCAGCGACGACTGGCTGCGCCACGCATCAGCCTGGAACGGCTGCGGCACGCCCTTGCTCTGACGGCCCATCGGCGTACCGAGTTTTTTCTTCAGGGTGTCGAGGGCGGTGACCTGCACACGCAGCAGATCGGCGATCGCTTCGTGGGAGTCGGCGTAGCGCTGGTTGGGGAACTTGCTCATCTGCGCGAGCATGCCGTCGGTGTTGTTCCAGCTCTGCAGAATCTCTTCGGCCAGTTGCTTCTGGCGCTCGCCGATGGCGATCAGCAGTGGGCAGTATTTGGCTTTCTGCTCAGCGTTGGCGACGTCCGGTTTTTCATCGAACAGGATGTACTCGTAAGCCGACAGGCCCTGCACCACCACGCTGGATTTGGCCAGGGCGGCGGCGTCGATCTGCGGCTGGGCGACCACCAGTTGCTCGACCTGACGGCCGACGAGGTTTTTCTTGTCCGGCCAGAACTGCACCTGCCACGAACGGTTGCCCTCGGCCAATGGGCCGATCAGCAGCGGTTGCAGCTCGGCCCAGGCTTTCTGCGCGTGCAGGAAGTCGGCGCGAGCGGTTTCCAGGGTTTCCTTGCCTTGGCAGTAGGCGAGGGCGCTGACCGCCAGTTGCTTGTCGGCTTCGACCCAACGGGTATAAGTCGGCAAGATCACCGATTTGGCGATGGCCGCCGACGTGACCGCTTGCGGGTCCTGCGGCGAGCAGGCGCCGAGGGCGAGTGCGGCAAGGCTGGTGAACAACAGCTTGGGACGGAACATGTCGGGCTCCCGATTCTTTTAAGTGTTTAAAGTGAGTTCAAGAACGCCAGCAGCGCGGCACGCTGCTCGGCGTTGAAAGACAAAACCTGTTGCTGCGCCTGCTGCGCTTCGCCGCCATGCCAGAGCACGGCTTCGAGCAGGTTGCGGGCGCGGCCGTCATGCAGAAACTGGGTGTGACCACTGACTGCCTGCGTCAGGCCGATCCCCCACAACGGCGGGGTGCGCCAGTCGCGGCCGGAGGCCTGGAATTCAGTGCGGTTGTCGGCCAGACCGTCGCCCATGTCATGCAGCAGCAGATCGCTGTACGGGCGAATCACTTGATTGGCCAGTTCAGGTTCGGCGGCGTTGGCGGCGGTGGTGTATTTGGGTGTGTGACAGGACTGGCAGCCAGCCTGGAAGAACAGATTCTTGCCGGCCAGCACTTGTTCGTCGTTGACGCCACGACGTGCCGGCACTGCGAGGTTGCGGGTGTAGAACAGCACCAGACGCAGGATGTTGTCGCTGACTTCCGGCTCGCCGTCCAGGCCATTGCCGTTCGGCGCCTGTTTGCAGGCGGTTTGCGCGTCGGTGCAGTCATCGAAGGGTCTCAGGCGGGTGGTGAGGCCCATATCACCAGAAAACGCGTGAACATTTTGTTGATTGAGATTCGGTTGCCCGGCTTTCCAGCCAAATCGACCCATGACGGTCTTGTGCAACGCGTCATCCCAGACCTGATTCGGTCGACCATTGATACCGTTGTTCTCTTTGGCTTGCGCGGCGGCGTTGGCGAGGATCGCTTCCTCCGGGATCGCTTCGAGCAGGCCGAGGCCGATCATCGGCGGCGCGACCCGGGCGGAGAAACGCGTGTCCGCGTGCATCGGGCCGTAGCCCAACTGAGTGAATTGCAGAACCGGTTTGCGCAGCTCGACTTCGGTGCCGTCCTTGAAACGGATCGGCACCGGCGTGTACTCGACGCGCACCTTGCCTTCCGGTGTGACCCCGGGCACCGCCATGTCCTGGAACTGGCCGCCGTAGACCGGTTCCGGCACCACGCCGAGTTGCTCGATGACGTTGGCGTAGGCCGGCGAATCGGGAATCGACAGGCGCACCAGCATTGACACCGCGTTCGCCGCATCGGGCGCTGGCGGGTGGCCACGACCATCCTTGATGTGGCAGTTCTGGCAGGCGTTGGTGTTGAACAACGGGCCGAGGCCATCGCGGGCGGTGGTGGTCGACGGGGCGATCACCCAAGGGCTGCGGAAAAAACTGTTGCCGACACTGAAATCGACCCGACGCGACGGTGGCAGGTTGGCCGAGGGCAGGGAGAACGCATTCTGGTCGGTCTTGCGCACGGTCGTTGCACCGCCCGAACGCGCTTCACCGGGCTCGGCCTTGGTAAAGCGCGGGGCGTCATCGCAGGCACTCAGGCCCAGGGCCAGAAACAGTGCGGACAAGCGAAGCGGCAGCGAGGGCATCAGACATCCTGCGGACGGGCGAAAACAAAGGCGCAAAGTCTAACAGGGCGAGGGAGTTTGAATAAGAGGAATTATCGTTTGCTTGATTTGCGGCAGAGTTTCACTCGAGACCAAGGCGCAGCCATCGCTGGCAAGCCAGCTCCCACAGGATTTGTGTTGTACCCGGAGTGTGTGAACGCCGCGAAAACTGTGGGAGCTGGCTTGCCAGCGATGGGGCCATCAGCATCACCGCCAAAAGCAGGCATGAAAAAGGCGACCCGGAGGTCGCCTTTTTCAGTCGAACGCGCGTGATCAGAACTCGTGATCAGCGTTGTCCGGGTTCAGGTCGCTGATGCCCAGCTTGCCGGCAGCGGCTTCGATCGAACCGGTCTGTTTGACCAGCGCGGCGATGGCGTCACGCACGATCTGGTTGCCGGCGGTGTTGCCCGCAGCGATCAGTTGGTCGTAGTGCTCACCCTTGTTGGCGTGATCGACCATGACCTGGATCTTGGCTTCGGTAGCGGCCAGATCGGCTTTCAGCGCGTTGTCGGCAGCCGGGTCGGCCTTGGCCACCAGCGACGACAGGCTGGCGCCGGTCAGCTTGGTGCCGTCGGTGCGGGTGTACTCGCCCAGGTACACGTTACGAATGCCTTTGGCATCGTAGAAGTGCGAGTTGTGAGTGTTGTCGCTGAAGCAATCCTGTTCGTCTTCCGGGGAGTTGGCTTCCAGGGAAACCTTCATGCGCTCGCCCGCCAGTTCGCCCAGGGACAGACTGCCCATGCCGAACAGCATCTTGCGCAGGCCGCTTTCAGCCGGTTCGGCTTCCAGGGTGGCGCGGTAGTTGTCAGCCACGTTCGGCTTCCAGTTACCGACCATTTCTTCCAGGTCGCTGACCAGCAGTTGGGTCACGGCTTTCAGGTAAGCACGGCGACGATCGTTGTGACCACCGGTGGCGCCTGCGCCTTCCAGGTAGTCCGACGCCGGACGGTTGCCGGCGCCCGGGCCGGTGCCGTTCAGGTCCTGGCCCCAGAGCAGGAATTCGATCGCGTGGTAGCCGGTGGCGACGTTGGCTTCGGAACCGCCCAGTTCGTTGAGGCTGGCGAGTTTTTCCGGGGTGATGTCCTTCACGTCAACCTTGTCTTCGCCGACCTGGACTTCAGTGTTGGCGATGATGTTGGCGGTGGCGCCCGGGTTACCCAGCGCGTGTTCGTAGGATTTGTCGACGTAGTCGATCAGGCCTTCGTCCAGCGGCCAGGCATTCACCTGACCTTCCCAGTCGTCGATGATGGTGTTGCCGAAGCGGAACACTTCGCTCTGCAGGTAAGGCACGCGGGCGGCGACCCAGGCAGCCTTGGCGGCTTTCAGGGTGTCGGCGTTCGGCTTGGCGAGGAACGCGTCGACGGCGGTTTGCAGGGTTTTCGCGGTGGATTCGGCATCGCTGTAAACGGCGAAGACCATGTCGGCGTAGTGCGCGACCACAGCCTTGGCGGCGGCTTCGTCGACTTTACCGGCAGCGGCAGGTGCTGGAGCGGCAGCGGTGCTGGCGGCCGGCGTCGGCGTGGCCGGGGCGGCAGCCTTGTCTTTGCCTTCGCCGCAACCGGCGAGGGAAATAGCGATGGCCAGCAGACTGGCGGTAGCCAGAGGCATACGAATCATGGCGAACATCCTGCTTCGGTAATGGAATGGACAGGGCGCGGGGGTGCGCAAAGCTGCGACATAATGCAAATCTTTCGCATTATGTGTAAAGGGTTGTGGCTGGAAATATTTCTTGTTTACGCAGATCAAAAGATCGCAGCCTGCGACAGCTCCTACAGGGGAATGCATTCCAAATGTAGGAGCTGCCGAAGGCTGCGATCTTTTGACTTTATAAAATAGCCGCGTTGCTGCGCTGGGCCTGCTTGAGATAAGCGCCCAGCTCCCGGGCCGGCAGTGGCTTGCTGTAGTGGTAACCCTGACCTTCGTGACAGCCTTCGGAGATGATGTAGGACTCCTGCTCGGCGGTTTCCACGCCCTCGGCAATCACCTGCATGCCCAGGCTCTTGCCCAGCTGGATGATGGCGCGAACGATGGTCGCATCGTCGTCGTCATCCAGCAGATCCTGGACGAAGCTCTTGTCGATCTTGATCTTGTCCAGTGGCAGGCTTTTCAGATAACTCAGCGATGAATAGCCGGTGCCGAAGTCGTCGATGGCGATCAGCGCACCGGAGCGGCGCAGGCTCAGCAGGTGCTGGGCGGCGGTGCTGATGTCTTCCATCAGGCCGGTTTCGGTGACTTCCAGCTCGAGGCTGCGCGGCGGCAGGCGGTAAATCTGCAACAGGTTGTTGACCACCCGCGGTAGCTCGGCGTGGTGCAGTTGCACGGTGGACAGGTTGACCGCCATGCGCAGATCGACGAAGCCCTGATCATGCCATTCGCGCAATTGCTTGCAGGCCTGATCCAGCACCCACTCGCCGATGGCGATGATCGTGCCGTTCTGTTCGGCCAGCGGAATGAACAGGTCTGGCGGCACCAGACCGTGCTCCGGGTGCTGCCAGCGAATCAGCGCTTCAACCCCGACCACCCGGTGATCGCGGTAGCTGATCTGCGGCTGATAGACGAGGTAGAACTGGTCGCGAATCAGCGCATCGCGCAGGTCTTTCTCCAGTTCGCGACGGCGACGCATCTCGCTGTCGACGCTGGCGATGTAGAACTGATAGCGGTTGCGCGAACGGGTCTTGGCCAGCGTCATGGTCTGTTCGGCCTTCTGCAACAGCTTTTCGGTGCTGTCGCCGTCCTCGGGGAACAGGGTGATGCCGATGGTCGCGCGCAGACGGATTTCCTGATGGTCGAGGGCAAACGCCGCTTCCAGATCATCGAGGATGCTTTGCGCCAGCTCCGCCGCTTCGTAAGGTTGCTCGATATCGGCCTGCACCAGCGCGAACTGGTCGCCACCCAGGCGGGCGAGGGCGCCGAGGCGACCGCTGTGGGCGCGCAGGCGGTCGGCCAGCGCCAGCAGCAACTGGTCGCCGGTCTGGTAGCTGAACTGCTCGTTGATCCCTTTGAAATCATCCAGCCCAACGCACAACACCGCGACCCGGCGTTGCAGCTTGCCGGCGTCGACCAGAATCTTGTCCAGTTGCTGCTGCAATTGCTGGCGGTTCGGCAGACCGGTGAGGAAGTCGTACTGGGCCATGCGCAACAGGCTGTTTTCCGCTTCGTGGCGCAGGTGCGTGTTGCGTTCGATGGATTCGAGCAACTGGTTGGCGGTGTTGATCCAGATGCCGAGTTCGTTTTTTTCGTGGCCCTTGAGCTGCGGAATCTTGTGCTCGCTGGGGCGATCCGGGTTGATTTCGGTCAGGTGCTCGATGATCCGCGACAGCGGCTTGGTCAGCAGCCAGTGATAAACCAGATACAGCACCAGACCCATGGCCAGGGCGCGCAATACACCGGAAATGAAAATGATCACCGAACTGACGAGGAAACTCTCGCCATAGGTCGCGGTGTCGAGGGTGATGCTCAGGTCGCCGTAATACTCGCTGTACGGGCCGCGACCGACCAGTTGGGTGGTGAAGGTGCGCTCCTGGCCGAGAATCAGGTCAGTCAGCCAGCGGCTGTTGGAGTGCTGCAACTCACGGGATTTTTGCGCGAGCATCGCTTCATTGGGATGGCCGATGGAAGCCTGGCGCACGGCGTCGTCCTGGAACAGGCCTTCGATCACCTGCATGCCCATTTCCCGGTCCAGGCTGTAGACCGCCTGAGTCGAGGGATCGCGGAACATGTCGAGGATGCGCTGCGCGTCGCCGGCCACCGCCTGGCGGGTTTTATAGGCATCGAAAACAATCTGGGCGCAGCTCAAGACTACGCCGACGATCAATGCCGAAAGGAGCACGACCCGGAGCAACTTCACCGACAAGCTGTTCTTGAGTTCCAGCTTCAAAGGGTTATTCCTTGTTCCGTGCGGGTAGCGTCAAGTTGCCATGAGTATTGGCAATCCCGTGTTGGCAGTCAAAGGGACATTCAAGCCCGGGAACATTTGCCCGTGGCCTTGGCCGAAATGCTGCGGTCTGGAGTCCCAGCTCTATTTGTACTGTGTCGGTAGTTTCGGCCCTCAACTTGAGCAGTCAGGAACAAATTTTCGCTGATTTGATGGTAGCCCGCTGTGCTGCCCCGGCAAGTGGCCGGAGCCAGCGTTCATCGTGAGAAAAACGCTATTCCCTGTAGGAGCTGCCGCAGGCTGCGATCTTTTGATCTTGCTTTAAAAAATCAAAGTCAAAAGATCGCAGCCTGCGGCAGCTCCTACAGGAAAACAGAGGCGCCAGAAATTGTGGCACGGTGCGGCAGCTCCTACAGAAATCAAAGGCATAAAAAAACCCGGCATCAGCCGGGTTTTTTTATCTGGCGCGCAGCTTAAGCGGTGAAGGTTTTGCCTTCGAACTGCTCAGCGACGAACTTCCAGTTGACCAGGTTCCAGAACGCTTCAACGTACTTCGGACGCAGGTTGCGGTAGTCGATGTAGTAAGCGTGTTCCCAGACGTCGCAGGTCAGCAGCGGGGTGTCACCGCTGGTCAGCGGGTTGCCGGCGCCGATGGTGCTGGCCAGAGCCAGGGAACCGTCAGCCTTTTTCACCAGCCAGCCCCAGCCGGAACCGAAGGTGCCGATTGAGGTTTTGCTGAACTCTTCCTTGAACTTGTCGAACGAACCGAAGGCTGCGTTGATCGCTTCAGCCAGTGCGCCGGTTGGTTGACCGCCGGCGTTTGGCGCCAGGCAGTTCCAGTAGAAAGTGTGGTTCCAGACCTGAGCGGCGTTGTTGAAGATGCCGCCCGAGGAAGTCTTGACGATCTCTTCCAGGGTCTTGCCTTCGAACTCGGTGCCTGGCACCAGGTTGTTCAGGTTCACGACATAGGTGTTGTGGTGCTTGTCGTGGTGAAATTCCAGGGTTTCCTTGGAAATGTGCGGCTGCAGGGCATCGTGTGCGTAAGGCAGCGGCGGCAATTCGAAAGCCATGATGATTCTCCTAATCAGGTCTGTTGCGGTGAGCGCAAGGCCGATCACGGGCGGCCAGAAATGCACCGACGAGTTTTTACTCTTTGCGGCGCAGAGTTCGGATCATAGCACCGGGGTCAAGGCTTAACCACGCAACAACTGTGTGGGATAGAGGTTCCAGAGCTGTTTGGAATAAATCACTGCGCCAATATCAATTGCCCTGCGACTGTAAACATCATCACTGCCACCAGAAGATCAAGAATCCGCCAGGTACTCGGTCGCGCCAGCCACGGCGCGAGCCATGCGGCACCGAGGGCGAGGGTGAAAAACCACAGCAGCGAGGCACTTGCCGCGCCCACGACATAAGCGCCCGGCACTGATTGCTGTGCACCGAGCGAGCCGATCAACAGCACCGTGTCCAGATAAACGTGCGGGTTGAGCAACGTCACTGCCAGCGCGCTCAGCATCACCGCGCGCAACGAGCGTACGGTGTGGTTTTCGCCCTGATCCAGACTCTGTTTCGAGAACGCCCGGCGCAACGCCTGGCTGCCGTACCAGATCAGAAAGACTGCACCGCCCCAGCGGGCCACCGCGAGCAAGGTCGGGTTCTGCGCCAACACGGTGGCCAGACCAAACACCCCGGCCGCCACCAGCAGCGCGTCACACGCCACACACAGCGCCGCGACCGGCAGGTGATGTTCGCGGCGCAGGCTTTGGGCCAGGACAAAAGCATTCTGGGTGCCGATCGCCATGATCAGCCCGAACGCCACCAGCAGGCCGTTCACATAGCTTTGCCACATAAAGAGTTACTCCGCGTTGGCTGCGAGATCGCGCAGCACGTGCATGGCGCGTTCGGCGTCGGCCTGACCGACAAACAAATGATCGTGGTAGTAACCGGCGATCACGTTGCAACTGATCCCGGCCTTGCCCAATGCGCTGGCGAACGCAGCGGTGAGGCCGACTGCTTCCAGTGCCGAATGCACGTTGAGGGTGATCCACGCTGCGACATAATCGAAAGCGAACCCGGCGTGTTCAGCCTGGGAGCGTTCAAGGATCACGGTCAGGCCTTCCTGCTCGCGGAAGCTGCCGACAATCTCCAGCCCGCTCGGCAACAAGTTGTCAGGCACGGTGCAAAACACGTATTCGCCGACGTTGAGCTGCGGGCTCATGCTGCGCAGCAGAGTTGTGAGTGAGGTTTCGCCAGCCATTGCCGTGTTCCTTGATAAAGAGTGCTTGCTGGCTATTCTCCGGTCGAAAGCGGTATAAGAAAAACCAATAGTGCTGATCGCTCATTAGGAAAACTGATGTTCGACTACAAATTGCTTTCCGCTCTGGCCGCTGTGGTCGAGCAGGCCGGATTCGAACGCGCTGCGCAGGTGCTGGGCTTGTCGCAATCGGCGATTTCCCAGCGGATCAAACTGCTGGAAGCGCGGGTCGGCCAACCGGTGCTGGTGCGCGGCACGCCGCCGTCACCGACGGAAATTGGCCGGCGGCTGCTCAACCATGTGCAGCAGGTGCGCCTGCTCGAACGTGACTTGCAGACCTTGGTGCCGGCGCTCGACGAAGAGGGTCTGCCGGAGCGGTTGCGCATCGCGATAAACGCCGACAGTCTCGCCACCTGGTGGGCCGAAGCCGTGGGCGATTTCTGCGCCGAACAGCATTTGCTGCTGGATCTGGTGGTGGAAGATCAGACCGTCGGCCTCAAGCGCATGCGTGCTGGGGAGGTGGCGGCGTGTGTCTGTGCCAGCGAGCGCCCGGTGGCCGGGGCGCGCAGCGTGTTGCTCGGGGCCATGCGTTACCGGGCGCTGGCCAGTCCGGCGTTCATCGAGCGGCATTTCCCCGACGGCGTGCGCGCCGAGCAGTTGCCGCGTACGCCGGCGCTGGTGTTCGGGCCGGACGATTTTCTCCAGCATCGTTACCTCGCATCCCTCGGTGTCGATGGCGGTTTCGAGCATCATTTGTGCCCGTCCTCCGAAGGCTTTGTGCGCCTGACCGAAGCCGGGTTCGGCTGGGGACTGGTGCCGGAACTGCAAGTGCGCGATCAGTTGCAACGCGGCGTATTGCGCGAACTGTTGCCAGATAAACCGATCGATGTGCCGTTGTACTGGCATCATTGGCGCAATGGCGGTCAGTTGCTGGCCTTGCTGACCGAGCAATTGCTACGTTCTTCACCGCGCTGGCTGGTGCCCTTGGGCTGATGGTCAGCGTCAAGAAAGACGTATAGGTAAACGAAAGACATCGGAGCGTTACATGAAAATTCTGGTCACCGGCGCAAGCGGCTTCATTGGCGGACGCTTTGCGCGTTTCGCTTTGGAGCAGGGCCTGGACGTGCGGGTCAACGGTCGCCGGGCCGAAAGCGTCGAGCATCTGGTGCGCCGTGGCGCCGAGTTCGTTCCGGGCGATCTGACCGATGCGGATCTGGTGCGCGAACTCTGCGCCGACGTCGAAGCCGTGGTGCACTGCGCCGGTGCCGTCGGCTTGTGGGGACGCTATCAGGACTTTCATCTGGGCAACGTGCAGGTTACCGAGAACGTCGTCGAAGCCTGCCTCAAGCAGCGCGTGCGGCGGCTGGTGCATCTGTCGTCGCCGTCGATCTATTTCGATGGCCGCGATCACCTCGGCCTGACCGAAGAGCAAGTGCCCAAGCGCTTCAAGCATCACTACGCAGCGACCAAGTACCTGGCCGAGCAGAAGGTCTTCGGTGCGCAGGAATTCGGTCTGGAAACCATCGCCCTGCGCCCGCGTTTCGTCACTGGCGCCGGCGACATGAGCATCTTCCCGCGCCTGCTGAACATGCAGCGCAAGGGCCGTCTGGCGATCATCGGCGATGGCCTGAACAAGGTCGATTTCACCAGTGTGCAAAACCTCAACGAAGCGCTGCTCAGCAGTCTGCTGGCGGCCGGTTCCGCGTTGGGCAAGGCTTACAACATCAGCAATGGCGCACCGGTGCCGCTGTGGGATGTGGTCAATTACGTGATGCGCAAGATGGAAGTGCCGCAGGTCAGCAAATACCGCTCGTACGGTCTGGCCTACAGCGTCGCGGCGCTCAACGAAGGCGTGTGCAAACTCTGGCCGGGCCGCCCGGAGCCGACCCTGTCGCGGCTGGGTATGCAAGTGATGAAGAAAAATTTCACCCTCGACATCAGTCGCGCCCGGCATTATCTGGACTACGATCCGAAAGTCAGCCTGTGGTCGGCCCTCGACGAGTTCTGTGGCTGGTGGAAAGCTCAGGACATCCGTTGATACAAGTCGGTTGGCCGGCAATGAACCGCACTGCCGCTTGAGGGTCAATCCCTGCGGCTGCGGCGGTTATACTTCGCAGCATTTAGCCATCACCGCGTTCCACAAAGGTTGCCTCAATGTCCATGCGTAACGATGCCAACGACGATTTCGACGATGTACCGAGCCTGCGGGCCGACACCTTTGACGACGATGACATTCCGCCCACCGCCCGTACCTCCGTGCACTCGCGTACGCCGCCGGTGGTCAAGGTCAAGGCTGCGAGTACCGGGCCGCTGTGGGCACTGGTCGGCGCGCTGTTCTTCGCCTTCATCGGTCTGGCCTGGTGGAGCTTCCAGCAGATTTCGCTGATGGAGCAGCAGTTGGTCGCGACTCAGGAAAGCTTTGCGCGCATCAGCGAGGAAGCGGCGGGGCGCCTGCAGGACATTTCCGGCAAAGTCGTCGCCAGCCAGAGCAACGTCAACAGCGACAGCGAAGCGTTGAAGCTGCAGATCAAACAGCTGGAAACCCAGTTGCTGGATCAAAGCAAACAGCAGCAGGGCGTGGTCGGTCAGGCCAGCGATCTGGACAAGCGTCTGGCGCAGATGACCGCGCAGACCACCGAACAACAGAACGCCAACACCCAGTTGCAGGCCCAGGTCAAAGCCTTGAGCGCCGAACTCGCAACGCTGAAAAGCGCACCGGCGGATACCAGCAAGGTCGACGCCCAGCTCAAGAGTTATGACGCCCAGCTGAAAAGCCTAGGCGCTGATATCGCTGCGCTGAAAAAGCAGGGCAACTCGAACGCAGCGATCGAGCGCCTGGAGCAGGAAATCGTCGTTCTCAAGAGTGAACAGGACAACCGCCCGGCAACGCCACAGGGTGGCGGCAATACCGCTGAGTTCGATGCGTTCCGTGGCCAGATGACCCGCAACCTCAACACCCTGCAGGCGCAGATCCAGAATCTGCAGCAGCAGATCAATGCCCGGCCATAAGGCCTGAGTCAGGATATCTTGTGGCGAGGGAGCTTGCTCCCGCTGGAGTGCGAAGCGCTCCCCTGCTTTCGTTCAGGTAGAGCGCATTTGCAGGTTTTGCGACTGCTTTGCAGCCGAGCGGGAGCAAGCTCCCTCGCCACAGGGGATACCGCAACTTCTGGATTCATCTTCGACCTCCGTCCGATCCCAAGCCGTCTACGCTCTTGAAACACCAACAAGAACGAGGGATGCGTTATGGGGTTTTTGCATAAAGTGGCGTGGCTCGGGGTGATGTTTTTTGTGGGGGCAGGGCAGGTCAATGCTGCCACCACACAAAAGGACGACAGCAAGGCCGCCATCGCTTTGCTGGAAAAGGCCCTGGCCTATTACCACGACAATGGCGACAAGGCTTTCGCCGCGTTCAGCCGTCAGGGTGAGTTCGTCGACAAGGATCGCTACGTGTTTGTGGTCGACACCAAAGGCGTAATGCTTGCCAGCGGCGGGCCATCCTCAGCCTTGATTGGCCGTGACGTCAGCGAGGTGCTTGCGCCGGATTTGCAGAAAGCTTTCAAGGATGCCCTGCTGGTGCCCGAAGGCAACGGCATTCAACAGGCCGAATACCGCTGGCAGAACTGGGCGGACGGCAAGGTCGAACGCAAGCATGTCTACTATCAGCGCATCGGCCAGCGGATTCTCGCGGTCGGTTATTACCTGCCAAGGGCTTCGGCGGAGCAGGCAAAAACCCTGCTCGACAAGGCAGCGACCGATCTGGGCAAGGACGAGAAAGGCACGCTGACAGCCATCAACTCGCTCAAGGGCGGTTACCTGCAGGATGACCTGTACGTGTTCGTGGTCGATCTTAACACCCAGCGCTACGTGGCCCATGGCACCAACCTGCGCCTGATCAATACCGACTTCAGCAAGATCAAGGACCCGGAAGGCAAACCGGTGGGCGAGCCGATTCTGGCGCTGATCGCCAAACAGGACGACGGCGAATACGAATACCGCTGGAAAAACCCGGTGACCGGCAAGGTCGAGGACAAGCATGCGTACCTGAAGAAGGTCGGGCATTTTCTGGTGGCGGTGGGTTACTACAGCCCTTGAAGATCAAAAGATCGTCCGAACGCGGCCCGAGCCTTCGGCAGCTCCTACAGGGTTATGTATTCCCATGTAGGAGCTGCCGAAGGCTGCGATCTTTTGCTGTTATTTGGCACCATGCTCGCGCCCGCGCAGCAACTTGTTCGGCATCGCAATCGCCGCCGCCAGCCCCAGCAGCGACACCGCCGTACTCACCCACAGCAAATGCCGGAACGTCACTGAAAGCTCGGCGCGCAAGGCGTTCTGCGCATCACCCGGTGCGGCGTTCAAACCGTCGAGCAGCACGTTGCCCGAATGCCCCTCGCTGAGCAGCGAGTTGCTCGCCAGATGGGCAAAACTCGAATCCTGCAACAACGCCAGCAACAGCGCCGACATCAACGCTACACCCACCGCGCCGCCCAGCGAGCGGAACAGGTTGGTGGTGCTGGTGGCGACGCCGATGTCGCGTTGCTCCACCGAGTTTTGCGTGCCCACCAGTGAAGTCGGGAACTGCATGCCGCCGGCGATCCCGCTGAGCAGCATGAACAGGCTGCTGACCAGCGTTGCATCCGGTGGACTGAAGGCCATGCCGAGAATCGAGATCGGCATAAGCACTGCACCCGTCAGAATCTGCGGTTTGTAGCGTCCGGTGATCGAGGTGCGACGTCCGGCGAAATAAGCGCCAATCGGCAGCCCCATCGCCAGCGGCAGCAAGTGCAATGCCGCCGCATCGGCCCCGGCACCGGTAACGCTCTGAAAGCGCAGCGGCATCAGCACGATCAGCGAGATCGCCTGAAAACTGGTGAAGAAAATCGTGCACCAGCACAGCAACGCGTTGCGGTTGGTGAACAAGTGCATCGGCAGCAGCGGCTCGCGCGCCCGGCGTTCATGCCAGACGAACACCGCCAGCACCAGCACCGCGCAGGCGAACAGGCCGAGCACTTCACTGCTGCGCCACGAATGACCCTGACCGACCTGCGTGATGGCCAGCAGCAGGGCGGTCAGACCGATGATCATCAACAGCGTGCCGAGGTAGTCGATGATCGGCTTGCGCTGCGGAATCGGCAGCCCGCGCAGGTTGCGATTGGCAACCCACCAGGCGCCCAGCCCCAGTGGCAGATTGATCAGAAACACCCAGCGCCACGACAGGTACTCGGTCATGTAGCCGCCGAGCACCGGCCCGGCGACGCTGGCGACCGCGTACATGCTGCTGAAATAACCCTGATAGCGTCCGCGTTCGCGTGGCGGGACGATGTCGCCGATGATCGCCTGGCTGACCGAAATCATCCCGCCGGCGCCGATGCCCTGGAGAATCCGCGCCAGCACCAGTTGTTCCATGCTTTGCGCCATGCCGCAAAACAGCGAGGCGAGGGTGAACAGGCCCATGCCGAACAGCATCAGTTTGCGTCGCCCGTACAGATCGCCGAGCTTGCCGTAGATCGGCACGGCCACGGTCATTGCCACCATGTACCCGGAAATCACCCAGGCCAGCAGGCTGACGTCCTTGAACTGTGCGGAGATGGCGGGCATCGAGACGGCGACGATGGTCTGGTCCAGTGCGCCGAGAAAGATTGCCAGCATCAGCGCGACCAGCACGCTGCGAATAGCCGGTTTGGGCGTTTCAGGGTGATTGAGATTGGTCACGGGCAAGCCTGCGGGCAGTGATGGACCCGCGCTGCCATCGCACGCGGGTGGATGCTCGCCAGTGTAAGTCGATAGCAGGCTATTCGATAGCCTCGTATGGAAGTCCGACGTAATTTTCTGCAATGGTTTTTCGACCCGCTTCGGAACTGACAAAGTAGTCCAGTTCCGAGGCGCTGATCCGCTGGCTAAAATCGTCGTGCTCGTCGAAGCGGTGCAGCATGCTGGTCATCCACCAGGAAAACCGTTCAGCTTTCCATACCCGGCGCAGGCAGACTTCCGAATATTTCTCCAGCAGATCGGTGCGCCCTTCGCGATAAACCTTCAGCAGAATGTTGAACAGCGTGCTGACATCGCTGGCGGCCAGGTTCAGACCCTTGGCGCCGGTGGGCGGCACAATATGCGCGGCGTCGCCGAGGAGAAACATCCGCCCGTACTGCATGGGTTCGACGACAAAACTGCGCAGCGGCGCGATGCTTTTTTCAATCGACGGGCCAGTCACCAGTTTCTCGGCAAGCGCGGCGGGCAGGCGGGTTTTCAGCTCAGCCCAAAAGCGCTCGTCGGACCAGTCGGCGACGTTTTCCTCGGCTGGCACTTGCAGGTAGTAACGGGTACGGGTGGCCGAACGCATGCTGCACAGGGCGAAGCCGCGTTCATGGCGCGCATAGACCAGTTCTTCGTGCACCGGCGGGGTGTCGGCGAGAATTCCCAGCCAGCCGAACGGATAGACGCGCTCGAAAATCTTCAGGCAGTCCTCGGGAATCGACTGTCGGGCGACGCCATGAAAACCATCGCAACCAGCGATGTAATCGCAATCGACGCGCCAGGTTTCACCGTCCTTTTCGAAGGTGACAAACGCCTCGTCGCTTTTCATGCCGTGAGGAACGACATCGCTCACTCCATAAAACGACAGCGCCCCGGCCTCCCGACGAGCGGCCATCAGGTCGCGCGTGACCTCGGTCTGACCGTAAACCATGACGGTTTTGCCACCGGTCAAACTCTGCAGATCGATGTGCGCCAAACGCCCATCCAGAGCAAGATCGAAGCCGGAGTGCACCAGCCCTTCGGCATCCATGCGTGCACCCACCCCAGCCTGGCGCAACAGCTCTACCATGCCTTGTTCAAGTACGCCGGCGCGAATTCGCCCGAGCACATAGTCGGGCGACTGACGTTCAACAATCAGGGTGTCGATGCCGGAGTTGTGCAGCAACTGACCGAGGAGCAATCCGGACGGACCGGCGCCAATGATGGCGACTTGGGTTTTCAGCGTTTTCATTGTTTTTATGACTCGCAAGCTTCACGCGACGTGAGTCGGTGAATGATTTTTATGGATCGAGTGCTTGCATTTTTCCCTTGCGGGTCTGTCAATTGAAGGTGAAAACTGAGCCGATACCTGTACATTCTGCCAATCGGTGCGATTATCGCCCGCAACCTCGAGGCCTGGATTGAAGTGATGAACAAGCCTGACCTGCCTTCGATTCCGGTGTTCAAGCTCTACGGTGAAAGCCTGGACTGGCCGACCCCTGACTTGCTGCACTGTGAAACCATTTCCAAACGCAGCCGCGAACATCAATGGGAAATCAAACCCCACCGCCACGCCGATTTGTGCCAGTTGCTCTTCGTCTTCAAAGGTCAGGCAGAGCTTGAAATCGAAGGTCAACGCATGCAGCTCGATGAACCCGCGATTCAAGTCCTGCCACCGTTGTCGGTGCATGGCTTTCGCTTTTCCGAGGACGTCGAAGGATTCGTCGTCACCCTCGCCAATCCGCTGATCAATCACCTGCAGGCGCAACTGGGCAGTTCGGTGCACGCACTGGCCCAGGCCGAGCACTACCCGGCGGGCAAGGACGCGGAGTACCTGAACAGTCTGTTTTCCGCGTTGCAGGCCGAGTACAACGGCCATCAACCCGCGCGGGAAATGCTCATGCATTCGCTGGTCAGCGTGATCATGGTCTGGGTCAGCCGTCAGGCGCTCGTGCGCCATAACGCCAGCCAGCGGCCGCAACGCCAGCGCGAATACCTCAACGGGTTCATTCAATTGGTGGAGGAGACGTACCGCCAGCATGTGAAGGTCGAAGACCTCGCCCATCGTTTGGGGATTTCGGTATCACACCTCAACGGCACCTGCCGCGAACTGGCAGGGCAGCCAGCGCTGCAGATCATGCACGAACGCCAGTTGCTGGAAGCCAAACGGTTGCTGACCTACACCAGCATGACCATTTACGAGATGTCGGAGTTATTGGGGTTTTCCGATCCGACCAACTTCACGCGCCTGTTCCGGCGCAGGGTGGGAATTTCGCCAAAGGCGTTTCGTGACCGGTTGAAGGCCGAGCAGTGAATCTGTTGCCACCACTGATCCCTGTGGGAGCTGGCTTGCCAGCGATTGCGTCCTGTCAGTCAGCACTGAAGGCGTCTGGTCCACCGCCATCGCTGGCAAGCCAGCTCCCACAGGATTGATAGCAACCCCGATCAGCGCAATGCGTTCAGCGTCGCATTGTGCGGAATACAACGCTCGAAATTGCAGCTCGCATACTCGCGCGGCAGCTGTCGCAGTTGCTCGACCCGCCAGGCCGCGGTGCCGTACAGCGCCAGCGTGGCGGCGCAGGTGATGAAAATCGCGAAGTACCTTCTTGTTCTGATGTTCATGGCGTTGACCTCTGAACGCATACCCTGCGGTATTACTTTCAGCATAGAACAAGATCAAAAGATCGTCCGAACGCGGCCCGAACCTGCGGCAGCTCCTACAGGGTTATGTGTAGGAGCTGCCTCAGGTTCGGGCCGCGTTCGGACGATCTTTTGCTTTTCTACAACCCCACGTCCCAAGCGGGATTCTCTGGAAACCGCTGCACCAGAAAATCCAGCATGCTGCGCAGCGCCGCCGGCATGTGCTTGCGTGAGGCGTACACCGCGTAGATGTTCATCTGCCGTGGCTCGGCATGCGGTAGCAAACGCACCAGTTCACCGGCATGCACATGCACCCCGGCCTGATAGGTCGGCAGCATCGCCACGCCGGCTCCGGCCAGGGTGGCGCGCAGCAGGGTGCTGGCCTCGTTGGCGCTGATGTTGCCCTGCACCGGCACTGAAACTGGCTCGCCGTCCTCTTCGAAATGCCACAGACTCTTGCCGAAATACGAGTGCGTCAGGCAGTTGTGCCGGCTCAGGTCCTCGACGCGCTGCGGTGACGGGTTATCGCGCAGATAAGCCGGTGCGGCGCAAACCACCGAGCGGCACACGGTCAGGCGTCGGGCGATCAGGTTCGGGTCGAGGTCATTGCTGGTGCGGATCGCCAGATCGATGCGTTCATCCACCAGGTTCACCGTGCGGTCGAGCATCTGCAGGTCGATGCTGACCCCGGGGTAGCGCTTGACGTACGCCGCCATGGCATCGGCCAGTTGCGCCTGACCGAACGAGGTACTGACGCTGATGCGCAGCAGCCCGCGCGGTGCCTCGTCGGGTTCGCTGACCGCCGCCTGCATGTCGGTCGAGAGTTCGAGCATCTGCCGACAGCGTGGCAGGATTTCGCTGCCAGCGGCAGTCAGGCTCAACTTGCGCGTGGTGCGGTGCATCAGGCGCGCGCCGACCCAGTCTTCCAGCTCCGCCAGATAACGCGACACCACTGGCCGTGACAGGTCCAGATGATCGGCCGCCGCCGACTGGCTGCCCAGATCCACCACCGTGACAAACACGCGCATTGCTTGAAGACGATCCATGATTTGCCCGCTTTCAGAAACAAACTATGTCCAAGCATCGCATTTTTTGTACCGAGTCAGGCAACTAAGCTCTGTCCCATCGCCAAACACGGCATTCGGATCACGGAGCAACAGATGATCGGCTTCACTACCCTCAAGCGCGTTTTGCTGGCCACCGCCACCCTCGGTTTCGCGGCCCACGCCGCTGCCGCCAATCTGAGCCTGGATGTCTACAACCCAGGCACCCACGCGATTTTCCCGGTGACTTCGGTGCTGGTCAGCGGCGAGAAAGACGCGATTCTGGTCGATGCACAATTCGGCAAGGCCCAGGCCGAGCAGGTGGTGGAGAAGATCCGCGCCAGCGGCAAGCACCTGACCACCATTTACATCAGCCACGGTGACCCGGATTACTACTTCGGCCTCGACACCCTGACCCAGGCTTTCCCCGACGCCGAAGTGCTGGCCTCGCAGCCGACCGTCGATCACATCAACAAAACCGTCGCCGGCAAACTCGCCTTCTGGGGCCCGAAAATGGGCGCCGACGTACCGGCCAAAACCATCGTGCCGGGCGTGCTCAAGGGCGACAGCCTGATGCTCGAAGGGCAGAAGTTGCAGGTGGTGGGCCTTGAAGGCAAACAACCGGATCGCAGCTTCGTGTGGATTCCGTCGCTCAAGGCGGTGGTCGGTGGTGTTGTGGTCGCCGAGAACATTCATGTGTGGATGGCCGATACCCAGACTGCGCAATCCCACGCCGACTGGCTGGACACCCTGCATTCGATCGAAACCCTGAAACCGAAAACCGTGGTGCCGGGTCACTACCTGGGCGAGAGCAGCCGCTCGCTGGCGAGCGTGAAATTCACCGCCGACTACATTAAGGCTTTCGACGAAGAAACCGCCAAGGCCAAGGATTCCGCCGCACTGATCAAGGCCATGCAGAAACGCTACCCGAAACTCGGCGAAGAAAGCTCGCTGGAGCTGAGCGCCAAAGTCGCCAAGGGCGAGATGAAGTGGTAAGCCGATTGATCTGAAACAGAGATCGAGAGGACGTTTGTGGCGAGGGAGCTTGCTCCCGCCCGCCTGCGCAGCAGGCGTAAAGCTGCCAATGCGTTGTATCTGAAACAGGCGGGGAGTGCTTCGCCCTCCAGCGGGAGCAAGCTCCCTCGCCACAGGGAATACCGCTTCAAGATTAGATTTATGCCGTCGTTGAAACTCTCAAGCCAACTGGAGAATGTCATGAGCAAGATCGCAATCATTGGTGCCACCGGTCGTGCCGGTAGCCAACTGCTGGAAGAAGCCCTGCGTCGCGGCCATAGCGTCACCGCCATCGCCCGCGATACCTCGAAGATCGGCGCGCGTGCCGGTGTGGTCAGCAAGAATGTCGATGTGCTGGATTCGGCAGCGCTGCAAGCCGCCGTCACCGGTCACGACGTGGTGATCAGCGCCGCGCATTTCGCCAGCGTACCGGCCAGCGCTCTGGTTGGCCCGGTGAAGCAGGCGGGCGTGAAGCGTCTGCTGGTGGTCGGCGGTGCCGGTTCGCTGCTGCTGCCGGACGACACCCGAGTGATTGACAGCGCCGGTTTCCCGGCCGAGTACAAAACCGAGGCCAGCGCTGGCGCAGCGTTTCTTGATGCCTTGCGTCAGGAGAAGGATCTGGACTGGACTTTCCTCTCGCCGTCGGCCGAGTTCGTCGAAGGTGAGCGCATCGGCACCTTCCGCGTTGGCAAGGATCACTTGCTGGTGAGTGCCGCAGGCCGTAGCTGGATCACCTTCGCCGATTACGCGATTGCACTGATTGACGAAGTGGAAACGCCGAAGCATTCGCGTCAGCGGTTTACGGTCGGATATTGAGTGAATCTCGCCCCTCACCCCAGCCCTCTCCCGGAGGGAGAGGGAGCTGACCGCGGGGGCTTGCGGTATACGTCGACCTGAGTGATCGAGTCGATTATGGATCCGGTGCAGTCCTTTCTGGTCGGTAGATTTCTTCAGCAATCCCCAATCAGTCCCCTCTCCCTCCGGGAGAGGGTTAGGGTGAGGGGAAAAGCCTCAGCGCAAATGCGCCTGTTCCACCAGCCAGATCATCAGCTCCTCCAACTGCGGCGATGCTTCCCCACCCTGCGGCATCACCACGTAGTAGCCCAGCCCCGTTTTCACCTTCAGCTCAAACGGCATTACCAGTCGTCCGGCGCGCAGGTCATCGCCGATCAGCGACCAGTCGCCAATCGCCACCCCCGTCCCATGCGACGCCATCGACATCGCCTGATCCAGTGTCTCGAAATGCTGGCCCGTGTTGACGTTGTTCAACTGCAACTCGGCCGCCGTCAGCCATACCGTCCAGTCCTGCGTATCGCGGGTCGGATGCAGCAGCAGATGCTGTTGCAGATCGGCCGGTTCGCTCAGCGCCGGCGGGCCTTTCAATAATGCTGGCGAACACACCGGGGTCAGTTGCTCATCGAACAGATGCAGGGCAGTCGAGGAGTTGTCCGGCGGCGTGCCGTAGATCACCGCCGCATCGAACTGCTCGCGCTGAAAATCCACGCCGTGGGCCAGGGTGGTGGTCAGTTTGACCGGTACCTCCGGGCGTTCCTTTTGCCATTGCAGCAGGCGCGGCACCAGCCAGCGCATCACGCAGCTTGGCGCCTTGAGCTGCAGGGTCTGGCGCTTGCGACCGATCTGCTCGGTGGCCTCGCTGATCAAACCGAAGATCTTCTCCACCCGTGGCAGCCATTCACGTCCTTCGGCAGTCAGCTCCAGGCCTCGGGCCAGACGGATGAACAACTCATACCCCAGATGATCCTCCAGCCCGGCGATCTGCCGGCTCACCGCGCCCTGGGTGATGTGCAACTGCTCAGCGGCCCGGGTGAAGTTGCAGCACTGCGCGGTGATCAGAAACGTGTGCAGGGCGGGCAGGGGAGGCAGTCGTTTCATGTGGATCCAAGGTATGACGTGAGGACATGGCTAGTATGACTTTTAATCGATTGTTGCCGCTACCTGCCGCCCGTTCAATGAGCCCATTGAAGGGCCCTTTGTAGGAGTGAGCCTGCTCGCGATAGCGATGTGTCAGTCACCGTAATGTTGAATGCGAAGACGCCATCGCGAGCAGGCTCACTCCTACACAAAGGCCTTGTGTCTCAAACGAACAAGAAGGGCAATCGACATGGCGACGTGTGGCGAAGTACTGGTCAAGTTACTCGAGGATTATGGGGTCGAGCAGGTGTTCGGCATCCCCGGGGTGCACACCGTGGAACTGTATCGCGGGCTGGCCCGTTCGAGCATCAACCATGTCACCCCACGGCATGAACAGGGCGCCGGTTTCATGGCCGACGGCTACGCGCGCACCAGCGGCAAACCGGGTGTGTGTTTCATCATTACCGGTCCGGGCATGACCAACATCACCACCGCGATGGGGCAGGCCTACGCCGACTCGATCCCGATGCTGGTGATCTCCAGCGTGCAGACCCGCAGCCAGTTGGGCGGCGGTCGCGGTAAGCTGCATGAGCTGCCGAACCAGAGCGTACTGGTCGGCGGCGTCGCGGCGTTCTCCCACACCCTGATGTCCGCTGCAGAATTGCCGGCCGTGCTGGCCCGTGCCTTCGCACTGTTCCAGGCCGGGCGCCCGCGTCCGGTGCACATCGAAATTCCGCTGGATGTGTTGGTGGAAGAGGCCGACGAGTTGCTCGCCAGCGTCCCGGTGCATATCGACCGCGCCGGGGCTGCACCTGCAGCCGTACGACGCATGAGCGAGTTGCTGGCCGGCGCTCAGCGTCCGCTGATTCTCGCCGGTGGCGGTGCCATCGATGCCGCTGCCGAACTCACCGAACTGGCCGAGCTGCTCGACGCCCCGGTGGCGCTGACCATCAATGCCAAGGGCATGTTGCCCTCCAGCCATCCATTGTTGATCGGCTCGACACAAAGCCTGGTCGCCACTCGCGCACTGGTGACCGATGCCGACGTGGTGTTGGCGATTGGCACCGAACTGGCCGAAACCGATTACGACGTGACCTTCGCCGGCGGCTTTGAAATCCCCGGCAAGCTGCTGCGCATCGACATCGACGCCGATCAGACCGTGCGCAACTATCCGCCGCACGTGGCGTTGGTCGCCGACTCGCGCAACGCCGCACAAGCGCTGCTCGACGCACTGTCGCAGCAGTCATTGGCCGAGCGGCGCAACGATTGGGGCCAAGTGCGGGCAGCGCGTCTGCGTGATGATCTGGCCGCGACCTGGGACGTGCCAACCCTGGCCCAGACCCGTTTTCTGGAAACCGTCCTGCACGAGTTGCCGGACGCCGTGTTCGTCGGCGACTCCACACAACCGGTGTACACCGGCAACCTCACCTTCAACCCGGAACGGCCACGGCGCTGGTTCAATTCGTCCACCGGTTACGGCACCCTCGGTTACGCCTTGCCGGCGGCGATCGGCGCGTGGCTCGGCGGCAGCGTCGAGGGCGGTGCTCGTCCACCAGTGGTGTGCCTGATCGGTGACGGTGGCTTGCAATTCACCTTGCCGGAATTGGCCAGCGCGGTTGAAGCGCGCACCCCGGTGATCGTGTTGCTGTGGAATAACCAGGGTTACGAAGAGATCAAGAAGTACATGGTCAACCGCGCCATCGAACCGGTGGGCGTCGATATCTACACCCCGGATTTCATCGGTGTGGCCAAGGCGCTGGGTTGCGCCGCCGAAGCGATCGGCTCGGTTGAGCAATTGCGTGGCGCGCTGCGTGCGGCGACTGATCGCCAAGGCCCGACCGTGATCGAAATCGACCAGAGCCAATGGATGCAGGCGGTGGCCCAATGAGCAGTTTCCCAACCACACTCGATGGCCTGTACATCAACGGCCAATGGTCGGCCGGGCGTGAACACCTGCGGGTGATCAACCCGGCGACCGAAGCGCTGCTGACCACGGTCAATGGCGGCGATGAAAACGCGGTAGATCTGGCCGTCAGCGCGGCCACTGAAGCGTTCAAGCGCTGGTCGAAAACCACTGGCGCCGAGCGTGGCGCGATTCTGCGCAACATCGCCAATGGCGTGCGCAACGGTCGTGACCACTTGATGAAATTGCAGTCGAGCAACAACGGCAAACCGCAGTTCGAAGCGGCCATCGACGTCGATGATGTAATCGCCACGTTCGAGTATTACGCCGAACTCGCTGAAGGCCTCGATGCACAACTGCACAGCAACGTAGCGCTGCCCAGTGATGACTTCAGCGCACGTCTGCGCCGTGAACCGTGCGGTGTGGTCGGGCTGATCGTGCCGTGGAATTTCCCGATGGTCACCACCGCGTGGAAACTCGCGCCGGCCTTGGCCGCCGGTTGCTGCGTGGTGCTCAAGCCGTCGGAAGTCACGCCGCTGCCGGAGCTGGAACTGGCGGCGATCATCGCTGAGTCCGGTCTGCCCAATGGCGTGTTCAATCTGGTCTGCGGCACCGGGCTGGCGGTCGGTGCGCCGCTGTCGGCGGATCCGCGTATCGCCAAGATCTCCTTCACCGGCAGCAACGCCGTCGGCGTGCAGGTGATGCAGCGCGCCGCTGAAACGGTGAAGGGCGTGAGCCTGGAACTGGGTGGCAAATCTTCGCTGCTGGTGCTCGAAGATGCCGACCTGGAACTGGCCGTGGAACTGGCTTGCGGCGGCGGTTTTTTCAATGCCGGGCAGATGTGCTCAGCCACCAGTCGGGTGCTGGTGGCCGATGAACTGGCCGATGAGTTTCTGGAGCGTCTGCAAAAGCGCGCGCAAGCGATTCGCGTGGCTGACCCGTTCGACCCGGACGTGGAGATGGGCGCACTGGTCAATCAGGCGCAATACCAGCGCGTGCTCGGTCATATCGACCGTGGCCTGAGCGCTGGCGCCAAGCTGGTGTGCGGCGGCAATCGTCCGGCGCATCTGCCGCGTGGCTATTTTTTGCAGCCGACGGTGTTCACCGACGTGCCCCTCGACAGTGCGCTGTGGTGCGAAGAGATTTTCGGCCCGGTGCTCTGTGTGCGCAGTTTCAGCAGCGAAGCCGAGGCGATTGCCTTGGCCAACGACAGCCAGTTCGGGCTGGTCGCCAGTGTGGTGACGCGTAACGCCGAGACTGCCGACCGGGTCGCCAACGCCCTGCAGGCGGGGCTGGTGTGGCTCAACGCGCCGCAAGTGATCTTCCCGCAGACGGCGTGGGGCGGCTACAAGCAGAGCAGCATCGGCCGCGAATTGGGGCCGTGGGGCCTGGTCGCGTTTCAGGAAATCAAACACGTGATCCGGGCGCTCTGAACGCCCGAAAAAGGTGAGCGCATGCCTCGCAACGAGGCATGCGTGGGTGTCATGGCTTCGATGAGTTTTTATCGATAGTCAGGTGTATTGCACGACCTCAGGATGAACCCGTCGGCAGCGCTGCAGGCCTTTGAACACAAGGCCTGCAGCGGATCCGGCCGCGCGGATGCAACGGTTGCGACCAACCTCATACTTAAAAGAACAAAGGGAGTCCGTCATGGGCGAGCACGATCTGAACAGGCGTCAATTCATTAAAACCGTGGGTGTCGCCTCGGTAGCGGCGGCGGCCCTGAGCATGCCCTTCATCCGGGCCAGCGCCAGCGACACGCGATTCGCCGGCAAGACCTTGCGTTTGCTGACCTGGTCGGATGACACCGGCCTCGCCGCACTGCGCAACATCGCCGCCACGTTCGAGGCCAAGACCGGCGCCAAGGTCATCGCCGACCGCACCGGCAGCACCTCGGAGATGGTCGCCAAACTCAAGGCCGGCGGTGATCGTCCGCAGTACGACATCATCACCCTGGCCGGGGTCGGCGCCGAAGGTCTGGCCGCCGCCGGGCTGCTGGAAAAACCCGACCTCAACCGCATTCCCAACCTCATCGACGTACCGGAAAAATACCGCACCGGCGCCAACGGGCACGGCATCGGTTACCTGCTGTGGTGCAACAGTCTGGTCTACAGCACCCGCACCCAGAAAGAAGCACCCACCAGTTACGCTGCGTTGTGGGACGCCGATCTGGCGCCGAACATTTTCCTGCCGCCGCCGAACTGGACCGAGGCCATGGACCTGATCATCATCGCCGCGAAACTGGCCGGCGGTGACGAACACAACATCGAACCGGGCTTCAAGAAACTCGCCGAGCTCAAGGATCGCGTGGTCACCCTCGGCGAAAACCCGAACCAGATCGCCGAGCTGTTCCGCACCGGGTCGTTGGACATGGGTGGGCTGTACGCCCCGGCATTCTTCCCCAAGCAGATCCGCGATCCGAACTACGGCCTCGGTGCCACGTTCGGCATGAAGGAAGGTTTCTACACCGACCTGATGCTCTCGGTGATGCCGAAGAACCGTCCGGGCGACACCGATCTGGCCTACGCCTTCATCGACCACTCTCTCGACCCGCTGGTGCAGGGCAAGATGGCCGAAGACATCTTCAACGGCCCGGTCAACGCCAAGGCGATCATCTCCGCCGAAGCGCGCAAGAGCCCGTACATCCTCACCCCGGAGCAGATTGCCGAGAAGGCGATCATGCACGACAACGCCTTCCTGGCCACCGTGCATGACCAATGGATTCGTCGTTATACGGAAATTTTTTCTTCCTGATTTCCGAGGACTGAAAATCTTTTGTGGCGAGGGAGCTTGCTCCCGCTCGGCTGCGAAGCAGCCGCAATCTGAATGGCGACCTGGCGAATGCATCTAGCCATTGATGGGGCCGCTTCGCGACCCAGCGGGAGCAAGCTCCCTCGCCACAGGGTTGATCCCGGATTTCAATCCTGTTGCTTTTCCATTGACGAGATCATTGCTATGGAACATCAATCCCTGACCCAACCGGTCGGCGCCGCTGACGTGCGCCCGGCGCGCGGTGTTTCGCCGACTGCCCGGGCGTGGTTTTTCCTCACGCCGTCGATGCTGTTTCTCGGTGTGCTGATCGCCGCCAGCCTGCTGGTGCTGCGCATGAGCGTCGGCACTAAAGGCGCGGAATGGAGCGGGTTCAGCCTCGCCAGTTATGCGCAATTGCTCGAACCCTACTATCTGAAATCCTTGCTGCTGACCCTGCGTCTGGCGCTGATCAGTGCAGTGATCGCCGTGCTGCTGGCGATCCCGGTGGCGTACACCATGTCACGGCTGACCTCGCCATTCGTGCGGCGGATTTTCCTCGCGGCGGTGCTGTTGCCGCTGCTGGTCAACCTGCTGCTGCAAAGCTACGGCTGGCTGGTGATTCTCGGCCCGGGCGGGATGCTCAACCAGACGCTGATGGGCCTGGGCCTGATCAAGCGCCCGATCATGCTGCTGTACAACCAGAACGGCGTGCTGATGGGCCTGGTGCAGACCGCGTTTCCGCTGGCGGTGTTGCCGATTGCCAGCGCCATGCGCGGTGTTGCGCGTACCTACGAAGAGGCCGCCGCAACCTTGGGCGCCAGCCGTTTTCAGGTGTTCCGTCAGGTGGTGCTGCCGATGAGTCTGCCGGGGATCATCACCGGGGCGACGCTGGTGTTCGCCTACAACGCCAGCAGTTTTGTCGTGCCGTTGCTGCTCGGTGGCCGCCGGGTACCGATGCTCGCGGTGATGGTGCATGACCAGATCGCGCCGCTGATGAACTGGCCCGCGGCATCGGCGGCCGGGGTGGTGCTGATCGTCACCACGCTGGCGATCATGACCCTGTCCGAATACATCACCGGCCGTCGTCGGCGTCTGCTGGAGGCTTCGCAATGAGTACCCTGACCAACAAGCGCATGGTGCTGCTGCCCGGCGACACCGGCAAGTTCGCCGGGATCCTTTCCGGGTTCATTCTGCTGTTGGCGGTGTTGCCGATCCTGACCATGATCGTCATGTCGTTCAGCGGTGCGTCGAATCTCGATTTCCCGCCGAGCAGCTACAGCCTGCAGTGGTACAAGGCCGCCTGGCACACCTTCGTCTCGCCCGATGCCAGCGACGTGCTGAGCCTCGGCCAGGCCATGGCCACCAGCCTGCTGGTGTCGTGCCTGACCATGGTTTTCGCCACGCTGATCGCGGTGCCCGCCGCCTATGCGCTGACCCGTTGCGAGTTCCGTGGCAAAGCGGTGGCGCTGCAACTGATGTCGCTGCCGCTGGTGTTTCCGATGGTGGTGTTGGGCCTGGCGTTGCTGCTGGTGTTCGACAGCCTGCCGTTCCACCTGACCACCTCGCGGCTGGTGATTGCTCACGTGATTCTGGCGCTGCCGTTCGTGGTGAAAAACTGCACCGCCGCGATGCTCTCCATCGGCAGCGAAGTCGAAGAGGCCGCGCGGATGCTCGGCGCTTCACCGCTGCGGGCGATTGTCGACGTGGTGGTGCCGTTGATGAAGTCGGGGATTCTGGCGGGGATGCTGCTGGCGTTCATCGTCTCGTTCAACGAATTCACCGTGACCTATTTCCTCTACACCATCGACGTCATGACCGTGCCGATCTGGATGTACAGCCGCACCGTGTCATCGCTCGACCCTACCGTGTTCTCGTTTGCCGTGCTGATCGTGCTGATCGACTTCGTCCTGATCTGGGCGCTGGAGAAGCTGGTGGGCGAGGGCGGCGTTTCCTTTTGATTTGAGGTGCAACATGACTGGTCTGATTCTGGAAAACGTCGAGAAATTCTACGGCTCGGCTTGCGCGGTACAGGACGTCAACCTGCATTTGCCGGAAGGCAAACTGGTGTGTTTTCTCGGCCCGTCGGGCTGCGGCAAAACCACCTTGCTGCGGATGATCGCCGGGCTGGAAACCCTCACCGGCGGCGAGATTCGCCTCGACGGCGAGAACATCGGCCACACCCCGGCGCACCTGCGCAACTTCGGCATGGTGTTCCAGTCGCTGGCGCTGTTCCCGCACATGACCGTCGGCGAGAACATCGCCTATCCGCTGAAACTGCGCGGCGTGAGCAAGGCCGAGCAGCAGGCGCGGGTGGTGGAGTTGCTGGAGTTGATTCAGCTGCAAGCAATGATCGATCGGCCGGTGGCGAAGCTCTCCGGCGGGCAACGGCAGCGGGTGGCGATTGCCCGGGCCATCGCCTCGCGGCCGAAAATCCTTCTGCTCGACGAACCGCTGTCGGCGCTGGACGCCAAGCTGCGCGAGTCGATGCAGGTGGAAATCCGCCAGTTGCAGCAGCGCTTGAACATCACCACGATCATGGTTACCCACGACCAACGCGAAGCCATGACCATGGCCGACATCGTCGTGGTGCTGGGCGAGCACAAGGTGCAGCAGGTGGGCACGCCGATCGAAATCTATCGGCATCCGGCCAACGAGTTCGTTGCCGACTTCATCGGTTCGGGCAACATTTTTCCGGCCACGGCGCTGGGTGACGGCAAGGTCAGTTTGCCGGGCGGTGATGCGCTGCAAGTGCCAATCTGCAGCAGCATCGAGGTGGGGCAGAAGGTGAAGATGCTGATTCGTCCGGAGGACCTGCAACTGTCCGCGCCACAAGCCACGGCGGGCAATCGCTTGCTCGGCAAGGTGACGTTCGTGCGCGATATCGGCGCGACCATCGAGACCACGGTGGAGTGTTCCGGGGTGACGTTTACGGCGTTGAGCACGCCGTGTCAGGGGATCGGTTTGGGGATCGGGCATCCGGTGTCGGTGACGTTGCCGAGCGAGGCGTGTCGGGTACTCGGTGCCTGATTCAGGATTGAGGTTGTCTTGACTGGCCCCATCGCTGGCAAGCCAGCTCCCACAGGTTTTTCGGGTGTGCACAACTTCTGTGTTCAGCAAAAAAACCTGTGGGAGCTGGCTTGCCAGCGATGGCGTCAATCGATCCAGCACAAACCTTGATCAGACCGACTGCCGCAACCGCGCCAGATCCCGCAACGGCGGCGCACCAAACAAGCGGCTGTACTCGCGGCTGAACTGCGACGGGCTTTCATAGCCCACGCGATAGCCCGCTGCCGACGCTTCCAGCCCTTCGGCCAGCATCAGGCGCCGCGCCTCTTGCAGGCGCAATTGCTTCTGATATTGCAACGGACTCATCGCGGTCATCGCCTTGAAGCGGTGATGCAGGGTCGAGACGCTGAGGTTCACTTCTTTCGCCAGATCATCGATGCGCAGCGGCTGTTCGAAGTTGCCGTTGAGCCATTTGATCGCCTGGCTGATGCGGTGGCTCTGGCTGTTGGCAATCGCGATTTCATACAAGCGATGGCCCTGCGGACTGCGCAGCAGGCGATAGAGAATCTCCCGGCGAATCAGCGGCGCGAGCATGGCAATGTCTTTCGGTGCATCCAGCAAGCGTGCCAGACGCAACACCGCGTCGAGCATCGCGCTGTCGATCTTTTCCACATACAGGCCACGCCCGGTCGGCCGGGTCGGCACGCCCATCGGCCCGGCGTCGGCGATCAGTGCGGTGATTTCCGCCGGATCGATGTCCAGACGCACAGCGAGGATCGGATCTTCCGGCGAGACATTCACCACCCGCCCGCTGAGCGGCATCGAGACCGAGACCACCAGGTAATTCAGCGGGTCGTAATTGAAGTATTCGTCCGCCAGGCGCACCTCTTTGCGGCCCTGGGCCATGATGCACAACGCCGGTTGCGCCAGCACCGGGGCGAAGTCGTGGGATTTTGTGTGGCGCGACATGAACAGCGAGCCGATGGCGGTCTGGTAACTGCCATCGTCGGTGGTGTTGCGGCGGATGATCCCCGCGAGCTCCGCACGCTGTTTTTCCATGTCGACATCGAGCGGGGCCTGGAAACGATCGAATGACGTCATGCGCGGCATCCTCTGCTAAGACGGTGGAATGGGGCAGAGCCTATATTTGTGCAAGCGCAAGCGGTAGACACATCCTGTCAAATGCTTGCCTGATTCTGCATTGGCTGGTTTTGCGTGCCGGCCAACGCTTAGTCATCGCCTCCTCATTGCTTGGGCGAAGACCCCTGTAGGAGCTGCCGAAGGCTGCGATCTTTTGATTTTAAAAACAAAAGTCAAAAGATCGCAGCCTTCGGCAGCTCCTACACAAAAGCGTTGTGACAGCGGTGTGACAGGTTTCTAGCCATCGATGCGGGGCGTTTGTGCAGTCTCGCAGGATTGTGCAACGCAGCGGCAGGAATCGACTAACGGCACCTTGCGCCCGGCCCTTAACCTTGGATCCTGTCGCAGCCCGTCCCCCGGCTGCCACGCGACTCCCTGGGAGGGTTGAACATGTCCAAGCAGATTCCCGTCAGTCATATGGCCTTCGTTCGAGCGCGCGCCGGACGCTCCGCCGAACTGGGTGTACGCCTCAGTGCCTTGATCGAACCATCACGCAGCGCCCCCGGTTGCCTGAACTTTGCCCTGCAGCATTCGCAATGCGATCCGGAGCTGTGGCTGGTTTCCGGTTTCTGGAGCCATCAACAGGCGATGACCGCCTATTTCAACAGTCCGTCGATGCAAATCTTTGCCGAATTGGTTCAAGACCTGGTGGTCAACAGCCTGGATTTCCACACCTTCAAAGAGGTGTCGGCGGCGCAGGCGCTCGGACAATGCCCGGCACCGATACACAAACTCGCCGGTTGAGGGTTTAATGTCCGGCTTATTCGTCTGAGCCAGGATGTGTGCCATGGCACGTAAAGAGTTTGAACACTTCGAAGCAGTCTCCGCAGTCGTCCCCGTCGAGTTGGGCGGCAACAAGGGTTATCACGCGGCAATCGCGGTCAAGGCCCTGGTCGATGGCGGTGCGCCACGCTTCCACAAACTGCTGGGTGATCAGGTGTTCCCCGGCGCCATCGCTGCCGATGAGGCTGCCATCAATGAGCTGGACCGCCTCAAGGGTGTCACTGATGACGCCGAGTTGATCTGGTAGTTACTTGACCGCCCCCGGGCGCCACATCTTGAACAGGGCTTCAGGCCCCAACTGGAAATAATCCGCCGGCCCGCCGCCGCGCAGAATCGGTTCTGCCGCGGCGGTGTCGTAGATCCCGTCCTTCAACAGCCACTTGGCGATATGCACGGCGACCACTTCGCCGAGAATCAGCCAGCTCGGCACCGTTTCGCCATCGGCGCGCTGCAACTGAATGATCTGTGTGACCTTGCACTCGAAGGACACCGGGCTTTCGGCTACCCGTGGCACGGCAATCACCTTCGACGCCGCCGGCGTCAGCCCCGCCAATTCAAACTCGTTGACCTCGGGCGCGACCATCGCGCAGCTCTGGTTCATCTGCTCGGCCAGCGGCCGGGTAGCGAGGTTCCAGACGAACTCGCCGGTCTGCTCGATGTTGTTCAGGCTGTCTTTGCGCCCGACGCTGGAAAAACCAATGATCGGCGGGATGTAGTTGAACGCGTTGAAGAAGCTGTATGGCGCCAGGTTCAACTGCCCATTGGCATCCTGCGAAGAAATCCAGCCGATAGGGCGCGGGCCGACGATGGCGTTGAACGGATCGTGGGGCAGGCCGTGACCGTTGGCGGGTTCGTAGAAGTGGATGTCGTCGGACATGGATGGGGTTCCGGAAGGGGGCTAGGACAGGTGAACAATAGTGCAAGCACGGTCAGACAATTTCCAGTCGGTCACTGATATTCCATTTAATGGAAAACCTGTGGGAGCTGGCTTGCCAGCGATGGCGGTCTGTCAGTCGACAATTACTTTGAATGAAAGATTGTCATCGCTGGCAAGCCAGCTCCCACAGGGTTTTGCGTGGATTTCAGAAATTGTGCTGCCCCAGAAATGACTAAGCCCGGCCGAGGCCGGGCTGTGGAAGGACCGCTGATAGTCAGCTGATGGCTGCAGCGGTCCCTGTTTTATCGAAGCCGTCAGCCGCGATGGCGTTGGCAGTACCGGTTTTATCGAAGCCATCGGCGGCCACGGTTTTGCCGAGGTTGGTTTTATCGAAACCGTCAGCGGCGTAAGTGCCCGAGTGGCTGGTTTCGATGGCGGCGCTGGCGCCGGAAATGAATTCGGCCGATTTGGTTTTGTCCGAGCCATCGGCAGCGAAGGTGTTGGCGGCCAGTACGGACAGGGTCAGGGCGAGGATCAGTTTGGTTTTCATGTTCGTGACTCCGGATGGGTTGGCGGTGTGTCTTGCTTGGGTTGAATGCTACGCCAACTAAATTGATTAAAAAGCGCAAATAAATGCTAAAAACAATCGATTAACTTGATGTTAAGGGCGGCGCATTGAATGGGCTTCCACTGTCGGGAGCGAACGCCGCGCAGGTCATCGATCAGGTATTGGTAGGGTGCAAGGGCAGCATTAATGGGGGATTAATCGCTGTTTTCGCGATATGACAGATTTTTCATCTGTTGCCGACCGCTTTTTCACCGACGCATCGCCAGTCTGCCCACGGCCAGAAAACCCAAGAACCGGCCGTCTCACACTGGAGCTTTGCTTGCGATGAACAAACTGCCTCAAATCACCCTGGCGTTCTGGGTCATGAAAATCTGCGCGACGACCCTGGGGGAAACCGCAGGGGATTTGCTGTCGATGACCCTCAACGTCGGGTACGCCCTCAGCTCGCTGATCCTGATCAGCGTGTTCGTGCTGACCCTGATCAGCCAACTGATGGCCAAGACCTACAAGCCGCTGCTGTACTGGATCGTGATTCTGTCCACCAGCACTGCCGGCACCACCATGTCCGATTTCATGGATCGCACCCTTGGGCTCGGCTATGCCACCGGGTCGATGATCCTGATTGCGATTCTGCTGGCGATCTTCGCGGCCTGGCGCCTGAGCGGCGATTCGCTGAACGTCAGCAAGGTGCAGACCTTCCGCGGCGAGATGTTCTACTGGATGGCGATTCTGTTTTCCAACACCTTGGGCACGGCGCTCGGCGACTACCTGGCCGATGACTCGGGCCTGGGATTTGCCGGTGGTGCGCTGCTGATCGGCTCGACCATTGCCGTGGTCGTGGCGCTCAAATACTTCACGAAGATTTCGTCGGTGCTGTTGTTCTGGGTGGCGTTCGTGCTGACCCGGCCGTTCGGTGCGACCTTGGGCGATCTGATGACCAAGCCCCATGAAAAGGGTGGCCTGGACTTCGGCACCATCGGCTCGTCGGCGGTGCTGGCGGGGATTCTGCTGGTGATGATTGTCGGCGCGTCGTATGCGCAGAAGCGTTATGGCAAGCCGCCGCTAGTTGCTGAATTGTCCTGATACCGAGTCGCCCCAATCGCTGGCAAGCCAGCTCCCACAATGGTCGGTGATGTTCACCAAATCTGTGTGCACCACCCGAACCTGTGGGAGCTGGCTTGCCAGCGATGAGGCCACCACAGCCACCGTTGCAGTGGCTGTGAAAACCCGATCAGTCAGTCACGATCCGCGAATGTTTCTGCGTGTCTTTCATGGTGATGTACACCAGCAGCGACACCGCGATGCACGCGGTCACGTACCAGTAGTAACCGGTTTCCATGCCGATGCTCTTGAACCACAGCGCGATATATTCGGCAGTGCCGCCGAAGATCGACACGGTCAGTGCGTACGGCAGGCCGACGCCCAGCGCGCGGATTTCGGTGGGGAACAGCTCGGCCTTCACCACGGCGTTGATCGAGGTGTAGCCGCTGACGATGATCAGTGCCGCCATGATCAGGAAGAACGCGCCCCACCAGGTCTGGATGGTGTGCAGGGTCATCAGGATCGGCACGGTGAAGATCGTACCGAGCACGCCAAAGGCGATCAGGATCGGACGACGACCGATTTTATCGGACAGACCACCAATGATCGGTTGCAGGCACATGAACAGGAACAGCGTTGCGGCAGAAATGGTGGTCGAGTCGGAGATGCTCATGCCGACGGTGTTCACCAGGTATTTCTGCATGTAGGTGGTGTAGGTGTAGAACGCCAGCGTCCCGCCCATGGTCAGGCCGACCACGGTCAGCAGTTCTTTCGGGTGGCGCAGCAAGGTGCGCATGGCGCTTTCCTTGGACTTCTCTTTCTTGGTGAACGACTCGGTTTCTTCCATGCCGCGACGCAGGTACAGCGCGACGATCGCGCACAGTGCGCCGATGGCGAACGGAATACGCCAGCCCCACGCGTACAGCTGTTCGGTGGTCAGCATGTTCTGCAGCACGATCAGCACGCCCAGGGCGATGAGCTGACCAGAGATCAGGGTCACGTACTGGAAGCTGGAGAAGAAGCCGCGACGTTCCTTGGTCGCCATCTCCGACAGATAGGTGGCGGAGGTGCCGTATTCACCGCCCACCGACAGGCCCTGCAGCAAACGGGCGAACACCAGCAGGATCGGCGCGCCGATGCCGATGGTTTCATAGTTGGGGCTGAGGGCGATCAGCAGCGAGCCGAAGCACATCAGGTAGACCGAAGCCATCAGGGCTTTCTTGCGCCCGACCTTGTCGGCATAGAGGCCCATCAGCCAGCCACCGATCGGACGCATCAGGAAGCCCACGGCGAAGATCGCGGCGGTGTTCATCAGTTGCGCGGTGGTGGAACCGGCGGGGAAGAAGGTCTTGGCGAAGTACAGCGAGAAAGCGGCGTAGACGTACCAGTCGTACCACTCGACCATGTTGCCGACCGAGCCGCTGAAGATCGATTTGATCCGGCTGGCGGTGGTTCTTTCTTTGGCGGGCGCGGCAGCCGACCCAAGGGGCAGGGCGTTGGAGTTATCCATTGAAGGATCCTTCGTTTAATTGTTTTTGTGGAGCGCGTAGAAACGCAGCCTGCAGGGGCTGTAGCAGGAGCTGTGCCAACGGGGGGAGGGCCGGTTTAGAGGGGGCGGCAGGATTTTATGAGCGGAAATCCGCTTATGGCTGGATTGTGGTGAGCGGAAAATTGCTCATTCAGGCTGATGGATAAATGTTGCCTGTGCGGGCCTCTTCGCGGGCAAGCCCGCTCCCACAGTGGTCAGTGGTGTTCACACATTCTGTGTTCAGCACAAAACCCTGTGGGAGCGGGCTCGCCCGCGAAGAGGCCCGATCAGACACTGCAAAACTCAGCTGCCCGGAACAAACATCTCCCGACTCAACCCATGCCGCTGCAGCTTTTCATTGAAGGTCCGCCGCGGCAGTTGCAACTCCTCAAGCACCGCTTTCACATCGCCCTTGTGCCGGGTCAGCGCCGCGCGCAGGCACTGCGCTTCAAACGCTTCCTGCTGCGCCGCGAGCGACTGGCCCGGGTCGATGCCGTGCACCGGCTCATCCAGCCCCAGCACCTGCCGCTCGGCGACGTTCGCCAGTTCGCGCACGTTGCCCGGCCAGTCGTGGCTGAGCAGATGACTCAATTGCGCCCCGCTCAACGGCGGGAACGTGCGGCCCAGGCGCTGGGCAGCGCTGAAGGCGAACGACTCGAACAGCAGCGGAATGTCTTCGCGCCGATCGCGCAGCGGCGGCAGGCGCAGTTCGGCGACGTTCAGGCGATACGCTAGGTCTTCGCGAAAACGTCCGGCCCGGGCCTCATCCAGCAGATCAGGTTTGGTTGCCGCAACAATCCGCAGATCAACGCGAATGCTCTGGTTCGACCCGAGGCGCTCCAGCTTCTGTTCCTGCAACACCCGCAGCAGCTTCACTTGCTGGGCCAGCGGCATGCTTTCGATTTCATCGAGGAACAACGTGCCGCCATCGGCATATTCCAGTTTGCCGATGCGCTTGCCGGACGCGCCGGTGAACGCGCCACTTTCATGACCGAACAGCTCGGCTTCGAACAACTGCTCGGGGATCGCCGCGCAGTTCAGTGCCACGAAAGGCTTGTCGGCGCGCGGGCCGAAATCATGCAGGCAACGGGCGATCAGTTCCTTGCCGCTGCCGGTCTCACCACGGATCAACACGTTGACCGGCAGCGCCGCCAGATCCAGCACTTGCCGACGCAAAGTCTGCATGCCACGGGACACGCCGAGCAGCGTGGCATCGAGTCTGGCGCGGTGGTCGGCTTGCTCGTGCAAGGCGCGGTTTTCCAATACCAGCCGACGCTTGTCGAGCGCCCGGCGCAGGCTGCCAAGCAGGGTGTCCGGGCTGAACGGTTTTTCGAGGAAGTCATAGGCGCCGTCACGCATGGCTTCGACCGCCATCGGCACATCACCGTGACCGGTGAGCAGAATCACCGGCAGATCGGCGTCACGGCGCTGCACCTCGGCCAGCAACTGCAGACCACTGAGCCCGGGCATGCGCACATCGCTGAGAATCACCCCGGGAAAGTGCGCCGGCAGTGCCGCCAGGCAATCTTCGGCGCGGCTGAACAGCTGCACCTCGAACCCCGACAGGCTCAGCCATTGCTCGACGGCGCTGCGAATGCTGCTTTCGTCATCGACCACCATCACTGAGTTGAGCATCAGATGTGTGCCTCCAGATCGATCGGCAAGGTCAGGCTGAACACCGCGCCAGCCTCGCCATTTTCCACGCTCAGACGCCCGCCGGATTCATGCACGATGGCAAAGGATACTGCCAGCCCCAGCCCCAGACCGTCACCCACCGGTTTGGTGGTGAAGAACGGATCGAACACCTGATTCAGGTGCTGCTCGGCAATCCCGCCGCCATTGTCGATCACACTCAGGCGCCACAGTTGTTCATCCACCTCCAGGCGAATTTCCAGGCGTTTGCACGGTTTGCCCTGCATCGCATCGAGGGCGTTGCGCAACAGATTGATCAGCACCTGTTCGAGGCGAATCGCATCGCCACGCACCCAGGCCGGACGCGTCAGGTGCAGCACCAGACTGACCTGTTCGTCGCGTAGGCGCGCGTCGAGCAGTTGCAGCGACTGATCGACCACGGTCGCCAGATCCAGCCGTTCGCGCAGGCCGCTGGGGCTTTTGCGGGCAAAGGTTTTCAGGTGGCCGGTGAGCGATGCCATGCGCGTGAGCATGTCGTCCACCGGTTTGAGCGCCTTGTACGCATCATCGACGCGGCCATGCTCAAGCAGCAAGCGCAGCGTTGCGAGCTGCATGCGTTGCGCGGTCAGCGGCTGATTGATTTCGTGGGCCAGTGCGGCGGACATCTGCCCCAGTGCGGCAAGCTTGGCCGATTGCACCAGACCGTCCTGCGCAGTGCGCAGATCGCGGGTGCGTTCTTCGACCAGTTGTTCGAGTTCTTCACGGTTGCGCTGACGGACTTTCGACAGGCGCCAGCGCTGATTGAGGAACAACAGCAGGAACACCAGCGCCAGCCATACACCCGCAGCGGCCAGCCCGGCGTTGCGCAAATCTTCGAAAGCCACTTGCGGGCGCCGCAACAAGTGCAGGGTCCAGCCTTCGGCGGCCAGCGGCAGTGATTCCCACAAGTAATCCGCCGTTCCGTCCGGGCCTTCGACTCGACGCAGGTCGCTGTTGTCGTCGAAGTGACGCAGGGACAAATGCGTCAGCGGGATCAGCGATTGTTTGTCGTACTGGCGCGTGCGCTTGATCTCGTCCATGTCGCGGCTGTCCAGCGGCCGCAACGAGCGATAGCGCCAGCCGGGCTGGTTGGCGATGAAGATGATCCCGCGTGCATCGCTGACCAGCAGCGTGTCGCTGCCCTGGCTCCATTCGCGCTCAAGCTCGGGGAACTCCAGTTTGACTACCATCGCGCCAAGGAACTCGGCGTTGTCGCCGAGCACCGCGCTGGACAGAAAATAGCCGGGGATGCCGCTGGTCACGCCCACCGCATAAAAGCGCCCGCTGCCCTGAGTGCGGGTCTGGCTGAAGTACGGACGAAAACCGTAGTTGTGGCCGACGTAACTGCTCGGCAGGCGCCAATTGCTGGCGGCCACCGCGAGGCCGCTGTGATCAAGCAGCTCGAGGGTCGAGGACTGCGCCGCGCCGTTGATCTGCTCCAGCTTCAGATTCAGCACATTCTGTTGTTCCGCGCCCACCGGCCCGGCCAGCGCGCTGCGCAATTGCGGGTCCAGCGCCAGCACGGCGGGCAGGGCGCGATAGCGGTCGATCAGGGTGTGCAACGAGTTGGCATACAGCGCCAATTGCTGGCTGGCGCGGGTGGCGTCTTCCTCCATCGCCTGGCGTTCGGCGTGGCGGATGGCAAGGGTCGCGGCGATGGCCGCACCGGCAATGATCAGCAGGGTGTACAACGACAAACGCAGGGTACGGGAAGTCGGCAGCATGCTGGGCTAATGGATAGAGGGACGGGCGGGCACGATAGCATGGGCCTGCCCGTCCTTCTCGTCTGACGCGTTACCTGATCAGACCGCCGTGAACCGGTGTGAGTGTGAAAGCAGCATGGTGCGGGTATAAGCCAGCTCGCCAATGATGGCTTGCGTGGCCTGTGTCAGGCTTTCGACGCTGTCACTCGAACAAACCAAACGCTTGCTGAAAGTGGCAATCGTCGAACTCTTGGCGATGGAGGGCGGGGTGATACTGAGGTCTTGATCAGCCATGAGTCACATACATTGCACAGGCGAAGACGCAGATGGATTGACGCTAACAACAATCATGGCAGCGCACACCTGTCAGATCTGACAGGTGCGCTCAAGCCCAAGGTATGTGTCGTTCTCCCAGGCATAAAAAAGGCCGGCCCGTCGATTGACGGGCCGGCCTTTTTTACAGCTGCGAAACGCTTACTGCACTTCTACCGCCAGGCTTTCGGCGATCTTCTGTTGCCAGATCGCCGGGCCGGTGATGTGTACCGACTCACCGTTGCTGTCCACCGCGACGGTGACCGGCATGTCCTTGACCTCGAACTCGTAGATCGCTTCCATGCCCAGCTCGGCGAAGGCCAGCACCTTGGACTTTTTGATGGCCTGGGCCACCAGGTAAGCGGCGCCGCCCACGGCCATCAGGTACACGGCCTTGTTGTCCTTGATCGCTTCGATCGCGGTCGGGCCACGCTCGGATTTGCCGATCATGCCCAGCAGGCCGGTCTGCTCAAGGATCTGACGGGTGAACTTGTCCATCCGCGTCGCGGTGGTCGGGCCAGCCGGGCCAACCACTTCGTCACCGACCGGATCAACCGGGCCGACGTAGTAGATGAAGCGGCCTTTCAGATCCACCGGCAGGGTTTCACCCTTGTTCAGCATCTCGACCATGCGCTTGTGCGCCGCGTCGCGACCGGTGAGCATCTTGCCGTTGAGCAGGACGGTTTCGCCCGGCTTCCAGCTCTGCACTTCTTCCGGGGTCAGGGTGTCGAGGTTGACGCGACGGGCCGACGGGCCGGCTTCCCAGACGATTTCCGGGTAGGCATCCAGCGATGGTGCTTCCAGCGAGGCCGGGCCAGAACCGTCGAGCACGAAGTGCGCGTGACGCGTGGCGGCGCAGTTCGGGATCATGCACACCGGCAACGAAGCGGCGTGGGTCGGGTAGTCCATGATCTTCACGTCGAGCACGGTGGTCAGGCCACCGAGACCCTGGGCGCCGATGCCCAGCTGGTTGACCTTCTCGAACAGCTCCAGACGGATCTCTTCGATACGGTTCTGCGGGCCACGGGCTTTCAGCTCATGGATGTCGATGGATTCCATCAACACTTCCTTGGCCATGACCGCGGCTTTCTCGGCGGTGCCGCCGATGCCGATGCCCAGCATGCCCGGTGGGCACCAGCCGGCACCCATGGTCGGAACGGTCTTGAGCACCCAGTCAACGATCGAGTCGGACGGATTGAGCATGGCCATTTTCGACTTGTTCTCGGAACCGCCGCCCTTGGCCGCCACGTCCACTTCCACGGTGTTGCCCGGGACGATGGAGTAGTGGATGACTGCCGGGGTGTTGTCCTTGGTGTTTTTGCGAGCGCCCGCCGGGTCGGCGAGGATCGAGGCACGCAGGACGTTTTCCGGCAGGTTGTAGGCGCGGCGCACGCCTTCGTTGATCATGTCGTCCAGGCTCATGGTCGCGCCATCCCAACGTACGTCCATGCCCACCCGCACGAACACGGTCACGATGCCGGTGTCCTGGCAGATCGGCCGGTGGCCGGTGGCGCACATGCGCGAGTTGATCAGGATCTGCGCGATCGAATCACGGGCCGCTGGCGATTCTTCGCGCAGGTAGGCTTCGTGCATCGCCTGGATGAAATCCACGGGGTGGTAATAGGAAATGAACTGCAGGGCGTCGGCAACGCTCTGAATCAGGTCGTCTTGCTTGATCACGGTCATGAGTCGCGCTCCTCTAAAAGACGGGAACATTCAATAAGGTGCCTGCGGCTTGGGTGCATCGGTCGGTCGCAAGCACCTTTCAAGGCACGCCGGGGCTGCTGGCGCGACGCTAAAAAGGCGCGGCAGTATACCGCGCCTCAGCAGGGCATACACGCGCCGGCAGTCATTCGTTGGTCGCATACCGAACACTGCTGGCCCCTGTGGCGAGGGAGCTTGCTCCCGCTCGGCTGCGCAGCAGCCGTAAATCGGTATACACGGTGGAACTGAAATATTGAGTTGGCTGGATTTGGGCCTGCTGCGCAGGCCAGCGGGAGCAAGCTCCCTCGCCACAGAAGGCGGCGTCAATCCGACAATCGGGTCATGCATTTGACGTCAATTTTTGGCGCCGAAAATCGGTGGTCATTTATCGACCGCCCCTCTAAAGTGGCATCCGGTCTGTAGAGTAGGACACTCGGTCAGCCTCCTATCGCACGGTGAGTCAACGATTGACCCATAACGCTATTCAACGTCTTTTGCTCAAACGCTTTGCACTCGCTGCAGCCACCTATGGATTGGCTTTGCTGCTGCTGTGGCTGGCGTTTTTCACCGGGCATTACCCGCAATCATTGAACAGCGTGGCCATCGGCAGCGCGCTGGTGGTGATCTGCCAGGCGACGTTGTTTGCGCTGTTCTGGTCTGGGCGCAATCAGCGCTTTGCCGATCCCAGCCTGACCGAGGCGCAAGTGCTGCTCGGGCTTGGCTGGCAGACCTGGCTGATCGCCCATCTGGATGAAGCACGCGGCGCGTTTCTGGTGTTCTACGTGCTGATCCTGCTGTTCGGTCTGTTCCATTTATCCCGGCGCGCGTTCATTCGTTGCGCGCTGCTGGTGTTCTTCAGTTTCTGTGCGATCACCCTTTGGGACGGCTTCCACTTCCGTCTGCCGGATCCGGCATTGGCGGCGTTGCAGGTGTGCATTCTGGCGATGGTGCTGGCGTGGCTGGTGATTTACGCACGCTTCGTCCAGGTTTCACGGCAGCGCATGCGCCAGCGCCGGTTTGCCTTGCAGGCGCATCAGGACACCCTGCGCGGGATGATGCGCCAACTCGAAGATCTGGTGGCCACCGATGAACTGACCGGACTGTTCAATCGCCGGCATTTTCTGCGTCTGGCCTCACGGGAGCTGGCGGAGATGGAACCGGGCGTGGTGCATGGTCTGGCACTGATCGACCTCGATCACTTCAAACGCATCAACGATCTGCACGGTCATGCCGCCGGCGATCAGGTGTTGCAGGCGTTCGCCGGCGTGGCGGGTGCCTGCCTGCGTGACGGCGACGTGCTGGCGCGTTACGGTGGCGAAGAATTCGTGGTGTTGCTGCCCGACTGCGATGCCGAACGCCTGACCGCCTGCTGCGAACGCCTGCGCATTGCTTTCACCGATGTCGAACTGATGGGCCTGAACGTGCGTAACCTCAGCCTGTCGGCAGGCATGACCCTGCTGGAACTGGGCGATGATCTGGACGATGCCTTGCAGCGTGCCGATCAGGCGCTGTACCGGGCCAAGCGCGACGGGCGCAATCGCTGTGCAGCGGCATGGGAGAATGTGGATGCCTGAACTTCGCGTCGGTGATCGGCAATGGTCGGTGGCGGCGGGCAGCAACCTGCTCGACGCCCTCAACCAGAACGGCGTCGCGGTGCCTTACAGCTGCCGCGCCGGCAGTTGCCATGCCTGTCTGGTGCAGTGCGTGAACGGCTTGCCCGCCGACAGTCGCCCGGATGCCTTGAGCGCCGAACAGCGCCAGCAAGGCTGGCGGCTGGCCTGTCAGTGTCAGGTCACGGAAGATTTGCAGGTACACACCTTCGACCCCGTCACCGACGGGCGCCCGGCGGTGGTCGAGGCGCTGGACTGGCTCAGCGATAACGTCCTGCGTTTGCGCCTGACCCCGCAGCGACCGCTGCGCTACAGCGCCGGGCAACATCTGGTGCTGTGGATCAACAACATCGCCCGACCGTATTCGCTGGCGAGCCTGCCGCAGGAAGACCGTTTTCTCGAATTTCACCTCGACTGCCGCCAGCCCGGCGAATTCAGCGATGCGGCGCGGCGCCTGCAGATCGGTGACCCGATCCGCCTTGGCGAACTGCGCGGCGGCGCGTTGCATTACGACCCGGATTGGCACTCGCGCCCGCTGTGGCTGCTGGCGGCCGGCACCGGGCTGGGCCCGTTGTTCGGCGTGCTGCGCGAAGCCTTGCGTCAGGATCACCAAGGCGCCATCCGCGTCATTCACCTGGCCCATGACGCGCGCGAGCACTATCTGTCCAAACCCCTGGCGGCGCTTGCCGCACAGCGGGAAAACCTCAGCATCGAGCTATGGACGGCGGCCGAGTCAGCCGCCGCTTTGGCGCAACTGCGCCTTGTTTCCCGGCAAACCCTGGCCTTAGTCTGCGGCTCGACTGCCAGCGTCGATGCGTTTGCCAAGCGTCTGTACCTGGCCGGATTGCCGCGCAATCAATTGCTGGCCGATGTGTTTCTGACCCGCGGTTGAGCGCAGATCCTTATTTGGTTGAGGGCGCTTCTGTGGCGAGGGAGCTTGCTCCCGCTAGGCCGCGCAGCGGCCTCAAAAGCCTGTGAGCGCTGCGCACTCAAACGGACGGTGCGGCGATCCGACAAGCTCCCTCGCCACAGATTAACCTTGTAACCAGCCATGTTGAGACACGCCATGACCGAAGCCATCCTGCTGGAACGCGAACGCGGTTTGCTCACCCTGCGTCTCAACCGTCCGGACAAGAAAAACGCCCTGACCCGCGCGATGTACAGCCGCCTCGCCGAGGCCCTGAAGCAGGCCGACAACGATCCTGACATCAATGCTGTGCTGATCACCGGCAGCGCTGAGTGCTTCACCGCCGGCAACGACATTGCCGACTTCATCCAGCAACCGCCGAGCGACCTCGACAGCCCGGTGTTTCACTTCATGCTCAACCTGCTCGAATGCCGCAAACCGGTGATCGCCGCCGTGGCCGGTGCGGCGGTGGGCATCGGCACCACGTTGCTGCTGCATTGTGATCTGGTCTACGTCAGCCGCGATGCGCGGTTGCGCATGCCGTTCGTCAATCTCGGGTTGTGTCCGGAGTTTGGCTCCAGCCTGATCCTGCCGCGTTTGCTCGGGCAGGCGAAAGCGGCGGAGCTGTTGCTGCTCGGCGAAGGGTTCAGCGGTGAACAGGCAGCGCAATGGGGCATTGCCACTGAAGCGCTGGGCAGCGGCGAAGCGGCGCTGAACAAGGCGCGGGAGATGGCGTTGCGTTTCGATGAACTGCCAGCAGAGGCGGTACGCATCAGCAAGCAATTGATGAGGGCGCCGGATCGCGAATTGATCCGTAAGGTGATCGAGCAGGAGGGCGCACTGTTCACCCAGCGGTTGCGCTCGCCGGAGGCGTTGGCGGCATTGACCGGATTCATCAAACGGCATTGAGATTTTCGCCGGCCGGGCTGCCCTCATCGCTGGCAAGCCAGCTCCCACAGTTTTTGTGGTGGATGCAAAATCTGTGATCGCCGCGAGCCTTGTGGGAGCTGGCTTGCCAGCGATGAGGCCAGAGCAGATACAAAATCTGTTGGATCAGTATGCAAAAAGCCCCGGCACTCACATGCCGGGGCTTTTGGTTTTCAGCTGATCACTCAGACCTGTGGATCGCCCACGTGCAGGATTTTCATGCCGTTGGTGCCGCCGGTGGTGTGGTAGCTGTCGCCCTTGGTCAGGATGACCCAGTCGCCTTTTTCCACAACGCCGCGCTTGACCAGTTCGTCGATCGCCTTCTGGCTGACTTCGTTCGGAGCCAGCGAAGCCGGGTCGAACGGCACGGTGTACACACCGCGGAACATCGCCGCGCGGGCCTGGGCTTCGCGGTGCGGGGTGAAGCAGTAGATCGGCACCGACGAACGGATACGCGACATGATCAGCGGGGTGTAGCCGCTTTCGGTCAGCGCGATGATCGCCTTGACGCCCGGGAAGTGGTTGGCGGTGTACATGGTCGCCAGCGCAATACTCTCGTCGCAGCGCTCGAATTCCTTGCCGATACGGTGGCTGGAAGTCTTGCTGGTCGGATGCTTTTCAGCGCCGACGCAGATGCGCGCCATCGCCTGAACGGCTTCCAGCGGGTACAGGCCGGCAGCGGATTCGGCCGAGAGCATCACGGCGTCGGTGTAGTCGAGCACGGCGTTGGCCACGTCGGACACTTCGGCGCGGGTCGGCATCGGGTTCTGGATCATCGACTCCATCATCTGGGTCGCAACGATCACCGCTTTGTTGTGGCGGCGTGCGTGCAGAATGATCTTCTTCTGAATGCCCACCAGCTCGGCGTCGCCGATTTCCACACCGAGGTCGCCACGGGCAACCATCACTGCGTCGGAAGCCTTGATCAGACCGTCGAGGGTTTCGTCGTCGGCCACGGCTTCGGCGCGTTCGATTTTCGCCACCAGCCAGGCAGTGCCGCCGGCTTCGTCGCGCAGTTGACGGGCGTAGTTCATGTCAGCCGCGTCACGCGGGAAGGACACGGCGAGGTAGTCGACTTCCATTTCCGCGGCGAGCTTGATGTCGGCCTTGTCTTTTTCGGTCAGGGCTGGTGCGGTCAGGCCGCCACCGCGACGGTTGATGCCTTTGTGGTCGGACAGCGGGCCGCCGATGGTCACGACGCAGTGCAGCTCGGTAGCGGTGGCGGTTTCGACGCGCATCACTACGCGGCCGTCGTCGAGCAGCAGCTCGTCGCCCACGCCGCAGTCTTTCACCAGATCCGGGTAGTCGATGCCGACCACTTGCTGGTTGCCTTCGGTCAGCGGATGGCTGGTGGAGAAGGTGAACTTGTCACCGATCTTCAGCTCGATGCGCTTGTTGGCGAATTTGGCGATACGGATTTTCGGGCCTTGCAGGTCACCCAGCAGGGCGACGAAACGGCCGTGCTTGGCGGCCAGGTCACGCACCAGCTTCGCGCGAGCCTTGTGCTCGTCGGGGGTGCCGTGGGAGAAGTTCAGACGGGCAACGTCCAGACCAGCCAGAATCAGCTGTTCGAGAACTTCCGGCGAGTTACTGGCCGGGCCAAGGGTAGCGACGATTTTGGTACGACGGACGGACATGCAAAGACTCCTGAGTTCAAGCGCTAGCAGAGGCTACTATGCTCTTGGGGTGTAGTCATTGTTCGTTTGCACTACTTATTGTTTTCTTTATTGAACGTGGCAACTTTGGGACAAACGCGCCTGAAGATTTACGACCAGGGGTCGATACAGAGCTCAAGACAGGAGAACCTCCCCATGCGATTGTTGCCCATTGCCGCCCTTGCCCTCAGCGTCCTCGCCGTCACGGGCTGCACCCGTTGGTCGATGAACCATCATTTGAACAACGCCTACAGCGCCTACGACCGGGGCAATTGCGAGCAGGTGATGCTCGAACTGTCCAAGGTCGAACGCGCCAGCCGGGCCCGTCCGTATGTGTGGCCGGAAGTGTCGATGATGCGCGGCCAGTGCCTGGAACGGCAAAAAATGTACATCGACGCTGCGCAGACCTACCAGTTCATCATCGCCTCGTACCCCAACAGCGAATACGCCTTCCGCGCCCGCGCCCGCCTGGAAACCCTGCAGAGCCTGGGACATTACCCGACTCGCAGTGCGGTGGCAGCGCCGGGTCCGCAACGCTTCTGATGCTGGGTGTCATACAAACGCTGGCTGACTGTACAAGCTGAGCTATAGTCCAGTGATCCGGTTCAGAGCCTGACTCTGAACCGGGGCAACACCTGCGACTGGTCGTTGTTGAGGTGATGGCGTATTGGCGACCATCCCACCGGAAGCGGGGAGAGCGTGTCTGTGACACAGGCGTGTTCCGAAGCAAAGGTGCGGCTCTGTGATGGGGCCTTGCGTGGCGTACCTCGCATGTTTACCGACCGACGAATCGAACGGCACCAGTTGCCGTACTTCCTCAGGGTGTTCAACAGCGTCACCGACAAACCCATCGGTTTTCTGGGCAATGTGTCCGAAGACGGGCTGATGCTCATCAGCCAGTTACCGATGATGACCGGTGTCGATTTCAGTCTGCGTCTCAAAATTCCGCTCGGCGATGGCTGCCAGCAGGTCATCGACCTGACGGCGTGCTGCCTGTGGTGCCATGAAGACGCGACCCCGATGCACTACGACGCCGGCTTCAGCCTGCAACGCCCGCCGCCGGAATATGCGCAACTGGTGCAGGCGTTGAAGCAGTACTTCAGTTTTCAGCCCCTGCCGGCGTCTGCCTGATACAGCCAAAACCAAAGATCGCCGCCTGCGGCAGCTCCTACAGTGGAAATGCAATTTTCCTGCAGGAGCTGCCGCAGGCGGCGATCTTTTGATCTTCAAGCCTTCAAGGCAATCGCCCGCTCACTGTCCAGTGTCTTCTCCGCCAGCAACAAACCCATCTCGCTCAACTGATAGATCGCCATCGCCAGATGCCGTGGTTTGTCTTCCAGGCTGTCCGCCAGATCCAGCAGCAGAATGCTCACCGACGAGAAGGTTTCGTAGGTCTGGATGGCGATGGCTTCGGGGTTGAGGTCGGGGGCGACAACGAACATCTGCATGCCGCGATCCACGGAATTGCGTGAGGGCGATTTTGGTTTGAGGTAGTGGTCGAGGGCGCGTTCTGCGGCTTCCTGAAACCTCTCTGAATCAGGGGGGAGACAGCTGGAAGTCGCGTCAGATTCTGGAGGATTTGATGTTGCACTGTTCATGGCTTTATATCCTTTTTGCTTGGCTTCCAGTTCGGGTGAACGTGAACGGAAACTGCTATGAAGAGGTTATTCGGCCGGGGGGAGGTGAGCTGTTCGGCTCACCTAGAGACGTCCTGCTAACAGCTAAAATGTTACTAGCCTGACTGAAGCTACTGCCTCGACATTGCCCCGGACAATTAATTTCGACCGCTGATTCAGCGGCCAAGATCAAGTTACGGAGCCTCACCAATGCGTACAAGACAGAGCATTCTGGTGTGTTCGTAGGCAAAGGCGCCACGTCGTGTAGCCTAAATTCCTAGGTTTGGGGAAAGACTTCATTCGGATGACGGATATGTGTACCCGAACGCATCAATCTGTATCATTTCGATATGAGACGGGGGGATTTTAGGTGGGGTGTTGGAAGGTTTTTGAATCGTCAAATCGCTTCGATAATCACCCTGTGGATAACACCAAAGCGGTCGACAAAATTCATTGAGTTTTTGAGGCCTAGTCCGTTTCCTTTGCTCTGAGTTTCGCCAAGCCCTGCTTGATATAGCCGGCATTTTCTCCAATGACAAAAAGCGCAGAGCGGACGTTTTCTCCGATCTCGGTAAACCCCCTCTCTTCGACCTGGAGTGTTAGCTCCATTAGGGCTGCCTCCAGCCCAAGCTGATTCTGATAAATCCTTTCCAACACATCAGATAATGAATATTTAGTGGGCATTCTTCGACTCCGTTCGAGAGGCTTCGAGCATGGCTGCATGGGAAAATTTAGCGGGCAATCCGATAGCGCGGGATGGGCCGCCTCAAGGAGCGGACTGGTACTCCTTTAAGTAAGTGGAGTGAGATACCGATCAATGGAAAAGCCCTTTTAGCAGCGGTATTTCTTATTAAGAAATCTACACCCGCTTGCCAATTTGAAACACCCCGCCGGCGTGAAATCTACAATGTCTATAGGGCTCCAGCTTTCTTCCAGCTTAAGTAAATTGACACTAGTTCAGTGTTTAGCTTACTGGTAGGGACATCCAGCACAGGTGTGCCATGAGCCATCAGGCGCTCATTCAGTTCGGCCCTAGCGTTTAGGTAATCCACTGCGCCGCAATAGGCCAATGCTTCAGGAAGGGTTTGTACCGAGTCTTGGCGCATTTGGTCGAGCGTTTCTTCGCGCAGGCTGACCACTAACACTTGATGCTGGCGGCTCAGGTGTTGGACTGCGTTGGTCAGTTCGCCATGGTCCTCATCCTGCAGGTTGGTCATAAGGATGACCAGTGCCCGTCGTTTCTGACGTGTTAGTAGTTGCCGAATGGCTGCCTGATAGTCCGCCGGACGTTGGCTACTCGCCAGATCGTAGACCGTGTTGAGCAGGACGTTGAGTTGCCCGCTGCCTTTTACCGGAGCTAGATATCGCGGTTGATCGTCTGCAAATGTACTCAATCCCACCGCATCGCCCTGACGCAGCGCGACATGGCTCAGCAGCAGACACGCATTCAGCGCATGGTCGAAATGCGACAGCTCGCCATCCTGGCTGCGCATTTGCCGCCCGCAATCGAGCATGAACATGATCTGTTGATCACGCTCGTCTTCATACTCGCGGGCAATCGGCGTGCGCTGACGGGCGGTGGCTTTCCAGTCGATCTGGCGCAGGCTGTCGCCCTCGCGAAATTCGCGCAACTGATGAAATTCCTGACCCTGCCCGCGACGCTGGCGCTGGCGCACACCGAGCTGGCTGAGCCAGTTGTCCACCGCCAACAACTGCCCACCGTAGAGCTTTGCGAAGTCCGGGTAGACGCGGATCTCGCCGCTCACGGCGAGCAGGCGTTTGCCTGTCCACAGACCGAACGGGCTGGGCAGGTTGATTTCGCAATGCTCGAAGCTGAAGTGCCCGCGCTTGAGCGGGCGCAGACGGTAGCCGACCGCGCTGAATTGCCCGGGTTGCAGTTCAATCGCCAGCGGCAGGTTTTCGAAGCTCAGGCCCTGTGGCACGTGGTCGAAAATCTCCACCGCGACCGGCTCGATGAAGTCATGGATGAGCTGCAGCCGCACCTCGCTCCAACGGCCGAGTGCCAGGCTGCCGGGCATCTGCCGCTGGATGCGCGGCGAGGGCAGGTTGTTCAGGCGCAGCGCATCGATGAGCGCCAGCACCAGCAGAGCCAGGAGCAAGCCCCAGTTGATCGACAACAGCGTGGCGGGCACGTCGATGTCGAGAGCTTGCAGCGTGCCCAGCAGCGTGCCGACGGCCAGCAGAATCGCGAGCCAGATCAGCAGCAGGCGTGACGGTTTCACAGGCGCGGCGCCGGCACTTGGTCGAGCAATTGTTGCAGCACCTGATCGACCTGCAGACCTTCGATGTCCAGCTCCGGCGCCACTCGCACCCGATGGCGCAGCACCGAGAGCGCGCAACCCTTGATGTCATCGGGAATCACGAACTCGCCGCCGCGCAGCAACGCACGGGCGCGGGCGCATCGCACCAGCGCAATCGAGGCTCGCGGCCCGGCGCCGAGGGTCAGGCCGGGCCAGGAGCGGGTGCTGCGCGCCAGCCGCACCGCGTAATCGAGCACTTGATCGTCGATCGGCAGATCGCTGGCGATGCGTTGCAGGGCTTGCACGTCCTTGGCTTGCAGGACGGTGCGCAGCGGCTGCACATCAAGCATGTCGGCGCGGGTCGAGCGGCTGACCTGACGCACCATGTTCAGCTCTTGCTCGGCCTCGGGGTAATCCATGCGTACCTTGAGCATGAAGCGGTCGAGCTCGGCTTCCGGCAATGGATAAGTGCCTTCCTGCTCGATCGGATTCTGAGTGGCGAGCACCATGAACGGCTGAGCGATCGGCAGCGCCCGACCTTCGAGGGTGACCTGGCGCTCCTGCATCGCTTCAAGCAACGCCGCCTGGGTTTTTGCCGGTGCACGGTTGATCTCGTCGGCCAGCAACAGGTGGGTGAACAACGGCCCCTTGCGCAGCTTGAACTGCTCGGTGTGCAGGTCGTACACCGCGTGGCCGGTGACGTCGCTGGGCATCAGGTCCGGGGTGAACTGGATGCGCGCGAACTCGCCGCCGAAGCAGCGCGCCAGCGCCCGTACCAGCAGCGTTTTACCCAGCCCCGGAACGCCCTCAAGCAGCACGTGACCGCCGGCGATCAGCGCGGTCAGCACATCGTCGATCACGCTGTTCTGGCCGATCAAGGCCTTCTGCAATTCCCCGCGCAGCGCTTGCGCCAACTGGCTGGCACGCTGGCGTTGCTGGGCGGCGTGGCTGGCGCTGCCGGGCTCGATCTGTTCACTCGTGCCTTCCGGAGCCTTGCTAACTGTTATATGTGTTTTATCTTCCATAAATCAGTCACTTACCCAATTTAACTTTTTTTGGTCTAGGACGGTCGAGAGCTCGGTTCTGATCTGGCGTAATGCGAGTGTGAGCTCACGTAGTAGAAGGCAGCCTAGACCTTTCTGAAGTCAAAACCTATGGGCGCAGGATTTGTAGATTTCGACGTATTGCCCTCCCGCATTCGACACTCCCAGTCCAAGGTAGATTTTTTGGCTGCCGTTACAAGGCGGGCGTGTTGTAGCGGGCACTGACCTCCGCCTGGATCGCATTGGTGTGGGAGCTGAGCGTCTTGAGTGATAACGTACCAGCCACGTTCCTTCAGGCTGGGACAACACAACCATCTCTGGCGACCTTAATAAGCTGCTTCTGCTCGAGTGAGCGATTCTGGATCTGAGTGGCGTTACTAAGTCGAAGAAAGAATAGGCTGATGATGAGACGCACCGTGCTGGAGGTTCTGCCTTTAAAGGCTCACTCCTTTTGCCAGTACCGTTGCACAGTCGATGTAGGCAAACCTAGTTTCCGCGCAGCTTCGGCTTGTGTCAGGCCCTGCTTTTTCAGTTCTACAACGGCACTGACCCTCTGAGCATCCGCTCGAGTTCCTCGAGAACGTTTTTTCAATGCGCCGTCTTGAATCTGATCCTCCATGATTTTAAGGCCACCCGACTCGATGAAGCCTTGAAGCTCTTTCTGCGCATTTTTTATCAAATGTTCAGGTGCCTCTTTGTCACGTATCGCCAAGCACAACGCCAATAGAGTCAGAAGGTTGATATCGAGCGTTTCGGCGATCTTGACGAGGGTCGGTAGCGTCGCCTGGATTTTCCCTTGTTCGAGCAAGCTAAGGTTGCTCTGGCTGATGGTTCCCGACAGGGCCTCATAACCCAATCCTTTCATTTGCCGGATGGCGCGCAGCGTGACGGCTAGCTCTTCCTTCACGTTCAATTTCTCAAAATGAAGGATAGAGCCATACTCGCACTGACCCACCAAATATATTAAATTGTTAATGGTGGGATTTTTGCTTATGATGGCCATTTAACAGGATGCATAGCGCCAAGGAATCGCGTGCCTTTCGGCAACATCCCTATCCGGTTGCCAGAAGCATTAGCAGGGTCAATCAAAGGCTGCCTAAGCTGAGCTTATTCAGAGCTTGGCAGGGTTTGAAATAGGGTTTATCCGAAGTGTTTGTAACCAATAGCAGCAATTTGCAGGGCCAATTTAGAACTCCCGACGGTATTCGAATGCTCTGGAAATCGGTCGATATCAGTCGGTGTGAGTACTCGTTTCTGATTGAGGGAATGGGATTGGAGGATGGGGCCTTTGGCCCGGTTGCGCATCTAGTTACGGATGTGGAAACCGTTCAGATGATGCGTGCAGCTGAGCAGGGCGAGTTCATGATCGTGACGAATATTCATCTCATCCTTCCACCTACAAAGCGCGAGCAGGGGTCATACGCAATGGAGCTTCTCTCTGAAATTCGCATTCAGCCTGGCACCGAGGCAAACCCCGTCTACGAGTTCATCACCGGAACGGGCCATATCTACACCAGTGCACGCACATGATGGTTCAAACACTGGAGGCGCCATGTCAGTAACACTTGATGAGATTGCTCAGTTTTTTTACGGAAGTGGGGAAGTCGTCCTTGGTTGGCATGGCGAGCAAGAAGAAATAATAGTGCTTGCCGAAAGGACTTTTCCGGGGAAGCCTTTCTGCCTAGTGAAGCAATGGATCATTGCCGACTTGCAGCTCATACAGGATGAGCAGCGGAAGCTTTCATCGATGGGAATACTCCCCACAGTCGTCTATGCACACGAAGTCGTCCTGGACAGCCGCCGACGTTTCTCTCCCGGCCACTGGGTGCGCACAAACTTCGGAATTTCGCATGATCATCCATGCATGTTTGAAACTAAGAGCACGGTCTACCTATTGCTTGGTGATGGTGTACGGAAGCCAGCAGAGCTTAGTACCGTTTTCTCGTTTCGAGCGTAACTGACTCAATACTTTCACCCACGCTGCCATTCAGGCAGTGCGATTGACTACGCCTTTAAAAATTGCAGGAGCACGTTTTGATTCGATTTGATTGCCGGCAGGTCACTGGAGTGATCGAGAAGCCACGAGTGATTGCTACTGAGCAGGGGACTGTGACCGCGCGCATCGTTATCGATGAGCAGGTATTGCCGAATGTTTTGCTGCCAGGAAAGATTTTTGAAGAGATTGAGGCGGGGGAGCGAGTGACCCTGTACGGCATCTTCACGAAGAAAAAAGACAAGACTGAGAACAAAGCCATCATCTACGCAGTAAAGGGTTCGAGCGGCAAGCTTGTCGCGGCGAAGCAATACCAGATCAAAGTACCGGTTCTAATGCTAGTTGCAGCGGTACCCTTGATGATTGCGGTGGCCGTTGCTGGTTGCTTCATTTCGCCTTATCCGATCCACCTCTTAACGGGTAGCGTCAACCCGAGTTATCTCGTTCCGGCGACGTTTAAGGCTGCGGCTTGGGAAGGAGTCGCTGCGGGTGTGTTCATGGTTGGCTGTGCGATTAACTTTATTCGGAAAAGTAGCCAACCTGAAAGCTGGGCGGAGATTGATGCTACGACACTTTCTCAGCGCTTCAGCAAGGCGTTTAAGTAATCGCTTCTTAGCCAGGCTTCCCCTTTGGTGGAGGCTTTGGCTAAGTAAAGGGGGAGGTGGCACGTGCAGATCGATGATCTCGAGCGCGAACGACGTCGCAAAGCAGTTGCTGAAGTTCTTGGCTGTCAGGTACTCGAAGGTGTGAGGCCTTCCTATACGCACCTTGCTGAGCTGCAGCGATATGCGGAAGGCTTGGTCAGTCTTGACGAACTTCTGATGGAGTTGATTGAGTCCATACGGGAGTGCTCTCCACGGTAAGCAGTTAACTTCCAGGAAGGCCGGCTTTGAGAAATCTTTACCATGCTTGACTGCCCGTCAAGCAACCGGCTGACGCCGAATGATCGAGTTCTATTTCTCGATTTTGATGGGGTGCTGCACCCGGACGGCGTATACCGTACTCGGACTGGTTTGGAGTTGCGTGCACCCGGGCAACTCATGATGCATGCCGGAATTCTTGTCGAGATACTGAAAGAGTTTCCCCAAGTCAAAATCAGCTTGTCGACCAGTTGGGTGCGCATCCTAGGTTACCGCCGTGCACGCTCTGCTTTACCGCCAGAGCTGCAGGTTCTCACTGTGAGCAGTACATGGCACTCAAGGATGCCCAAGGCTCCGTTTGAGGGCTATGACATGTTCAGCCGATATCACCAGATCCGTGCTGCAGTAACTAGGGCAGGCCTGACGAATTGGATCGCCCTGGATGATGATCCTTTTGAAAGCTGGCCAGATCACGATCGACGACTGATACGCACTGATCCCGACCTGGGCCTTAACTCAGTGCCGACCCAGGAGGAACTACGGTTCAAGCTGAGTGTATTGATGAGGACGTAAAAACATTTCCCGAGACGCTTTGAGTTGCTGCAAAGTATGAGTTTATTGCTTCAGTAACCGTATTCGTTCAGCAATTTGCGCAGAAATTCACGCCGCCTTTGAGCGATGCACAGAATGAGGTAATCACGCTCGTAGTCCTTGGTTGAGAGGTGTCCGGCATCCACAAGGCCATGGATGTAGCCCTCTCTATTGTGGTGCTCTGGTAAATGTCTTCAGCCAGCAGTCGCCACCGTTTCTTTTGGTACTGCCCGACTAGGTCGTCCGAAAATTTTGGTGCGTTGATCAGGGTGTCGAAATCGACACGTGCGTTAGGTGTGTTCAAAGGGGCTTCTCAGAACATTGATATCTGTACCGAGGTTATCATGCGCACACTTAATGGCCTGCTGTTGGCTGGCTTACGTAGGCGCTGTCGCGAAGGAACGATTTTAATGATGGCGCAGGCTTTCGATGGCGGCTGTGAAACCTGGAGTTCGATATGGGACACCTTAGCCTTGAGGACGTCTACCCCGACGACGTAAAAAAATACGGCCATCTGCGAGTGGGATTGACCGACCTCTACATAAAAGAAAATCACGCCACTTATGGTGTGGTTACGCGTGGCCAATACCTCGAACTGACCAGTAGCTTACTGCGCGACGAATCGGTGCAAATGATCATCAGCGCTAAGCTCGCCGCATTGCCAGAGGACTACGATCCATGGATTTGGCGGATCGAACGCAATCGCGCCCTACGCGCTAGTTATGGGGACAAATTCGATCCTTGGGGAGACGACTGAAGCCCCCGCGTCCAATCACCAATGCAGCGCCTCACCTTTTCGGCCGATCTGGTGGTAACGCATCTCATCGACCCATTGTTACTGTAGGCAGTCGAACCAGAAACTCCAGGCGGTTAGTCGTACTGGATACTAAATCAGCGTGCCAATGTACTCACTTGACCACCCGCTTTCATCCGTTCTGAACTGCCATTTGCATTGGACTTGACCTGTACGGTTAGCGCTCAGGAGCGGGGCGGAGCGATCCATTGCAGCGCATCGGCACCGGCAGAGATCGGACATTAACGGACGCTCATTCAGCAAGGCAAGCCATGGGCAACACAGTGGTAGCTTTCTCCCTTATGGGAATGCAAAAAAACCAAGGGCAAGCAGTCATCTCACTAGGCGTGCCGAACCATCGTGTCTCAGGTGACACTCAGTATTACTTAGGCCTAGTAAGACAGACATCCCCGAATGGAAACTACCGGCTCTTTGAACCTAAAGAGCTTGATCTTTAATCAAAAGTGCGCAAGATAAGCGCTCCAAATTTTGAGTATTCCAACACATGAGCAATAAAAAAATCGTAGATGACGTCGAACAAAACGTCAAATACCAGATAAAGAAGATTCACGAGATCTTTGAGGCTAGGCAAACTACAAATTTTCAGTATTTAAATGAGTTTCTACATCCTTCGAAAAAAATAGATGAAAAAAACTCCGTGTTGAATCAGGCGCTTTCTGATTCACTTTTAAATTCAATGGCAACCCTTATAGATTATTATAGTATTTGCTGCATGTTGAAACTCGGTGCTGCTGAGAGCAAAATAACAAAAGTTCAGTATCGCTCCCTCAATAATGCATTTTTAATCGCAAAATCCACGTATCTTGATAAGTCTGAAAAAGGCTTGGCTACAATTGATACGCTTTATACAAGGTACAAAAGCAAGCTGTCGGAAGATTCTAAACTGAAGTCACTCAATGGTCATGATCATTGGTTGGGATTTCTAGGCGATGCTATATGTCATTCCCTAAAAGAATACGGCGCATTGGAGAAGAGCGAATTCGAGTTATGTTACGATGAAGAAGAGGGGCGATTGAAGATAGATCCCAAGGTTGAGAAATATTACTTTTATATGCGGCCACTTTTTTGCAATCCTGCTAACCCTTCAGGGCTAAAGCACAACATATACATCGATATAAATAACTTCCTTAAACATAACGCTGTACCATATCTTTCCACCAAAGTTGAGATGTTTGAAGGTGAAGGTCGCATATTTTCATATTTCGAGATTAAGAACGAGCATGTTGGTTTTCTCAAGGATGGCATATTGAAAGATCTCGCCATATGTGACTTTGAAGAATTGAAGTGCGCACTGGAATTGAAAAAATCAAAACAAGATGACTGGGATTATCTCTGTGATTTGGAAAGGAAATGGGGTTTGGGGCGCGTCTTGACCCTAGATCCCGTGAATGGTTATATTGGTAAGGATAGAGAATCTCTGTATTTTTATATAGATTCTGTGCTGCTGGCGAAAAGCAAGAATGCGATATTAGTGGATGCTGAAAAAAGCTTTTTTACGGTATTGCAAGAGCTGAAGCGCGAGATTAAACGAGGACTTGAATTCTTTAAGGATTAGGTTATTTTTCACCGCCCATTGTGATCGAGTTCATCCTTTACTTCGAAAGGCTTAGGATTCAGGCAACGATGGGAGTTGAGTCTAAGCGAAAATCGTGCCATCACTACGTAATTAATAGTTTAAAAAGTTATGCCCATGCTGAGCCTTAGTTTTAAGTAGTCGGTCGTAACCGATTTTGCGTATTACATGTCGATAATGTAGCTCTGTTTATCAAGCCTCTTCAGGGTTGGCAGAAGAGACAAGTCACAATCTGTAAGGATTCGGCGCAAGCTTATGGAGATGATTAGTGAAGTATTGCGGTCGAGTTGAAGTTTTATTGTCGACTGAAGTTGAAGTGCTCGAGCAGGAATTTCATGACGCAGTTTTGCATTTGGCAAAAAATGATGCTTGCAATCTGGCGGCTTACCCTATAAGCGCGAACTCACCATTAGCGCTTCTGCCGGAGGTTCAGGTTTGTAAAAGACTAACTGATAATCTTCAGCCCTTCTTTGAAACTATTATATGCAGGCGGAACGAATTGAAAGTCGAGTCTGGACTTGTCTTAGCATTTGATGATCACGATCCTAGTGCACGAAAGGTCATAGGCTTCATAGACTTCATACCCAGTTTTTTTACCAAGATCACCGATTCAATGTGTTCAGTTGGTTCCATCGTTGTCGGCCCCTCACATCGTGGTAGGGGGGTTATGAAGGCGATGTTGGCAGCTCTTCAATCCCGTTACTCTGTTCTTGTGTTGGATTGTTCCGTGGAGCTGGTGCACATTTATGAACATCTCGGTTACTCTCCAACTGGGCCGACAACGGCAGGAACAAATGTTTCGATGTGTAATGGTATTGCTACAGGCCAAGTATGGGAGCCACCAAAGGGCATTAAATATAAAAAATTAATTAACGAGACGCTCTGTTCTATTCGTGAGCAGATCGGAGACGATGAATTTAATATGGCTTGGAGGGCCCTCATCGATGATAATGCGGCTCAGAAACTGAAGGTTAGCGAGTTTTTTGCGAAGCTGACTTCGTCTCATGTGTTACGGTATCCCGCACCTAGTTGAATTCAAGATATTTTTAGGGGTTTGACGTTAATATTGACGAAAAACTATGGGGTGCCCATGTTTTTGGCCGAAAGCTACCTATCACGAAAGGACAGCTATCGGTCGGGAGCTGTCGCCCAACACCGACTGCTTCCAAACAACTTACTGACCGTGTTTTAGGTAGGCGTCAGCACCCGCTGCAAAGCAGCAAACGGCTAACCATGTGATTCTCCGTCGCTGTGTTGATCCTCGGCGAGCTTCAATTCAATCTTGCTGTTGATTTCGCTGGTTTTGAGCTTGAAAGCAATACCATCCAGAGGTCCCGCATATAAAGTTTTCGCTCCCTCAGGCTTGCTCGAGTCGAAAACAAATCTGAACTCTTTTTGATAAGAATAGATGCTCCGCTTTTTAAAAACGGACTCAACCTCTCCGAAACTGCCATGAAAGGTCTCGGGATCAAAATAATCGACAAGGCCTCGCCAAGACGTATAGCCTTCCGACTTGGCGGCTTTGCTTACTTTATCGATGAAATTCGCGACCTTGATGATGAGAACGGCATGCTCTCCAAGCAAAAGCATTTCCTCGCCTAGCGTCGCGTGTACCTTCAACATTGAATTGATTTTCTCGACCACGCGCAGTCGCTCCTCCTCTGTTTCATACGATTCTTCGAAATCCGGTACGGTGACAGCGTACATACAGAAGGCATTCAAACGATCGTGCGCCGTACGCTGCATCACAAACGGGCCGGCCAGCCCTTCTATTGGAAAGGACTTCTCCTCCCCGTCTGGCGTCTTAAATAAAAACGTCAGAGATATTCGATCGGGTTGATGCCATTCCGAGGGTGCCTCGTATTGGTCGCCTCGTGCGACATCACCCTCTATCTGCTTGAACTGCCCAATCGTCTTACAGAACATCTCTCCTGCCTGAATGAATGAATCAGCGTATTCCTCCTTATCAAACACCTTAACTAGAAGAATTATTCTTTTGGGGGTCATAAGCCAATCTCAATACTGATTCGAACAAGCGTAGCCTACAGATCAAATTCGGCGTGGGCAGACGCAGCTTCCACTGTGCGAGTAGCCGATGACTCAGGACAATGCTCATGGTCGCGCTGGTACTCCGCCTTATCAAGGTACATGACGCGCGTCTGCTTCAAGCTTCTTGTTCGGCGGAGAACGGCGTTGTCATTCGGCCGCTAATGGCCGAAAGCCGTCATTCACTAGGGCGCTATTTAAGCCGTAATTGCTTATTGCGGCGACGTTATCGTGCTCTCACCGTCCACAGCTCATTTACCTTGGTCGTGTAGCTCTGACTCATCAGCTCTCTACGCATTGCCCAATCGGGCGCCGCCGGCACGCTGGCTAGCCGGATAACTCCCTTTCCCCAACGGCCATTGATTTCATCCAGAACGCTCATCACCTTGTCGGCCATCACTGGCTGCGAATGCGCGAACAAATCGTCGGTAAACTCGCCAGGTTGTCGGAGATCCATCAACAGAACCTCCGCTTTGCTGTACTTGAAGCCCGGTCGATACAGACGATTGACGGCTTCGGTCGCAGCCTTGGTCATGAGTCGAACATCGTTTGTCGGGTAGGGTAGTTCGACCAGCGCGCCGTTCGCATACTTCGCTTCTTCGGGATTGAACATGCCTGTCCTGATACTCACGCGGATCTTCTTGCACAGCGAGTTTTGCGCTCTGAGCTTTTCCGCCGCACGTTGGGTGTAAGTAGCGACGGCCTCCTTGATTGGCTCAATCTGCGTGAGCCTGGTGCCGAACATCCTGCTACAGCAAATCTCTTGCTTGGGTGGTTCAGCTTCACCCAGTTCCAGACAGGAGGTGCTGGCAAGCTCGCGAGCAGTTTTCTCGATCACCACACTGAATTTCTGCCGAAGCATCCACGGGTCGGCTTTCGCCAAGTCCATGGCTGTCTTGATGCCCATGACTTCGAGGTGAGCCTTCATGCGTTTGCCAATGCCCCAGACTTCGCCGACATCGGTATTGCGCAGTGTCCAGTCACGTTTGAACGGATCGCAGAGATCGACCACGCCCCCGGTAATATCCAGCAGACGTTTGGCTGTGTGGTTAGCGAGCTTGGCGAGAGTCTTCGTGCGCGCTATCCCCACTCCGACAGGAATGCCTGTGCGCTTGAGAAGCGTGGAGCGCATGTGCCTGCCAAACGCGGACAGATCTCCATGCATGCCAGTCAAATCGGCGAAAGCCTCATCAATGCTGTAGACCTCAATTACCGGCACCATCGACTCGATGATCGTCATAACGCGCTCGCTCATGTCGCCGTACAAAGCGTAATTGCTGCTGAATGCCACAACCCCATGCCGGCGTAGATGGTCTTTGATCTGGAAGTACGGCTGGCCCATTTTCACGAAAGGCTTGGCGTCGTAGCTGCGCGCAATCACACAGCCGTCGTTGTTGGACAAAACCACAATGGGTGTCTTTGCCAGGTCGGGTCTGAACACTCGCTCGCAGCTCGCGTAGAAGCTGTTGCAGTCAATCAGGGCAAAGACGGGCTCACGTATTGTCATGATCGCGCACGCTGTATTTCACCACACCCCAGATCACCAGCTCATCGCCTTCCATGACATGCCTTGCCGGATATCTTGGGTTCTCCGATACAAGCATCACGGCGTTCTCACGCAGAAGCAGGCGCTTGCAGAATGGCTCCGAGTTCAGCGCTGCGATGACTATGTCGCCGCTGACCGCATCGATGCTCCGATCAACGACCACCAAATCCCCTGAATAAATTCCGGCGCCCTGCATGCTGTCTCCATCAATTCTCACCAGGTAGACGTGCGGCGCGCGGATATCGAACAGCTCATCTAAGGAAATGTGTTTTTCGATGTGATCAGCCGCAGGGGAGGGGAAGCCTGCCGGCACCCTGGATGAATAGAGAGGCAGCTTCCTACCGCCAGACGCTAGAGGGCCGAGGATGGTGATGCTCATGATGCAAGCCTTAGGAAGTTGACTGTATATGCATACAGTTAACGATTTGGTTCGCTTGCGGTCAATCTCATAGGTACGACAATTCGACGGGTGACACCATGTGCGGACGCTACTCGATCTACGAATCGATGGATCACTACCTCAAGGAGCTTGCGCCAAATCAGCTGGTGATCAATGGCTATGACCTTTGGCCTGTCGAGCGGTACAACGTTGCGCCGTCGACGCGAGTGGAAATCTTCCGGCCAGTGGGAGAGGGCTTGAGTGTCGATAAGGTTAAATGGGGATGGGCGCCGTTCTGGGCGAAGGGAAAGCGCCCTGACCCGATAAACGCGAGAGTCGAGACCGTCATGACCGGGAAATTTTTCAATCAGCTCTGGCCAAATGGTCGCGTAATCGCGCCGGCGAACGGGTGGTTCGAATGGGTCAAGGACGGAGATGATCCAAAGAAAAAACAGCCCTATTTCATAACACTGAAAGAGCAGATACCGATGTTCTTCGCCGGTCTGGCTGAGGTGCACGAAGGTTTGGAACCAGATGATCGCGACGGTTTCGTCATCATCACCGCAGCGAGTGATCAAGGCATGGTCGATATCCATGACCGCAAACCTCTGGTTCTGGCACCTGAGCACGCTCGCGAATGGATTGATCCTGAAACTTCAGTTGAACGAGCGAAGGAAATCGCGATGGAGCACTGCCGACCAGTTACCGACTTTCATTGGTACAAGGTTCGCAAGGATGTAGGTAACGTTCGTAATCAAGGCCCGCATTTGATTCAGCCCCTCTCGCTGGTCGAAGACGTCGATGACTGATTTCAGTCGCAGTTTGAGAGACGGCGTATCGGAAGCTGCATGCCAGCGGACTGGAAGTATGGGGATGAGGAGGGGAGTAAGATTTTTCCATGCGCGGCCATCTGAATGTAAAAGCAGCCGGATTAGTCATGGAATTCCCGACGTCTATTCGTACTTGCCGGCTTCAGTCGTTGATTGTCCGACCTCAATCCAGAAGGTATTTCACCACCATCTAGCCGGGTCACCTACCGGCAATTGGAACGACCCCCTGTGCCCGGAAGTCTACCTGTTACTGCTTATGGGTAAGGTACAGAGCAATGGATAAGACCATCACCGTCGATCAACTCGCAACCACCGACTTAAGATCAATCAACGAGATATGGCTCGGCGAGACTCATACCCAGCTATGCCTTTGGCGTGGCGAACAAGTCTTCACCCACGAGATGATGAGCGAGGGCACCCACGATCAGAATGTCCGACGGTTGTGCTTGCAATTGGTCAACCCTGAAGATCATGTCGCAGTTGCCAGTGTTGAGTTGATCGTGCGCGAAAAGCTAAAAAGGATGGGGAAAGAGGGGGAGTTTTATCCGGCTGAGGAGGCGGATACTCATCTATAAGAAAAGGAGTATCGGCCACTCCCAAGGAATCAATCCAAGACCTACTGTCGCTCGGAAACAGATATAGGGTGGCGGGTATAAGGCCTCAAGCGCCACTCCTTGTAAGTGCGCCCCGTGATTTATGGTGTAACCTCTAGCTATTACTCACATCGAGAATTTCCATGTCTAAACTTGCCGAATTCCGCCAGCTTGAAAAACACCTCGCCGAACAGCTCCAGGCTCTCGAAGCCCTCAAGGGCGATGCTGGCCTCAAGAAAGAAATCGAGTTCGAAACGAAGCTGCGCGATTTGCTCGCAAAATACGGCTATAGCCTCAAGGACGTGATCAACCTTCTTGATCCGCAAGCAGGTCGTCGCGCTCCAGCCGCCGAGTCCAAAGCCGGTAGTCGCAAACCTCGCCAGTTGAAGGTTTATAAAAATCCTCACACTGGCGAAGTCGTTGAAACCAAGGGTGGTAATCACAAGACTCTGAAGGATTGGAAAACAAAGCACGGCGCTGCGACCGTCGAGTCCTGGCTGACCAAGTAATTTCGGGATGTAAGAACGTAGGGCCCTTCAGGGCCCTTTTTTTGTTTTGTAGTCAAACCAGTAGCTACTCTCCCGTGACTTGTTTTTGATCAATCCAAAGCACCTTATAAGTTATCCGGCATTAGGTGAGATCCAACCTCGGATACGCCCGGCGGAGGGAAGCCAACTGTCCAACAAGCTTCGACTTCAGCACTGCTTATGAGACCCATTGGATATCGCTGTAAAAGAGTAGCCTGGTATTCAGCTGTTCTGATCACTGGAGAATTACGGCTACAAAACGCACTTATGATCCTCCTTCGTGAGCTGAGGTTGGCAGCTATGCACCAAGTCTTTAGCCAGCACGCACTATTCATAAAGCCCCCTTTGAGCATCTTGGCGAAAGAAACCTAGGTGACGAATGTGACAGTTAGAAGACAGGGCGATGACGATGGATCAACGGTTATTGGCGACATTCTGGGCGACAGTTTTTGACCGCCTTAAGCTCTGAAGCGATGGGTAGGCCTACGCTGAGGTATTTCGAGTTTTTACCGTGACGAACATCTTGATGCGGTCATGGATTTCCTAGAGGGCATGGCGAAAAGGCTCAAGCTTTTCACTGGTAGCCGAATCCTCGAAGTTCCAAGTCATTATCTCTTCTGATGATGGCATCCGGGATGCTTCCTCAGATGATTTTTCACAGAAGGTGACAACATAGTGAAAATCCTGCCCCTGAAACTCGTCGATTGACTTGCTTCGTAGCCCAGTTGAATCGACGCCAATATGCCCGAGCGTTTCGAGCGTGCGCTGATCTGTTTCACCATAGTCACCCCACGTGAGCGGAAAGGGTTGCCCCCTCCGAAGTGGGGCAAGTCAACTGTAAAGTTGATGAAAATAACCATTGGCTACATTAGATATGCCGAATCAATTGGTGTTACCTGCATGAGGATGTGTAACAGAAATCCAAAGTCATCTAAACTTCGGCCAAATGATGGAGGTGTGTATAGGTTCCGTCAACATTAGGGCAGCCTCGGAAAATTAATATCGGGTAGGCGTGAGTTTTTGTCTTTTAACGGCAGGTACAGGAGTCGAATCATGGCGGATATTAAACCGGATGACCCGCTGATAAAAGTCGAGGTGGCAGCAGAACCCGCTAATGAGAATGCCGGACATACGACCGCTATAGAGACTTCAGCCACTGCTAAAACTGCAGAATTTGATCAGCCTGCAGAAGCTACCAACGCCGGAGCGAAAGTTGCTGAAACTGAAATAATTAGAGATAAACCAAAATTGTTATCTCTGCCGGACGGGACAGACAACAATCCTCCTGGGCATATTCCGCAATGGCAAACGAAAATTTGGGGAGGGGTTGCACTAGGTCTCGGCTTGTGTAGCTTTCTGCTTATATGTTTGGTCGGTTACTCTGTTTATAGCACCGCGACGATTATCACCGATAAGTCAGGAGCTGATCTATCGTTTACATTTGCAGGTCTGACACTGCTCAACACAACTCTTTTGCGGCTTTTGTCGATGCTTATCGGTTCAGGAATTATTTTTGGTGGTCTGGCTGTTTCATTTTTTTCAAGTAGCGACTCAAGTAAAATTTCTCTTCAAGCAAAAGAGACGGCCGGGGATACATTTAAAGCGCTGGTGGCGAGCAATACCCCTGGAATTGTTGGCATATTTATTGGAGGTGTCATAATTGTTGCAACGTTATATTCAAAAGGGGAGTACAACTATACTTCGCCAGAGCGATATACTTATTATCCCGGCGCCAGGCAGAACTCGAGCATCCCGCAAGTTGAAGTGACGGATATTCCTTCGGTTGAGGATGCTAAAAAGGCCAGAGCCACTCCACCAGCGGACACCACAAACGCGGATAAAACAAATGAAAACAAATAACTTGTTGATGGTGTGTGTGTTTATTCTATCAACTCCTGTGGCTGTATTGGCAGCAGACCTTGACTGTAAAACTGCTGATGACTTGGCAGCGAAATCGTATAACCGGGTAAGAGACTCCATTAAAGCTAAAGATCAAGCCGCTAGCGCCATGTATAGCAGATCGTTCTGGGATATTGAAGAATTGAGTAGACACTGTCCTGACGTAAAATTCTTTGCAGCCGTGCTGGATGGTATCGACTACACTAGAAAAGATACTGTTGTGGCTAACGTTACCAAGGGGGCTTCGTCGTTTCAGGCCGACGCTTCTGCTCCCGCTTCCATAGCCATAATGCCCAGGCAAGCCTATCAGCCATGCACTCCTCCATGTGATGGAGTGGTAGTAGGCTCAGGTGGTGGAAGTGGTGGAGGCCGTGCATTTGAAGTTCCTCCTGAACTGCGTGGCAGAGAGAGGGTTATAATTGAAATTCCCAATGATGCAGGTTCGAAATTTCAACAAGACAAAATAATCAAGTTTGATCAACAGAGAGGTCAAATTATGCATTAGAGCTAATGTTGAAATTAAATAAATTGAGCTGTGCGATTTAGGTGTCCACATAATCTTTTTTATTTTTTTTGGTCGTCAGTAGTGTAGGCTGCCACCTATAGATGTATTGCAGTAAACAAGTCAGTTGACATGTTCGGGCAATCTAGGATGAAAATAGCATTTTTCCTTCTGGCAAGTGTGTTTGGTACGGAAGATTTAGTTAAGATTTTGCCAATTATAAGAGGCCAATTTAAATCCTACGCATCCACTAATGCTGAGTCAGGATCTAATAGTAAATATGGGATGATTTCAGACTTCCACGAGCTTGCATAATACCTTTTGGCCTGGTCTTCAGCTAAATGTATAAAGCTTTCCCACTGTGAAGGATGGATGGTCTGGCAGCCTTCACTTGAGGTAGTATTGTAACCGCCGCGATGGATGTTAATTCCGAAAAAACCCGTGTCTAGGTAAGGCGGATCGCCGTCTCTAGTCACAGTAACTTTCCCTTCGCGCTGGCAGAGTGCAAGATAATCACCTTTATGATAGTCGAAGCGGTGCGCATACCATACCCCAGGGTTCAGCGAAGCCATACCTTTTTCAGCTCCGTCCCCTTCTCCTTTTCTATATTTAGACGGGTCGGTGTTGCCGTTGTAAGCGACCATTGCGTGAGGTGAATAAATAAAAATTGCATCATCATATATGCCTCTATCATTTACCTCTGGGGCGCCCATTTGATCTCTATAGTATCCTCTAATGCCAATAACTATAAGAGGGTATTTTTTTTGGTCAATATTATATGGCTCTAATAGCTCTTCAAGTTTTGAGGTGCTTAGCCTTGGTTTTTCTGGTGTTAACATTGCAATCTGCTCCACAATATTGAGTAGAATTACTAAAAAATCCGTACATATTTCAGTGTAGTTGATATTTTAAGCTGTGGGTGGGATATGACGAGCGGCGTTATGTCGATGTAGATCGTGTCACCTATCTTACAGTCTTAGTCTGCGTGGCAAAATCTTGATGACCCTCTACAAAATGCGATTGGCAGGGGTGGGGTTTGCTTGATTCCTGATAGGTTAATTTTTTCAAGGCGAGCAGCAACTGCCGCCCTCTTTGGCATCAAGCTCTACCGTTTCAAAAACCAATGGATTCCTCGGTGGTAATACAGAGTGCGTCAATACCATGTTTTTGAAGTCGTCCCATGGAAACTGAATTCCCGGGTCGTCTCTGCGTGTAGGGTCTAATTTTGCATGAGAGATCACGTGTTTGAGGTTGGGATACTTGGCCCAAGCGTAAAGCACAATCCTTGCCGTCATGGTCACTTGCCAAGTTGAAAATGGATCTTGGTAGTTCTGAACATCTTGGGTGTTAACTATTTCGATACCGAGGCTTCTGTTGTTGACATTCGGCCCATCGCCTAGAGCAGTCTCTGCGACAGTAATAGCGTCCCGAACATGATATGCGGCTTTCGCTTCTGCGACAGTTCCCCAAACGAAATGACCATGTTGAGGCTCCTTCTCGTCGGGAATGATCCAATGGGCACTTGCAACCTTCTGATGCCAGTTTTCTACCGCGTGGGATGTAGCGTATCCAGCTGTCGCATGGATGACGACTGTATCAATGGCTTCGAATACGTCTTTTCCTCGCGAGCGAGCCCGATTTTGATTAAGCCATTCGAAGTCCGGATGGAGTTCTTCTTGCAAAGGGGAGTAGCTTGGCCGCGCTTCAGGTGGCAATTGGAAATAATAGTCTATTGGCTTAGGCATTTCTGTCCTTTCCTATGTTGAGAGCACCTGGGCTGAAGCGTTTCTTCTTCTGAGTGGTGACTGATAGCATTCCGTTTGATACTGGCCATACAGAAAGACCGAAAATCCGCTCAAGTCAAAACTCAGCGTAGCTGGAATTTGTGATGAGCTATCACTTTCGAGCAGGAAGTTTTCCGGCTTACGACTATCATCAATTTCAGCCTTCTGACACACGAGATCGACGGCAGGGAGAGGAAATGAGGACGAGAGTTATTTTTTTATTGGTTGTTGGAGGGGTTGTTTCAGGATGCGGCCATCTAGCGCCAAATATCAAGGACTTGGAGGTGGTGGCCGACCGCCCCACGACCATTAGTAACTTTGCGATTGCCTCAGAAAAAACAATACTTCAATACAGGGCTAAAATTGCTAAGCAGGAGGAGAGAGAGTGGGACACTGGTTCTGCCAACTTGATCGGTGGAAGCATAGGGGCGATCGGTGCTGTGGCTCAATCAATTCCAGTCGCTGGAGCGGGAGCACTGACTGTCGGAGTGTCTACATTGGTCTCCAGTTTCTATGGTGTTGAGAAACAAAATGACGCATACACATCTGCCTATGTGTCGACTAAATGTCTGAGAGAGCTGGCTCTAAATTTGGATAGCCCTGCCATGGAGTTCGTTATCGCTCCGTCTGGAGGAGGAGATGCTACTACTTACGCCTTGAAGCTTTTAAATGCCGGAATGTATCGAGTGGAGGACAAGCTATTTGCTCGATTACGGAAAAGGGCTGTCAGTACCGCTCCAGATTTTGTCCAGTTCCAATCCTATCTAAAAATGGGGCTTGCATCCGCCAAAGCACCAATGGCCGGAGTCGACAAAAGTAAAAGTGTTGCTTTCATATTCAAATCTGATGGAACGCAGACAACGATAAGTAAAGAAGAACTGGAGCGCGTCCAAATCGCTGTTGGAAGGCTTGAGGCGGACGTCGGTGTCTGCGTCTCGGCAAGTTAAAGGCATGTATCCGAACACCAAGTATTGATTGATTAGACGTGCTTACAATTATGTGACTGCCATTGGTCTAGTTTACTCTCACACAGCGTCGATAGGCGTGTGAAGGGCTTGTGCGTGTACTTTTGTTATCGGAGCTTGATGGCATGTACAGCATGCCAGTGAGCGTATAGCGTAGGGATATACGGTGAGCCACTCTTGGCTCTCTTCATAACCTTTAGATCTGCTATGACAGGGCATCTGGACGCCTTCATTCCCCTTAAGTGTACCGTTTCGAAAATTATCCTAGATCCCAGCCCTGGCGACGATTCCGATCTAAGTGTTACACAGGGCAGATCGGGCGTACTGCAATGGTCTGATTCGCTCAGTCGTTCCTTCGGGCCTTGTGCCCGCCTATGTCTGGTGACCCAAACGGCCTGCTAGGTTCTGACTTAAGTACGCGCAAAATTATTGAGAATTATGGCGGGGCAATAATTATGGCTGGCCAATAATTTAAGTAATTCACAGACGTTTGCCCAGCGTGTCTCACCTCGCGTCGCTATCCGAGTGACTGCGTGCGTAGCCAGGCCATTACCTGTTCCTGCTTGTTCAAAATCCCTACCTTCGGCATCCCAGCATTGAGGAGAGTGAACAGTCATAGCCTGTCCTTCACATCATTGCGAGTCGTTGCTGGGCGTTATAGGAGGTACGCGTGGTCTTGGTTCATCCTTGAGTGAGCGCGTCACCATATCTGTAAACGAGGCTTCGGTTCTTCGTATTCATACCCGTTGAGAGGGACTTTATTTTGCAGGCACGATGCCGGCTGAAGGCTTGAGGATCAAAAAATCGACGTCCCAGGATCTCCTCCCAATCTAGCAATTCCTTGCTTGATATGCCCCGCATTCTCGCCAATCTTCTCCAGCGCAACACGTGCATTGTCGCAAGCCTCAGATGAACCACGCTGCTCCTCCAGCAGGACGAGCTCCATCAATGCCGCTTCGATTGCCAATTGGTTTTCGTAAATTCTTGCCAGTACGTCGGGAAGGGAATATTGCTCGGCCATGACTCGACTCCGTTCGGGTGAAAAGCAAAGCGTAGCAGGGGGTTGATGATGACCTGGGGATAATTGCTCGTCCCTTCGGCCCAATAGCCCCGGCTCACCTAATCAGCCGAGCATCTCCTTGATGATGGATGCAACGTTCCTAGCATCGTCTATCCCCCGGTGATAGATACCCTGCCAAACCAAGCCCAACGACTCTACCGTTTGCTTCAGTAATCTAGGTCGACCGTCATATAAACCTGCATGCCATTTCCTGGCATTGGAATGTGGCAGGCCTTCGAGCAGGGAAGGGCAGGTACCAAAGCCAGCATCACGCTCAAGCTGCCTTGCATCATAGTCACCCCACGATGCCCAGCAGCGTTTGGGGACTCTACTGCCCGCTCGCGAAGCCACCGAACTCCAAACAGTTCCTAACACCCCGGTTCGCGCTCGGCTGAGCCCGCTCCTTTCTGCTAAAACTCAAAGGCATCTCTCGCAGTGAGCGCGTTGTCGATCCGGCACTTGAGATCTTCCGCAAATTCACTGATGTTACGGATAGCTTGATGCACCTCCTGCGAGGTCAGCTCGATGGGCTGGTCGTCGACAGTCTTGCCGTTGCGGTGAACGATGTCGTGACGCTTGCTGCAGATGCGACCGATTTCACTCAGTCCAATGCCTTTCATGTGCTCGCCGAACATGGCGTTCAGTACTTGATTGATCGTCGCTACGTTGTGGAAGCTCAACTCGTTTAGAGCTTTCAGGACGATGACTTCTACAACCTTCGGTTCCTCCGCAATCTGCTTGAGGGTGACTGTTATACCGCTCAATTTCTTGTATCCGGCTACCAGGTTCATCAGAAGTATCTGCTCGCTCACGAGAAGCTTGCGTACGACTGAGCTTATCAACGCTTCCATCAGGGTGACGGTATGCGCGTAGACGACCTTGTTCAGGGTGTCAGCATGTTGGCTGCTACCAAGAGTCAACAGACTGGAAGCCGTCGCCAGATCAGCAGAAAACTCGTGGAAGAACTCGCTATGCGAATGTTGATTTAGCCATTCGAACTCAGCCTCTTCGGCATCAAGCATGGCCGAGTACTCGCCGGCCAGTTCCGCCCATTGCTCCTCATCTTCATCGGGATCGACCTCAATTCCGTACTGCTGGCGAATCCATTCGATGCAGTTTTCCTGTTGTACCTCGAAGAAATATTCCTTGATCGAGCTCATGTGATTTCTTGTCCTTCGACGGTTATGGGGTGGCCGCCGCTGTTGGCTTCGCGGTGATATTCAATCAGTCACGCAATTGAGCGGCGAACAAGGTGTTGGTCTGTGAATGTTCATCAGTGATCATACCCAGCTTCCACATGCCTGTACTTTGCCAGCATTATGCGAAAGGATGATGAGATCGCCATGGCTGTAAAAAACGTTTGCTTTAAGTGCGTGATTGATCCGTTCTTGGGTGGGCAGATCCAGCGTAAAGGAACCTCCAACTCCTGCAGCCTTTGTGCCTCGAAACGCAAGTGCATACCGCTTACTGAGATCGTCACCCGTGTGGAGAAGATTCTGCAGCTATACATCTACGAAGGTGTCGATTTTCGCTGGAGCGGCAGCGGCGCCGAGCAGTACCAGAAAGGTGAGTGCATCGACATCTGGGTCAGCGAAGTATTTGGGTGTGACAATATCGAACCTATCGTACGGGCAGTGTGCAGAGAGCTGTCTTCATACAGCGATGACATGAACTACTCCGGGTTGCCATTCAGACCGGATGATATTGGCCACCAGTGGGGCGAATTCCAGGAAGGGATGAAGCAAGCGCAAAGGCTTTCCTAGATTGGCTATTCGAAGGTCTAGACGGCTACTCCGTCTCATTGGACGAACACGCCGTTGTGCGAATTCTGACGCCCGAAAATGCGCCTCCGATTTACCGTGCCCGCACCTGCATGACCCCCGAAAGTGTCGGTGAAATTACGGCTAATCCCGGGCGTAACCTTGCGGCGCCCCCGAAGGACTAAGCGGGAGAGGGGAGAATGAACCCAGCTGGCGTGCCTGCGTTTTATGGAGCTTTAGAACGACTGACTTGCATAACTGAGCTGCGCCCTCCGGTGGGCGGAACAGTAGTTAGTGGAGAGTTCAGATTGAACAGGGAGGTCAGGCTGCTGGACTTCGGGCGGTTCGAGAAGGCGGATCTGGGGCCTGTGCCGAGCTTCTTTGATCCCAAGTGCTTTGCAAAAAACGGGCGTAGAGATTTCCTGAGGTATCTGCACGACGAGATCACGCTCCCCGTGCTACCTGGTATGGAAAGAAACTACCTGACGACCCAGGTCATCGCCGAGTACCTGGCGACGCACTGCAAGCCACGGATCGATGGCGTAATTTTCAAATCGGTACAGGAAAAATCGGGTACCAATATTGTGCTGTTTTCGCATGTAGCGTGCGCTGCAGAACCCATGATGTGGCGGTTTAAAGGGGGTATGGGAATCGGAGGTGCAAAGTCATCCGATGCACCTTGTATCGAATATGTGCGCGGCACCCTTGTGTATCACGCGATTCGTGGAGTTGTTTACGATCCCGTAGATGAACCATTGGCAGAGGATGAGCCAGAGACTGAAACTGCTCCTCATGAATGGTGACCTGGCGACGCTGTCAGGCTGACCAGGGCGCGACGATAGCTCGAACCGCCATGTAGCCGAAGCTGACTTACCCTCTCCATGCCATCATTATATGGTGTGCATATGGTGAAAAATAACGCCATATATTGTGTTCGCCACTTCGCCTGCTAGGCTCACAGGACAGTCTCCAAAGTAGGGGGGTCGCATGACAGGCAAAGGCAAAAACCAGCACGTTGTAAAGCGAGAGGACGGTTGGGCGGTGCGCGGCGAAGGTAACACTAAAGACACCTCACACCACCGAACACAACAGGAGGCCGCAGAGGCGGCACGGGCCATCGCTCAGAATCAGAAGAGTGAAGTTCTGATTCACGGCAAGGACAACAAAATCCGCGCTCGTGACTCGTATGGCAATGATCCTCATCCACCGGAAGGATAAAGCTTAGCCATTCAACAGGCAAAGGCGGCTATATGCCGTTTCTCGCCTGTGTTCGAATCCCAGCTTTTTTGTCAGTCCCATTTCCTCTCGGAGAGGTAGTTAATGGCGGCACAGCAGTCCTATCGGCATCATTACGTTCCCCAATGGTATCAAAGACGTTTTCTCGCGCCTGGGGCTTCGTCCTTCAAAGTTCTCGACTTGAAGCCTGAAGTGTTCAGAGATAAATCAGGCAGAGTCAGAGGCGTTGCCCGGTCGATATTGGATAAGGGGCCAGATGCATGGTTTTTCGAATCGGAACTCTACACTGTCCGTGCATTTGGTACCGCTAATGACGATATCGAAACGATGCTGTTTGGAGTTATTGATGAGTCCGGTAAGGAAGCTGTGGAGGCGTTGGTAAATGAGGACTGGGATAAAGTGCATAACACGTATTCGATTTTTTTCGAGTACATGGACGCCCAAAGATTGCGCACACCAAAAGGACTGGCGTTTTTATCTCTGGTTGCTAAGGCGAGAACGCAGTATGAGTTAATGATGCAAATGCAGGCGCTACGGCGTATGCACTGTACGATGTGGGGGGAGGGGATCATTGAGATATTCTCTTCAGAACAACCGGATGTGAATTTCATCTTTTCAGATCATCCGGTGACCTTTTTTAACCGCTTTGTGTTTCCGCAGGACAAAAGGGTTCCTGTTGGCCAAGATCCTCTCCAACAGTGGATGGGGACTCAGACCATCTATCCGCTCAGTCGAGATAAGTTACTGGTAATAACTCATTTGGAATGGGCGCGTAAGCAGGGAGAGCATCGAGCAGTTAAACAGAGGACTAATGCTCGTCTGTTCGACAATCCAATTGTACGGTACGACAATGTGAGGCGTGCTAGGCAGCTGTCCGCCAAACAGGTAAGAGAGGTTAACCTAATCATAAAACTTCGAGCTCATCGTTATATCGCGGGTGGAAGTGTTGATGAGCTCTATCCAGAGAAGTATCTTAAATCTACATTGTGGAACAAGATCGGTCTATTTCTAATGCCTGACTCACTCCATGTAGCAATGGAGGGTGGAAGTATGTTTTTGAAAACGAAGGACGGTCATTATATCTTTCAAGACGAATTTGGACGCCGCCCTACCTCTAGGAAGGAACATGAAGCCAAAGTGCTTGAAGCCAAAGCCATGGAGGCCCATGTCAAAAAGCTTCTAGCGAATCATCATGCAAAAGAGGCGAACAGGGAGTCAGAACATGGGGCGTCATAGGCGGCCCGCTTCTCTGATTTCGCTCACCGACCGAATGCAGGACGAAAGTAGCGAGTGAGTTCTTCATCGGATCAGCAGGTGCTATGCGGTAAGGCGTCACGTGCTCCCACGGGCCTCGGATGTTCAACGTTCAATGTCGAGCAAATTGCGTCTGCCTCCGTCCTGACTTTGAAGACACCATGCTTGCTGGCTGATCCTCCCTCTACAAGATCAACAAGTCTGTATCGCTTGCTGCCATCGTCCAGCGTAGTGGTTTCAATTACTCTAAATCTCTCGTGCATGGTGGCTTTCCGTGCATGAGATTGGTGCCCTACAAGTACCGGCAAAAGGAGACGATTTCAAGAACGGGTCATCCGCACTAGCAATGGTGCTGTCAATAAATATGAGCAAGCGGATCACTTTCAAAATATTTCCACGTGACCTCCTTGAAACACTCTGGGTCGCGAAGAAAGCGTGCGACCATACTAACGTTATCAGGTTCGAATTCCTCAACGAGAATAAACCACAACACCTGCCTGGCGGTTTGGATAAACATTCTGTCGCGAGGCTCTTTTACTAGGAGATGATAAAGTAACCCTTGAAGAACATAGCTTTTCGCTCCGGCGTATTCTCTAATCTTAGCTACTTCAAATTCAATATCTCTCTCAATGTGTCTCATTGCTTCAGCAAACTGGCCAATATTGTCAAAAGAAAAAAGATTACGCCCGGTTATGAGCTTGTACAAAAGAAGACCCATCGCCCAGGAGTCGTACTTGTTATATTCAGATCCAGCTCTGTGCCAATCCATAAAGGTTTCTGGTGGCAAGTTGTAGAATGAGGCTGTAATTTGTCGACCCATCCCATTGTGAATTATAGAAATGTCATCACTTTCTTCGGCATAGCTTGCCTCAAGCTTGGAGTGTGACTGCCCCCAGTCAAGAATTATAACCTTAAAGTCAGGCACTCTTGTGCGCAAATCAACTTCTTCATCCAGGAGCATAATGTTTCCCGGGTGAAGATCGTGATGAACAGTAAATTTACTAAAGTGTTCGGCGGCACCAAACACCCGATAAGCAATTTTCAGGCGATCCGTCAGACTGGCTTCATCAAAATTTTTGTCCAGCCAATCTGAGAGCAACTGTCCTTCAATTTTTTCAGTTACTAAGTATAAAATGCTACCATCGAATAACTCGCCATGATTTATATAATTTGGTGTTTTTTTTATTATATTGTTAGCCCACATCTGCTCTTTGAGGAATCTACATTCATTCCGAAATCTTGCCGCCTCGAGTTCGGAGCGCGGAAAAATTGAGAGCTTTACGAAAATATTTTTACCGGTTGACTCATCAATACCAAAAAAACTAGTCGAGCTTTTCCCCCCAGATACCTCCTCCAATAATCGGAAGCGGTTATCTATGAGGCGGAGGCCAGTAAGCTCGAAAAAGTCATGTTTGTTGACACTGCTTTCATTATTCATTAAGGTTTTCGTTTTAATATTCTACTGGGGATAAAGTGCCAAGCTTATATCGTGGCTTTTCAGAAAAACTTAACACGGCAGATCAAGTCAACAAATTTTATCACGCATCCCGCGCGCCGATAAATACAAATATTGAGATTCATGAAGCCGCAGATCTCTGGTTTTTTGAGAAATTTGGCATCTACGCAAGAAGCAGTTCATTAATATGTACCACGGACTTCTCTCAGGCAACTTCTTATGGTATAGCGTATCGAATATTGCCAGAGCCACCATCGCCGATGATCTATAGTTCTTCTATGAGAGACTTCTTGGAACATGAGAGTGATTTGGATGTTTTGAACGAAGAAAGTATCCGTGCTTGGTTAGAAAGTCAGCGCTTCAACTTGGTTTATAGCACCTCCGATATAGACCCTGGTTTTTTGGGGGAGGTGATGGTCGCTTGCAAATGCTATCGAGCAATTCCACGGTCTTAGCCAATATATATGAGAAATAAGACGCAAACACCGCATCACATAGGCTAACGAGGTCATCGCTAGTAGTGTGAGAAACGGTCATCGGCTCTCGGTCGACCTCTAAGTCCGGGCTGTCCATGGGGAATTTCGTACCGCTTAATCGCTTCTTCGGGCACCCGGGCCCGGCTCCCCTCTCAGGCGATTGTTTCCTTCACGATGGAAGCCACATTTCTCGCGTCTTCTATCCCACGATGATATTTACCCATTCAAACCAAGCCCAGCGACTCAACTGTTTGCTTAAGTGATTTGGGTCGCTCGTCATATAAGCCCGAATGCCATTTCCTAGCATTGAAGTGTGGCAGGCCCTCGAGCAGGGAAGGGCTCCCAGCTAAGCCAGCATCGCGGGCAAGCTGTCTTGCATCATAGTCACCCCATGATGCCCAGGCCGCATCTGGGTATCGCTCAATGAAAGCTGCTATCTCCTGGCCAACCTCCATATAGGTTCCTGCGCTGTCCACATCCGCCTGTTGGATGGACGTGAGTTTCATGCAGAAGTCGGTAAGGGTGGGATGGATCTGAGGCCGCACGAAACGCTGGAATTCATCGACGATTTCAAGCGTTTTCAGATCGATGACCACCAAGCCAATTTCAATCGTTTCCATCTGATCCGGGACGACTACGAGCGGCCTTGATGTTTCCGATTCATCAACCTCATCACAGGTTGCCTCAAGGTCAACGCAATAGAGATAGCGGTATGGCGCAAGGAGGTTTTGGATTGCTTGGAGATGAAGGAACTTTGCTTCGATGCTCATGGCATGGGAGACCTTCCTTGGAGCTTGTTTAGATTAATCTCCCCATCTAGGTCGATTGAATCACTCACTGCCCACGACGAATCGCCTAGGGCACGGGTCACGATATACCCACAACCATTACGGACGTAATTATCGATCTCGTACCTGCGCCACTCGATCATCGCATGGGCATCAACCTGAAGTGGCTTGCGCTCGATGAGCCAAGCTACCGCATTGAGAAATTGTCCGTGCGAAAAGACTAGGATGTCTTGTGCCGGGTGCGTGGCTAGGCGATCCAGGAAAGATCGTGCGCGGCCCACAAACTCCAGAAACGACTCAGCACCTTCTCCATCAATGTAGGCCGGATCTGCGTTCGCCCAATACTGTTCGACCCATGCTTTCCGTTGCCCTACGGTGGTGTTCACACACCTGGTCGGATCAAGGTAGGTGAATTCCTCGATGGGCCATGTCTCAAATGGAACATCAGGGAATACGGAGATGGTCGCGTCTGCGGTCGCTCGAGCCCGAGAGAAAGGGGAGGCAATGATTAACTCAGGTGCACTGCCGACGGATTGCGCCACTCGTTTAGCTTGTTCGATGCCCTTTTCTGTGAGCGGAATACTTGCGTGATCAAGGGTAGCTGCACCGACATTGGCCGCGCTTTCTCCATGACGCACTAGCCTGACATTCTTCATTGACTTACCTGTCGTTTCGCCGACGCACGACACCAGTATCGTTGCTAGGGGCATGGCTGGAGTTGAGTTGGGGGTGATGGGGTAACATCTAGGCTTCTGAAAGCTCGATCAAGTGAGCTCCATTATTGCCCGCATCCAAGGCAAGCGGGTAATAAAGCAGGGAGGGGAGCTGGTCGGAGTACGACATCGTGGCTTCTTCCGTTGAAGAGAGACGCGTCGCAATCGCTGAGCCGTACGTGAGGGGGGGGGCTTCGTTCCTTCGGGCCTTGTGCCCGCTTATGACTGGTGACCCAAATGGCCTGCTAGGCTCCGATTTTGATACGCCCAAAATTATTAAGAATTATGGCGGGGCGATAATTATGGCTAGCCAATAATTTAAATAATTCACAGTCGTTTGCTCGAGCGTGTGTCACTTCGCGCCGCTATCCGAGGGACTGCGTATGTAGCCGGGCGCTTACCGTTTCCTGCTTGTTCAGAATCCCTAGCTTAGGCATCCCAGTATTGAGGAGAGCGAGCAGTCGTTGTCTAGGCTTCTGATTTCGTCCTGGGCCAGCTGTCGCTTGGAGTCGATTAGCATTCGGGCTGCCGTCTGCAGCCATTTAGGACGAGTATTCAGCCATGTCTCAAAATCATCAGCAACTACCGGCCCTGCCTCAACCTTCGTCATGGTGCGCTTCTCTCAAGAGGGAATCGCTGAGCGTAGGCACTGAATGGCTTTTTAGTGTTATTTGGCCAAAAAAATGATTGCCAAATGTGGCTGGTAGGATGCTTGGTGGATGTGGTTCGTAAATAATCTCCCAGAAACTAAAGCTGTCGTTACTCTCAAGAGGGCCTCGCTTTGCTAATGTCTGAAAAAAAAATCGAATTGAGGAATTTCTCTAATGTTCAGGGATTGACCCGCTTGGCGTAGATACGATCCGATCATCGCGGACTCAGAATTGATCTGGGTGTTATTATATAACAGTTACTTATCATGTCTCTCGTAATAGTCTAGGATGGCGATTATGGCGCGTAGTAAGTTAGACGCGTCTATTATAATTTTCCAGACCTTGCGCATTGTTGTCATCGTTTTTAATTCTCATTTCTGTGTAAGTGGTGAGGCTGCAGGTTGCGGATTTTTAGTTTCGTCCCCATAAAATTTCTGCTAGCTCTTCTCTTACTTCGGATACCTCAATAGATGCTATTGAGTTGGGTGCAATGTCCATAATGGTGTCAAAATAGCAAAATGCAGTTGCGCTAAGATCGCTATCATGCAATTCGATGTGGTACTCATAGTCCGCCGAAAAGCGTGATCGCATAGTGGGTATTTTTAAATCGCGAATTTTCTTATAGTTTTTCAGCGTGAGATGTGCGCCAAACATACAGCTGTCAAATATCTTATTTTTGTGTGCTCGAGTTACGTCTATCTGCCCTCGTGTACTTGGGATGGTCGAGAAGTTAGTAAAGAGCACGTGCATTGAATCTGGCTTCTCACCGTTTATCCGGCTAATTTGATTGTAATAGCTTTGAGTGCTGCCGGGGGAGTATTGACAGGTAGCATCTACTAGCAAGACTATCTCGTCTGATTGAGCAACCGTTTGGTAGAGGTCTCTATTAAGGTCTAGAAGGATCAAGTCGTAGTTGTTTTTTATAGCGTCGAAAGTAAGTTTAGAAGCTTTTTTTCGAGCAATTATCTCTTTGTCATCAAAAATCGAGATAAACGTGGTAGGGTTTTTGCTTCGCTCGTAGGCATCTTCTAGGGTCGATATCTCCCCTGCATACATGACAATGTCGTGTTCGTCGTAAAAATCGATTTTAGATGCAAGACGATTTGAATTTTTTACAGATATTCTATCTTCTTCGGAGTATGAGCGGAATACATCGTCATTCGCGACGACTGCTACTTTTAATCCGTTCTGTGCAAAGGATGCTGCTATTGCAACAGTTATTGGCGACTTTCCAATTCCCCCTTTATAAGCGGTGATGCTGATTACCTTTGCATGAGGCCATGTAATCTTGAACTTCCGCAGAAACTGCGAAAATATGAAATCTGGGATTCGTACCTTAGACTCCTCGCTTTCATATCCACGCCAAGATTTAATGCATCTCCCTACGGCTATGGCGGCTTTTTCTGCGGAGATGCCTTTCGATTTCCTCAGCGCCTTTAATTGTTCAGGTCGGATCTTCTGTACCATCGTGTTTGCCCTCGTTTGATGTGCAAAATATACGGCAATCAACTTCGAGCCGAATAGAGGAAACGGCTTCCTCTTGACGATGCTTTGGAATTGTGGGTGAAAAATCTATTCGTCATGAACACCATGTCGAAAGCTAGACTAAGCTGCGGCGCAACTCCACCAGCCCCGAGTAAATTCGCAACATGCCAATCACCGCTTTTTCATCGTCCCGTGGTTTTTAGTTTGACGTGGAGCAGCTCCCGGCTCGCATGTCAGAGGAGTGAGCGCAGTCTGGCTTGGACAAGGGCGTGGCCATTACTGAAGTGTGGAAGTCCCACATTGCGACTGACCTCGAATGCGCGTCGTGCTTTCGCTACGGTGCCGAGGTTGTTCGGGCCGGCAGGTCATAATAGACGGACAGGTCGTTCGCCCCCGGCATATTTGCTGCTGCATAAAGGTCTGTCAGAATATTTTCAACAGGGCCAGCACCTGCCGAGTCACGGGGAAAAGGATCATCAGGGATATGGATCTAGTTGATACGCTGCGAAACAAAATTCAAGTGCTGGGCAACGAGGAGTGCGTCCCAGGTCTCAAAGCGGTTTTGCTACATATCGAAACGGCTTTCCAGCATTTATCAAGAGGTCAAGAGCAGGGTGAGGATACTGCGTTTACCGACTCGATTTATCGTACCAATCAAGCCTTTGAAGGCAGTGTCAAAGAAGCTTACAGGGTTCTCGCTGGAAAAGATCCTGACCGAAAAAAGCCCTTCGAAATTGAGCGCTACCTCGAAAAAACAAGTCTATTTAGGCCACGGGTACTGTCGCAACTGACGACCTATCGAACGGAGTGGAGGAACCCTTCGGCTCATGACTACAAATTGAATTTTGATGAGAGCGAGGCGTTTCTTGCGATCGTATCCGTCTCTGCTTTTTCATGTCTTCTACTCGATCAAATCACTGAGCGAGTCGCGTTCAATGCCGCTCAGGCTGAAGCCGAACGGGAGCTACAAGCCGCCATCGAGGCTATTCAGGCTGCGAAACATGCAGGGCTATTGGACTGGGTAGCTGAGCTGTTTGCGCGTTTCCTGTCCCACTCGGCCGAAGATTCTAAATCTGGCCCAGCGCTTCGCGAGGCGCAGTTGATCGGTGGCGTTTCAGGTTATATGAGCACCGTATCACCTGAGCTCGTAGTCCGATCCCAAGAGCGTATGGGCCATACGCGAGCAGACCTAATTGTGGAGTTCGGTGAAGACAGGGTGGTGGTCGAATTTAAAGCAAGGTATCACCCAGAGCTTTTACGATCGGCGCTGATGCAGCTGCAGGCGATCATGCGCTCGCATAAGGGAGGGCTGACAAAGGGTCTAATTGTCATGGGCTCTCACGGTACGATGAAGCACATACATCTCGCACCAGTCATCGCAGGAGCTGAGTTCATTGCGCTGGTGCCCATTGACGCTAGAGTACCCGAGGAAATGCAAGCATCTTCAGGGCAAGGTAGCCTTTTGTAGCCTGAATCAGCCAAGCACCTGATCCTTTCCCGATCTATTATCGAAGTGTCCCCTTCGGCCATCTAAGGGGGCATCACCCACGATAGGCTAGACCCCCGCTTGCCAAGCTACAGATTTAGACGACACCACCCTTTAGTTTCTGGTGTGAGTCGCCCATGCAGGTTTATATGAGGAAACCCGCCATTTGCCGAAAACGAATCACTCTAGCGTTCAATGTCGCTATCGCTTCTTCGGGCCTCGAGCCCCGGCTCACCTAATCAGCCGAGTATTTCCTTAATGATGGATGCAACGTTCCTAGCATCGTCTATCCCCCGGTGATAGATACCCTGCCAAACCAAGCCCAACGACTCTACTGTTTGCTTAAGGCTTTTCGGCTGATCGTCGTATAGGCCTTTATGCCACTTCCTGACGTTGAAGTGCTGCAGACCGGCGAGCAGGGAAGGGCACGCAGCGAATCCGGCATCACGCTCAAGCTGTCTTGCATCATAGTCACCCCATGACGCCCAAGCCGCATCCGGATAACGCGCAGCAAACGTTCGTAGTTCTTCACCAACCTCTTGATAGGTTAAAGCGTCGTCCACGTCCGCCTGCTGAATGGATGTCAGCCTCTTACAGAAATCAGTAAGGGTAGGGTTGATCTGCGGTCGAACGAAGCGTTGGAGTTCATCGACGATCTCAAGCGTTTCCAAGTCGATTACCACCAGGCCAATCTCGATCGTCTCCATCTGATCAGGGACGACTGCGAGCGGCCTTGGTGATTCCGAGTCGCCCACTTCATCACAGGTTGCCTCAAGGTCAACGCAATAGAGGTGGCGGTATGGCGCGAGGAGGTTCTGGATTGCTTGGAGGTGAAGGAGCTTTGCTTCAATGCTCATGACAAAGGAGACCTTGCTTGGAGCTTGTTGAGATTAACCGCCCCATCTCTGCTTGCCTGCCAAGCCATCGCACTTAACCTTGCTGTGTTGGATCGGCCTTGGTATATCGCTCGCGCCATTTTCGCTCCTCCTCTTTTAGATCGATTCCGTCGACGCTCAAAAAAAACTCATACTGGCTATATCTTCTAATTCGGATGAGTTCTGGGGCGTGACGACAAGGTAAGCTGAGATCCAGCTTTTCACCGCCAAATGCCTCTACTGCCACAGATAGGAGTTCACCTAGGTTACTCCACGCCTCAAACGCAATGTCTAGAAGGTCTCGGTTCGGAAATTGTGGAATCATCCATGTGCGCCAAAGAGCCGGGGCGGAATCGCAATCGGGGCCTAGTCCGCGTAAGACTTTATTCGTTTTGCACAAGGCTTTATAACGCTCGTAAGCTGCATCCGAAGTTTCCCAAGGATGCACCTGAAACGGAAAGACGACCTTGATTTTAGCCCCTTCCGTTGTACCAATCCGTCCATGGCTATTTAGGTTCAGCGCTCCATGGTGGACGATAAAATCCCGCTGCTTACCCAGTGTGTATATGAAGTCATTTTTTGAAAAAATATCGAATTTCGGTTTGATTTTTGCCTTTACCTCACGGTGTTTCTGCAGGTCATTACTCAATGCGTCAGGCACTTCCTTAACCGCGCGCAAAAAAGAGTTGCACGAATAGCGGAATGGCTCCGGTTCGTGATAGTGAGCTTCCATCTGATGTAAATGCCAGTGACATTCATTCCATCGGTCGAGAGAAAGCTCTAGATATCTATGCGGGCAATTTTCCATTGTCGATAGCTCCTCTTACCGGTAGGTATGTCCGTTTGACTTTGTCGGTTTTACTCAGGCGTCATTAGCACCGCAAGCGTCATATTGAAGAACTCTTCGTTCTTGCTGATTGTGTCCAAAGCGCCGCGCACGTTGCCGGCGACTTCTGCTGAGCCACGCTGCTCAATCCAAAGCGTTAGTTCCATGATCGTGGCTTCGAGGGCGAGTTGGTTATGATTTGATCTTGAATAACAGGGAAGGGAGTAGCTCAGAGTTCGACATTGTGATTCCTCCGTGGAAGAGCTCAGCGTAGCAGCACGAAAAGCAGAGGATGGAAAAGGGTTAATGACGTTATGGACAAGCTGTAAGCACCCCTCCGATAGACGATCGATTATTGCAGTTCTATAGTCTGCTTTCTGAACGCGCCAAGGGTCGCTACCCAGTTACGTGAGATCAAGTGAAGCTTATTGGCAAGGTCGCAGCAGCACTCAGGTGTGAAGAATGCCGGCAAATCCTCTTGAGCACTAACATACTCAAGAATGTTGCCGTGGCACAGGGTGTGCCGAACCCTGACGAGTTCCACGTTCTGGCGGGTAGGCAAATTGGCTTCGAAATCGTGCTCATCTGGAAATGCTAATGCGTCGATTGATATGCCATTGGCCCTAGCTTGGCGCAGCAGTGAGTTACTGAGCAGCGAGATATCGTCAACGTTGTCGATACGGGCAGGGATCTTTACTTGAGCCATCGTATTGCGAAGCGAGCCCTCGATTCCGGTCAGAAATCCAGAGCAAGCCGGCAAGTAGAGTTCATGCTTCAGGGCGTCATACGCCTGGATAAAAAGCCAATGCGTTTCCGCGCCCAGCGAGTGCTGAAGCCAATAGCTACGCTCTTCGAAGTCCGCCTGCTGTTTTTGCAGGAAACTCTCTAGCTCTTGCTTGTCACCCGACAGCTCACGGTGGTCATTCATACCGGATACCTCGTTTCAGCCGACTGATTATGGGGCATCTGCCCCGCCACAGACCTAGGAATCTACAGCGTATCCACGAAACAGAACATCAAAGGGTGTCGGGCTTGGAGATCCATTGCAGCACTTCGTCTACGCCAGCTCGATTTGCCTGCGCACGCACTGTCTTGCCAATTTTGAACGGTGCATCCTCTCTACAACGCTCTGCAAAGCGGACGAAATTCTTATCGGCCGATATGATTATGTCCGCATCAACCAGATGGGTCGCCAGTCGAGTGTCGCCAGGGGTGCCGGTAGTGACTTTGTGCCAAGCTTGAAGAAACTCAAACGATCCACGTAGCCATTGCCGCGGGACTGCTGCGGGATCTAACTCGTGCAGCCATAATCGATTCATCGACTCCGGTGATGAAAGCATAGCGGGCACGTTAATTTCGCTATCGAGCCATTCTCTCACCGCACTCTCATACACCTGCAGTTCCGACTTGAACATATGCAGACTGGGCACCCGCCAGTAATGCACGGGCTTTCCAGTCCAGCCTGGAGTGCCAGCCTCCGGGACATGCCCGACGTACTCTAGGTGTGTATCTCCGCAAGGCTTGGTTTTCTTCATGCGCTCCCTTATGGCGAACGATTGCTCCACTGCCAAGCGTTCTTCTTCGTCCCTTCGAACACTTTCATTAGCTGGTGGAGTTGCGATCTCCCGGCGCGCACGATCCCAGTAGCCACCGGTTCGCCTTACCCAGTCATATCTGACCCGATTGAACTCCCTCAGGTTAGGCTCGGCTATGACCCACTCAGGCCGAAGTTTGAAGATCTCTGACTTGAGCTCAGCGCATTCGCTGAACACCTCAGGCATCAGTCGCTTCCAGTCTTTTTTTGTCAATAGTTGGATAACCTTGCGGCGGGCTTCCGGAACCGGCAGTTGCTGTACCTCATCCACCACGGCAGGGGAAACGACAATCTCAACGCCTGCAGCCCTAGCGACCGCTGCAAGCTCACGGCCAGCATCCTCATTCGCGATGTAGCTCCAGATGTTTGTATCCAAAAAGAATCGCATCAATGCTGTCTCAATCCTGAAGTAGTAAGCGTACTACGCTGTAAAAGCCGCCAAATATTGGATCACTCTAGGTCAAACATCCACTGGAATCCTTCGACTGCGCCTACCTTTCAGAAAGCGTGTCTGCGAGGTATATGCATCTGCAACCACGTCTTCGGCTGGCCCGAAGGGGCGAGCGCTTTGGTACGCAAGAGCAGGGCGGGCAGTTGAGTTTAGGTCGGCATCGCCGCCCGCGTTCACCGCATGGAGTCGCACGTTTCGATAGCTCACCGAAAAGGCTAAGCTAGGCTTCGCGACGTCGGCTATCAGCCTCAGAAGTTTTGGTCAGTCGCAGCAAGGATAGAGTGATGACCGCGATCTCCCCCTTACTACTTGAAGGCCGATTAGGGCTCCCCGGTTTCGAGATCCTCTAAGTTTCTGCATCGGCAAAGCCAGCAGATTAGATTCACTACAGAATGAGATTACTGGGATGGGCAGAGTCCAAAGGATGTGGGAAGAGGAAATGGAGCGCGGCTATTCAAGCGTTGAGGATACCTATGTCTGCGAGAGGTGCATTCAAGACGCGGGGCTGAAAAAATTCGTAAGGAGACACCGTAGTCCCGGTACCTGCTCCTACTGCGATAGATCAGTCAAAGTGTCCGCCATGGATAATGTGATAGAGCACGTGGTGAACAGCCTTTGCTTGGAGTGGGGCGATCCAGCCAATGAAGGACTTCCCTACGAGACCCGAGAAGGTGGGTGGCAAGGTAATGTTTACAACATTTATGAGCTGCTTTACGACGTAGGCCCCGATTGCCCAGAAGAGATTCTAGATACGATTGCCGGGTCAATTCATGACACCGGATGGTGCGAGAAAGACCCGTATTCTCTCCCTCTTCACAAGATATTGGTCTACGGTTGGCAGAGCTTCAGTAAATTCATCACTCACACCGCGCGGTTCGTATTTTTCAGGGCGGTCAACCCAGCATACGATCGTGACCAGCACGACGAAATGAACCCGGTTGACATCCTGGAGACCTTGGGCCGGGTTGTGGGAAGTCTAGGTCTTATCGATACGGTTCCGGGCGGGAAAAAAATTTATCGCGTTCGGATCGTCGACCAAGACGAGTTGATAACGCAGGCCAAGGATCTTGGCCCACCTCCAGCCGAACGAGCAAATATGCCTAATAGGATGAGTCCAGTAGGCATTCCGATGTTCTATGGTGCATTCGATCTCAATACAGCCATTCGTGAGATTTACGAGCCTGACAATGCGAAGGGGAAGAAGATCGCCTCGGGCGAGTTCACTGCTCTTCGAGATCTTAGAGTGGTGGATCTATCGAAGTCGCTTCCTGTTCCCAGCCTCTTCGATCCAACACTCCAGAAGCTGCGTAACTATTACCGCTTCATGAATAACTTTATCGACGATTTCACCAAGCCTATTGAGCGTAGTGATAGAGCACACGCTGAGTACGTGCCCACCCAAGTGGTGACAGAGTATTTTCGACATGTGTATCGGACTGGAGATGGAGCTCAGATAGACGGAATCATCTACCCCAGTTCAAAGACTGGGCAGAAGGCGATCGTGATTTTCGCTGATTCTACTGCATGCATTGATGCCGGAGAAACGCAGGGAAGTGGAGCGCTTCTGAGGTTGGACAGGGCGGTCGATGTCAGCTTGGATGTATATGCAAATGTTGAAGGCATCGAAAATTTTTGACCGGAATAGGCGTTTTGCGCTGGTTGATAATGCCTGGAGTCTGGTGCGCCGGAGCTTCAAGGAAGCGCATTGCGGTCTTCTCATTTATCCTTAGCGTTGCCGAGCTGTCCGCTATCCCATGCTTCCGTGAGTTCGTCTATCCGATCCGCGATCTGAGGCTTTTTCGATAGGACAAGGCAGCGTGTGTTGCCGAAAAATTCCTCCACCAGACTAGCTGACTATATGGCTGCGGCCGCCTGGAACTCAGGTAACATGCGAGTCGCGGCGCATTGCGCTTTGACTGATGGAGTAGTTGCGTGGGAAGGACGTTCGCATTCGTCGATGAGTCTGGCAATCATGACCTGGATACGTCGAAATCGGGAAGCTCAGGCTTCTTTGTGATCTGCTCGATCATCATAACCGAGAAAAATCTGTCGGGGGCCTACGAGCGAGCAGAAGCGCTGCGCTTACAGCACTTTCAAACGGGTGAGATCAAGTCCAGTAAGCTCAAAGCCAAGGATTCGGATCGCCGTCGGAAAATCCTGCTAGATCTATCCGAACTGCCCCTGAAGCTTTATTTCACGGTCGTGGACAAAAGCCGCGTGCACAAGGATGGCGGGCTGCAATTCAAGCAGTCCTTTATCAAGAGTGTGAATAACCTCCTGTACGAGCGCCTGTTCAATCACTGCACCGATTTGCACAGACAGTGGATGAGCATGGAGGGGCTGAGTTTCAGGCTAGCCTGCGGGAGTACGTGGCGGCACGATACTCCGATGATCTTTTTGGGGACTCGGCTTTTCAGAGCAAGAGCAGCGATAGCGATGTCCTGATCCAGGTAGCAGATTTCTTCGCCGGCACCGTGGCCCACATCTATGAAGGCAAGGCTTCAGACGATGTAGTCGAGGTATACAAGAACATCCTGCGTAACCAAACCTTGGGTTTACTGGAATGGCCGCCGAAGTATCAGTCGCTCATCCCCCCGCCGATGAACGAGTCTGCGTATGCGGACTATCGAGTGCATCAGCAAGCATTGAAGCAGGCAGATCAGTTTCTGGCCAAGATTGGAAACCATCCGAACGAGGATGAGCGCCTACAGCTTTGCATCCTTGACTTCTTACGATTTAGAAGTGAATTCGTCAGTGATGAGTACGTATCTACTGATGATATCGTCAAGCACCTAGCGAATAGAGGATTTCAGGGGCTCGGGGATCAGAAAATCCGATCCAGTGGAATCGCGAAGCTGCGTGACTCCGAGGTGATCATTGCTAGCGCTACTAAGGGGTACAAAATTCCCCGAAGCCGCGCAGACATCAATGATTTCCTGGAGCTCGCATCGAGCCAGATTCTGCCGCTTCTTGATCGAGTCAAGAAAGCTCGGGATGTTTATCGACTTAGCAGCGTAGGGGAGTACGACATCCTGGCAGAAGACCAATTCGCCCAGATCAGGAAGTTGCTCTTATCGCTTGAGCCCTTGTAGATTAGGGATTTACGGCGTTGGAGGTCGTGGGACGGGCGTCTGGGTGATCGTACCGTGCTTGATCTCGATGCCCACTCATCCTCGATCTGCCTCACCTCAGCCATGAGCTCTGGGGACAGGTCGTGCTGACGAGGCTCGCTTAGATGGCCCCAATTTGCACCATCCCGCTCAGAGCTGATAGGTATGGAGCTTATTGGTTATGTAGCTGGTCAATCACTGCCAAGTAGCGCTGGAATGGCTCCGCGAGACGTTTGGGCAAAGTGCGGTGCCAAGTACCACGTCGATACTCATTCCAGACGTCTTCTTCAGGACGATGGTTAGTGATACCAAGCCGGTTTTTGTACCCCACCAACGCATTGCCTTTGCCAGCCAGTAATGTGGCAATGGCAATGTGCATAAGGTGACTCGGCACGTCCTGCGGTGTTCTGGGGCGATCCAAGGTAATCGTCAGGCAGCGGTGCTCGTGGAACTCACGCCAATCCGGCCCCGCGATGTCGCCGAGGTTTGCAACTTGCTTGGCTGCTGACTCGCTTTTTCCGTTGACGATTCCCAATAGAACTGTAGGGCTCTGAAGACCGAGTGCCGAACTCACCTGGGCCAACGTCGCTTTTACCCGCTCCAGATGCTCATCAGCGGCAAAAACAATGAACTGGTGCCGGAAGTCATCCCTCTCGATTAACGTAGAGGGCAACTGAACATAAAGCGGATAGAGCAGGTCATTCAGGTAGATGAACGTCTTGCGTCGGCCCTCATCATCGCTGGACTTTGTTGCTGTCAGCGCTTGTCTGGCCCACTGCGGTGTCAACTGATCCAGACTCATGTCGGTGATGTCGATGGATATGAGTGGAAAGCCCATTGAGCGGGCAGCCAAAGCCTTTCGCCCATCAAATGCGTGGCCAAGCTCAATTTCGATACCCGCCAGCACCATCGGATGCCGAAGAATGGGCTTACCGAGCACCGCCACATCAAGGCGGTAGGTGTTGCCAAACGGTGTTTTGATGCTCTGTTCTTGAGTAACGCAATTAGCCCCGAGCAGGAGATTGCCGGCCAGATGATACTGGCTGATCGTTTCATCCCTGTAGTACCAAGGCATGGCGAGCCCTGCGTCGAGTCGGCGCTGAAGCTCATCGGCTATCAGCTGCTTTGCTCGCCTGTGCTCCTCGCTTTCGCCAATATGACGTTGCCGAGCTTGTTCCTGGCTGTCGAAATAGTCCGCGGCTCGAGCACCGCGTTTGCCGGTGTACTTTCTGAAATAGCTGCGCGTTTTCAGCTTTCCATCATCATCGAAACAAGGGCTCACCCAGCTTACGAGGTGGTGGGGTTTGTCCACAGTGACCAAAGGCCACATCTTTCGATAATGCTCCCGGCTTTTAATTTCATAAGCCGTAATCGGAGTTTGGAAGAGGCCTTTCCTTGAAAAGACCACCAGCGCGTCATCCATAGCAATGCAATCCGAAGGTGTATAGCCAAAGAGAATAGCGCTTCGCTATTAGGCCTGAAACGTTTGAATCTGGAAAATGTGAAGTGGTGGGTCAGGGCCGCGACGATAAGTCGGCTTCTTCGGCGTCCATCAGCACCTAGCAGACTTTGAAGGTGGTAAGAGGAGCGGTTGTGTTCAAAACATTCTACGCACGAATTATCACCTGCCCAGCTAAGGGGTGGTGTGCAGTGAATGGAGAGATCGCTCTTTCGGGCAATGAGCCCGGCTACCTGCGCGGCTGGGATGAAACCAGTTCAACTACGCTCCGGTCTTTCAGCTTGGCCTTAAGCACACGGTTCTCTTCTAGCAACACCTCATTTATGGATGCAATGCTCGCGAGCTTGGCTTTGAGTTCATCAATCTCTTGACGGTAGCCTGCAGACTTTTGACGCTCGGCGCTAAGATCTTGATGTTTGACATCCCGCATGGCTCGGCTGGATCGACCCTGCTTCTCTCGTATTGTCTCTGCGATTGCCGGATAGTGATTGTGGATCAGCGCGGTCGACACACCGGCCTCTCGGGCGACGGCAGCGATGGTCAATTTGGCTTCCTTAGTATTAGCGCGTCCATGCTCGATCCGGGAGATGGCCAGCCTGAGATCCTTTTTTCGATCCTCGGCAGGCTTATAGTTGGCTGCTTTGCCCTTGCTCTTCATGCGGTCAGCGCCTCTGGAGGCATGCCAAGTTGTACCAATACGTCCCGGCAGCGATTCAGGTCGCGCTCAACGCGTTGGCGCCCGCCCTCACCAATGTCTTTGCAGTTCAGCAGTCCTTTGAGGTCATCGTAGAGTCGGTGGTAGATGGGCCCATGGATACTCCCGATCACAGAGTGATCGCAACCACTGCAGCGGGTACGCTCAAGGGTGTTGCCGACACAACCGTCGTTGTCTGCCGTACACCAGGCATGGCCATTGCTGCGGATCGCTGTGCTCTCAGAGATGGACTTCAGCATGGAGGCACGATCTTTGAAGATCAGCAGGTTTTCCGATTTTCGTTGCCACCCCTTGATGGAGCGTCCGTAGCCTCCTGCCAAGGATCCATCACCAATCCATCCGTCGACGATACCGAGCTTGATGTCTTCCAGCTCATCTTGAATTTCAGCGTACAGATCAAGATCCAGATGTTGTCCCCAGCTTTCGTCCATGGCGTATCCCAAGGTCATATCCAGCGACCAGTGAGCAAAATGCTCCTTGAGGTAGCGCAGGTCGCCAAAGCGGCTGTGTGCGGCGTAATTAGCGAATTTGCGTCTGAATTGGTGGCTGGTGAGCTTCCATTTCAATCCGCAGTCCTTGGAAAATGCCTTTAAAAGACTGTCCCAACCCGCGTTAGAGAGAGTACGAACTCGATTATCTTCTTTGGGGTAAAAGCCTAGAAACAGAGAGTTACGATGCGCACGCGCTTCAGTGATCTGTGGATCTTGCGCGTTTATTAGACGTCGTTTATTGATTTCGTCGGAAATCATCGCTTGGTACGGCGTAGCCCAGCGCTCCATGACGCGGAGGGCTCGAACTCCTGCCTCTGGGATCATCCAGTCATGGATTCCTTCATCAGTCTTCTCTGATTTAGATCGCATCCAGTGGTAAATCGTCGCGTCATCATCCTCAGTGCGCCGATGCGCCCCCGATTGCAGGTTAGCCAGTTCGTGATTACGGCAGCCTGAGGTGCTCGCCAGAACGATGTAGCAGGCTGTGCGTAGGTCTAATAACGATTTGTTGTACTTCCTAAGTCCACCCTCCCAGCCCATCTCACGCAAGTGTTGGTTTTTAGACCGGATTACGTCGAATCTATTCTGAAACCCGGCTTTCGAGGCGATACTGTCCAAGTCATCGCGCAGATCTAGCAGGAGCTTACCTCGCTCCACCTGCTGATGAGCTTCCTCGAACAAGATGCAGAACTCATCATCGGGAATCAGTAGTGTCTTCACCCCTTTGGGCGTGCCAAGTGTTCCCGACATTGCTCCTGCAGAAGTCTCAGGCCAAGGATGTTGTGGAAGCTTGTCCTCGGTGTATTGGCTCAACTCATACAACGCCTCTACGGCCTTGTATCGAGAGTGCAAGCCCTCTGCTGATAACGGCTTACCGTTTCGAGGCTGTAAATGAGCCTCACAGGCCGTGACATACGTGGCGGCGATCATAGGTGTCACACTACCGAGCTGGCTAAGTTTCAGTCCGTCCAAGTGCCGTAGGAATGGTGACAGGCCAGTGAAGAGACCGGTAATTGTCGCTCCTCTAGGCCGATCAGATCCGTCCCGACCTCGTCTCAGATAACGATAAAACACAGCCTTCACAACCTGACGAAACACTGGTGGCACCGTATCGAAATCAATCCGTCTATCGCTGATCGCAACATTTTTAGGGAAACCAGTGAGATACCAAACGTCATCACAATATCTGCTGATAATCACCCAATGCCCATCAACTTGATTTGCGCTGATGATCAGATTATCTCGCTCTGAATCGGACAGGCCGCGCACCTCTCCAGGTTGAGCGGTGAAGGTCGCAAAAGGTAGTTCTTCTACGATATCGTCAATCATGAGAAGACCTCCAAGCTGCCAATAAAATCAACAGACCAGAACGGGTGCGGTTGGGCACGAGCGCGCTGCTTCGCGGCCTCCACGGCTGCAGGCTTGAAGGTGCCACGGCGAAGTCCTTCCGCAATGATGTAGTCGTCGATCAGTCGAGGGATGTGGGCAAGCTCACGTGCCCACCGACGTTTGTCCATACGGGAGCGTTCAGCCAGAACGCGGAAGTAGAAGCTGAACAGTTTGTAGAGGTCTTCGGCGGTCACTGCGTAGTGCTTACAGCGCACGCAGTTGATGAAGTTCATGCAGGTTGCACCTTCGCGTTTCGGGGCAAACTGACCGTTTACAGGATCTGCACAGCGGCCCGAGGGAATTTCTTTGTAGGTTGCTCCGATAGTCGCAGTTAGAAGCTCCTCCACCAATAACTCTCCCATGAACCGCCAGTTTCGCCGAGCGTCCTCGCTGGGGGCCAGATAGTTCTGGTCGGCTACCCGTGGGGTGTTGCCGAGAGCGTATGCGGTGGTTGCGAGGTCTCCATCACTTAGGTCAAAGATGCGGTTTGCAAAAGTCTTACGCAAGCGAGCGATGTTGATGCGCAACGGCTTTCCGTCGGTGTCCTTCAATCCATACTCAGCTACAAGGCTGGCCGTGCCTGTTTCTAACATGCTTTGAGATAGTGACGTGATCTGACTCGTTGATTTAGCCCGTTTGCGGTACAGCCACACGCGACCCTTGAGGTCGTCCGGAGCTTCTGAATCCAGTGGTTCAGTTAACGTCATCACGCGACGGATCAGCCGTTCCACGTTGACCCTGACGCTGGGCATTGCCTCCAGCACGCGCTCGGTCTTCGACTCAGCTCGAATAGCCACCTTGTTGGTGTTGTAGCCACGGCGCTTCCATAGCGTCAGGAAGACGGTGTCGTCTTTTGGGTGTGGACGTAAGCAATTGCGGCCCATCTCTAGCAATGGAGTGGCATTACGACCGGTATGCAGAGCCACGACCAACAAACTATAGGCCAATAGGTCACTGGTAGGCGGCGTATCACTGATAAAAATGGGTTTTATGGCCTGTCGCAATGCCGTTGCGAACTGTTGTCGCTCACGTTTGGATAGGGGCGTCTCGCCCTTGGACTTGCGATTGACGTTTGGAAAAGGGTTGCGCGGAAAGGTGGCATTATCGCCAGACGTGACTAATCGAAAAATGCCCCGCCTCCCAAGGGCATGAAGCACCGACTTAGCACGCGAGTAATTGCTTTTCTGTGAAGGTGACGATAATGCCTGTCCAGCGAGATGGCCTAGAAAACCGTCGATAAGGCCTCGATTCAAATCAGTCAGCGTCAACTCACGCTCTAAGGCCATCGCTTGGAGTACGCAAAAATCAAGGAGTTTCCCTAATCCATTGTTGCAATAACCCACGACGGTGGTAACCGAAAGGGTGCCCTCTTGCCCTGCTAAGAAGCGCTCAATTTGTCGCTGACAGGCGTAGGTGATGGGGTCAATACCTGAACCGTACCACCGAGCAAAATCGAATGCTCGAGTGTTGGATGAGTTGCGCCCAAATGAGACCACTGTGCTTGCTGGAGGGATAGCCTCAGGCAAGATGATCACGTTGCCTGCCGTGTCGACGCTGTGTTCGACCTGTGGGACGCTGAGGTCAGTCTTGGAGAATACTTTGCGTTTACTCATCAGGCTTCTCCCGCCACTTCGTTCAGCTCGTCGTCGTACGCCAGCACCGCTTCATCAGCCATTTCGTTGACCATGTGCAGATAGATCATGGTGGTTTGTATCGAGCTATGACCAAGCTGACGCTGGAGGAACACCAGCGGATCGATCCCTTTCTGTGGGTTGCGTTGAAGGTTTACCAGGGTGTGGGTCGCGTAAGTGTGCCGCAGCATGTGGGTGTGCACTTCAACGCCCGCTCGCTCTCCTGTCTCTACAATGATCCGATTGAGGCTCTTGCCGTTGCTTCCATAGGGCTCTCCGAGGTGGTTTAGGAGAAGTGCCCTCTGATCCTTACCCAGAGACGCCCGCTCCCCGCGTAGCTTCGTCACGTACCGATAAAGTTCGGCCATGAACTTGCTACTGATCCAGATATCTCGCACCTTGCTGCCCTTGGTTTCCATCCCGCTGCCGTCGAAAGGGTCAAGCCGAATGCGCAGATTGCGTTCGGTGCGCCCAGCCTTGTCCGGGTCGAAAACGTACTCCACCGGGAAGGTAGCCAGTTCGTTACGACGTAGGCCTGTGCGCAGGGCCAGTTGAATCATGATCCGGTGATGTGGATTATCCACTACGGACATAAGTGACTTGGTCTGGGACATACTCAGAAACTTGGGTAGAGGCTTGTGACGACGCGGCATCACATCGTTTACCAAGGCTTTGCCACCACTCGCATTAACGTGCTCAAGGAAGCTTGATTCGCGCTTTACAGTCCGCTCCTCGTGACCGAACGGCAGGCGCTTAACCCAGCCGTTCTCCAAGGCGAACTCGTAGAATTTGCAGATGTACGTCAGTCGCTGGCGGGTAGTGTTGGGGGCCAGTTCGCAAGCCACCAGGCAGTAGTTCCTGTAGGCAGCTACAAGGCTCTTGGCCTCACCACGATCTACGTCCCGCCAATCAAGGTCATGGGCTTGCAGGAAACTGAAGAAGTCGTACAGCGCTCTTCCTGTACTGGGCCAGGATTGCTTCGAGCCGATCTCGCCACGAAGGAGGTAACGACGGAAGAATAGATTGGCCTGAGTGCAGCTCTCCATCGAGTCCCACAACAGAATCGGAAACCCCTGATAGGGTTGCCCTGCGATCTTGAAATCTTTGGTTCCCCACACTAGCTCCATCTTGCTTCCTGTCGTCGACCAATCGCTATGTGACTGTGTAAAGGCTACTGCTGCGACCCTTCACTCCCCATGAACAGATCTATGGCTTCAATAGCACAGAGATCTAACGACTACAACGCTCCAGATCATAGCGTGTTCCTCAAGGTTTGCAGGTGGGCCACCTGGCGACTGAAATCAGCGCTGCTCATGCGCTGTTTCGGCACCGGGCTCAGGGCCTGGCTGATGGCGCGGGTCGGCTGGCGGGTCAGGCGCGACAGCACCAGCCATTGCTCGGCCACGTTCAATTGGTCGAAGCCGGGATAGCGGCGGCGGGCGCGGCGCAGCACGTCCTGTTGCAATGCTTGCAACAGCGTGTGCTGACCGTTGTGGCGCAGAATGAAATCGGCACTGGCGCGCAGGTGCTCCTGCAGCTGCCGGCGGCCACTCGCGGCGGGCGCCTGCAATGGCCCGTGGCGCACAGCAACGTGCCACAGGCCGAGGCCGATCAGCGCCAGCAGGGCGACGATGGCTTGCGGGAAGTAACGCCAGAGCAAGGTCAGCAGACCATCATGCACCGTGTTGAAAATCAGCGTGACGTCAGTGTCGGCGCTCAGGTACCAGAGCAGCCAGGCGTTGTCGTGCTGGCTGATGGCCGGGGCTTTCCACAGTTCGGCATCGGTGACCACGGTGATCGAGCCGAGGCCGTACGGCAGTTGCATCATGTGCGTGGCCTTGGCGCTGTTGGCCCAGGCCTGGGCGAGATTTTTCGGATCCTCCAGATGAAACGCGGTGTCGAAACCGGCGTAGGCGGGAGCGTCCTCGTCTTCCAGATAGAGTTTGGTCAGGTTCGGGTACGGATCATCCGCCAGCTCCGCCGGCGGCTCCTTGAGATCCTTGCTCAGGGACTGGTGCAACTGCACCCGGTCCAGCAACAGATCATCGCTTTGTCTGGCCTGCTTGTCCCACAGCGCTTCGGCCACGAACACCAGGCGCCCACCGGCGCGGGCCCAGTTCAACACCTGATCGACCTGACGCGGGGTCATGCGCGAACGTTCGCCGAACAACAGCAGCGTGTGTCGACGCGGATCGATCTCTGGCAGCACTGCCAGCGTTTCGGCATGGCCGACGTTGAGCCCGCGTTCACGCAAAAACATCTCTGCCGCCAGATAAGGATTGGCCTGGGCCTGGGGCGAAGGGCCGTGATCGATCACTTCCTGATAAGGCCGGGCCTTGAGGTACAGATAAATGCTCAACGCCGCGAGCAAGGCGACGATCAGCCCGCCGAGCAGCCACGCGCTACGCCGGTTCAAGTGCGCGCTCCATGGTCGAACAAGGCGCGCCAGCCGTCACACAATTCCTGTTGCAGATGCGCCGCCGGTACGCGGTGCCCGTAGGCCATGTTCTGCCAGTGCTGCGTCAGGCTGCGACTGAACGCCAGCAGTTCAGGGCGCTGCAGTTGCTCGACCCGCAGCAGCACTTGATGCTCGGTGTCAGCGGGTTTCAAGGTCAGGGCAAAGTCGTGCAGCAGACGGCTGAGCAATCCGCGATAGAGCAGGCCCAGCGCGGCGCGCGGCTGGGTGTGCCAGAGTTGTTCGGCACTGGCGGCGATATCGTCGGGCAGGGTTTGCGGGCTCAGGTCCAGGCCAAACGCTTGCTGCGGTGCAGGTGGCCTGATGCGGGCGGGCAGCTTCGGCCGACGGCTGACGAAGGTGCGCAGGAACTCGCGATAGCGCCAGATCAGCCAGCCCACAGCGGCGATCAACGCTCCCCACAACAGCACTTCAATCAGGCCGGCCAGCGCATTGAAGCGCTGACTGTCCAGCCAGCCGAGCAGGGTTTTCAGCCATTGCGGCGCCTCACCGGGTTTACCCTCGGCCGGGGCTGCCGGGTCGTCGCCAAAGCGATAGCGGGTCACGCTTTCCTTGTTCTTGAACGGTGGTTGTTCGAGCAGCGCCTTGATGCTGTCGTGCGCAGCCTGACTGGTCAGCGGTTGGTGCAGCAGGCGGGGTGCCTCCGGTGCGCTGGCGGGATCGGCCGCAGCCCATACGGGTGGCACCGCCGGCAGCAACAGACAGACCGCCAACAACAAACCCACCGCGCTGCTGTTCAGGCGCTGGCGCAAACGGCGGAATACCAGCTCGATGTCCCACGCTTCCAGTGTGGTGCGCCGGTTCAGATACAGGCTGAAACCGCAGGCGACATAAATCGGTTCCCAGACCACCAGCACCAGCGCGTAGAAGGCGTTGGTCAGGTGCTCCAGCCAACGCCAGTGGTGATCGGCGTCGAGGATCAGCGATTGCCAGTCCCAGTCGGTTTCAATCTGCTGTGGCAGCAACATGTAGAACAGCACCATCAGGCCGATCCACAGTGCGGTTTCCAGATGCATGCCGATGATCGTCAGCCATTGCGCGGCGCCGGCATTGCGTTGCAGCAACACCTGCAGGCGTTGCTGACGGGCGGTACCGTCGAGGCCTTCGAGTTGCAGCACCGGCAGCAGGAAACTGCGACTCAGGCTCAGGCGGCGCCAGGTCAGACTGGCCAGCCATTGCGGTTTGAGCAGCCGCGGGAACTCACGCAGGGCTTGTTTCAGTGTCGGTGTTTCGCCGAACAGGGCCTTGGACAGGATGTACAGCGGCAGGCGTTCGTAGATCGGTTTCAGCCACCAGAAAATCAACACCGCCAGCGACGGCGAATCCCACAGCAACAAGGTCAGCACGGCGAACAGCGGCAGGGTGACGATGGCCCAACTGGTCATCAGCAGGCGTCGATGCTGTTGGCTCATGAGCACGCCCAGGTCCATGGCTTCCCAGCTGGTGCGCGGGCGGATCGCCACCGTGGCGTCACTCAGGCGCATGGCGTGTCCTTCCGGCGAACAGCAGATAGACCGCCACTGCGATCCATAACGCGGCACCGACCGCATATTTGATCGGCGGTGTGACCCCGGTCTTTGACGACCAATACGCTTCGATGAACGCCGCGATCAGCAGGAACAGCATGACGCCGCACACCAACTGCACGCTTTTGCGCGCCGCCTGCACCAGCGCTTCACCACGGGTCAGCCGCCCCGGTGCAATCACTGCCCAGCCGAGCTTTAGCCCCGCCGCGCCCGCCAGGGCAATGGCGCTCAGCTCGAAGGCGCCGTGGCCGATCACGAACGACCAGAACGTCTGCCCGAAACCGATTTCAGTCAGATGCCCGGCCACCGCGCCGATGATCAATCCGTTGTAGAACAGGAAGAACGCGCTGCCGACGCCCAGCAGCAAACCGCTGGCGAAGGTCTGAAAGGCGATGCCGATGTTGTGCATCACGTAATAACCGAACATCACCCAGTCTTCGCTGGCGGCCCGTTCGGCCGAGCGCCCGAGGTGCCCGGCCACCGGGTCGTACATGCTCTGCATGTCGCGCACCTGTTCGGCGGGGATCAGGTTGTAGACCAATTCGGGAAAGACATACACCAGCAAGGCAAAGCCTATCAGGCTGCCGAAAAACACCAGACCGGCGGCCAGCACGAACGGCCATTCGGCGCGCACCAGCCGGGGAAAGTCAGCGAGGATGAAACCCAGCAGGTTGGCGCCGAAACGACTGCGGTGGCGATAAAGCTGCTGGTGGCCGCGCAACACCAGTTGTTGCAGCGAGTCGATCAGAAAACTGCTGTAACCACGCTCCTGTGCCAGCGCCAGATGCTGGCAGAGGCGTCGATAAGCTTTGGGGAAACTGGCCACCTGCGAGGTGTCCTTGCCGTGTTCGAGGCGTTCGAGGGCCAGGGTGAAGCGCTCCCATTCGGCCTTGTGGCGAGTTTCGAAAAGACTCTGCTTCATGTCGGACCCAACAGGCCACGGGCGATGCCGTTGAGCTCGCTGACCGCTTTAGGCGCCGAGAGGTGCAGCGGCTGGGCGAGCAGGGCGGCAAGCTCGTTGACCCGCGCCGGCGACAGTTCAGCCTGGCGTTCGGCGAAGGCGAGCAGGGCGCGTTGTTCGCCGAGGTTGAGCGGCACCGGTGAGCGGCGTGGCTGGGCGTCAGGCAATTGCGGGCGGAGCAGGGCGCGTTCGCTGTAGACCACCAAAGTGCCGGCGGCGATGTCACCGAGGCGTTTGAAGGTGGGATGTTGCAGGCAACTGATGGCGCCGAAGGCATAACCGAACGGCAGCAGATCGACAAAACGCAGCAGGTTGCGCAGCAGCGAGGCCGACCAGCCGATCGGTGTGCCGTCATCGTGGATCACCCGCAGGCCCATCCATTGCTTGCCCGGCGAACGGCCCTGACGCAGCACTTCGAACAGCACCATGTACCACCAGCTGACGGCAAACAGCAGCAACGAACCGAGACCGATGCCGAGCTTGCCGAGAAACGCCAGCACCAGGAGCAGCACGCCGAGGATGGCCCCGCGAATGCCCAGGTCGATGCCGAAGGCGAGGCTGCGCACCATCAGACCGGCCGGGCGCAACGGCAGGTCGATGCCCTCCGGCGTTTCCACTTGATAGCGGGTATCGAGTGGCGGGTTCAGCGGTGCTTTCCGTGGCAGTGCTGTGTTCTCGAGCATGGGCTACCTGATGGGGCCGGATCGGGATGCGAAGTCCGTCCGATGCTAGCAGCCTCTTGGGGGAAAACGACATCACTATGTATTGCACATCGTGTGATGCGCGGTGGTTGAATGACACAGCGCTGGCCGCGACGGCCGTTCAACGCCTAGACTTTGCCGATCTTCAGTTCAGGAACCGCCCGTGACTTCAATCTTCTGGTACGACTACGAGACCACCGGCATCAATCCGCGCAACGACCGTCCGCTGCAGGTCGCCGGGATTCGCACCGACCACGACCTCAATGAAATCGACGAACCGGTCAACCTCTACTGCCAGCCCAGCGAAGACATCCTGCCGCACCCGGCGGCGTGCGCGATCACCGGCATCACCCCAAGTCGTCTCGCCGAACAGGGTTTGAGCGAAGCCGATTTCATGACCCGCGTGCACGCACAACTGGCGGCGCCCGGCACGTGCGGCGCGGGTTACAACACCTTGCGTTTCGACGACGAGATGACCCGCTACAGTCTCTATCGCAATTTCTTCGATCCGTACGCCCGTGAATGGCAGGGCGGCAACAGTCGCTGGGACCTGATCGATGTGGTGCGTGCCGCGTATGCGTTACGCCCGGAGGGGCTGGTCTGGCCAACCGATGACCAAGGCAAGGTCACCCTCAAGCTCGAACGCCTGACGGCCGCCAACAACATCGACCATGGGCATGCCCACGAAGCACTCTCGGACGTGCGCGCCACCATCGCGCTGGCGCGGTTGATCCGCGAGAAACAGCCGAAGTTGTATGACTGGCTGTTTCAACTGCGCAGCAAGCAGAAGGTCATGGATCAGATTCGTCTGCTGCAACCGCTGGTGCATATCTCCGGACGCTTCTCGGCGGCGCGGCACTATGTCGGTGTGGTGCTGCCCTTGGCCTGGCATCCGCGCAATCGCAATGCGCTGATCGTCTGTGACCTGCACCTTGATCCGCAAGGTTTGCTGGACCTGGATGCGGAAGCCCTGCGCCAGCGCCTGTATACCCGCCGCGACGATCTCGCCGAGGGTGAACTGCCGGTGCCGCTCAAACTGATTCACATCAATCGCTGCCCGGTGGTGGCGCCGTTGTCGGTGTTGCGCGCTGACGATCAGCAGCGCCTGGGTCTGGATATGGCGCTGTATCAGGCGCGTGCACTGCGGCTAAGTGACGCACAACAAGTCTGGAAAGATAAAGTCGCGGCGATTTACGCCAGCGAAGACTTCACGCCGAGCGAAGATCCGGAACAGCAGTTGTACGATGGATTCATCGGTGATCGTGACCGGCGTCTATGCGAGCAAGTGAGGACGGCTGATCCGGCGCAATTAGCGCAAGAACACTGGCCGTTCGATGATGAACGTCTGCCGGAATTACTCTTTCGATATCGCGCACGTAACTTTCCCGATACGTTGAATTCCGAGGAGCAAGAACGCTGGAGAATATTCTGCCAGCAGCGTTTGTCCGAGCCGCAAATGGGCGCGCCTAATACCCTGCAATCTTTTGCCGAGGCCGCGCAGCAATGGGTGCTTAGTGCTACGCCGATACAGAATCAAGTGCTCAATGAGTGGCAGAATTATGTCCAGGCATTGCGCAAACGTTTGAATCTTTGAAATCGAACATAGTGTGCCCGTGAAATGCCGGGCATAAAAAAACGCCAGCATATGCTGGCGTTTTTCATGGGCCGCAGAAGCAGTCTGCGACAGGCGTTGCGGCTTAGCCCAGCAGGGTAGCCCAGCCTTCAACCACGTCACCGCCCCACTTGGCTTTCCACTCTTTCAGAGTCTTGTGGTTGCCACCTTTGGTTTCGATGACTTCGCCGTTGTGCGGGTTTTTGTATTGTTTAACTTTGCGCGCGCGCTTGGTGCCGGTAGTTTTGACTGCGGCGCCACGGGTGCCCTTGGTTTTCGATTCCGGATCCAGCAGGGCGATGATGTCGCGCAGGGACTTGGAGTATTCGCCCATCAGGGTGCGCAGTTTGCCTTCGAATTCCAGCTCGGCTTGCAATTTGTCGTCTTGCGACAGGTTCTTCAAACGCGCTTGCAGCTCTTTGATTGCTTCTTCGGTGGCGCGATATTCGTTGATCAAGGACATGGTAACTACCTTATGCGGATGTGTTGAATGGCAGGGACAGTGCCGCAATAATAGTCAGGCTGTTTCATCAAGTAAACATTTAACCGGTTTTTTTATTTGAATTAGTTACGTGGAATAACCGTTGAATTGAATGGTCATTTAAATAATGTGATGCAGTCATCACGAGTATTCACAATTATCTGGCCGAACAGCTTCACTGCAGGACTATAGTTTTGCCGCGCGTGACGTCAGACGCCGCGAATCGGGCCTGCCTGCGGGGATGTGGTCATCAATACTGCAGTTTCCGCGCACAGTCGCTAGAATGGCCGCCTTTGCGAAGTTCTGGAGTTTCCCCCCCATGCGCACCTTTCGGTTGGTGATTTCCTGCCCTGACCGCGTTGGCATCGTTGCCAAAGTCAGTAACTTTCTGGCATCCCACAACGGTTGGATCACCGAAGCGAGCCACCATTCGGATAATCAGAATGGCTGGTTCTTCATGCGTCACGAGATCCGCGCCGATTCGCTGCCGTTCGGTATCGAAGTGCTGCGCGAGAAGTTTGCGCCGATCGCCGAAGAGTTTTCGATGGACTGGCGCATCACCGACACCGAGCAGAAGAAACGCGTGGTGCTGATGGCCAGCCGCGAATCCCACTGCCTGGCCGACTTGCTGCACCGCTGGCACAGCGACGAGCTCGATTGCGAAATCTCCTGCGTGATTTCCAACCACAACGACCTGCGCAGCATGGTCGAGTGGCACGGCATTCCTTATTACCATGTCCCGGTCAACCCGCAGGACAAGGAGCCGGCCTTCGCCGAAGTCTCGCGTCTGGTCAAACAGCACGATGCCGAAGTGGTGGTACTGGCGCGCTACATGCAGATCCTGCCGCCGGCGCTTTGCCGCGAATACGCGCACAAGGTGATCAACATTCACCACAGCTTCCTGCCGTCGTTCGTTGGTGCCAAGCCATACCATCAGGCGTCGCTGCGCGGCGTGAAGCTGATCGGCGCAACCTGCCACTACGTGACCGAAGAGCTGGACGCCGGTCCGATCATTGAGCAGGATGTGGTGCGTGTCAGCCACAGCGACAGCATCGAAGACATGGTGCGTTTCGGCCGTGACGTCGAGAAGATGGTGTTGGCCCGTGGCCTGCGTTATCACCTCGAAGACCGCGTGCTGGTGCACGGCAACAAGACCGTGGTGTTCTGATCGAACCTGCGCGTACTTGAATAAAGAAGGGCCTGGGCGTTCAATCGTCCCAGGCCCTTTTTTCGTTTCAGCCGTTGAGGAACTGCCCGTGAGCGATCCACTGGACAAAGCCACTTCGAAAGCACCTGCCACATTGGGCGAAGGTTGTCTGAGCCGCTACGACCCGGATGACCTCAGTCCGGAAGATGGCACCGAGTTTCCCGGGGCTGCCGAGTTGTGGGAGCAGGTAAAGCCCGAACCGGAGGGAGAAGCCTGAAAAGATCGCAGCCTGCGGCAGCTCCTACAGGGATCGCATTTCTATGTAGGAGCTGCCGCAGGCTGCGATCTTTTCAGGCTTGTCGAATCTCCAACAGTTTCTTGAGCAATGGCCGCCCGAGCATAAACAGAAACACCGGCCCGCCCACCACCAGATAGAAATAGAACGTCACCACCCGCCAGATCAGGATCGCTGCCGCTGCAGTGGATTTGCCGACCATCGGCGCCAGCAGCGCCGCCGAGGTCAGTTCTGCCGCCCCAGCGCCACCGGGTAGCAGGCTCATTTGACCAGCCCCCAGCGACAGCATCTGCACCAGAAAACTCCAGGCCCATTGCAGGTCCGCGCCCAGCCCGCGCAAGGCCAGGTACAGCACGCTGTAGCGCAGCAGCCAGTGCACGCAGGTCAGGGCGAAGACTTTGATCAGGGTCTGCCACGGCAACTTGAGCGTATCGATGAACGCGGCGAGAAAATGCAGCAGCTTGCGTGCCCAGCGCCGGCGAGTGGCGGGCCGCACGTTCAGGCGAGCGAGCAGGCGCCCGCTTAAAAGGATCAGGCGGCGGTGGTAGCGCGCCAGCAGCACGCAACTGAACAGCCCACCGAACAGCGACACCGCACTGACCATCAGCAACCATTCGAGGCGGTCACTGAGGTGCTGAAACAAGGCGTAAATCAGGATGCCGCTCAAGGCACAGAGAAAGAACAGCAGATCGCTCAACTGATCCATGGCAAACACCGCACTGCCACGGGCCGGGCGCACACCGCTGCGCGCCAGCAACGCCATGATCGTCAGCGGCCCGCCACTGCCGCCGGGCGTGGCGCAGTAGGCAAACTCGGCGGCCATCACCACGCCGAGGCTTTTCAGCGGCGTGACCCGCTCGCGTTGATCGCCCAGCAGCAAGCGCAAGCGCAGGGTGTTGATACCCCAGCAGAGCAGAATCATGCCGAACATGATCAGCAGCCATTGCAGCGGGAAGTTTTGCAGGCGCGCACCGATCTCGCCGCCGCCGAGCAACACCGGGATCAGTACAGCAGCGAGCAGGCCGATCAACAGCACAATGCCGCGACTCATGCAGCGCGCTCCATTCGCCCGCGTTGCTTGCTGAGCCAGTCGATTTTGGTCATGGGCGTGCGTCCTTCTGCCAGCAGCCGTTCAAGGGTTCGTAGCCAGTAATCACGCGCGAAAGCGTGGCGCATGTCTACCGGGTGCAAGCCTAGACGAATCACCGCGGCGTCGCGCCATTGCTGTTCGCGTTGCTCGCTGACGATTTTTGACAGGCCCCGGCGCCAGGCGCTGCGCGCACTCCACACCAGACCCGGGGCGTTGATGGCGGTGAAATCCGGCAATTGATAAAAATGTTGCGGGTCGCTGGTGTAGCTCAATGGTGTTTCGCGAAGGGCCTGGCGCGTGCCCTCGCTCATCAACCAGGCCGGGGCGACGAAGCCGTGCAACGGCCAGCCATTGCGCCGGAACAGTTCGATGCCGTCGCGCAGTCGCGCCAGGGCGGCTTCGCGGGACAGGCGATAAAACTCCCCTTCGTGGGTATAGATTCGGCGCATGAACCAGTCGCGCGGCGTGGTTGGTGCCGGCTCGCGGTCGTCATGGTAATAGCCGTGCAAGGCCAGTTCATCGCCACGGGCCAGCCGCTCGCCGAGCATTCGGCAAAACACGGGATGATCCTCAAGTGCGTCGTGACCATGGAAATCCGGTACGACCAGCCAGGTCATCGGCACGCCACCCATTGCGTCGACCGCCTCGACAAATGGCTGATAATCCGCCCACGTCGACGGTGCCACGTCGTGCAGCACCAGCAGCACTGCGCGGTCATTCAAGGAATCAGCCATTGGCCACCCTTGGCAGCGAGTGACCGAGCACCGCGTGGTAATGGCCGAGCAGGCTGTCAACCACGCTGTCCCAGGAATAACGCCGTTCGACGTGTTGCCGGGCTTGTTGGCCGAGTTTTACGCAGCCGCGACTGAACAGCTCGCGCACCGCATTGGCCATGGCTTGCGGGTTGTTCGGCGCACAGAGCAAGCCACAGTCTTCGGCGACGATTTCTTCAAATGCTCCGGCCGCCACCGCGACCACCGGAATCCCGCAGGCCATGGCTTCGAGGATCACCAGACCGAAGGTTTCCTGATCGCCGGCATGCAGCAGGGCGTCGGCGCTGGCCATCAACCTTGCGACGGTGGCGGCGGGACAGAACCCGTCGATCACGCTGACATTGTCCGGGACCACAGCGGGCATCGATGAACCGACCAGCAGCAGGTGGTAGCGCGGGCCGAGACGTTGCATGCATTTGAGCAGTATCGGCAGGTTCTTCTCTTTGGATCCGCGCCCGGCGAAGATCAGCAGGCGGGTGTCTTCGGCAATCCCCAGTTCGGCGCGCAAACCGTTGTCGCGGGCGTCAGGATGGAAGGTTTGCAGATCGACCCCGAGCGGTTGCACGAAGACGTTGCGCACCCCCAGGCCCCGGAGCTTGTCGGCCATCACCTGACTCGGCGCCAGCACCCGGTCGAAGTTGCCATACAGTTTGCTGACGTACGCCTCGACATTCGGCGTGACCCAATGACCCATGCGGTTACCCACCAGCAACGGCAGATCCGAGTGATAAAAGCCGATCACCGGCACGTCCAGTTGCCGTCGTGCATCCAGCGCCGCCCAGGCCGTCAGGTACGGATCGCCGACTTCGATCAGCTCCGGCTGCAAATCCTGCAGGACGTTGCGCCAGGGGGCGAGACGCACGGGGAAGCGGTAACCCTTGCCAAAGGGCAGGGCGGGAGCAGGCACCGTGTAGACGCCATCGTGTTCACTCAAGTGCGCGCCGGGGATCAGCAGGCTGTGGCGAATCCCGGGTTTGACGCCCAGCCGACGATGCTTGGCGTCCAGGTAGGTGCGTACGCCGCCGCTGGCCGGGGCGTAGAACATGGTGATGTCGGCGATATGCACAGTGATCAACCCTCCGCTGCGTTGCACTCCCTTGGTTGACCTTTATCCAGAATAGATGTTCGGTCGGGAATACGCGGTGGGTCTCCAGGGCAAAAAGATCGCAGCCTGCGGCAGCTCCTACAGGGGATTTCTGTTCACCCTGTAGGAGCTGCCGCAGGCTGCGATCTTTTGATCTTAGATGCGGAAACTGCCGACCAGCTGCTTCAGGCGCGAAGCCTGCTGCTCCAGATCCGAACAGGCGCGCAACGTCGCCTGCAGGTTCTCGACACCTTCCTGGTTCAGCGTGTTGATCTCGGTGATGTCGACGTTGATCGACTCGACCACCGCCGTCTGCTCCTCGGTCGCGGTCGCCACCGACTGGTTCATCCCGTCGATTTCGCCAATGCGCTGGGTCACGCTGTTGAGGCGTTCGCCGGCGAGGTTGGCGATTTCCACGCTGTCCTGGCTGTGGCGCTGGCTGTCGCTCATGGTGCTCACCGACTCTCGGGCGCCGACTTGCAGCTCCTCGATCATGGTCTGCACCTGCTGCGCCGATTCCTGGGTGCGGTGCGCCAGGTTGCGCACTTCGTCGGCGACCACGGCAAAACCACGTCCGGCCTCACCGGCACGCGCCGCTTCGATGGCGGCGTTGAGTGCCAGCAGGTTGGTCTGCTGGGAGATGCTGGTGATCACTTCGAGGATCTGCCCGATGTTCACGGTTTTGCTGTTCAGCGACTCGATGTTGGTGCTGGAGGCGCTGAGCATGCTCGACAGTTGATTCATCGCCTTGATGCTGCGATCCACCACTTGCTGGCCGTCTTCGGCCAGACCACGGGCGTCACTGGCCTGGTTCGAGGCTTGCGCGGCGTTGCGGGCGATTTCCTGGGCGGCGGCGCCCAGTTGATTGATCGCGGCGGCGACGCTGCTGGTGCGTGAGGCTTGCTGGTCGGAGTTGTACATCGACGAGTTGGACGCGGCGACCACGCGCAACGCGACCTCGTTGACCTGCCCGGTGGCCGACGACACTTCACGGATCGAGCCGTGAATACGCTCGACGAAACGGTTGAATGCGGTACCCAGCACGCCGAACTCATCGTTATTGACGATGGTCAGGCGCTTGGTCAGATCGCCTTCGCCGTCGGCGATGTCTTCCATGGCGCGGGTCATGACGTGCAGCGGCTGGATCAGCAGGCGAATCAGCATGCCCAGCAGCGCGATGATGATCACCACCGCAATCACCGTGGCAATCACCGCCGAGGTGCGGAACTCACTGAGCATCGAGAAGGCTTTGTCCTTGTCCACCGACAGCCCGATGTACCAGTTCACCGACGGCAGGCCTTTGATCGGGGTGAAGCTGACGATGCGAGTCTTGCCATCGACAGTGATTTCACTGAAGTCGCTGCTGATGTGCGGAGTGTCCTGCGGATAGGCTTCTTTCAGTGACTTCATCACCAGCGCCTTGTCCGGGTGCACGAGGATCTTGCCGTCGGCGCTGACCAGGAACGCGTAGCCCATGCCGGAGAAGTCCCGCGCGGTGAGGGTGTCGACCAGGGTTTGCAGGCTCAGGTCGCCGCCCACCACGCCGACGCTCTGGCCGGCCTTTTTCGAGGCGGTGGCGATGGAGATGATCAACTGGCCGGTGGCGGCGTCGATGTACGGTTCGGTCAGGGTCGAGGCGCTGCTGCTCTCGGCCCCTTTATACCAAGGGCGCACCCGTGGATCGAAGCCGTCAGGCATCTTCACGTCCGGGCGGATGGTGAAGTGACCGGTGGCATCGCCCAGGTAAGTGGCCATGAACGTCGAGGTCAGGGATTTCTGTTCCAGCAGGCTGGCGACGTTGGCCGGTTCCGGATTGATGGCGATGTTCTGGGCGGCGTTCTCGACCAGCAGAATGCGCCCGTTGAGCCAGGTCTGGATGTTGTCGGCGGTGACTTCGCCCATCTCGTTGAGATAGTTGTTCAGGTCATCGCGGATCGCGTTGCGTTGCAGCCAGTCGTTGTACAGCGTGAACGAGGCGAAAGCGGCGATGACGATGAGGGCGGCGGCAAGCAAAATTTTATGGCTGAAGCGCAGGTTTTTGTTCATGGCTTGGGGTTCCGCTAAGGTCTTAATGTCCTGGGCGTGCTTTTATAAAGACGCGCAAAATGGGCAAGGGTGAAACAAACTGATATTTCCGACTCTCCTTAGGGAAATGTCCGACCGACTTTTCAGCAGGTTCTCGCCCTTAGCTATCGGCCACAGCGGATTAAAGATTAACCATAGGTGACAAAATGCCTGACACATCGCAACTCGTTATCGGCGCCGATCTGGCGGGGCAACCGATTGCTCAGGCCATGCGCCTGGCTAACCGCCACGGGCTGATCGCCGGTGCGACCGGGACCGGCAAGACCGTAACTTTGCAACGCCTTGCCGAAGCATTCAGTGACGCCGGGGTCGCGGTGTTCGCCGCCGACATCAAGGGCGACCTGTGCGGCCTGGGCGCCGCCGGCAATCCGCAGGGCAAGGTCGCCGAGCGTATCGCCGGGATGCCCTGGCTCGATTACAAGCCGCAGGCTTATCCGGTGACGCTGTGGGACATTCACGGTGAATCCGGTCATCCGTTGCGTACCACCTTGAGTGAAATGGGCCCGTTGCTGATCGGCAGCCTGCTGGAACTGACCGACAGCCAGCAGTCGGCGCTGTACGCAGCCTTTAAAGTGGCGGATCGCGAAGGCCTGTTGCTGCTGGATCTGAAAGACCTCAAGGCGCTGCTCAATCACCTCAAGGACAACCCGCAGTTGCTGGGCGAAGACGCGGCGCTGATGACCACCGGTTCCAGTCAGGCACTGTTGCGCCGGCTGGCGACCCTGGAACAGCAGGGCGCTGAAGCCTTGTTCGGCGAACCGGCGCTGCAACTCGAAGACATTCTGCAACCGGCCGCCGATGGCCGTGGACGGATTCATTTGCTCGATGCCAGCCGTCTGGTGCACGAGGCTCCAAAGGTCTACGCGACGTTCCTGCTGTGGCTGCTGGCCGAGCTGTTCGAGCAGTTGCCGGAGCGCGGCGATGCCGACAAGCCGCTGCTGGCGTTGTTCTTCGATGAAGCGCATTTGCTCTTCGGCGATACGCCCAAGGCGCTGCAGGAGCGTCTGGAGCAGGTGGTGCGGCTGATTCGCTCGAAAGGTGTCGGCGTGTATTTCGTCACCCAGTCACCGGGGGATTTGCCGGATAACGTGCTGGCGCAACTCGGTCTGCGCATCCAGCACGGTTTGCGTGCGTTCACCGCCAAGGAGCAGAAGTCCCTGCGCGCGGTGGCCGATGGCTTCCGGCCGAATCCGGCATTCGACACCTTGTCGGTGCTGACGGAATTGGGTATCGGCGAAGCACTGGTCGGGACGCTGCAGGAAAAAGGCACGCCGGAGATGGTCCAGCGGGTGCTGGTGGCGCCACCGCAGTCGCGGATCGGGCCGCTGAGCGAAACCGAACGCACAATGCTGATTGCCGGGTCGCCGTTCAAGGGCCGATATGACAAACCGATCGACCGCGAATCCGCGTACGAAATCCTCATGGGCCGCAAGGATCTGGCACCGGATGCGCCAGCGGGTAAGCCGGCAGCCGAAGAGCCGAGCCTGGCCGATCGGGCCGGAGAATTTCTGGGCACGGCGGCGGGGCAAGCCTTGAAATCGGCGATGCGCCAGGCCGCGAACAATCTGGGCAAGCAACTGGTGCGCGGTTTGATGGGCTCGTTACTTGGCGGCAGCAAACGCCGCTAAAAGCAAAGATCGCAGCCTTCGGCAGCTCCTACAGGGGAACGTATTTTCAACTGTAGGAGCTGCCGCAGGCTGCGATCTTTTGCTTTTGCTTCAGGCCTTGTCTTTAGCGTGCGCCGCCAGTCGTTCAAGCGCCGCGCGCAGGCCAGGATCGCTGATCCCGTCGGCCGTGGACTGAATGGTCGCCGCCGCATCGCTCGACAGGTCCATCGTGTGCCCGGCAGCCCCAGGCTGGATGATCGGTGGTCGCACGCTGAACTTGATTCGCGTCAGGTTGGCGAACTCTTCGAACAGCTGCAGTTGCCGTTGCAAGCGTTTTTGCTGGTAGCGCAGGCGTGTAGCCCAATGGCCGTCAGTGACCACCAGCGACAGTTCGCCTTCACGCCACTTGGCCACATGACAGTGTGCGCGGGCGGCGGGTTGCAGCTGGCTTTCAAGCAGGCGTTGCAGATGAGCGAGGCGTTGGGCATGGCCGAGGATGGCTTTGAGCGGCTTGGCTTCGCGTAGCAGAACGGCGGGCGCTCTGGCTGTAAGGGGGCGAAATGCCATGATCGAACACCTGAAGTAACAGAGGCGTCATGGTAGCAGAAAGCAACGGAACCACTCGCCCATTGCTTTTGTCCCTGCTTTACCCATTAAATCAACAACTAACTTCTTGCCTTGATGGGTTGAAGTTGAGCAAAACGCCCTTATTTTAAGTGAGCCCCGTCAAAGCGCAGTGCCAGCATCGTGGAATATCGCCACTTTCCTCACCACCGTTTCCGGGTAGAATGCTCGTTCGCATGCGGCCATGAGGGCTGCACGGGCGACTCACGGGGCCGCCCTCCATCCCTTTAGTGTGGAAGATCCTGCCGATATGTTTGCGCCTTTGTTAAAGAAACTTTTTGGAAGCAAGAACGAGCGTGAAGTCAAACGCATGCTCAAGACGGTGCAGCTCGTCAATGCCTTCGAAGAGCAAATGGTGGCCCTTTCGGACGATCAGTTGCGCGCCAAGACCAATGAGTTCAAGGCCCGTATCGCCAAAGGGGAATCCCTCGACAAGCTGTTGCCTGAAGCCTTCGCGGTCGCCCGTGAAGCCGGCAAGCGCGTCATGGGCATGCGCCACTTCGACGTCCAGTTGATCGGCGGCATGACCCTGCATGAAGGCATGATTGCCGAAATGCGTACCGGTGAGGGTAAAACCCTCGTGGCGACCTTGGGCGTTTACCTCAACGCGCTGTCCGGCAAGGGCGTGCACGTTGTAACCGTGAACGACTACCTGGCCCGCCGTGACGCCAACTGGATGCGCCCGCTGTATGAATTCCTCGGCCTGACCGTCGGCGTCGTGACGCCGTTCCAGCCGCCGGAAGAGAAGCGCGCCGCCTACGCTGCCGACATCACCTACGGCACCAACAACGAATTCGGTTTCGACTACCTGCGCGACAACATGGCGTTCAGCATGGAAGAGAAATTCCAGCGCGAACTCAATTTTGCCGTGATCGACGAAGTCGACTCCATCCTCATCGACGAAGCCCGTACCCCGCTGATCATTTCCGGTCAGGCCGAGGACAGTTCCAAGCTGTACATGGAGATCAACAAGTTGATCCCGCAGCTGGAATTGCACGTCGAAGAAGTCGAAGGCCAGGTCACCAAGGCCGGTCACTACACCATCGACGAGAAGACCCGTCAGGTCGAACTCAACGAAGCCGGTCACCAGTACATCGAAGAAATGCTCACCGGTGTCGGCCTGCTGGCTGAAGGCGAGAGCCTGTACTCGGCGCATAACCTGGGCCTGCTGACCCACGTCTATTCGGGTCTGCGTGCGCACAAGCTGTTCCACCGCAACGTCGAATACATCGTGCAGGACGGTCAGGTCGTACTGGTCGACGAACACACCGGTCGTACCATGCCGGGTCGTCGTCTGTCCGAAGGCCTGCACCAGGCCATCGAAGCCAAGGAAGGTCTGAACATCCAGGCCGAGAGCCAGACCCTGGCTTCGACCACGTTCCAGAACTACTTCCGTCTGTACACCAAGCTGTCCGGCATGACCGGTACCGCCGACACCGAAGCGTTCGAATTCCACCAGATCTATGGCCTGCAGGTCATGGTCATTCCGCCGAACAAGCCGCTGGCGCGTAAAGACTTCAACGACCTGGTGTTCCTGACCGCCGAAGAGAAATACGCGGCGATCATCAACGACATCAAGGAAGGCATGGCCCAGGGTCGTCCGATCCTGGTGGGTACCGCGACCATCGAAACTTCCGAGCATGTGTCCAACCTGCTCAACAAGGAAGGCATCGAGCACAAGGTGCTGAACGCCAAGTTCCACGAAAAAGAAGCCGAGATCATCGCGCAAGCCGGTCGTCCGGGCGCCCTGACCATCGCCACCAACATGGCCGGTCGTGGTACCGACATCCTGTTGGGCGGTAACTGGGAAGTGGAAGTCGCGGCGCTGGAAAACCCTAGCCCCGAGCAGATCGCCCAGATCAAGGCCGACTGGCAGAAGCGTCACCAGCAGGTGCTGGAGTCCGGCGGTCTGCAGGTGATCGCCTCCGAGCGTCACGAATCCCGTCGTATCGACAACCAGCTGCGTGGCCGTGCCGGTCGTCAGGGTGATGCCGGTTCCAGCCGCTTCTACCTGTCGCTGGAAGACAGCCTGATGCGCATCTTCGCCTCTGACCGGGTGAAGAACTTCATGAAAGCCCTGGGCATGCAGCCTGGCGAAGCGATCGAGCACCGCATGGTGACCAATGCGATCGAGAAGGCGCAGCGCAAGGTCGAAGGTCGCAACTTTGACATCCGCAAGCAGCTGCTTGAGTTCGATGACGTCAACAACGAACAGCGTAAAGTGATCTATCACATGCGTAACACGTTGCTGGCCGCCGACAACATCGGTGAAACCATCGCCGACTTCCGTCAAGACGTGCTCAACGCCACCGTCAGCGCACACATTCCGCCGCAATCGCTGCCGGAGCAGTGGGACGTGGCCGGTCTGGAAGCTTCGCTGGAAAGCGACTTCGGGGTGAAACTGCCGATCCAGCAATGGCTCGACGAGGACGATCACCTGTACGAAGAGACGCTGCGCGAGAAGCTGATGGTCGAGCTAATGGCGGCGTACAACGAGAAAGAAGATCAGGCCGGTGCCGAAGCACTGCGCTCGTTCGAGAAACAAATCGTTCTGCGCGTGCTGGACGACCTGTGGAAAGACCACCTGTCGACCATGGATCACCTGCGTCACGGCATCCACCTGCGTGGCTACGCCCAGAAGAACCCGAAGCAGGAATACAAGCGCGAGTCGTTCACGCTGTTCTCCGAGCTGCTGGATTCGATCAAGCGCGACTCGATCCGTGTGCTGTCGCACGTTCAGGTGCGCCGCGAAGATCCGGAAGCCGAAGAGCAACGTCTGCGTCAGGAGGCCGAAGCACTGGCCGCCCGCATGCAGTTCGAACACGCCGAGGCCCCTGGTCTGGAGCAGCCGGAAGTGCTGGGTGAAGAGGTCGATGTAGCCCTCGCCACCGCGCCGGTACGCAACGAGCAGAAGCTGGGTCGCAACGAACTGTGCTACTGCGGTTCGGGCAAGAAATTCAAGCATTGCCACGGGCAGATCCAGTAACTCCCGTTTCAATCGCTGAAATACCCGCGCCGCGACCGGCTTCTGCCGTCGCGGCGTTTTGCCATTTACACCACCGCCATCCCTGTGAGCGGTGCTGACATCATTGAGTAAGGAGCGCATTCATGGCTGTTGGTCTTGGTCCTTTGCCAACGTTGCACCCGGTTGCCGGTTTTGAACTCGGTATCGCCTCGGCCGGCATCAAGCGCCCCGGGCGCAAGGATGTGGTAGTGATGCGCTGCGCAGAAGGTTCGACCGTGGCCGGTGTGTTCACGTTGAACGCGTTTTGCGCCGCGCCGGTGATCCTGGCGAAAAAACGTGTGCAGAACGACGTGCGTTACCTGCTGACCAACACCGGTAACGCCAACGCCGGTACCGGTGAGCCGGGCCTGGCGGCTGCCGAGCGCACCACGGCTAAACTGGCCGAGCTGACCGGTGTCGATGCCAGCCAGATCCTGCCGTACTCCACCGGCGTGATCGGCGAGCCACTGCCGGTCGAGAAGATCGAAGGCGCGTTGCAAGCGGCGCTGGACGACCTGTCGGAAAACAACTGGGAAGCCGCCGCCACTGGCATCATGACCACCGACACCCTGCCCAAGGGTGCCAGCCGTCAGTTCGAGCATGACGGCGTGACCATCACCGTCACCGGCATCAGCAAAGGCGCAGGCATGATTCGCCCGAACATGGCGACCATGCTTGGCTACATCGCTACCGACGCCAAAGTCTCCCGCGACGTGCTGCACAACCTGATGCTCGACGGTGCGAACAAGTCGTTCAACCGCATTACCATCGACGGCGACACCTCGACCAACGACTGCTGCATGCTGATCGCCACCGGCAAGGCTGCGCTGCCGGAAATCACCCGTGCCGAAGGCGAGCTGTTCAACAAGCTCAAACAAGCGGTGTTCGAAGTGTGCATGGACGTGGCCCAGGCCATCGTGCGTGACGGCGAAGGCGCGACCAAATTCGTCACCGTTGAAGTCAACGGCGGCGGCAATCATCAGGAATGCCTGGACGTCGGTTACACCGTGGCCCACTCGCCGCTGATCAAGACTGCGCTGTTCGCTTCCGACCCGAACTGGGGGCGCATTCTGGCCGCTGTCGGCCGTGCCGGCGTGCCGAATCTGGATGTGAGCAAGATCGACGTGTTCCTCGGTGACGTGTGCATCGCCAGCCGTGGCGCACGCGCAGCGACCTACACTGAGGCACAGGGTTCGGCGGTGATGCAGCAGGAAGAGATCACCATCCGCATCGAGCTGGGCCGTGGCGATTGCAGCGAAACCATCTGGACCACCGACCTGTCGCATGAATACGTGAAGATCAACGCCGAATACCGGACCTGATCCAACCTGAGACCGAGTCGCCGCCATCGCGAGCAGGCTCACTCCTACAGGGGATCCGTGTCGTTCACTCATCTACTGTAGGAGTGAGTCTGCTCGCGATGGCGTTGTGTCAGGCAACATCAATGTTGAATGAGCCGGCCTCTTCGCGGGCAAGCCCGCTCCCACAGGGTTCTGTGGTCTACACGACATTTGTGCACGACCGAAACTACTGTGGGAGCGGGCTCGCCCGCGAAAGCGTCGGCCCGGTCACTACAAGTCTTGAAGCTTTCCACTGACGACAAGGCGCCACACCATGTCCCTGCACCTGATCATCGGCGACAAACTGCTTTCTTCCTGGTCGCTGCGTGCCGCACTGGCCGTCGAGCTGACCGGCGCGCCCTACAGCGAAGAACTGATCAAACTCGGCAAGCCCGACACCCGCGAGCGGCTGCTCAAGCATTCGCCGACCGCCAAGGTGCCGTTGCTGCAAACCTCTCGTGGCACTATCGCCGACTCTCTGGCGATCGCCGAATACCTGGCCGAACAGTTCCCGTCCGAGCAGCTCTGGCCAAGTGATCTTTTCGCTCGCGCTCAGGCCCGTTCCGCCTGCGCGCAGATGCACAGTGGCTTTTTCGCCATGCGCAATCACATGCCGTTCAACCTGAGCCACGACGCACCGCTGAACCCGGTGCCGCCGGAAGTGAAGGTCGATATCGAACGCATGCTCGCGCTGTGGGCCGAATGCCGCGCTGCCGCCACAGAGCCTGGACCGTATCTGTTTGGCCGGGTGAGTCTGGCTGATGCGTTCTTCGCCCCGATTGCCGTGCGCCTGCGGACTTACCAGGTGCAGTTGTCGGCGGTTGATCAGGCCTATGTTGAAACCGTCTACCAATGGCCCGCTTTCAAGGCGTGGCAAAAGGCTGGACTGGAGGAGTTGAATCCGTGAAACGCGTACACGTCGCGGCTGCCGTCATTCGGGACGACAGCGGCAAAATCCTCATCGCCCGCCGTGCCGACACCCAGCATCAGGGCGGCTTGTGGGAGTTTCCCGGCGGCAAGGTCGAGGCTGACGAATCCGTCGAAAGCGCCCTGGCTCGCGAGCTTCAGGAAGAATTGGGCATCGTCGTGGGCGCCGCTCGTCCACTGATCAAGGTTCGCCACGACTACCCGGACAAGCAGGTGTTGCTGGATGTCTGGGAAGTCTCAAGCTTCAGCGGTGAACCCCACGGCGCCGAAGGTCAGCCACTGGCCTGGGTCAGCGCGAAAGAACTGACCGGCTACGAGTTTCCGGCCGCCAACCAGCCAATCGTCGCCGCCGCACGCCTGCCCGCTGAATACTTGATCACCCCGGAAGATCTGGAAGCCCCGGCCTTGCTACGCGGCATTCAGAAGGCGATTGCCGGCGGGATCAAACTGATCCAGCTGCGTGCGCCCAACGGCTACGACCCCAAATACCGCGATCTGGCGGTGGATGCAGCCGGTCTGTGTGCCGGCAAGGCGCAGTTGATGATCAAGGGGCCGTTCGAATGGCTCGGCGATTTCCCGTCCGCCGGCTGGCACATCACCGCCGCGCAATTGCGCAAATACGCCGAAGCGGGGCGACCGTTGCCGGCGGAGCGCTGGTTGGCGGCTTCGTGCCACAACGCCGAAGAACTGGCGCTGGCCGAGCAGATGGGCGTGGATTTCGTCACCCTGTCACCGGTTCAACCAACCTTGACCCACCCGGACGCGCAACCGTTGGGCTGGGAGCAGGCTGCTGCGTTGATCGAGGGCTTTGGCAAGCCGGTGTTCATGCTCGGCGGGGTTGGCCCGGCGGAGCGCGAGAAGGCTTGGGGTGTCGGGGCTCAGGGTGTGGCGGGGATTCGGGCGTTCTGGCCAGTAGCTTGATTATGTGCTGAGGCTGATGGCCTCATCGCTGGCAAGCCAGCTCCCACAGGTGTCGGGTGCACCGCAAATGCGGAGAACGATACAAAACCTTGTGGGAGCTGGCTTGCCAGCGATGGCGGCCAATAAAACACTACATTTCTATTGGTTTTGCAGCAGGTTGCCACAAAATCTCTGCAATCCCCTGCCGCCGCGCAATCAACCTTGCGGCCACGAACAACAGATCCGACAGCCGATTGATATACGCCAGGCCAACCCCGGCCAATGGCTCGATCGCATTCAAATGCTGACAACGCCGCTCGGCACTGCGCGCCAGACTGCGGCACACATGGGCCTGGGCAATCAACATCGAACCGCCGGGCAGGATGAAATTCTCCAGCGGCCCCAATTCCTCGTTCCACACATCGATGGCTGCTTCCAGGCGCTCGATTTCCGCCGCATTCAGCGCCTGATATTGCGGCATCGCCAGTTCACCGCCGAGGTCAAACAGGCGATGCTGGCAAGGCGCGAGCACGTCGATCAGTTCATTTAAACCCGGGAATGCCTCACGTTCGGCGATCAATCCGGCCAGCAGCACACCGACCTGACTGTTCAGCGTGTCGACTTCGCCAATCGCTTCGATCCGCGGGTGATCCTTGGGTACGCGGCGGCCATCGCCCAGGCCGGTTTCGCCTGTGTCGCCGGTGCGGGTGTAAATCTTCGACAGGCGAAAGCCCATGGGTTACCTCGGTAGTTGATTGGTTTCGGCGGCGATGGCCGCCGGTTGGGTCAGTGGCAGGCGCAAGGTGAAGCAGGTGCCCTGGCCCGGCGCGGATTGCACTTCCATCTGGCCTTTATGGTTGTTGGTGATGATGAAGTACGACACCGACAGCCCCAGCCCTGTGCCCTGGCCGATTTCCTTGGTGGTGAAGAACGGCTCGAAAGTACGTTTGCGCACGTTCTCGCTCATGCCGATGCCGTTGTCCTCGACCTGGATCTCGGCCCATGGCGGATTGAGCTTGGTGCGCAGGATGATCCGCCCCGGCTCGCTGTCGTCTTCGCGCTGGTGAATGGCTTGCGCGGCGTTTTTCAGCAGGTTGAGCAGCACTTGCTCCAGTTCGTTGGCGGTGCCCGGCACCGGGCCGAGCGCCGGATCGAACTGGCGGATGATCGCCTGGCCCTTGAAGTCGAAACCGATCGCCAGATCGAAGTCGTTGCCGGCAATTTCCACCGCCTGATCAATCAACGCCGGCAGATCGCAGGGCGCCATTTGCCGGGTGCTGCGGCGGCTGAAACTGAGCATGTGGGTGACGATTTTTGCCGCGCGCGCGCCGGCCTGCTGGATGCCGTCGAGTAGTTTCGGCACTTCACGGCTTTGCAGGTAGCGGTTGACCGTGTCCAGTTCGATGCCGAGCTGCTCGGCGGTTTCGAGGTTCTTCGGCAGATCCGCCGACAGCCGCCGACGAATGTTCTGCACGTTGTGCAGGATCGCGCCGAGCGGGTTGTTGATCTCATGGGCCATGCCGGCAGCGAGGCCACCGACCGAGAGCATTTTTTCCGACTGCACCATCATTTCTTCCAGCGACAGGCGCTGGGTGATGTCGTCGATGCGGATCACCACACCACGCCCGGCACCGCCCATCAGCGGGTAAAAGGTCAGGGCGTAATGCTTGGGTTCGTCATCCTTGAACCAGGTCACTCGCTCGATTTTCGCCACCGTGTGCTCTTCCACGGTCTGCTTGAGTTGCGGCAGAAACGGCTTGAGCGGTTCGAAGGCGAGGAAGATCGGCTGGTTCAGCGCTTCATCCAGACGCGTCCCGGAGAGGGCGCTGGCCTCCTGGTTCCACTGGGTCACGTAGAGCTGCTCGTCGAGGGCGATCAGCGCCGAGGGCATGGAGTCGATGATGCTGTTGAGGTAGTTCTGGAATCCGGTGAGCTTCTTCTCGATCTTGCTCCGCACCTGTACTTCCAATTCCAGTTTGCGGTTGGTGTGGCGGGTTTCTTCGGCCAGGCCCTGCGCCTGATCGTAAGCGGCCTGTGAGTCATCGCGGGCGCGCTTGAGTTGCTGTTCGCGGGCCTCGATACGCGAGAGCATGGTGTTGAACGCCTCGGCAAGACTGCCGATTTCATCGTGGTTGCCGCGTGAGGCACGCAGGGCATAGTTCTCTTCACGGGTGACCTGACGCGACAGCTCTTCCAGCTCATGGATTGGCCGGGTGATCAGGCGTTTGATCTGCCGGGCAATCACCAGCCACAGCAGCACACTGAAAATCAGGATGCCGAGGCTGGCAGTCAGGGTGCCGGTGTAGAACGCCATCGGCAGTTCACTGCTGGCCACCAGCAGCAGATGCCCCGGCGCGGTGCCGGGGCGGGGCAGGGTGATCAACTGGTTGCTGCGAAACTCGGTCAGTTGCCAGGCTTCGACGTGCCGATAGCGTTCCGGCAGATTGAGCTTGTCGCCACGCTGCACCTGGGCGATGCGGTCACCCTTGCCGTCATACAGCGCCGCCGCGCGCAACGGCGAATAGCTGTCGAGTTCCTTGAGCAGGCGTTCGGCGCTTTGTGGCGACTCGAGGGCTTGTGCGACCAGGCTCGGGTTGGAGATCAGTCGGCCGATGGTCTGCAGGGCCTGCGGCGCCATGCTTTCCTGGGAGATGTAATAGGCGGCGCTGATAAAGGTCAGGTTGGCGACCAGCAGGACGGTGGTCAACAACACCAGCAGGGCGGCCAGCAGTTTCTGGCCGACCGGCAGGTTTTCAAGGCGCTGGCGCAATGGCATCAGGTTTATCGCAGCAAAGGAACAAGTGGGCAGCGTAGCCGCTGCTCAGTCGCTGGGCAATCCAAGGCTGCGCAGATGGCCGACCAGCCGTTGCTGCAATTGCTTGAGGTGCGGCAGGTTCAGTTGATGACGGCTGGCGACTTTGCAGGCGTGGCCCAGCAGATAGCTGATTTCGGTGCGGCGCTGGTTGGCCACGTCCTGATACATCGACGAGTAATTGGCCGCCGTGGCGTGGATCACCCGTTCGACTTCCTGTTGCAGATCGAGCGCCGCCGCCGGTTGACCGCAACGCTCCAGCAATTCGGCAAGCTCTGCGCACAGCGTGGCGACTTCGCATTGATGCAGTTTCAGCCCGCCGTTACGGCAATCGTGGAGCACGGTCAGTGGATTGATCGCGCAATTGAGCGCCAGTTTGCGCCACAGCCGGGTGAGAATGTCGGTGCTCCATTCGTGGGGGATGTTCGCCGCTTGCAGGTCGTCCAGCCAGATCGGCGCTACCGGATGGCCGGCATCGCCCAGCCAGGTGAAACCGTGGCCGGCAAACACCACGCGCCAGTCGCCGTCGCGGAACGCGCCTTCGGTGCTGGAGGCGCTGATGCAGCGTGCCTGCGGAACCACCGCTGCGACCGCGTCCTGACTGCCGAGGCCGTTTTGCAGCAGGATCAGCTCGGCATCTGCGCTCAGGCGCGGGGCGAGGCGGGCGACGGCGCTTTCGGCGTCATAGGCCTTGCAGGCGACCAGCAGGCGGCGGATCGGCTCTGGATCGTCCACCGTTTGCGCGGGGACAGCATAGGCAGTGGCTGCGCCGTGTTCGACCAGCGTCAGACCGCCCGCCGCCTGATAGCTGCGCAAGCGCTCGGCATCCCGCACGATCAGGCGCACCGGCAGACCGGCCCGCGCCAGACGCGTGGCCCAGAGGGTGCCGAGGCTGCCGGCGCCGAGAACGTGCCAGGGGGTGGACATCAGTTTTTCACTCGGTAAGGTACTGGCATGCAAGGCTCGCCGTATCGGTGGGAAAAGACCCGTTATAATGAGCCGGATTTTAACCGCAAGCCAAGCGCGCTCCATCCTCATCGAGCGCGCCTTTTTATTGGAGAGATTACATGCCGTCGTTCGACGTGGTATCCGAACTGGACAAACACGAGCTGACCAACGCGGTCGAGAACGCCGTGAAGGAACTCGATCGTCGCTATGACCTGAAAGGCAAAGGCAGCTTTGAGTTCAAGGAAAAGGACCTGACCGTCAACCTGACCGCTGAAGCCGGGTTCCAGCTGGAAGCGATGATCGAGATCCTGAAGCTGGCCCTGACCAAGCGCAAGATCGATGTGCAGTGCCTTGAAGTCAAAGATGCTTACGCTTCGGGCAAGCTGATGAAGCAGGACGCCATTCTCAAGGAAGGCATCGACAAGGAACTGGCGAAGAAGATTGTCGCGCACATCAAGGACGCCAAGCTCAAGGTGCAGGCCGCCATCCAGGGCGAGCAGGTACGTGTGACCGGCAAGAAGCGCGATGATCTGCAGGAAGCCATCGCGGCCCTGCGCGCCAAGGAATTCGGCATGCCGCTGCAGTTCAACAACTTCCGCGACTAAGTCCGGTCAGATGATCTGTGGGAGCGAGCTTGCTCGCGAAAGCGGTATGTCATTCAGCCATGAGTTGACTGGCACACCGCCTTCGCGAGCAAGCTCGCTCCCACATTGTTTTATGTATACCTGGCGGTTTCTGCCGCTGATTTTTTACAGCCCGGGTAGCCGGAAATCAGGAGATGGATGATGGATTTGAATGCTGAGGTAGACAACCTGGTCAAGGCGTCCCAGGCGTGGATTCCGATGATCATGGAATACGGCAGCCGCGTGCTGCTGGCGGTGATTACCCTGGCGATCGGTTGGTGGCTGATCAACAAGGTCACGCAAAAGCTTGGTGGCCTGCTGGCTCTGCGCAATGCCGACCTGGCGCTGCAAGGCTTCATCAGCAGCCTGGCGAACATCATCCTCAAGGTGTTGCTGATCGTCAGCGTCGCCTCGATGATCGGCGTGGAAACCACCTCGTTCGTGGCTGCGATCGGTGCTGCCGGCCTGGCCATCGGTCTGGCGTTGCAAGGCAGCTTGGCGAACTTCGCCGGCGGCGTGTTGATTTTGCTGTTCCGTCCGTTCCGTATCGGTGACTGGATCGAGGCGCAAGGCGTGGCGGGTACGGTCGACAGCATCCAGATTTTCCACACCGTGCTGCGTACCGGTGACAACAAGACCATCATCGTCCCGAACGGCAATCTGTCGAACGGCATCATCACCAACACCAACCGTCAGCCAACCCGCAAAGTGGTGTTCGACGTGGGTGTGGATTACGAAGCGGATCTGCAGAAAGCCCGTCAGGTGCTGCTGGATCTGGCCAAGGATGAGCGCGTGTTGCAGGACCCTGCGCCACAAGCGGTCATTTCGACATTGGGTGACAGTTCGATCACGGTTTCCCTGCGAGTCTGGGTTAAAACTGCAGACTATTGGGATGTGATGTTCATGTTTAACGAACAGTCGCGTGATCGTTTAAAGACTGCCGGTATTGATATTCCCTTTCCACAGCGCGTAATTCGTGTGGTTCAGGAATCGGCAACACAATGATAGGTTGCTAATTAAATGCCTGACTTGCTGGTCAGGCATTTATTACAAGTGACAGGCAATAAAAAGGCCCATCCGTAGATGGGCCTTTTTTTATGCTTCGAAACTAACCACTGACAATTACAGGATGTTCAGTGGGTATTCGGTGATCAGGCGGAACTCTTTAACGTCGCCTTCGCCTTCGTCAGCGTTAGCAACGTGCCAGGCTTGACGGATGCGGAAGGACAGATCTTTCGCTGGGCCAGACTGAACAACGTACTTGGCTTCGAAGTTGGTTTCGTGGTGTTTACCGTCTTCACCGTACAGGCCGGCGTAAGCGCTACCCGCTGGAGTGTGGGTACCGTCGATATCCCAACCTTTAACGTAACGAACCATGAAGCTCAGGCCAGGAACGCCGTACTCGGCCATTTTCAGGTCGTAACGGGCTTGCAGGGATTTCTCGCCAGCACCGTTGAAGTCGGAGTACTGGATGGAGTTGGCGAGGAAGATCGAGTCGCCACCACGGTTGTTCTTGCCCACGCCGATGTAGTCGAACGGGGTGTCGCCGTTGACCTTCTGGAAGGCCAGGGTGAAGGTGTGTGCCTTCAGGAACGACAGGGCGGTTGCCAGCGAGAAGGCGGTGTTGCTGATGTCGCCCGCTTTGGCGCTGCCGGTGTCGGTGGTGCGGTAGATGTTGAAGTCGGTGTTCAGCGAAGTGTCACCACCAAACGGGGTAGTGAGGTTCACGTTGGCGTAGTACTGGTTCCAGATGTCTTCCAGCTTGGCGCCGTACAGCGATGCAGTCAGGTTGTCAGTGATGCCGTATTTACCACCGAAGTAGTCGATGTTTTTGGCTTCAACACCCGCGTAGGTGGCGTAAAGGCCGCCTTCACGAGCGTTTTTGTCCTGGCTGGTAGCCGAGTAGAAGTGACCCGCTTCGAGGTCCAGATCTTTGACTTCGCTGCTCTGCAACTGGAAACCAGTGGCAGTTTGCGGAAGGATACGGGAGCCGCCAACAGCGAATACCGGAGCGGTGCTTGGCTGCATGTCGCCGAATTTCAGCTCGGTTTTGGAGATGCGGAATTTAACGGCTGCGCCGGCTTTGCCTTGGCTGTCGTTAACGTCGTGGGCATAACCGTTGGCCTTGACGGTGTCGCTACGGCTCATGTTGCCAGTGCCGGTAGTACCATCACCGCCATCCAGCTTGACCGCGAGGTAACCGAATGCATCGATACCGACGCCTACGGTGCCTTGGGTGTAACCGGAAGTGAAGTTACCGAGAAAGCCCTGGGTCCAGTCTTTCTGGTCGTGGCCACCGTTCTTGTTGTCGCGGTTGAAGTAGTAGTTCTTCAACGTCTCGGTGAGTTTCGCGCCTTCAACAAAACCTTTGGCTTCTGCCTGGTCATCTACAAACGGGGCGGCCGTAGCCAACTGAGTACTGGCTGCTGCTGCAACTGCCAGTGCGATTGTGCTCCACTTCATCACGCGCATCGTGATTTGCTCCTTTGGTTTTAGAAGAGTACTGCCGTCCCACCTGTTTTATTATCTGGGCGGCTCTTTCTTTTTGTGTCGGCGCAAACTTATATCACGCCGACATTGTTGGCGATACTTGCACATACAACCTTTCATGTTCTTTACGACGAGGTCGCAAATAGCTTGGTCGATGTCGCAAATTCACATTACCCATGCAGCCGGGCTGACAACTTTATCGCTGTTTCTGGGCCTTTTTGCATCGGTAAAAAAGAGTCCCTGGCAAAACACTTGAATCTCCATTGGGGCAACCCTGCCACCGTATTTGGTTGGTCTCAAGCTGCCACTTCACGTGCTGCGCTTATAGACCATGTGTGTCTGAATGCAACAAGCGTGCACAAAGTGCAGGGTTGCCACGTTTATTTTTCTGAACACCCGCCTGTAGCCGTAAAAACCTCATAAAAACGGGGGTTCAAGCCCTTTTGTATCAGGGGCTTGACGCATACCTTTACATCGTGTTGTCACGTTCGAAGGGTGGCGTGGCAACCAAAAACGTTACCGGTTCACCCCATAAGTGAGTATTTGGCGGATGCCCGACGCACTGAGCGTAGACGCACTGTGCGCTTTTGGTGCAAAAAATTTACAGGCTGTACCGGATTCATACAGTGTGTGGTCACTCTGCTGTCGGGTTGATCTGGGCGTCTCGGGCATTTGTTCGTGCTTGAGGGCAAACCTGGCGCTGTGATGGTGCACGGTCCGTATGAATGCCTCTTGCAAGGGCCTGAGTGGGCTGGCTTCGTGAACCTCGGCGCATTCGCAGGTATGCTGCCTGCCTGTCGCTTGGTGCGTCGCCCGTCGGGATGGCCACTAAGCTGAATTGTGTAGATCAGCCGGGAGTGCATGCAGTGTTTGCTTTAGATTCACGACTTCAACAGGACACCCTGACCATCGGCGACTTCCCGCTCTGCCGGCTGCTGTTGTCCAACGATGCCAATTACCCGTGGTTCATCCTGGTGCCACGCCGCGACGATATCAGCGAGTTGTTTCAGTTGGATGTCGCCGACCAGCAGCAGTTGTGGCAGGAAACCACCGCGCTGGCCGAGTTGCTCAAGGACTTGTTCGACGCCGACAAGCTGAACGTCGCAACGCTGGGCAACGTCGTCAGCCAACTGCACATGCATGTGATCGTGCGCAAGCGTGACGATGCGGCATGGCCGGCGCCAGTCTGGGGCAAACATCCGGCAAAGCCCTACAGCGCCGAGCAGGTAGCGGCCATTCGTGAGCGGTTGCGACTGGTGTTGACCGAACACTTCACGTTTCTGGAGAGCTGAACCATGAACCTTGAAGAACGCGTTACCGATCTGGAAAGTCGTCTGGCCTTCCAGGACGACACCATTCAGGCATTGAACGACGAACTGGTGGCGCAGCAGCGGGTGATCGAGCGCCTGCAGCTGCAGATGGCCGCCTTGCTCAAGCGTCAGGAAGAGATGGTCGGGCAGTTCGACTCTTTCGAGGAAGAGGCGCCACCGCCGCATTACTGATGCCAGGCACGTTTGTGCAGGCGTAAAAAAACCGCGATCAGCCTGGCTGCTCGCGGTTTTTTATTACCTTGGATCAGCGACGCGGCAGGGCGGCGATCACGTCCTCGGCTTGCAGGCCTTTGTCCCGGTTCATCACCGAGAACTCCACGCGCTGGCCTTCGACCAGTACGCGGTGGCCTTCGCCACGGATTGCACGAAAGTGCACGAAAATATCATCGCCGGAATCCCGGGAGATAAAGCCGAAGCCCTTGGAGGTGTTGAACCACTTGACGGTACCGGTATCACGATTGCTCATGTCATAGCTGACAGGTGCGGCAGCCGGTGAAGATTTGTAGAAGCTCACAGCCAGATGCACAACCACGGCAACCAGGGCGATCACCAGGCTGAACAACACGGCAGGTTGACCGGCGATGACTGGCATCGGTGCGATCAGGGTCAGGGTTTGCAGGACGACAGTCAGCACGAGAAGAGCGCTGACCAGATTTTGCAGATGCTGGCGCGGGCCTTTGTTCCAGTAAGGAATCACTGGAGCGATGACCAGGTTCAGCAGGCCGAAAAAGGCCAGGTAAAGTGCATCGGGTTGTTGCAGGTAAGGAACGGCTTCGGATTTCAAGCTAGGTATGAACGACAGCAGCAAGGCCGCTGCGCCCATTAGCAGGTGGACGATCTTCAACATTTTGATTGGCTCACGTTATGACGGCTCACAAGGAAGAGCTGAAGGCGCACGGTTCGCTTCGGAACAATAAAGAGGCGTTGGACACGTGCCCGGCATCAGCCTATGCGCGACACCCCCGAAAAACGGGGCTTAGCGACACACTGCCTATTTAACAGCAAAGCCTGCAGCGACTCAAATTACCCCGGCCAGCGGCACCGGCCCGGTCGATTTGTCGCACGGCGAGTGAAGATTGCCGGCTGCGAGGTGGCGGCTGTCTTGCTAGAGTGGGGCTGCACCTGTTGGATGAATTCAATCGCCTTAGGGGGTAAACATGGCAATCGATATCGGTATCAGTGAAGAAGACCGCAAGTCCATCGTCGAGGGGCTGTCGCGCCTGCTGTCGGACACCTACGTGCTGTATCTGAAAACCCATAACTTCCACTGGAACGTCACCGGGCCCATGTTCAGGACCCTGCATCTGATGTTCGAAGAGCAATACAACGAGCTGGCGCTGGCGGTGGATCTGATCGCCGAGCGCATCCGCGCTCTGGGTTTTCCGGCGCCGGGTGCCTACGCGACTTACGCACGTCTCTCCTCTATTAAAGAAGAAGTCGGCGTGCCAAGTGCCGAGGACATGATCAAGCAGTTGGTCGACGGCCAGGAAGCGGTCACGCGCACCGCTCGCGGCATCTTCCCGTTGCTGGACAAAGTCAGTGACGAGCCGACGGCCGACCTGCTGACCCAGCGCATGCAAGTACACGAGAAGACTGCGTGGATGCTGCGCGCGTTGCTCGAGGCCTGATAATCCGGTGCGCGGATATCCGGGGGTAATGGATGTCCGCGTGCTGTTTCAAATCTTACTGAACATGTCGGCTTATCCTACGTTGCTGGGCAACTAGTCATCTGGCGCTGGCTCTGCGTCTGCGTTTTTATGAAGGCACAGGATGTTGTCTTTATAAAAGCAGCGATGACAAAGGAGTGTCAGCGATATGGTGGGTGCAGACAGGCAAAGCGAACATGGCGTTTCGCAGCAGGCTCTGAAGGTTGATCCGTTTGTCAGCGATTTCGACTTCGAGCTGATCCGGCCGCTGGCGAGATCAGTGCGGTTGAACGGGTTTGCCACGTGCTTGAGGCTCGAGCAGGTTTACTGGAACATTCTCGGTGACATGGCCGGGCACAACGGCTGTTCGGTTAGCACGCTGCTGTCCCATGTGGACCGCGAAGTGCACCTGCGCCACGGCGGGGTGAAAAACTTCAGTGGTCTGGTGCGGGTGGTGTGCGTGATGAATAGCCTGCGCGATACCCCGGCGGCCGTCATGCCCTGAACGGGCAATACTTGAAATGACGTGGCGGGCTGTGCAGTCTTACGGCTGCACAGCCCGCATTTAATGGATATAATCCCGCTCTTTCGCCGCAAAGCCCTGCGCGCGGTGGCAATCTGATCGCCGAGACACCCCCATGCCGATGTACGATTATCAATGTGCTTCCTGTGGTCATCAGTTGGAAGCCATTCAAAAGATCAGCGAGGCACCGCTGGTCGACTGCCCTGCCTGTCAGGCGCCAGAGCTCAAGAAACAGCTGTCCATGCCGGGTTTTCGCCTCAGCGGCAGCGGTTGGTACGAAACCGATTTCAAGACCGGAGCCAAGAAGAATCTGGCCGGTGGCGACAAATCTGACTAGGGTTCAAACCCTGGTCGAACGACACGCGTGAGATTTCGCAGTGCTTGAGTGCGACGGAATCTCCACCGAATTTCGAATTACGAGAAGCGAAACCACTACCATGATGCGCAGCCATTATTGCGGCCAACTGAACGAAAGCCTGGAAGGCCAGGAAATTACCCTTTGCGGATGGGTTCACCGTCGTCGCGACCACGGCGGGGTGATTTTCCTCGATATCCGTGATCGTGATGGTCTGGCTCAGGTGGTGTTCGATCCGGATCGCGCCGAGAGCTTCGCCGCCGCCGATCGCGTGCGCAGCGAATACGTGGTGAAGATCACCGGCAAGGTACGTCTGCGTCCGGCCGGTGCGACCAACGCCAACATGGCGTCGGGCATGATCGAAGTGCTGGGCTACGAGCTGGAAGTGCTGAACGAGTCGGAAACCCCGCCGTTCCCGCTCAACGAATACTCCGACGTCGGCGAAGAAACCCGTCTGCGCTACCGCTTCCTGGATCTGCGTCGTCCGGAAATGGCCGAGAAGCTGCGTCTGCGTTCGCGCATGACCACCAGCATCCGTCGCTTCCTCGACGAGAACGGCTTCCTCGACGTCGAAACGCCGATCCTGACCCGCGCGACTCCGGAAGGCGCCCGTGACTACCTGGTGCCGAGCCGTACTCACGCCGGTTCGTTCTTCGCGCTGCCGCAATCGCCTCAGTTGTTCAAGCAACTGCTGATGGTGGCCGGTTTCGACCGTTACTACCAGATCGCCAAGTGCTTCCGCGACGAAGACCTGCGTGCCGACCGTCAGCCTGAGTTCACTCAGATCGACATCGAGACCAGCTTCCTCGACGAAAAAGACATCATGGGCCTGACCGAAGGCATGATCCGCAACCTGTTCAAGGAAGTGCTGGATCTGGAATTCGGCGAGTTCCCGCACATGACCTTCGAAGAAGCCATGCGCCGTTACGGTTCCGACAAGCCGGACCTGCGTAACCCGCTGGAACTGGTCGACGTTGCCGATCAGTTGAAAGAAGTCGAATTCAAGGTGTTCAGCGGCCCGGCCAACGATCCGAAATGCCGTATCGCGGCACTGCGCGTTCCAGGCGGGGCGAGCATGCCGCGCAAGCAGATCGACGACTACACCAAGTTCGTCGGCATCTACGGGGCCAAGGGCCTGGCGTACATCAAGGTCAACGAGCGCGCTGCCGGTGTTGAGGGTCTGCAATCGCCGATTGTGAAAAACATCCCTGAAGCCAACCTGAACGTGATCCTCGATCGCGTCGGTGCGGTTGACGGCGATATCGTGTTCTTCGGCGCCGACAAGGCCAAGATCGTCAGCGAAGCCTTGGGCGCGCTGCGTATCAAGCTGGGTCACGACCTCGACCTGCTGACTTGCAAGTGGGCGCCAATGTGGGTCGTCGACTTCCCGATGTTCGAAGAAAACGACGATGGCAGCTTCTCGGCGCTGCACCACCCGTTCACCGCGCCGAAGTGCTCCCCTGAAGAGCTGGAGGCCAACCCGGCCGGCGCTCTGTCCCGCGCCTACGACATGGTGCTCAACGGCACCGAGCTGGGTGGCGGTTCGATCCGTATCCATCGCAAGGAAATGCAGCAAGCGGTGTTCCGTCTGCTGGGTATCAATGAAGCGGAACAGGAAGAGAAGTTCGGCTTCCTGCTTGACGCGCTGAAGTACGGTGCACCGCCGCACGGTGGTCTGGCCTTCGGTCTGGACCGTCTGGTGATGCTGATGACCGGCGCCCAGTCGATCCGTGAAGTGATCGCCTTCCCGAAAACCCAGAGTGCTGCGGACGTCATGACCCAAGCGCCGGGTGTGGTGGATGCCAAGGCACTGCGCGAGCTGCACATTCGTTTGCGCGAAACGCCAAAGGCTGAGTAAGACGGGCCTGAAGGCGCATCTTCGGATGCGCCTTTTTTCTTTCTAGAGAGAGCAGGTCGAGATTTTTTGTTTGCTGGCCGCTGCGTGAGCAGGGCGGGCAACGTTTCAAGAGAATTCGGAGCGAGTTATGGCAGGTCATTCCAAGTGGGCGAACATCAAGCACCGCAAAGAACGTCAGGATGCCAAGAGAGGCAAGATCTTCACCAAGTGGATCCGTGAACTGACCGTTGCGGCCCGCCAGGGCGGCGGTGATCCGGGTTCCAACCCGCGTCTGCGTCTGGCCCTGGACAAGGCCCTTGGCGCGAACATGAGCCGCGACATCATCGATCGCGCCGTGGCGCGTGGCGCCGGTGCGACCGAAGCGGACAACGTTGAAGAGCTGACCTACGAAGGTTACGGCCCGGGTGGCGTGGCGGTGATGGTCGAATGCATGACCGACAACCGCAACCGTACCGCTGCAGCCGTCCGCCATGCATTCAGCAAGTGTGGCGGCAACCTCGGCACCGACGGGTCGGTCGCGTACCTGTTCGAGCGCAAGGGACAGATCAGCTTCGCCCCGGGCGTCGACGAAGACGCCCTGACCGAAGCGGCGCTGGAAGCCGATGCCGACGACGTCGTTAGCCATGAAGACGGCTCGATCGACGTGTTCACCTCGTTCACCAGCTTCTATGCGGTGCGTAACGCGCTGGAAGCGGCCGGGTTCAAGGGTGACGACGCGGAAATCGTCATGCAGCCGACCACCAGCGCCGAACTGGATCTGGAAGGCGCGGAGAAGGTGCTCAAGCTTATCGACATGCTCGAGGATCTGGATGACGTGCAGAACGTCTATTCAAACGCAGACATTCCGGAAGACGTGGCCGCTCAGCTCGGTTAAGAGCGACTACGATTCAATGTGGGAGCTGGCTTGCCAGCGATGGCGTCGGCACATCAGGCAATGATGGCGCCTGACACTCCGTCATCGCTGGCAAGCCAGCTCCCACATTTGTTTTTGTGTTATTTCGAACCAGCAGGCGTTATGACTTTAATTCTGGGTATCGACCCCGGCTCGCGCATCACCGGTTACGGGATTGTTCGCGATACCGGACGCGGCGGCTGCATCTATGTGGCCTCGGGCTGCATCCGAACCGGCGCCGGCGAGCTGCATGAGCGGCTGCAAATCGTTTATCGCGGCGTGCGTGAAATCATTCAGACCTATGGCCCGGTGACCATGGGCATCGAAAAAGTGTTCATGGCGAAAAACGCCGACTCGGCGCTCAAGCTCGGGCAGGCTCGCGGTGCGGCGATTGTCGCAGGCGCCGAGGAAAGCCTGGAGATTGCCGAATACACCGCCACCCAGGTCAAGCAAGCCGTGGTCGGCACCGGCGCTGCCAATAAGGAGCAGGTGCAGATGATGGTCATGCACATGCTCAAGCTGACCAGCAAACCGCAGATCGATGCCTCGGATGCCCTGGCCATCGCCATTTGTCACGCGCATACACGTTCCAGCCTGCTGCCGCACGGCTTGGGAACCGCACGCAGTCGTGGCGGGCGCCTGCGTCTCTGATAGCATCAGCAATCATTTTTGCGGAATGCGGATTTCGCGCCTGGGTCGTCGGCCCGATTTTCGCCTTCCATCTGTCGCCAGCCCTTGGCTGGTCAACGCTCAAGGATCTGAAACGTGATTGGACGCTTGCGCGGCACCCTGGCTGAGAAACAGCCGCCGCACCTGATTCTGGATGTAAACGGCCTCGGGTATGAGCTGGAAGTGCCCATGACCACCCTTTATCGTCTGCCGTCGGTCGGTGAACCGCTGACGCTGCACACCCATTTGGTCGTACGCGAAGACGCGCAATTACTCTATGGCTTCGCCGGCAAGCGCGAGCGAGACTTTTTTCGCGAGTTGATCCGTCTCAATGGTGTCGGGCCGAAATTGGCCCTGGCCCTGATGTCGAGTCTGGAAGTCGACGAGCTGATCCGCTGCGTGCAATCCCAGGATACTTCGGCGCTGACCAAGGTCCCGGGTGTCGGCAAGAAAACCGCGGAACGCCTGCTGGTTGAACTGAAGGATCGCTTCAAGGCCTGGGAAACCTCGCCGGCCATGTTCGCCCTGGTGCCGAACCAGCCGGACGGCCCGGCGCCGGTCAACACCGCTGAAAACGATGCGGTCAGTGCGTTGATTTCCCTGGGCTACAAGCCGCAGGAAGCGAGCAAGGCGATTACCGCCATCAAGGACAAGAATTTGAGCAGTGAAGACCTGATCCGCCGCGCCCTGAAGGGAATGATTTAAGTGATTGAAGCTGATCGTCTGATCGCCGCCGCGCACAGCCCGCGCGAGCGCGAAGAAGTCCAGGACCGGGCCATTCGCCCGGTCAGTCTGGCCGACTATATTGGCCAGCCGACCGTGCGCGAGCAGATGGAACTGTTCATCCAGGCGGCGCGTGGTCGCAGTGAATCGCTGGATCACACGTTGATCTTCGGCCCGCCGGGTCTGGGTAAAACCACGCTGGCCAATATCATTGCCCAGGAAATGGGCGTGTCGATCAAGAGCACGTCCGGTCCGGTGCTAGAACGTCCGGGGGATCTGGCGGCACTGCTGACCAATCTTGAGCCGCACGACGTATTGTTCATCGACGAAATCCATCGTCTGTCGCCCATCGTTGAAGAAGTGCTGTATCCGGCGATGGAAGACTTCCAGCTCGACATCATGATCGGCGAAGGGCCGGCGGCGCGCTCGATCAAGCTTGATCTGCCACCGTTCACCCTTGTCGGCGCCACCACCCGTGCCGGCATGCTGACCAACCCGTTGCGTGACCGCTTCGGTATCGTCCAGCGTCTTGAGTTCTACAGCACGGCGGATCTGGCGACGATTGTCAGTCGGTCGGCGGCGATTCTCGGTCTGCCACTGGATCCGGAGGGTTCTTTCGAAATCGCTCGTCGTGCCCGTGGTACGCCGCGGATCGCCAACCGTCTGCTGCGTCGGGTGCGCGATTTTGCCGAGGTCCGGGCCAAGGGTCATATCACCAAGTCGGTGGCCGATCTGGCGTTGAATCTGCTGGATGTCGATGAGCATGGCTTCGATCATCAGGACCGGCGCTTGCTGCTGACCATGATCGAGAAGTTCGATGGCGGTCCGGTGGGCATCGACAGCCTTGCGGCTGCCATCAGTGAGGAACGCCATACCATCGAAGACGTGCTGGAGCCGTACCTGATTCAGCAGGGTTACATCATGCGTACGCCACGCGGCAGGGTGGTGACGCGGCATGCGTACCTGCATTTCGGTTTAAACATTCCGTCACGAATGGGCGAGATGCCCGTGGCAGACGAGTTTCTCGATGCCGTGGACGATTGATACACATTTTTTCGCGATTTATTCAGCGTTTGTACTGTCACAGGACGGTACTTTTGCGGTAAAGCCTTAAACACTGAAAAAACAGTTGCCTGGCCGGATTGGCAACCCGAGGAGTAAGCACTAGAGTATGCGCGCGCAAAACGGGCTTGAGCCGTTCGCACATCGTTGTCGCGTTTATTACGAGGACACCGATGCGGGCGGCATCGTGTATTACGTTAATTACCTCAAGTTTATGGAACGGGCTCGAACCGAGCGGCTCCGGACGCTGGGCTTTGCCCAGTCGGAACTGGCCGGAGAGGACCTGTTGTTTGTCGTGCATTCCAGCGAAGCGCGCTACCACGCGCCGGCGCGACTGGACGACGAACTGCTGGTAAGCGCTGATGTAATCGAATTGAACCGTGCCAGCCTGCGCTTCAAACAGCAGGTCAGGCGGGCCACGGATAATGTGCTGCTCTGTGAAGGGCAGTTTCTGGTGGCCTGTGTGCGCACCGACAGTTTGAAACCCCGGGCCATGCCCGAATCCTTGCGTGCGGCCTTTGCCGACGCGGGCGGCACGGGTACACACTCAAAGCAGGAGATAAAGCGTGGAAGCTAACGTCGTCGACCATTCCTCCATGTGGAGCCTGGTCAGCAATGCCAGCATCGTGGTGCAGTTGGTAATGTTGACCCTGGTGGCCGCATCGGTGACCTCATGGATCATGATCTTTCAGCGCAGCAATCTGCTGCGCGCCGGTCGACGCGCCCTGGAGAGCTTCGAAGAGCGCTTCTGGTCGGGTATCGATCTGTCCAAGCTGTACCGTCAGGCCGGCAGCAACCCGGATCCTGATTCGGGCGTGGAGCAGATCTTCCGTGCCGGTTTCAAGGAATTCTCCCGTCTGCGTCAGCAGCCAGGTGTTGATCCGGAAGCGGTGATGGAAGGTGTGGCCCGTGCCATGCGCGTTGCCATCTCCCGTGAGGAAGAGAAGCTGGAGCAGAGCCTGCCGTTCCTTGCCACCGTTGGTTCGGTCAGCCCGTACATCGGTCTGTTCGGTACCGTGTGGGGCATCATGAACTCCTTCCGCGGTCTGGCCAGCGCCCAGCAGGCGACCCTGGCCACCGTGGCCCCGGGTATCGCCGAAGCCCTGATCGCCACCGCGATCGGCCTGTTCGCCGCGATCCCGGCCGTTATCGCTTACAACCGTTTCTCTGCCCGCAGCGAAACCTTGCTGAGCCGCTACTACACCTTCGCCGATGAGTTCCAGGCGATCCTGCACCGCAAAGTGCACACCAGCGAAGAATAAGCAGGTATTTCCCGATGGCTTTAATCGCTCGAGCCCGAAACAAGCGCAAGCCGGTCGCCGAGATGAACGTGGTGCCATACATCGACGTGATGCTGGTGCTGCTGGTTATCTTCATGGTGACCGCGCCGATGCTCAATCAGGGCGTGAAAGTGGATCTGCCCAAGGTTTCCAGCGAAGCCTTGCCGCAGGACAACAACACTCAGGTGCTGACCATTTCGATCAAGGCTGACAAGACCTACTACTGGAACCTTGGCAGCGAAGTCGATACTGAAAAGCAGCAGGACAGGGCCATGACGCTGCCACAGATGACTGACGCGGTGACCAAGATCATTCGCGCCGGTACCGAAGGCGGCAAGCGTACCCAGGTCTTCATTCGTGGCGACAAGTCGGTCGACTACGGCGCCGTCATGGGTGCCATGGGCGGGTTGCAGAAAGCCGGGGTCGGTAATGTTGGTTTGATTACCGAGGCCCCCTGATGCAGCAACAGCGAGAGCCGTCCGCCTCGGAAAGCTACTTCTGGCCCAGTGTTCTGGCGATTGTCCTGCACGTGCTGGTGTTCGGCATGCTGTTCGTCAGTTTTGCCTTCACACCCGAGTTGCCGCCGGCCAAGCCGATCGTCCAGGCGACCCTGTACCAGCTGAAATCGAAAAGTCAGGCAACCACCCAGACCAATCAGAAGATTGCGGGTGAGGCGAAGAAATCCGCCGCGCGCCAGACCGAAGTCGAGCAGATGGAACAGAAAAAGGTCGAGCAGGAAGCGGTGAAGGCTGCGGAACAAAAGAAAGAAGAAGCGGCTCAAAAGGCCGAGGAAGCCAAGAAGGCCGACGAGGCGAAGAAAGCGGACGAGGCGAAAAAGGCTGATGAAGCCAAGAAAGCCGACGATGCGAAGAAAGCCGAGGCCAAGAAGGCAGAAGAGAAACAATTGGCTGATATAGCCAAGAAGAAAGCCGAAGAAGAGGCCAAGGAAGAGGCCAAGAAAGCGGCCGCTGAAGAAGCCAAGAAGAAGATCGTCGAAGACGCGAAGAAGAAAGCCGCCGAAGACGCCAAGAAAAAAGCTGAAGCTGAGGAGGCGAAGAAGAAAGTCGCCGACGAAGCGAAGAAGAAAGCTGCTGCTGATGCTGCGAAGAAGAAATCGCAGGAAGCGGCACGTAAATCCGCCGAAGAGAAAAAGGCTCAGGCCCTGGCAGATTTGCTTTCCGACACGCCACAGCGTCAACAGGCCTTGGCCGATGAGCAGGGTGACGAAGTTGCGGGCAGTTTCGATGACCTGATTCGTGCGCGGGCAGCGGAAGGTTGGGCGCGTCCTCCTTCGGCACGCAAAGGCATGACGGTCGTGCTGCAAATCGGCATGTTGCCGGACGGTACGGTGACTTCGGTCAGCGTGGCCAAGTCCAGTGGCGATGGTCCGTTCGATGCGTCGGCAGTCGCGGCAGTGAAGAATATTGGACGTTTGACAGAAATGCAGGGAATGAAGCCGAGCGATTTCGCTCCGTATCGTTCATTCAAGATGACATTCACACCTGAGGATCTAGCCTTGTGAGAAACCTTCTTCGAGGAATGCTGGTCGTGATCTGCTGCATGGCAGGGATCGCGATGGCTGATGAAAAGAACATTCTGGTCACCAGCGGCAGCGATCGGGCCACCCCGATCGCCGTCGTACCGTTCGGCATGCAGGGCGGTGCCGTGCTGCCGGACGACATGGCAGAAATCATTGGTAACGATTTGCGGAACTCGGGCTACTACTCGCCGATTCCAAAGCAAAACATGATCAGCCAGCCAAGCCAGCCGAGCGAAATCATCTTCCGTGACTGGAAGGCGGTGGGTGCTCAATACATGATGGTCGGCAGCATTGCTCCGGCAGGCGGTCGTCTGCAGGTGCAATGGGCACTGTTCAACGTGGCCACCGAGCAGAAAGTGGCTGACGGCAGTGTTTCCGGTACCACCGAGCAACTGCGTGACATGGCGCACTTCATCTCTGACCAGTCGTTCGAAAAACTCACCGGTATCAAAGGTGCGTTTTCGACCCGTCTGCTGTACGTGACAGCCGAGCGTTTTTCCGAGAAGAACACTCGCTACACCCTGCAGCGTTCGGACTACGACGGTGCCCGTGCGGTAACTCTGCTGCAATCGCGCGAGCCGATCCTGTCGCCGCGTTTCGCCCCGGATGGCAAGCGTATCGCTTACGTGTCGTTCGAGCAGAAGCGTCCACGGATCTTCATGCAGAACATCGACACCGGTCGCCGTGAGCAGATCACCAACTTCGAAGGCCTGAACGGCGCGCCAGCCTGGTCGCCGGATGGCAATCGCCTGGCTTTCGTACTGTCGAAAGACGGCAACCCGGACATCTATGTGATGAACCTGGGTTCGCGTCAGATCACTCGCGTGACGGCAGGTCCTGGCATCAACACCGAACCGTACTGGGGCAAGGATGGTTCGACCATCTACTTCACCTCGGACCGTGGCGGCAAACCACAGATCTACAAAACCAGCGCCAATGGCGGCGGTGCCGAGCGTGTGACCTTCATTGGCAACTACAACGCCAACCCGAAGCTTTCGGCGGATGAAAAGACGCTGGTGATGATCCATCGCCAGGATGGTTTCACCAATTTCAAGGTGGCGGCCCAGGATTTGCAGCGAGGTAGTGTAAAGATCCTCACTGATAGCACTCTGGACGAGTCACCCACTGTTGCGCCCAACGGCACCATGGTAATCTACGCCACCCGCCAGCAGGGCCGGGGAGTCTTGATGCTCGTGTCCATTAATGGACGCGTGAGGCTCCCGCTTCCTACCGCACAAGGCGAAGTCAGAGAACCGTCCTGGTCCCCTTACCTGAACTGACGCGGCGCTTTACGTTTTACTTAACACACTGGGGTTCATTAGGAGTTTCACGATGGAAATGCTGAAGTTTGGTAAATTTGCTGCGCTGGCTCTGGCCATGGCTGTAGCTGTAGGTTGCTCGTCCAAAGGCGGCGACAACGCCGGTGAAGGCGCTGTTGATCCAAACGCTGGTTACGGCGCAAACACTGGTGCCGTTGACGGTTCCCTGAGCGAAGAAGCTGCTCTGCGCGCAATCACCACCTTCTACTTCGAATACGACAGCTCGGACCTGAAGCCAGAAGCCATGCGCGCTCTGGACGTTCACGCCAAAGACCTGAAAGCAAACGGCGCTCGCGTTGTTCTGGAAGGCAACACCGACGAACGTGGTACTCGTGAGTACAACATGGCACTGGGCGAGCGTCGTGCGAAAGCCGTTCAGCGCTACCTGGTACTGCAAGGTGTTTCCCCAGCTCAGCTGGAACTGGTTTCCTACGGCGAAGAGCGTCCAGTTGCTACCGGCAACGACGAGCAGTCCTGGGCTCAAAACCGTCGCGTCGAACTGCGTAAGTAATTCGATATGCGAACGTGCCGTCGTGCTGTAACTGTCCTGGCTCTCAGTCTCGCACCGCTTGCGGTGTGGGCTGCGGTTCCTGTGGTCGATGACAACTCCGGTTATAACAATAGCGGGAGCAGTTATCCGCCTGCGGGTTACGGTACGAACGGCGCCTATGCCGGGGGAGCGGCTTCGGCCCCTGCCTCGGCACAGGGCATGCTGTTCAACCAACTGCAACAGATGCAGGATCAGATATCGCGCCAACAGGGTGTGATCGAAGAACTGCAGAATCAGGTTGCGCGCATGAAGCAGGAATCCCTGGAGCGATACCAGGATCTTGATCGGCGCATAGGATCCGGTGCTGCACCTGCCGCGACTCCTGAGAATTCTTCTGCCGGTGGCGACGCAAGTGCTGTTGCCGGTGCTGCCGCTGGCGCCGGGGCTGCTGCCGCCCAGGCACCTGCTGCAAGTAGCGAACCGGGTGATCCGGCCAAGGAAAAGCTGTATTACGATGCCGCTTTCGACCTGATCAAAGCCAAGGACTTCGACAAGGCCAGCCAGGCTTTCTCGGCATTCCTGCGCAAATACCCGAACAGTCAATACGCGGGCAATGCCCAGTACTGGTTGGGCGAAGTCAATCTGGCCAAGGGTGATCTGCAGGGCGCAGGTCAGGCTTTTGCCAAAGTTTCGCAGCTTTATCCCAAACACAACAAAGTGCCGGACTCGCTGTACAAGCTGGCTGATGTAGAGCGCCGCCTGGGTCATACCGACAAGGTCAAAGGCATTCTGCAACAGGTGGTTTCCCAATACCCGGGGACCTCCGCTGCTCAGTTGGCCCAACGCGATCTGCAACGCATGTAAGTGTGTTTGACCCGTTTGGAAGAAACCCGCGCTTGTCGCGGGTTTTTTCGTTAGAATTCACGCCCTTTTTCTGAAACACGCTTCTGGTGATCTACGCGTTGGCGGGGTTGCCGGAAGTGCCTGACGGAGGCGGACAGCCTGTTTAGCTGTTACGCCCGTGGCGACTATGCAAGACACATTGAGAATTACCGAAGTTTTCTACTCGTTGCAGGGGGAAACTCGGACAGCCGGGCTGCCCACGGTTTTTGTGCGCCTGACCGGTTGCCCGTTGCGTTGCCAATACTGCGACAGTGCCTATGCGTTCAGCGGCGGTACGATTCGTACCCTCGACGACATCCTCGAGCAAGTGGCCGGATATCGTCCGCGCTATGTCTGTGTAACCGGCGGTGAACCGCTGGCACAGCCGAACGCCATCCCTTTGCTCAAGCAGTTGTGTGATGCCGGATATGAGGTCTCCCTGGAAACCAGTGGTGCCCTCGACATCTCGGCAGTAGATCCGCGCGTCAGTCGCGTGGTCGACTTGAAGACGCCCGATTCCAAAGAGGCGCACCGCAACCGCTATGAAAATATCGAACTGTTGACGTCCAACGATCAGGTGAAGTTTGTCATCTGTTCGCGGGACGACTACGACTGGGCGGTCTCGAAGCTGATCCAGTACGGTCTCGATCGACGTGCGGGTGAAGTGCTGTTTTCCCCAAGTCATCATGACCTCAATGCCAGGGATCTGGCGGACTGGGTGGTGGCAGACAACCTGCCAGTGAGGTTGCAACTGCAACTGCATAAATATCTATGGAATGACGAGCCGGGGCGCTGATATGACTGAACAACTGAACACTCACGAAAAACGTGCGGTCATCCTGCTGTCGGGTGGCCTCGATTCGGCCACGGTGGTGGCGATGGCCCGAGCTGAAGGTTACGCCTGCTACACCATGAGTTTCGATTACGGCCAGCGCTCTCATGCGGAGCTGCATGCCGCCGCGCGCGTCGCCCGCGATCTGGGTGTGGTCGAGCACAAAGTAATCGGCCTGAACCTCAACGGCATGGGCGGCTCGGCGCTGACCGACACCAGCATCGACATCCCGGAAGAGTTGGGCGAGGGCATCCCGGTGACCTACGTGCCGGCGCGCAACACGGTGTTCCTGTCGCTGGCATTGGGCTGGGCGGAAGTGCTCGGCGCCCGTGACATCTTTATCGGCGTCAACGCGGTGGACTACTCCGGTTACCCGGATTGCCGTCCCGAGTTCATCGAATCCTTCGAGCGCATGGCCAACCTGGCGACCAAGGCGGGTGTGGAAGGCAACGGTTTCCGCATCCAGGCACCGCTGCAGAACCTGAGCAAGGCGCAGATCGTCCAGGCGGGCGTGAAGCTCGGCGTCGATTATGGCCTGACCGTTTCCTGCTATCAGGCGGACGATAACGGCCGCGCCTGCGGTAAATGCGACAGCTGCCGCCTGCGTGCAGAGGGCTTTGCAGCGGCCGGTGTAAGCGATCCAACACCTTATTTTTGATTTTTTTCAAAAAGGTGTTGAATAGTCCTTAAAAATCAGTATTATACGCGCCACCACACAGCGGGTCGTTAGCTCAGTTGGTAGAGCAGTTGGCTTTTAACCAATTGGTCGTAGGTTCGAATCCCACACGACCCACCATATTTGGCGGTTTAGAAAATCCGGAAGGCCCACGAAAGTGAGGATTTCCGGGTTTTTTTTTGCCTGCGATTTCGCGGGCTCCCGCGTCTTGAGGCTGGATCAGGCGCCGCTGCGAAAGTCTCGAATGCGCGACGCCTGCGGCCATCAGAGCAGGTAGGCGATACCTTGTGTCGGGAGGGCATGAACCTGAGTCATCAGGTAATCGCGCAGTTGGCACATCTGCTGCGACTTGGGGCTGGCTTTCAGCCAGGTCATATAATAGCCATCCCCTGTCGCCACAGCGCTTTTGAATGGAAGCCGCAACTGGCCGGCCTGAATCTCCTGAACAACCAGCACCAGATCTGCCACGGAGATTCCCATACCCTGTACGGCAGCGGCAATTCCCTGATCCAGGGTGTCGAACAACTGGCCGCGCTCTATATTGGTGGTATCAAGGCAGCCCATTCTTTTCAGCCATCGTCGCCAGTCTCGCCGGTCAGTGGAGGGATGCAGCAATTCATGATCGTTGAGCGACGACAGTTTGAGGTCTTCCGGCTCCAGATACCCAGGACTGCAAATGGGGATCAGCCATTCATCAAACAGTTTAAAGCTCTCCATGGCCGGGCCGAAATTGCCATCCCCCAACAGAATCGCGCAATCATAGGGCTCGGAGTAGAAGTCGACCTCGTCAACATCCATCCAGACACTGGAGAGTTGCACAGAGCAATGGCTGTTGTGTTTATTGAATTTATCCAGCGCTCTGAGAAGCCAGCGAATCGTCAGCGTCGAAGGTGCCTTGAGGCGCAGCCGATGACGATCCACCTTCAATAGCTCACAAGCACTTTCGATGATCTTGAAGCCGACCTTCAACTCGTCTGCGAGCAGTCGCCCATGTTCGGTCAGGCTGATTTTTGGTCCGTGGCGTTCGAAAAGGCTGCAACCGAAAAGTTCTTCGAGGGTTTTAACATGATGACTCACCGCACTTTGAGTGACCGATAGCTCGCTGGCTGCCTTGCTGAATGAGACAAAGCGCGCTGCGACCTCAAATGCGCGTAAGGAATACAGTGCGGGAATCCGTTCCGTCATACAGGTTTCTACCATGAGTAAAACTAATAAGAGATCATAATCTAACTCGTTTTACAACGATCCCGGCCTCTCCCAGAATGCGTCTTCTAAAAAAGGTATATGCATATAACTTTTTTTGAGCATCATCATGGAGATGCAATGGTAGCTATACACGGACGTTGTTTTAACAAGCTGGATTGGCTTGAGAATCTGCAGGTGTATGAGTCGCTCAAGACGACTTGGGTAACATCGGCATTAGACGTGTTCGAAAGTGTCGTACGCCAGGCCTCTTTTCCCTGTCTGTTTGGGATGAAAGCGGTGAAGTCTTCGAATATCGAACTTTTGTTTGTCAGTAAAGAGTCTGACGTTACCGACTTCATGACGGGGCTTGCTTCTTATTTGAAAAAGGTGAATGCCTGGCCACTGAAATGTAGAGTCGGCAAGCCCTTGATCGTACTGTTGGAAAACAACGAGTTTGATTCTCTTGAACAAGAGCAACTTTATGCCTGGGATCTTTTGCAGAGGCTGCACAACCAGGATCCCGGGCCATGGCCAAGAGAGATTTCGGCCGACCTGAGTAGCGAAAAATGGTCATTCTCTTTCATGGGGATACCTCTTTTCGTGAACATGAACTTTCCCCGGCATCGCCTGATGAAAAGCAGGAACCTGGGGACGCATATCGTATTCGTGATCAATCCTCGAGAAAATTTTGACCAGGTGGCTGCCGGTAACTCGCTGAGCGGACAACGTATTCGTGCACGTATTCGTTCCCGTTCTGATGCCTACAACGGAGGCGTGTACTCCAGAACGCTCGGTGTTTTTGGTGATCCGGGCAACTTTGAAATCAAACAATACCAACTTGAAGAACCGGGATCACTGAGTCATGAGCGATGCCCTTTTCGAATGAATATCGATTAACCGACAGCGGGGCCAGCAAGGCGTGAATACTGCATTAGCCATTACCTATATCTTGACCGTCATGCTTTTGATAGCGACGCCTGGCCCCGTCGTCGCGCTAGTGGTCGCGACTGCCAGCGCTGCCGGGCCGAGAAAGGCGTTCTCGACGGCGATAGGCACGAACTGGGCCTCCTTGGTGCTGATTGCACTGGCCTCTTACATCATCGTTGCCAGCGCTGCTGTCAATGTCGTGTTGTTGAACATGCTCAGCTTGCTGGGTTGTCTTTTTATCGGTTACCTGGCGCTTGATGCGCTGAAGAACAATCCGGCATCTGCGGAGGCACAATCCCCGGATAAACAAGCGATGCAGGGTGGTCTGTGGCACGGGTTCATCGTGGGTATTTCCAACCCCAAAGACATTATTTTCTTTATCTCATTCTTTCCCCAGTTCATCCAGATTACCTCTTCCTCGAAGCACAGCCTGATCCTGCTCTCGTTACTCTGGGTTGTGATCGATTTTGCCATTCTGGGTTTATATATTTTCATGACCAGGAAACTGCTGAGTAAAACCAGCAGCCACTTGATTTCCAGGGGCTCGGGTGTCGCATTGCTTTTGATTGCCTTGTCCGGGCTGATCTATAACGTGCGCGAACTGTTCAATTTGTCATGAGTTGACTGCTTGTACGGTCTGGTTATCCGAAGCAATTCAATGCCATCAATCAAGGATCGAATAATGGCCGGTAGTACTTCTGCGTTACCTGATGACGAAGTGCCGAGTTTTCTGGCGATCTCTTCGACGGAACTCGCGACGCTGCGATATAGCCCTCGTCAATGGTTTTTCAGGCTGATTAACCAGGAACAGAGTCATGGGCTGATGGAGTTGGTCTGGAACAATATCGATCAATATCTGAATCCTCATCGCGCGGTGGGCGAGGTTGCAGATCTTGCTGCGTTTATTGTTGCGGGACAGCGCGATATCCAGGCACTCGGGGCGCAAATTCGTCAGGACATGCCAGACACTCTTCACGATGCGCCGCAGCGACGTCATTTTTACTATCAATATGCGCCGTTGTTTAAAACCCTCGGTGGCTGGCTTTGCGGCGTGACTTCGATCGCCTACGCGTGGCGCAAGGATGGTGGTTTGCTGCTTCAGACACATGCTCGGCTGGTCGGGGGAGGGTATCCGTCCTTGAGCCAGAGCTATTTGTTCGAGCAGGCCGCACGGCAGGCGGGGGTGCACTTGAATGAAGTATTCGCGAACAGTTTCAGTCATGACCCGAACATAGAGGGCGCCGCTTACGAGCTACCGGTGTTCTTGCTAGGCCTGGCAAGTTTTCCAGCGACACGGTTCGCCGAAACCCTGGGCGTCAATCTTGCAATGTGCGGTTATCTCGATCAGCTCAACATCCTGTGTGCGCAAGCGGGCAACCCTGTCTTTGGCTGGTCATCCAGCGACCGGTATTGGCCGGCGGCGGCGGAGGCCATTGACTATTTCCTGGCGCAGGTCGATTCGCAGGCGCATGACCGGATCGCCACAGGCTTTGCTTGCGCACTGAGTCTGATTCAGAAAAGTGAAAAACGCCTGGCCAGCGAACTCAAGGATGAAGCGCGTTTCAGTAATGCGGCGGCCATGCTCGCATTGATTGAAAAACTGGGTCCTCATGGCTGCGGTTATCACAAGCGTGGGCAACTGGCCGACCAACCGATCGACCATTGGCTGGATCCGCAAACCTTCAATGCGCAGGCGACGATTCAGGCGCTGGCGAACTCTCGTTACGTCAGGGCTGGCCAGCCGGGAAAAAGCGCGTTGATGAATCTCATCAGTCACCCGAAAGGCAGGATGTTCGGGGTTTTTTCTGCGCAAGATATTCAAGTCGTCGATACCTGGATCGCATCGCTGAACAGAGAGAGTTTGAGTGTTGTTGCTCCGCCGCCGCTGACCGCTCCATCTCCTGAGCAATCGGCAACGCTTTGCGAAAAAGCACTGGCTCAAGCCCGGCAACTGGCACTGGCCAAGTATTCCGATTATTCGCTACAGCAGCTTTACCCCCTGTTCCTTCATATTGACAAGGCGCCTGATGCCCTGCCGGCAGCCAGGCTTTTTGCCGAGCGGTGGTTGGCACACCATCAACAGGCTGTGCGCAGTGAAGGACTGCCGTTCAGTGTTTACAGCCATCAACGATTGGATCAGTGGTTAGCCGCGCAGCACAAGCGACAGGTTGAAAGCTACCGACCATTGACGCAGGCACCCGAAGAAAGTCGCGAGGAGATTATTGCCGACGCGACGCGGCTGGCGCCCTTGACCCTGATCGATGGTGCCTGGCTGCGAAACATCGTCAAGCCGGCGATTGTCACCAGTCCGGTCGGCGCATTGCTATACCGCACTCTGATCGACGAGCTCGGCCAAGGCGATACAGCGCTCCATCACGGCAATATCTACCAGGAGCTGTTGATCAGTATGGGGGTCGATGTCGGGACGTTCACGGCTCGGTCCTTTGCTGCATCCACGCATTTTGACGATGACTGTCTGCAGGTTCCGGTGTTCTGGCTCGCCATTTCACTGTTTCCGCAAAGTTTTCAACCGGAAACCCTGGGTTTGAATCTCGCCATGGAACTGTCGGGTGTGGGAGGCGAGTATCGCCGTTCGGCTGACGTCTTGCGGCACTACGGCTTCAACTCGATGTTTACCGACCTCCACAACACCATCGACAACGTGGTCAGTGGCCACACAGCCTGGGCCATCGAGGCGATCAAACTACATCTGGATGATGTGGCGCAGAACGGTGGGCAAACGGAACTCGCTCACCATTGGCAGCGCGTCTGGGTCGGCTACCGTGCGTTGAGCCCGCCCGAAGCGTCACTGCTGGCCACGCTGCGTGACTTTACCCGACGCAGTTACAACAAAATCACACAACGGCAGGATGCATTATGAGCTACGGATTTCTATCTTTCATTTTGGCGGTACTGGTCATCAACCTGGCGCCCGGGCCAGCGATGCTGTACGTGATGAACCAATCGCTCAAGCATGGCGTAAGGACCGGTTTGCGGGCGGCGGCGGGCGTTGAGTTTGGAGTGTTTTTCTACGTGTTGCTGGCAGCATTCGGCCTGGTACTGATTTTCAAGGAAGTGCCGCTGCTGTATCGCGCAGTGCAGATTGCCGGGGCTTTTTACTTGTTGTATCTGGCCTATATTTCCTGGCCCCGCCGTCCTGTTGGCGGTACGGCTGAAGGCAGCGAAATCCCGCCAGCGCCAGCCAGCTATGCGTTTAGCAAAGGCATGCTGATCAACCTGTCGAACCCCAAGATCGGCCTGTTTTTTATCAGTCTGCTGCCGCAATTCGTGCCGTCCGATGCGAGTCCTGCGTGGCTGCATTTTCTGCTTTACGGGCTCATTTTCAATATCGGCGGGATTCTGGTGAATATGACGGTCGGGCTGACCGCGCATTCATTGCGAGGCGCCATCCAGCGCGCCACCTGGTTTGACTATCTGCCGCCCGTGCTGTTTTTCGCCATTGCGATTTTCGCCTTCGTGCAGGGGGTGGTATGAGTTACATTCTTGGAATCTCGGCGTTCTACCATGACAGCGCGGTGGCCCTGCTGAAGGACGGAAAAATCGTCTGCGCATTGCAGGAAGAGCGTTTTTCACGGGTCAAACAGGACAAGCGCTTCCCGGCCAAAGCCTTGCTCGCCTGCCTGGATCAGGCAGGTATCACGCTGGCGGATATCAGCTGGCTGGCCTATTACGAAGACCCGAGCATCAAGTTCGAGCGAATCTGCAACACCTACAAGAGCAATTTCCCGCGAGGCGCTCTGGCGTTCGCGCAAAACTACACCCGCTTCGTCGCGCGAAAGGACGTCAAGGGCATCATCGCTCGCGAACTGCAGACGCTATTTCCCGGCGTGGCAATGCCCCCGTTGTATCTGTGTCAGCATCATTTGAGTCACGCGGCTTCGGCGTTCTATCCGTCACCGTTCCAGGATGCCGCTGTGTTGTGTGTCGACGGTGTAGGGGAGTGGTCGACCACCACCGCCTGGCATGGCACCGGTAATCGTCTCGAACCGCTGTTCGAGGTTCGTTTCCCTCATTCTCTTGGCTTGTTGTATTCGGCATTCACCTATTACTGCGGGTTCAAGGTTGACTCCGGGGAATACAAGCTCATGGGGCTGGCGCCCTACGGTGAGCCGAAATATGTCGAGACCATTCTGGAGCATCTTATCCGGATCGAAGACGACGGCATTTTCACGCTGAATCGCCAGTACTTCGATTATGAGGTGGGCGAGCGGATGATCAGCGATGCCTTTGAGACCTTGTTCGCTGGCCCGCCGCGCGAACCCGAGGCTCTCATCACTCAACGGGAAATGGATTTGGCGGCCTCCATCCAGGTGGTCACCGAACAGGTCATGCTCGGACTTGCCCGCAAGGTCAAGGCAATGACCAACGCCGAGCATTTGTGCCTTTCCGGTGGTGTGGCCCTGAATTGTGTGGCCAACGGCAAACTGGCCAGATCCGGGTTATTCAAAAGTTTGTTCATCCAGCCAGCCTCGGGGGATTCCGGGGGCTCTCTTGGCGCCGCGTTGCAATGCCATTTTGAAAAGACCGGGATGCAACGTCAGGCGGACGGCACCGAGGACAGCATGCAAGGTGCCTATCTTGGCAATGCTTACAGTGATGACCAGATCGAACAGTACCTGTGTGAGCTGAAAGCCAACTATCAAAAGCTCGATCCGTTGGCCTTGATCGAGGCGACGGCCGCGCGGTTGGCCGAAGACAAAGTCATCGGATGGTTTCAGGGGCGCATGGAATTTGGCCCACGCTCTCTCGGCTCGCGATCGATTCTGGGGAACCCTCGCTCGGAACACATGCAGAGCGTCATGAACCTGAAAATCAAGAATCGTGAGTCGTTTCGCCCGTTTGCCCCAGTGGTTCTGGCCGAAAAGGCGCACGAATGGTTCGATCTGGATCAACCGTCGCCCTACATGTTGATCGTCGCGCCGGTACAGCCTGACAAGCGAGAGCCAAACGTGAATGACGTCGGCTATATCGGTATCGAGAAGCTCAAGCTCAAGCGCTCGCAAATACCGGCAGTGACTCACGTGGACTTCTCCGCTCGGGTGCAGACCGTGGATGGCAGACACAATCCGCGGTTTCGACAGTTACTCAGCTCATTTGCCGAGCGGACGGACTGCCCGGTACTGATCAATACCTCGTTCAACGTTCGGGGGGAGCCGATCGTTGAAAGTCCGGAAGACGCCTACCGCTGCTTCATGCGCACGGAAATGGATTGTCTGGTGATCGGTCAGTTTCTGCTGACCAAGTCCGACCAGCCTCAATGGAATGAAGAGACCGACTGGAGAACGCACTATGCCCTTGACTGACAAACCCGAACTGAATCACCACCAGGCGGTGCAGGAGGTCTACAGGTGGACCCCGCAAATCCGTGATTACGATAGCTTCATGCACATCGGCGCGCGCTGGGTGCCCTATACCATGTACTTCCATGAAAAGAACTTTCGTTCGCCGACGATCAATACCGACGCATTCGGATTTCGTTACAGCGAATATCAAGGCCAGCGGTTTTCGGTCACTGAGCTTCCGGCCAATGGCAAGATCAACTTGCTGGTGGGCGGTTCGACCGCACTGGGTGTGGGCGCTACGCGCGATGCGTTTACCGTGGCTTCCAGGCTCAGCGAGTTGACTGGCGAGGTGTGGCTGAATTTTGCCGGCCGGGGCTACAACTCTACCCAGGAATTATTGATGTTCCTCATGCATCAGAAGCGTCTGGGCGATATCGGTCATGTCGTGGTGTTCAGCGGCATCAACACCCTGGCTCTGGAGGGTATCCCCGACGAGTTCGCCAGCGAGCATGGGCGTTATTACTACTCGTTTGAATTTCAGCATTACATGAATAAATTCAATGAGGACATGCAACGCAAAAAGAACTCGTTCAGTTCCAAGGGGGGCGAGTCCTGGCTGCAGCGCTGCAAGAAAGCATTGTTCTATGAAAACCCGGCGGATGAAGTCATCACCGACGAGGGGATCTCGCTGGACGAACGTCTGGAGCGCGCGGCTGATTCCATCACCGACGCATTGAAGCAATGGCAACTGCTGCTGTCGGGCAGTGGCGCTACCCTGAGCTTCGTCCTTCAACCCCTGTCCCACTGGTGCCGGGATCAACTGACGGCGGATGAAGAAGCTGTATTCCATGCCATCGACAGCTGTCCGAACAATTTCTACCGGCTATTCAGCGGCGTACTGGGCAAGGAAGTGCACGCGCCGTTTTTCGCGCATATTCAGGCGAAGGCCGGTGACATCCGCTGCCTGGACATGAATTCCATGCTCAGGCAGTCGCCGGTCTTCAACGAAACCCTTTTTGTCGATCGCGTCCACTTCAATGACCTGGGCAACGAGCAATTGGCAAAACTCATCAGTGCCGAACTAGGCCTCTATCGGGAGCAACAGCATGGGCATCATTCGAAAAATCTTGAGTCTGTTCAAGCGTAAGAAAAAGAAACGTGGCGGTTCCATCTACCCGCTGCGCTAGATCGGCAAATCCGGCAGGCAAGATTGCAGGTATTTACGCGATCTGCTGTATCTGGCGGTTCGGCAAATCCGGAGGTCTCCATGCGCGTGAGATTTCCGGATTTTTTTTGCCTGTGATTCAGCTGCCTGTCCTTTCATTGTTGCCTGCGCCGACACAGGTCAGAATCATCTTTTGTATCAACGGGATATTCTGTAGCCTTGCGCAGCTTCAACGCTGTCCGTGCCTGATAAAACTCACTCTCCCGGCGGTACCCTCAAGCGGTCCGGAGCCGGGTGTATACTCGACTTTCGCGCGAAAGCGCCTGCAGGTCTTGCGAACATGACGCAGATTTCCGAACGCCTTCTGGTTCAAGCCCACCTCGATGCCAAACAGCCCAAACCGCTGACTGCCGAGGAAGAGGCCTACTACCGTTCCGCCATCGCCGCCGAGCTCAAGGCTCAGGACGCGGTGCTGGTGGCCCACTTCTATTGCGATCCGGTGATTCAGGCCCTGGCCGAAGAAACCGGCGGCTGTGTGTCCGACTCCCTCGAAATGGCGCGCTTCGGCAACGCTCACCCGGCCAAGACTGTGGTGGTCGCCGGGGTGAAGTTCATGGGCGAGACCGCGAAGATCCTCAACCCGGAAAAACGCGTGCTGATGCCGACCCTGGACGCGACCTGCTCGCTGGACCTGGGTTGTCCGGTGGACGAGTTCTCGGCGTTCTGCGATCAGCACCCGGAGCGCACGGTGGTGGTGTACGCCAACACCTCGGCTGCGGTCAAAGCCCGGGCTGACTGGGTGGTGACGTCGAGCTGCGCGCTGGAGATCGTCGAAAGCCTGATGGACAACGGCGAGACCATCATCTGGGGCCCGGACAAGCACTTGGGCACCTACATTCAGCGCAAGACCGGCGCCGACATGCTGCTGTGGGACGGCGCGTGCATCGTCCACGAAGAGTTCAAATCCAAGCAGCTCGAAGACATGAAAGCGCTGTACCCGGACGCCGCGATTCTGGTGCACCCGGAGTCACCGACTTCGGTGATCGAGCTGGCAGATGCCGTCGGTTCCACCAGTCAGTTGATCGCTGCCGCGCAAAGCCTGCCGAACAAGACCCTGATCGTCGCCACCGACCGTGGCATCTTCTACAAGATGCAGCAGCTGTGCCCGGAAAAGGTCTTCATCGAGGCGCCAACCGCCGGTAACGGCGCCGCGTGCCGCAGTTGCGCACATTGCCCGTGGATGGCGATGAACACCCTTGAGCGCACGCTCAAGAGCCTGAAGGAGGGGACGAACGAGATCTTTGTCGATCCGGCGTTGATTCCGCAGGCGATCCGCCCGTTGAAGCGCATGCTGGATTTCACTCAGGCGGCGCGGATGAAGCTGGCGGGTAACGCCTAAGCTCTAAAGACAAAAGATCGCAGCCTGCGGCAGCTCCTACATTTAATCCCTGTAGGAGCTGCCGCAGGCTGCGATCTTTTTTATGGGCGCTATTTTTGTTTCTTTGGAACTCGCACCACGCGGGTATCGGAATAGATGTCGTGCCAGGTGCGTTTCTGCTTGTCGTACAGCGACCAGAGGAATCCGAGCCCTGCGCACAGCCATGAAGCGATCGACACCATGAAGCGCAGCAGCGCCTGCCACAGGCTGATCGCGCTGCCATCGGCGTTCTGTACGCGGATGCCCCACACCTGCATGCCCAGTGTCTGCCCGCCGTGGGTCCAGAACTTGGCGAAGAACGCGAACAGCACCAGCAGCAGCACTGTGGAATACAGTGGGTCACCGTCCATTTTCCCGGCGTCGGTCAATACGCGCAGGCGCTCTTCACCGATGATTGCTGCCTGGATCAACTTGTAGACGAATCCGGTGACGATCAGCAGGGCGGTGCACAACAGGAAATCATAGAACATCGCGGCCAGGCGCCGGCCGAGGCCAACAGCAGGAAAGTCGCCCTGGGGAGTGAGCAGGTTCTTCGACATGGCAGCCTCTGGACGCAAAATGAAGCGCCATTTTACGGATTCGCGCGCACAAAAAAGCCCCTGATATCAATATCAGGGGCTTTTTCGTTACAGAAGATTAACCTTCTGCTTGTACTTCATCAGCCTGCATGCCTTTCTGGCCTTGCACAGCAACGAAGGTCACTTTCTGGCCTTCTTTCAGGCTCTTGAAGCCGTTGCCCTGAATAGCGCGGAAATGCACGAACAGATCCGGACCGCTTTCTGGAGTGATAAAACCAAAACCTTTCTCGTCGTTAAACCACTTGACGGTACCGCTCTGACGTGTCGACATTTCTTATTTCCTTTGACGCATAAATTGATGACAGTCTCTTTCTCATGAAAGAGTACTGGGGCTGGTTGCAGGAGAGTAAGAAGACGTCGAGCGGGATGTAGCTAACTTGTAGGCTACTGCCCAGGTCACGATTCCAAGCTGACCCATGCAAACACAGTGGACAAACTCTACGCCAACTACGGGAGAAAAAACAAGCCCCGCGAAGGCCCCGGTTTTCCTGCCCCTGCTGGCAGTTAGTCAGCCTACTAGTGCGGCTTGGACGAATAGCTTGTTCAAAAGTTTTCGAACGTTATAAGCAAAGTTCATAATCGAATCAGATGTTAGAAAATGCACTTTTTTGTGGCGATTACGTTACACATTAGTGCACGCATAACGCAATCGCGTTACTTATAGAAACAATCAATCAGCCACGATAGTAGCGTTGTGGAACAAATGGCATTTTGCTTACAAGCATTTGCACCTTTTTCCCACGAACGATGGCCCAGACTGGCGTATCCAGGGTGACATAAGCGCTGTCGAGGTAACCCATGGCCAACGGCCCGCCCAGGGTCGGACCAAAGCCACCGCTGCACACGCTGCCGATGATTTCGCCGGCTTCGTTGACGATTTCAGCGCCCTCACGCACCGGTGTGCGTTCCTGCGGCAGCAGGCCGACGCGTTTGCGCGCGACGCCGTTCTGTTGCTGAGCGAAAACTGTCTCTGCCCCAGGGAAGCCACCGGCCCGCGCGCCGTCGGCACGGCGAGGCTTGGAGATCGCCCACAACAGGCTGGCTTCGATCGGCGTGGTCTCGGTGTTCATGTCATGGCCGTAGAGGCACAGGCCGGCTTCCAGGCGCAGGGAGTCACGGGCGCCGAGGCCGATGGCCTGGACTTCCGGTTCGGCGAGCAGCGCGCGGGCGAGTTTTTCTGCGTCGGCGGCGGGTACCGAGATTTCGAAGCCGTCTTCACCGGTGTAGCCCGAGCGGCTGACGAAGCAGTCCACGCCCAGCAATTGCACGCGGTTGAACTGCATGAATGTCATCTTCGCCACCTCTGGCGCAAGACGCGCCAGCACAGTGACCGCAGCCGGACCCTGCAACGCCAGCAGCGCGCGGGCTTCGAACAGCTCTGTAATGGTGCACTGATCGCCGATGTGTTGTTGCAGATGCGCCAGGTCCTGATCCTTGCACGCGGCGTTGACCACCAGGAACAGCTCGTCGTTACCGAGGTTGGCGACCATCAGGTCGTCGAGGATACCGCCGTGGTCATTGGTGAACATCGCGTAGCGCTGCATGCCCACCGGCAGGTCGATGATGTCCACCGGCACCAGGGTTTCCAGGGCCTTGGCGGCATTGGCGCCGGTCAGGCGAATCTGGCCCATGTGCGAGACGTCGAACAGCCCGGCCTGCTCACGGGTGTGCTGGTGTTCCTTCATCACGCCCAGCGGGTATTGCACCGGCATGTCGTAGCCGGCGAACGGCACCATGCGGGCGCCGAGTTCGATATGCAGAGCGTGCAGCGGGGTTTTCGACAGTTGTTCGGTGGACATGCGTGGCTCCTTGAAAGTTTGAGTTTGGGGGCATGGGGCTAGATTTAGATCAAGGTCAAAAGCCCCTCACCCCAGCCCTCTCCCGGAGGGAGAGGGGGCTAAGCGCGGTCCTCTACCACAGGGAGAGGACATAAATCAGCATTCGATAATGTTGACCGCCAGACCGCCGCGGGCGGTCTCTTTGTATTTGCTTTTCATGTCGGCGCCGGTCTGGCGCATGGTGCGGATGACTTTGTCGAGGGAGACGAAGTGTTGCCCGTCGCCGCGCATGGCCATGCGCACCGCGTTGATCGCTTTCACCGAGCCCATGGCGTTGCGCTCGATGCACGGCACCTGCACCAGGCCGCCAATCGGGTCGCAGGTCAGGCCGAGGTTGTGTTCCATGCCGATTTCCGCCGCGTTCTCGACTTGCTGCACGCTGCCGCCAAGGACTTCACACAAGGCACCGGCAGCCATCGAGCACGCCACGCCGACTTCGCCCTGACAGCCGACTTCAGCGCCGGAGATCGAGGCGTTTTCCTTGTACAGAATGCCGATGGCGGCGGCGGTCAGCAGAAAACGCACCACGCCGTCGTCATTCGCACCGGGGATAAAACGCATGTAGTAATGCAGCACTGCCGGGATAATCCCTGCCGCGCCGTTGGTCGGCGCGGTGACCACGCGGCCGCCGTTGGCATTTTCTTCGTTGACGGCGAGGGCGTAGAGGTTGACCCAGTCCAACACCGACAGCGGATCGCGCAGCGCCGATTCCGGGTTCTTGCACAGTTGCCGATGCAGCGCCGCCGCCCGGCGTTTGACCTTCAATCCGCCCGGCAGAATGCCTTCGTTGCGACAGCCAGCGGCGACGCAGTCCTGCATCACTTGCCAGATTTTCAGCAGGCCGGCGCGGGTTTCCGCCTCCGGGCGCCAGGCACTTTCGTTGGTCAGCATCACCTGGCTGATCGACAGACCGTAGGTGGCGCAATGGTCGAGCAAGTCCTTGGCACTTTTGAACGGGAAGGTCAGCGGGGTGGCGTCCTCGACGATGCGGTCAGCGCCGGCGGCATCCTCATCGACGACGAAACCACCGCCCACCGAGTAGTACTCGCGGCTGCGGATCTGAATACCCGCCGCATCGAACGCGCGGAAGATCATGCCGTTGGGGTGAAAGGCCAGCGGCTTGCGGATCATCGCCAGGTGTTCTTTTTCGTTGAACGCAATGCTGTGTTCACCGAGCAGATTCAGCCGGCCATTGCCGCGAATATCCTGCAGGCGCGCGGCGACGGTTTCGGTGTCGACGGTGTCCGGGTGTTCGCCTTCAAGGCCAAGCAGCACGGCTTTATCGCTGCCGTGACCTTTACCGGTGGCGCCGAGGGAACCGTAGAGTTCGACGCGCACGCTGGCGGTGGCCGTCAGCAGGTTTTCACGGCGCAAACCTTCGGCGAAGCGCGCAGCGGCCCGCATCGGGCCGACGGTGTGGGAGCTGGAAGGGCCGATGCCAATCTTGAACAGGTCGAACACGCTTAACGACATGAGTGGTTCTCCGGTTTCTTGTTATAGGGATTGGCGGAATATCAGGCTGAGTACATCCCCTGTAGGAGCTGCCGAAGGCTGCGATCTTTTGATCCTGGTTTTTTAGAAACAAGAGCAAGATCAAGATCAACAGATCGCAGCCTTCGGCAGCTCCTACAGGTAAAGCGATAAAGCGGTCGAGCGGCGGGGCGGACGAACCGCCCCCGTTCTTTTAAGCGTAGCTTTCGATCGACGGGCAGGCGCAGACCAGGTTGCGGTCGCCAAACACGTTGTCGACGCGGCCGACCGGCGGCCAGTATTTGCCTTCGATCAACGACGCCACCGGATACACCGCCTGCTCGCGGCTGTACGGGTGGGTCCATTCGCCGACCAGCTCCGCTGCAGTGTGCGGGGCGTTTTTCAGCGGGTTGTCGTCCTTGTCCAAAGTGCCGTTTTCCACCGCGCGGATTTCCTCGCGGATGCGGATCATGGCGTCGCAGAAGCGGTCCAGTTCTTCCTTGGATTCGCTTTCGGTCGGCTCGATCATCAGCGTGCCGGCGACCGGGAACGACATGGTCGGGGCGTGGAAGCCGAAGTCGATCAGGCGCTTGGCGACGTCATCGACGCTGATGCCGCTGCTGTCTTTCAGTGGACGCAGATCGAGAATGCATTCGTGCGCCACCAGACCGTTGCTGCCGGTGTACAGCACTGGATAGTGCTCTTCCAGACGACGGGAAATATAGTTGGCGTTGAGAATTGCCAGTTGCGAAGCGCGCTTGAGGCCGGCGCCGCCCATCATGCGAATGTACATCCAGGTGATCGGCAGAATGCTCGCGCTGCCGAACGGCGCTGCGCAGACCGCACCTTCCTTGCGTTGCATCTGGCTGTGACCCGGCAGGAACGGGGTCAGGTGCGACTTGACGCCGATCGGGCCGACGCCCGGGCCGCCACCGCCGTGAGGAATGCAGAAAGTCTTGTGCAGGTTCAGGTGGCTGACATCGCCGCCGAACTTGCCCGGTGCACAGAGGCCGACCATCGCGTTCATGTTGGCGCCGTCGATGTACACCTGGCCGCCGTTGTCGTGAATGATGCCGCAGATTTCGCGGATGCCTTCTTCGAACACGCCGTGGGTCGACGGGTAGGTGATCATCAGCGCGGCGAGGTGTTCGCGGTGCTCGATGGCTTTGGCGCGCAGGTCTTCGATGTCGACGTTGCCGCGAGCATCGCACGCGGTCACCACCACGCGCATGCCGGCCATGTTGGCGGTAGCCGGGTTGGTGCCGTGGGCCGACGACGGGATCAGGCAGATGTCGCGGCGCTCGTCGCCACGGCTCTGGTGGTAGGCGCGAATCGCCAAGAGACCTGCGTATTCACCTTGCGAACCGGCGTTCGGTTGCAGCGAGATCGCGTCGTAACCGGTGGCGGCGCAGAGCATCGCTTCCAGTTCATCGGTCAGTTGCTGGTAGCCGGCGCTTTGTGCGGCCGGAGCGAACGGGTGCAGGGCGCCGAATTCGGCCCAGGTCACCGGGATCATTTCGCTGGCGGCGTTGAGCTTCATGGTGCACGAGCCCAGCGGGATCATAGTGCGATCCAGTGCCAGGTCCTTGTCCGCCAGTTTGCGCAGGTAGCGCATCAGCTCGGTTTCCGAGTGATAACGGTTGAATACCGGGTGGCTGAGAATCGGTGACTGACGTACCAGCGCAGCCGGGATGGTGCTTTGTACCGAAGCGGCCAGCGCAGCGAAGTCCGGCAGGGTTTTGCCGTCGGCGAACAGGCCCCAGAGGGTTTCGATGTCAGCCTGGGTGGTGGTTTCGTCCACCGACAGGCCCAGACGCTGAGTGTCGATTACGCGCAGGTTGATCTGTGCAGCGTGCGCCTTGTCGTGCAGCGCGGCAGTCTGTGCGCCAGTGGCGACGGTCAGGGTGTCGAAGAAATGCGTCTGCTCGACTTTCGCGCCCATTGCGCTCAGGCCCTTGGCCAGAATCGCGGTCAGGTGATGCACGCGGTTCGCGATCTGGGTCAGGCCTTTCGGGCCGTGGTACACGGCGTACATGCTGGCGATGTTGGCCAGCAGCACCTGCGCGGTGCAGATGTTCGAGGTGGCCTTCTCGCGGCGGATGTGTTGCTCGCGGGTCTGCATCGCCAGACGCAGGGCCGGCTTGCCGAAACGGTCAACCGAAACACCGACCAGACGGCCCGGCATGTCACGCTTGAACGCATCCTTGGTGGAGAAGTAAGCCGCGTGCGGGCCACCGAAGCCCAGCGGCACGCCGAAGCGTTGCGCTGAACCGATGGCGACGTCCGCACCGAACTCGCCGGGAGCGGTCAGCAAAGTCAGGGCCAGCAGGTCGGCAGCGACGGCCACCAGCGCGTTGGCGGCGTGGAAACGCTCAGTCAGTTCGCGGTAGTCGAACAGATCACCGTTGCTCGCCGGGTATTGCAGCAGCGCGCCGAAGAATGGCGTCACGTCGCTCAGCTCACGCTCATCGCCGACCACCACGTCGATGCCCAGCGGCTCGGCACGGGTGCGCAGCACGTCGAGGGTTTGCGGGTGGCTGTGGATCGAGGCGAAGAACTGGTGGCTGCCCTTGTTCTTGCTCAGGCGTTTGCAGAAGGTCATGGCTTCGGCAGCGGCGGTGGCTTCGTCGAGCAGGGAAGCGTTGGCGATCGGCAGGCCGGTGAGGTCGCTGATCAGGGTCTGGAAGTTCAGCAGCGCTTCGAGACGGCCCTGGGAAATCTCCGGCTGGTACGGGGTGTAAGCGGTGTACCAGGCCGGGTTTTCCAGCAGGTTGCGCAGGATCGGCGACGGCGTGTGGCAGTTGTAGTAGCCCTGGCCGATGTAAGTCTTGAACAGTTGGTTTTTGCCGGCGATGGATTTGATCATCGCCAGCGCATCGGCTTCGCTCAGGCCATCGTCCAGGCCGAGCACGCTGGTGCCCTTGATGCTTTCCGGGATCACGCTGGCGCTCAGCGCTTCGAGCGAGTCGAAACCGAGGCTGTTGAGCATGGCTTGCTCGTCACCGGCGCGCGGGCCGATGTGACGGGCGATGAATTCATTGGCAGTGCCGAGGTTTACTTGGGTCATGTCGCTACTCCTCAGGCTTCGGCTTGGGCTTTGATCAGACGGTCATAGGCGTCCTGATCAAGCAGTTTGCCGACAGCGGCGGCGTCGCTTGGCTGGAAACGGAAGAACCAGCCTTCGCCCAGCGGATCTTCGTTGACCAGTTCCGGAGCATCTTCCAGCGCCGGATTGACCGCCAGAACTTCACCGTCCAGAGGCATGTACACGCCGCTGGCGGCTTTGACCGATTCCACGGTGGCGGCTTCGGCGCCTTTTTCGTAAGCCTGCAGTTCAGGCAGTTGCACGAACACCACGTCGCCTAGGGCGTTCTGCGCGAAAGCGGTGATGCCGACAGTAACGCTGCCGTCAGCTTCGGTGCGCAGCCACTCGTGATCTTCAGTAAAACGCAACTCGCTCATGGAAACTCCTAAGGGGGCCAGACTCGTCTGGTGGACGCGATGGAAGGCTTGGCTAGAAAGCCCTGATTTTATGAGCGGTTACTTAGCAAGAACGCGGCCAAATTGTATTTATCTATATAAATCAAATGGTTATGTGTTTCTGATTGTGGTGGGAATGAGGCCTCTGTAGCGAAATCGCTACAGCTCGGGACGGGGAGAAAAGCTGAAGCGGATCAAAGCCTTGCACAGCGGTGATTGGAGGAGGGTGTAGCGATATCGTTCCGCTGTAGCGCTTTCAGTACAGATGGAGGTCGCTTTTGAACGGATTTCGAATCCGTCACATCACCCTGTGGGAGCTGGCTTGCCAGCGATAGCGGTGGATCAGTCACCATCAATGGTGCATGTGCCGACGTCATCGCTGGCAAGCCAGCTCCCACAGGGGGAATTTACGGTGAATTTAAGACTTGCCCGGAATGCCGTACTTGCGCAGGCGATGGGCGATTGCCGTGTGCGAGGTCTGCAGGCGGCTGGCCAGTTGGCGGGTCGAGGGGTAGCTGACGTAGAGCTTTTCCAGCAGCGCTTTCTCGAAGGATTCGACGGCCTGTTCCAGGCTGTCGACGTCGCTGTCGGTCTGCCGCGCCACTGAGGTGCCGGCGATGTCGAGGTCACCAATGTCGACCAGACTGCTTTCGCAGATCGCCGCCGCGCGGAAGATCACGTTCTGCAATTGGCGCACGTTGCCCGGCCAGCGATTGCCGAGCAGCGCCGGATAGGTGCCGGGGGCGAGGCGGCAGACCGGGCGCTGGATCTGCGCGCAGGCCTGCTGCATGAAGTAACGCGCCAGCAACAGAATGTCCTGACCTCGCTCACGCAGCGGCGGCACTTCGACGTTGAGCACGTTGAGGCGGTAGAACAGGTCTTCGCGGAACAATCCCTCGCTGACCATTTTTTCCAGATCGCGGTGGGTCGCGCTGAGGATCCGCACGTTGACCTTCACCTCTCGATCACCGCCCACCCGGCGGAAGCTGCCGTCATTTAGAAAGCGCAGCAGTTTGGCCTGCAAGTACGGCGACATCTCGCCGATCTCGTCGAGAAAAACCGTGCCTTGGTTCGCCAGTTCCATCAGCCCCGGTTTGCCCCCGCGAGCGGCGCCGGTGAAGGCGCCGGGGGCGTAACCGAACAGCTCGCTCTCGGCGAGGTTTTCCGGCAGCGCCGCGCAGTTCAGCGCGAGAAACGGCGCACTGTGTCGCGCACTGATCGCGTGGCAGGCGCGGGCCACCAGTTCTTTACCGGTGCCGGTTTCGCCTTGAATCAGCAGCGGTGCGTCGAGGGCTGCGACTCGTTGCGCGCGGGCCTTCAGCGTGCGGATCGCCGGGGATTCGCCGAGCAGCGCATCGAAGCCTTCGGCGTGGTCATGGTGCAATGCCGAGAGCTGTTCACCGATGCGGTTTGGCTGATAAAGGGTCAGCAGCGCACCGGCGTCGGTGATCGGCGTGGCGTCGAGCAGCAGGGTCTGGCCGTTGACGGTGATCTCGCGCAGCGGCAGGCGGAAGCCTTGTTCGAGCAGGGCTTCCAGCAGCCCCGGATCGTTGAACAGCTCAGAGACACTTTCCCCCGCCGGTTCACGCCCGTACAACGCAATCAGTGCCGGGTTGGCCAGCAGGACTTTGCCGGCGCTGTCCAGTGCCAGCACTGGATCGGTCATCGCCGCGAGCAACGCGTCGAGCTGCAGGTGCCGACGCTGGCCGGGGAGGATGTCGACCACCACCACGGCCTCCACGCCGCGCACCCGGAACAACGCATCTTTGAGCTCTTCGAGCACTTGCGGGCTCAAGGTCGGCGCGTCGATGTAGACGTTGGGCGGGATCATTTCCACCGCATCCAGATTGAGATTACGTCCACCGAGGATCGCCAGGACTTCCTGGGTGATGCCGACGCGGTCGATGAAGCTGACGTGGATACGCATGGGAGCGGTTCAGTGTTCTGCGATGCGGAGGGGGCAAGTATGCCTTGATGGGGGACTGGGGTGAAATCTTGAGATTGTTGTCGTGCTGGAGATCTACCCCTCACCCCAGCCCTCTCCCCAGAGGGGCGAGGGGGAAAGGGAGCAGATTGGGGGCTTTTCAAAACTTGAGTTCGGCTCGCTATTTCAGGTCGGTGTACCTTGAGCGAGCAACTCGGTCAGTCCCCTCTCCCTCCGGGAGAGGGTCAGGGTGAGGGGGCTTTTGGGGTTACTCGAAATGCTCGGGATTAACCGGATCTCCGGATTGCATATTCAACTTCTGCCGAATGTCCTCAAACATCAGATCGTAATGCTTGTGCACCGAGCCGATCTGGCTGTGAGCCTTTGGAATCCCGTACTTTTCGGCAATCCGTGTCACGTCGCGGGCGAAGTTGTAAGCCTCTTCCTTGGGCAGGAAAAACGCTTCCTTCATGTCCTTGCCCTGCATGTTGCCGTGCAGGGTGAACTGTATCCCTTTGCCTTTTTGCGGATCGGTGAACACTTCATAATCGAGACACAGGTCGTAACTGACGTCATCTGGCGTCAACGCATGTCGCTCGATGTGCAAATGACCGGGGTTGAATATGGCCATGGGTTTCTCCTTCTCAAGGCATGGGAGAAGGGCAGACCCTGGGCCTGCCCCCGGAGTTTCTAATTATCGATAGCTGATACCGGATTTCGCCGTACTGACCCGCGTACCCGCAGTGCCCTGAACGATGGCTTCGATGTCCGCCAGCGAGCCGATCACCGCGACCTTGCCAGTATGGCGCGCGAATTCGCAGGCTGCCTGCACCTTCGGCCCCATGGAGCCGGCGGCGAAACCGAGGCGTTCCAGTTCATCCGGATGCGCCTCGGCGATGGCTTTCTGCGACGGCTTGCCGTAGTCGATGAACGCCGCGTTGACGTCGGTGGCGATCACCAGCAAGTCGGCTTCCAGTTGCTCGGCGAGCAGCGACGAGCACAGATCCTTGTCGATCACCGCCTCGATGCCCTTGAGGTTACGGTTTTCGTCGTACATGGTCGGAATGCCGCCGCCACCGGCGCAAATGACGATGCTGCCCTTGTCCAGCAGCCACTTGATCGGGCGGATTTCGAAGATGCGTTTCGGCCGGGGACTGGCCACCACACGACGGAATTTGTCACCGTCGGCGGCAATCGCCCAGCCTTTCTCGGCGGCGAGTTTTTCCGCTTCGGCCTTGTCGTAGACTGGGCCGATCGGTTTGGTCGGGTTCTGGAAGGCCGGGTCCTTGGCGTCGACTTCAACCTGGGTCAGCAGGGTGGCGAACGGCACTTCGAAGTCCAGCAGGTTACCCAGTTCCTGTTCGATGATGTAGCCGATCATGCCTTCGGTTTCGGCACCGAGCACGTCCAGCGGGTAAGGGGTGACGGAGGTGTAGGCCGCCGCTTGCAACGACAGCAGGCCGACTTGCGGGCCATTGCCGTGGGCGATGACCAGTTGGTTGCCGGGATGGATCTTGGCGATTTGCTCGGTGGCGATGCGGATGTTGGCGCGCTGGTTGTCAGCGGTCATCGGCTCGCCACGACGGAGCAGGGCGTTACCGCCCAGAGCTACGACGATACGCATGGTGCATGTCCTTCTGGAAAACAGTGAAAGCTCGCAGGACGAATGCGGTCCCTGTGGGAGCCGGGCTTGCCCGCGATGGCGGTGGATCAGGCAACATTGTCGCTGTCTGACACACCGCAATCGCTGGCAAGCCAGCTCCCACAGTGACCGTGTCGTGTCAGTGGGAGCTGTATTGGTTTACAGATCAGCCAGGGTCGAGACCAGGATCGCCTTGATCGTGTGCATGCGGTTTTCCGCTTGCTCGAAGGCGATGCAGGCGGGCGACTCGAACACGTCGTCGGTCACCTCGATGCCGTTGGCCAGGTGCGGATACTGTTCGGCGATCTGTTTGCCGACCTTGGTATCGCTGTTGTGGAACGCCGGCAGGCAGTGCATGAACTTGGTGCGCGGGTTGCCGGTGGCTTTCATCAGCTCTTTGTTGACCTGATACGGCAGCAGTTGCTGGATACGCTCGGCCCACGCTTCTACCGGTTCGCCCATCGATACCCAGACGTCGGTGTGGATGAAGTCGACGCCTTTGACCGCGGCTTTCGGGTCTTCGGTGAGGGTGATGCGGGCGCCGGATTCTTCCGCGTATTTCTTGCAGCGATCCACCAGATCGTCATGCGGCCACAGCGCTTTCGGCGCGCAGATGCGCACGTCCATGCCGAGCTTGGCGCCAACCAGCAGCAGCGAGTTGCCCATGTTGTTGCGCGCGTCGCCGAGGTAGGCGTAGCTGATTTCGTGGATCGGTTTGTCAGCGTGTTCACGCATGGTCAGCACGTCGGCGATCATTTGCGTTGGGTGATATTCGTCGGTCAGGCCGTTGAACACCGGGACCCCGGCGAACTTCGCCAGCTCTTCGACGATTTCCTGTTTGAAGCCACGGTACTCGATGGCGTCATACATGCGACCCAGCACGCGGGCCGTGTCTTTCATGCTTTCCTTGTGACCGATCTGCGACGAGTTCGGGTCGATGTAGGTGACGTTGGCGCCTTGGTCATACGCCGCCACTTCGAATGCGCAACGGGTACGGGTCGAGGTTTTTTCGAAGATCAGGGCGATGTTGTTGCCCTTCAGGTGTTGCTGCTCGGTGCCGGTGTACTTGGCGCGTTTCAGATCGCGGGACAGGTCGAGCAGGTAACGCAGCTCACGTGGGGTGTGGTGTTCCAGGCTGAGCAGGTTACGGTTGTGGATGTTAAAAGCCATGATGGATCTCCTTGGGTTTCGGTTATCCCCTTGGCCGCGCTCGATAAGGCGCGGCCAAGGCTCAAAGATTAGTAATCGATTGGGTCACGCACGATCGGGCAGGTCATGCAGTGGCCGCCGCCGCGACCACGACCGAGTTCGCCGGCACTGATGGTGATGACTTCCACGCCCGCCTTGCGCAGCAGGGTGTTGGTGTAGGTGTTGCGGTCGTAGCCGATGACCACGCCCGGTTCCACCGCCACCACGTTGTTGCCGTCGTCCCATTGCTCGCGTTCGGCGGCGAAGCTGTTGCCGCCGGTTTCCACCACGCGCAGTTTCGGCAGGTTCAGGGCTTTGGCCACGGTGTCGAGGAAACTGCCTTCTTCGCGGCGGATGTCGATGCCGCCCTGTTTGCTTTCGTCAGGGCGCAGGGTGAAGGCGACGATCTGGTTGACCACTTCCGGAAAAATCGTCACCAGGTCGCGGTCGCAGAAACTGAACACAGTGTCCAGGTGCATCGCGGCGCGAGACTTCGGCAGGCCGGCGACGATGACTTTTTCCACGGCCTTGTTCTTGAACAGGTTCAGCGCCAGTTGGCCGATGGCCTGACGCGATGAGCGTTCGCCCATACCGATCAACACCACGCCGTTGCCGATCGGCATCACGTCGCCGCCTTCAAGGGTCGAGCTGCCATGGTCCTTGTCCGGGTCGCCGTACCAGATCTCGAAATCGGCGTTGGTGAACTGCGGGTGGAATTTGTAGATGGCGGTGGTCAGCAGGGTTTCCTGACGTCGCGCCGGCCAGTACATCGGGTTCAGCGTCACGCCGCCGTAGATCCAGCAAGTGGTGTCGCGGGTGAACTGGGTGTTGGGCAGCGGCGGCAGGATGAAGCTGGAGTGGCCGAGGAAGTCGCGGAACATCTGGATGGTCTTGCCACCGAAGCTGTCCGGCAGATCATCGGCCGACACGCCGCCGATCAGGTATTCGGCGATGTGCCGCGGCTCGAGGCTCTTCAGCCAGGATTTCACTTCGCTGATCAGGCCCAGGCCCACCGAGTCGGCGGTGACCTTGCGCTCGAGGATCCAGTCCAGCGCTTCGGGGATGGCGACGATGTCGGTCAGCAGGTTGTGCATTTCCAGCACTTCAATCCCGCGTTCACGCATCTTGGTCACGAAGTCGAAGTGGTCACGCTTGGCCTGGGCCACCCACAGCACGTCGTCGAACAGCAGTTCATCGCAGTTGTTCGGGGTCAGGCGCTGATGGGCCAGACCTGGGGAGCAAACCATGACTTTGCGCAGTTTGCCGGCTTCGGAATGGACGCCGTACTTAACTTTTTCCGTGGTCATTGCAGTGATCCTCCAGATTACAAATCAAGGGTTACAAGGTCAGGAAGCCGTCGTAGAGGCCGTAGGCTGCCACCAGGGCACCCACGATCACTGCGGCGAAAATCAGCTTCTCGACGTTAGTGAAAATCGGTTGTTTGAGTTCCAGCTTGGCCTTGGCGAACAGGATCGCGCCGGGTGCGTAGAGCAGGGCCGAGAGCAGCAGATACTTGACCCCACCGGCATACAGCAGCCACACCGCGTAGATCAGCGCGATGCCGCCGATAATCAGGTCCTTGCGACGCTCGGCGGCAAAACCCTCGTAGGTTTCACCGCGCACTGCCAGCAGCAGGGCATAGGCCGCCGACCACAGGTACGGCACCAGAATCATCGAGGTGGCGAGGTAGATCAGCGACAGGTAAGTGCTGGCCGAGAACAGGGTGATGATCAGGAACAGCTGGACCATCGCGTTGGTCAGCCACAGGGCGTTGACCGGTACGTGGTTGGCGTTCTCGCGGCGCAGGAACTCCGGCATGGTGTGGTCTTTGGCGGCGGCGAACATGATCTCCGCGCACAACAGCACCCACGACAGCAGCGCCCCCAGCAGCGAGATGATCAGCCCGACGCTGATCAGCACCGCGCCCCAGTGACCGACCACGTGTTCCAGCACGGCGGCCATCGACGGGTTCTGCAGTTTGGCCAGTTCCGGCTGAGTCATGATGCCCAGCGACAGCACGTTGACCAGCACCAGGAACAGCAGCACGGTGATGAAACCGATGACGGTGGCTTTACCCACGTCCGAGCGTTTTTCCGCCCGTGCCGAGAAGATGCTCGCGCCCTCGATGCCGATGAACACCCACACGGTGACCAGCATCATGTTGCGCACCTGGTTCATCACGCTGCCCAGATCCGGGTTTTTCACACCCCAGATGTCGGCGGTGAAGATGTCCAGTTTGAAAGCGAAGATCGCGATCAGCACGAACAGCAGCAGCGGCACGACCTTGGCGACGGTGGTCACGAGGTTGATGAACGCCGCTTCCTTGATCCCGCGCAGCACCAGAAAGTGCACGGCCCACAGCAGCACCGAGGCGCCAATCACCGCAGCCACCGTGTTGCCTTCGCCGAAAACCGGAAAGAAATACCCGAGGGTGCTGAACAACAGAACAAAGTAGCCGACGTTGCCCAGCCAGGCACTGATCCAGTAGCCCCAGGCGGACGAGAAACCCATGTAGTCGCCAAAACCGGCCTTGGCGTAGGCGTAGACACCGCCGTCCAGGTCAGGCTTGCGATTGGCGAGGGTCTGAAAGACAAAAGCGAGGGTGAGCATGCCGACAGCGGTGATGGCCCAACCGATCAGCACCGCGCCGACGTCGGCGCTGGCGGCCATGTTTTGTGGCAAAGAGAATATCCCGCCACCGATCATTGATCCGACTACCAAGGCAACCAGTGCACCTAGTCGTAGTTTTCCGGGAGCTTCAGACATTGCATGACTCCATTGCAGGAGAGAAGAGTTCACAGCGTAATGCTGTTGTCTGTTCAAACAGCTGACTTGGATCAGTTCATGGCCACATTCCATTGTTAATGAATGACTTATGAAACAACTGAAGGCATAACGCTATCGTCTGGAATGCCCGTCCTAGAGGCCTTTGCCTGTTGTGGTTGGGAATTGGTCTTATTACTTTCGAATTATCACGCTAGTTGTTTTTCAGCTTTTGGCAAATTTTCAGCATCTGTTTTCAGTACAGAATTGATTTATTAGGATTCGCGCACAAAACTGTCTTAGCGTGCTAGGCGTTAGCGTCAGTCGCTATATATAAACGGGTGTTAGTCGGCATTACCTGATAAACGACATCTGGCATTAGCCGTTTAGTTAATAGTTGTTACAAATGAATTAAGGGAGACTGGAATGTCGCAACCGACGCAAAAGCTGCGACTGGGTGCGTTGATCGCCCTGGTGGTGGGTTCGATGATTGGCGGGGGGATTTTTTCCCTGCCGCAGAACATGGCGGCCCGCGCCGATGCCGGGGCGATCCTGATCGGCTGGGGGATCACCGCCATCGGCATGCTGACCCTGGCGTTCGTGTTCCAGACCCTGGCCAACCGCAAGCCCGAGCTGGACTCCGGGGTCTACGCCTACGCCAAGGCCGGATTCGGCGACTACATGGGCTTTTCCTCAGCCTGGGGTTACTGGATCAGCGCGTGGCTGGGCAACGTCGGTTATTTTGTTCTGCTGTTCAGCACCCTCGGCTACTTCTTCCCGGTATTCGGCCAGGGCAATACGCCGATCGCCATCGGCTGCGCCTCGGTGCTGTTGTGGGCTGTGCATTTTCTGGTGATGCGCGGGATCAAGGAAGCGGCATTTATCAATCAGGTGACCACGGTCGCCAAAATCGTGCCGCTGATCATGTTCATTGTGATTGCCGCCGTGGCGTTCAAGGCCGACATCTTCACCCGCGACATCTGGGGCCGCAGCAACCCGAGCTTCGGCGGAGTGATGGATCAGGTGCGCAACATGATGCTGGTGACGGTGTTCGTGTTCATCGGCATCGAGGGCGCCAGCGTGTATTCGGCACGGGCGGAGAAACGCAGCGATGTCGGTCGCGCTACGGTGATCGGTTTTCTTGGCGTGCTGGCGCTGCTGGTGCTGGTCAACGTGCTGTCGCTGGGGATCATGAGTCAGCCGGAACTGGCGACCCTGCAGAACCCGTCGCTGGCGGCGGTGCTGGAACACATCGTCGGGCCATGGGGCGCGTTGTTGATCAGCATCGGTCTGGCGGTTTCCCTGCTCGGCGCATTGCTGTCGTGGGCGCTGCTCTGCGCCGAAATTCTCTTCGCCACGGCCCGGGACAAGACCATGCCGGCGTTTCTGAAAAAGGAAAACGCCAATCATGTGCCGGTCAATGCGCTGTGGCTGACCAACGTGATGATTCAGATTTTCCTGCTGATCACGCTGTTCTCGGCGGGCACGTACACCAGTCTGATTTATCTGGCGTCGTCGATGATTCTGGTGCCGTATTTGTGGTCGGCGGCATACGCGGTGTTGCTCAGCGGACGTGGCGAAACCTACGAACATGCCTCGGCCGAACGTACCAAGGATCTGCTGATTGGCGGCATCGCCCTGTGCTACGCGGTGTGGTTGTTGTATGCCGGCGGGGTGAAATACCTGCTGCTGTCGGCGCTGCTGTATGCGCCGGGGGTGGTGCTGTTCGCCAAGGCCAAGCATGAGCAGGGCGAGCCGCTGTTCACCACGGTGGAGAAGGGCATTTTTGCCTGCGTGCTGATCGGCGCGGGGCTGGCGGCGTATGGCTTGTACAGCGGTGTGCTGTCGCTGTGAGGCTGACGCTGGCTTATCAGCCGCCCTATGACTGGGACGCGATGCTCGGGTTTCTTGCGGCGCGGGCGGTGGTCGGAATGGAAACCGTGGTGGATGGCATTTACTCGCGCAGCATCGGCCTGCGCGGGGTGCAGGGTACGGTGTCGGTGTGGGCGGGCGCGGGTGATGCGCTGGAAGTCGAGCTGGATTGTCCTGATCCGGCCGTTGTGCCGGAGATCATTCAGCGTTTGCGCCGGATGTTTGATCTGGATACCGATCTGGCATTGATGCATCGGCATCTGGCGAATGATCCGCTGCTCGCACCCTTGATTGCCGAACGCCCGGGGCTGCGGGTGCCGGGGGCGTGGGACGGTCTGGAGCTGGCGTTTCGGGCGGTGCTGGGGCAGCAGATTACCGTGGTGGCAGCGATTCGCCTGGCGGGCAAACTGCTTGCGCACTATGGCGCGCCCTTGCGCTCGAAGGTGCCGGGCCTGACGCATGTGTTTCCCGAGGCCGGTGTGTTGGCGACGGCGGACCTGGCGGCGCTGGGCATGCCGAAAAGTCGCGGGCGAACGTTATCGGGTCTGGCGCAAGCACTACTGGATGATCCGCTGCTGTTCGAGCCGGGGCGCGCGGGCGGCGTGGCGCGGCTGCTGGCGTTGCACGGGATTGGCGAGTGGACGGCGCAGTACATCGCATTGCGGCAGTTGCGCGATATGGACGGCTTTCCCTATGGCGATGTCGGCTTGCTGCGGGCGCTGGAGGTGCTGGAAGGTGTGCGACCTGCGGCGCGGGAACTGGCGGATCGGGCTGAGGCCTGGCGGCCTTATCGCGGGTATGCGGCGCAGGTGTTGTGGACGTCTTTGAGCCGGGCTGACTGATCAATATTGTGTGCTGGTCGGACAGGCCCCATCGCTGGCAAGCCAGCTCCCACAGTGTCTGTGTCGAGCACAGAGTGTGTGAACACCTCTGAACCTGTGGGAGCTGGCTTGCCAGCGAAGAGGCCTGCATGGTTCACCAGAACGGGCGATGTGAACCCAATTCGCTGGCCGGCAACGCCCAGTGCAGCGGCGTCCCGCTGATTGTCACCGGCGCCAGTAATCGATGCGCCGGCCCCCAGGGTGTCTGCTCCACCTGCGGTTTTTGATCCTGCGCATCTTCAGCCCGCAACGCCTCGTTCGACCCCGGCCCGTGCTCGATCAACAGCCTGGCGGTACGCGCCAGTGACAAGCGCGCCGAGCCTCCCCGGCCCGTCTGCAATCGCTCCGTCAGAAGCTGTATCGCACTGGCCGCCATCAAATACCCGGTGCCGTGATCCAGCCCCTGCACCGGCAACGGCGTCGGTTTATCGGCATGCTTCCAGCGCTGCCCGGCCTCGGCGATGCCGCTGCTCATCTGCACCAGGCTGTCGAAGCCACGACGGTTCTGCCACGGGCCGCTCCAGCCGTAGGCGTTGAGGCAGACGTCGATCAAACCCGGCGCCAGTTGTCGGCGGCGTTCGGCGCCAAAACCGAGATGTTCCAGGGCATCGGCGCGGTAGCCGTGCACGAGAATGTCGGCGTCCTTCAACAGGTTTTCGAACACTGCACGATCGGCCGGCTGCTGCAGATCCAGTCGCGCACAGCGTTTGCCCAGGGTCATGTCCGGGATGACGCCCGGCTCGTTCCAGCTCGGCGGATCAATGCGCAGCACATTGGCGCCCAGACCCGCGAGAAAACGGCTGGCGGTGGGACCGGCGAGTACGCGGGTCAGGTCCAGCACCTTGAGCCCGGCCAGCGGTTGCTCCACCGAGCCTTGCCATGGTTTGAGTGTTTCGTCCTGATCGGCGCTGAAATGCACCAACGGCTCGGCATTCACCGCCAACCCCTGCGGATGCTGCTGCCATTGCGCCCAGCTGCGCATTTCGGCAGCGCAGCCGTTGGCCTCGACCACCGCCTGTTCCAGATCGGTGCTGCGCCATTGCGCGACTTTCGCCGCCATCGTGGTGCGATCGACGCAGGCACCGAGCACGCGCTCAGCCGCGGCGCGGTGATGCGGGGCGTTGGTGTGCAGGCGGATCCAGCCGTCTTCGGTTGCGTAGTCGCCGGCAATCGGATCCCACAGCGGCGGGATGTCCCAGCCGATCGGTCGCAACGAGGTGGCAAACCAGAACGAGGCCAGACGCCGATCAACTTCCACGGCGGGCAGGCGCCCGGTCTGTTGCTGGAGCAGTTCGCTGACGGCCTGACCGGCAGCGGCGATGCTGGCGCAGGCCAGGTCGCTGACGGCGAACGCCGAGGGCAGTGCGCCACTGGCGGTGAACGGAATCGGCGTGTTGGGCAAGCCGAGTGCGGCTTGAATGGACGTGAGTAAATCAGTCATCGAAGGCCCTCCGGGAGAGAGGGCGATGATAGTGCAAAATAATCTCGAGGCAGATGAAATCCCCGAACAACGAACACTGCCCCCTGTGGGAGCTGGCTTGCCAGCGATGGCGGTGTGTCAGTCACTCATGTACTGATTGATTCACCGTCATCGCTGGCAAGCCAGCTCCCACAAGGGGACTGTGGTGATTTTCAGACGCGGAACTGATCCATCAGCTTCATCTGCTGGCTCGCCAGGGCATTGAGCTGACTGCTGATCGCCGCCGATTCAGTGGCCTGTTCGGTCAGCGTTTCAGTCACGGTACGAATCGCCGAGACATTGCGGTTGACCTCTTCGGCCACGGCGCTCTGCTGTTCGGCGGCGCTGGCGATCTGCAGGTTCATGTCGCTGATCACGGTGACCGCGTCGCTGATCTTGCCCAGCGCGTCCACGGCCTGACGGATCTGCCCGGCGTTGTTGTGCGCCTGAGTCTGGCTCGAATGCATGGTGGCAACCACGCCACGGGTGCCGGTCTGGATGCGTTCGATCACCACGCGAATTTCTTCCACCGAATCCTGAGTGCGCTTGGCAAGGTTGCGCACCTCGTCCGCCACTACGGCAAATCCGCGACCGCTTTCGCCGGCGCGGGCGGCTTCGATGGCGGCATTGAGCGCCAGCAGGTTGGTCTGTTCGGCGATGCTGCGGATTACCTCCAGCACCGAACCGATCTGCTCGCTGTTGACTGCCAGCGCTTCGACTTCGGTCACCGCTTTGCTGACTTCATCGGCCAGTTGATTGATGTCGCGGGTGCTGCGCTCGATGATCGACATGCCGTCCTTGGCCGACTGGTCGGCGCCCTTGGCGGCGTTGGCCGCGTTCGACGCGCTGTTGGCGACGTCGTGGGCGGTGGCGCTCATTTCGTTGGACGCGGTGGCGACCTGATCGATTTCGCGGAACTGCACCTGCATGCCTTCGCTGGTCTGGCGGGCGATTTCCGAAGACTGATCGGCAGTGCCACGCGCTTCGGTGATGCTCTGTTTGATCTGGGCGATGGTCGGTTGCAGCTTGTCGAGGAAACGGTTGAACCAGTTCACCAGTTCGCCCAGTTCATCCTTCTTGCTGTAGTTCAGGCGCTGGGTCAGATCGCCTTCACCGCTGGCGATGTTCTTCAGCATTTCGGCGACATTGTTGATCGGGCGGGTGACACCGGAGGCGGTCAGCCAGATCAGCAGCAAGCCAATCAAACCGGCAACCGCAGCCACCGCCAAGGCGGTGAGCACACCGGTTTCCTGCGCATCGTCGAGCACCGCTTGCAGCTTGACCGAGTCGGCCAGCAGCACCTGTTTCGGCAGGTCGATGACCACGCCCCAGGCCCGCGAATTGCCAATCGGATCGACCGGATACACCGCGCGAATCAGCTCGCCCTGTTCGAGAATCTTCGGCGTGCCGCTGCTGACCAGTTGCAACAGGTCCTTGCCGTCGTCGCCGAGGGTATCGCTGATCTTTTTGCCGACCCTGGTCGCGTCGGAACTGTCGGCAGCGAGCACGCCGCTGCCGGAGACGATCAGCATGTGCCCGGCGTTGTTGAACAGGTTGCGCTGCGACTCCACGGCCGCCGCTTGCAGGGCATCGAGGGCGATGTCGACCCCGACCACACCGATGGCCTTGCCGTCGACAATCAGCGGCACGGAAATGGTGGTCATCAACATTTCCTTGTTGCCCACGGTGTCGGCATACGGGTCGAGCAGGCAGGTGCGCTTGTTGTCGCGAGGGCAGGTGTACCAGCTGTTGTACGGCGTGCCGCTGACGCTGAGGGTGGTCTTGGTCATGTCTTCTTCGACCATGATCGTGTTCAGCGCCGAACCGGCGGCACGGCTCCAGTAAGTCGCAAAGCGCCCGGCTTCGTTGGATTGACGCGCGGCATCGTTGACGAACTCGCTGTCCTTGCCGTCGAGGCCGTTGGGTTCGAAGGCGAGCCAGATGCCGAGCACCTTGTCGTTGCGCTCGAACGCGGTTTTCAGGCTCTGGTTCAACTCTTCACGCAGGGCGCCGGCGTCCAGCGAACGCTTGGCGGCCAGCACGCGCATGTCCTTGATCTGATCGGCTAGCGCGGTGATCACCGTCAGGCTTTCGCCAAAGGTTTTCTGCACCCGCACCGCCTGCTCGGCCGCCTTGGCCTGCAACAGATTCTGCACACTGGCAGTGAGCAGTTGGTTGCTGGAGTTGCTGACCAGTTCGTCGTTCTGGTTGGTCTGGTAAATGTTCATGCCGACGATCAGCGCAACCACACCCAGCAGGCACAGGCCGGAGAGCAGGACGATTTTCAGGCGAATGGAGAGAGAGTCGAACATGGGGCGATCTCGTGAATGAATGAGCAGGTGGCCACGGGATGAACTACCCGGTTCGCCAAATCCATTCAGCGCCATGCATTGCTCATCGGCGCGCGGCGAAACTGCATGAGGTACTTGCCGACGAACGGTCAGCGCTAAACGTTTGCGCAGGGGAATGTGCTGAAAAGGCGATTAATTACAGGGAAGTTTCAGCCTGATGAACGCCGAAGAGATGATGAGGCTGTTGTGGCGAGGGAGCTTGCTCCCGCTGGAGTGCGCAGCGCTCCCCAGCATTCTCACTGACCCACCGCATGCGGAGGTTTTGCGACGGCTTCGCCGCCGAGCGGGAGCAAGCTCCCTCGCCACAGGGGGATCTGTGAGTCAGGAAGAGGCGATGGTTTCCGGCCGCGACCAGATCCACAGATTGCCCAGACTCATCCCGGCAATCGCCAGATACACCGGCCAGCCGTGATCGAGCATCACCAGCATCAGCGTCGCGCACAGCAGCATGCTGACGGTGGCGCTGACCTTGGCCTTGCGCGCGATGATCTTGCCGTTGCGCCAGTTGCTCAGGATCGGCCCGAACAGTCGATGATTTTCCAGCCAGGCACTCAGGCGCGGCGAGCTGCGGGTCGCGGCCCAGGCGGCGAGCAGGATGAACTCGGTGGTCGGCAGACCGGGTACGACGATGGCGATCAGGCCAATGCCGAGGCTGACGTAGGCCAGCAGGCCGAACAGCAGGCGGGCGAGTTTGGAGGAGGCGGGTTGCGGCATGGGCTCGGCGGTTGCTTCTGAAGCGGGACGGGAATCTTACAAGCTTACACAGTTCCCCTGTAGGAGCTGCCGCAGGCTGCGATCTGTTGATGTTGTTTTCAAGATCAACAGATCGCAGCCTGCGGCAGCTCCTACAAGGGGATTTGTGTGGTGTCAGGCCGGTTCGGCTTCGGTGGCGTAAGCCTGTTCCAGCAGCACGGTGAAGCGGTTGAACGCGTCGATCGCGCCTTGCTCGACTTCAGCTTCCTCTTCGGCAGTGAACTGCAGCGAATCAAGGGTGCGCACGAAGCTTTTCCAGCCTTCAGCACGGCCGCCTTCAGGCTCACCCAGGTGGCGCGCGCCGAAGGTTTCGCTCAGCTCCAGCGCCACCGCGCGTTTGATCAGGAATGCCGCGCCCAGCTTCGAACCTTCGGAAACGAAGATCCAGCCGAGGGCACGGGCCTTGCTCGGGTTTTTCAGCGCGCCGGCCACGGGTGCCGGGATGTCGGTGTCGAGATCTGCGAGGTCAGCCTTGGCCGCATCCGCGCGGCATCGGGCCGGCAGATCCGGGACGATGGCAGTCAGTTCGGCGTTGTTGTAGAGGTCAACCAGCTCCGCCTGGAACAGGTACTGCGCGACCACGAAACGCGCGAAGTTGGCGCGGGTTTCGAACGGCGCGTGGGCCTTGACCAGCGCATCGAGTTTGCTGTGCGGCTCGTGGGTGATCTGGTTCAGACGTTGTGAACGCAGGGCTTTTTCCGAAGTGGTCATGGGAGGTCCTTGATAAAAGAGGCGCTTGCTAACGAGACGAACAAGAAGACGTGCGAGCGTAAAAAAACCTCACTGCGCAATGCGCATGCATGCGCAGTGAGGTCGGCCCGGGTCAGATGTCCCAGATCAGGTTGATCGCGAAGTTGCGGCCCGGTTGGGTCAGGCGGTCGAGGTTGGCCGGGCTGATGACCGAAGCCTCGCCCACACCGTCGTAACCGCGTACGTCATCCCACAGCCAGTATTTCTTGTCGGTCAGGTTATAAATGCCGCCGCTGACGGTGACGTCATCGGTAACCTTGTAATAACCGGCCAGGTCGAGAATGCCGAAGCCCGGCGATTTGAACTGGCTGCTGACGCCGTCCGGCGACTTGAATTGCGTGTCGTCGACGCGATCCTTCTTCTTCACCACGGTCCAGCTCAGCAGGCCACCGTAGTTGTCCTGGTCGTAACCCAGGCCGAACACGCCGGTCAGCGGGTTGACGCTGTTGAGCGGCTCGCCGGTGTCGTTGTTGCGACCGTAGGCGTAAGCGATCGAGCCTTGGGTGTAGAGGCCTTGCGGCGCGCCGAACGCATCGAGGTTCAGACGACCTTTGACTTCGGCGCCCTTGATGGTCGCGTGCTTGATGTTGCTCGACTGGAAGGTCAGCTCGTCATAGCCGGGAGTAACGGCGTCTTCGTTGATGAAATCGCGGTACTTGTTATAGAACACCGCCACATCGAACGAGCCTTGCTCGAAGTTGCCGCGCAGACCGGTTTCATAGCTTTTGCTTTTCTCCGGTTCGAGGTTCGGGTTCGGCGCCACGTTGTAGCCGGTGGTGCTGTTTTCGAAGCGCCCGTACAGCGCTTTGGCGGTTGGCGTGCGGAAACCTTCGGCGTACTGGCCGTACCAGGTATAGTTATCGGTCAGGGCGTAGGTCAGGCCGAATTTGGGCGAGACTTTGTGCCAGGTCTTGTTCTCGTCGCTGACCGTGCCGTTGCCATCGGCGGCCACGGTGTTGAGGAATTCCTGGGTGATGTGCGGCTTGAGCTGGGTGTAGTCGTAGCGCAGGCCCGGCAGGAAGGTCCACTTGTTCCAGCTGATCTGATCCTGGGCGAACAGGCTGTAGGTGTTGATGGTCGGGTCCGGGAAGTCGCTGGATTTTTTCAGCACGTCTGCCGCGCTGGTGGCGCCGATGGCGGTGCAGCCACGGCCGACTGCCAGGCACTTGCCGTCGCCGCTGCGCGAGCCGGTGACCTTCTGCTGCTTGATCGTGGTGCCGTAGGTCAGCACGTGATCGGTGTCACCGATGGCGAAGGCCTTGTCCAGTTGCGCATCGAATACCCACTGTTTTTCCTCGTAGATTGTGTCGCGAGTGCGCAGCACTTTACGGGTCATCGGGTAGTAGAACTCCTCGGTGCTCTGGTCAGTCTTGGCGACCTGATGGTTGAGGCTCCACTTCACGTTATCCGCCAGCAGGCTGTCGAGGGCAAAGCTGTGTTCGAGGCCGAAACGTTCACGGGTGATGGTGTCGTTGCCGGTGCGCCACTGGTACATGCCGCCGGGCAGTACGCTGTTGGGGATGGTCGGGGCGCCATTGAAGTACGGGCCGCCGTAGGCACTTTTCTGATCGGTGTCGCGATCGTCCTTGTACTTCTCGTAGGTCAGGCCCAGACGCGAATCTTCGTTGTAGTTCCAGCCGATCTTCGCCAGAACGTTGGTGGCCTTGACGTCTTCCGGGTTGGCGGCGGTGCGCGCCAGGCCAGTGCCGTTGTTGCTGCCGTAGGAATCGGTTTCGTGACCGTCGCGCTGGCTGAAGTGCAGCAAGCCGTCGAACTGCTCGGCACGACCGGCAACGGTGGCGGATTTCAGCCAGCTCTCATCGGCGGAGCTGTAACCGGTTTTGAGGCGAGCGCCGACGTCTTTGCCGGGCTTGATGATGTCGTCCGGGTCGAGCGTGTAGTAGCTGACGGCGCCGCCAATGGCGTTGCTGCCGTACAGCACCGAGGCCGGGCCACGGAGGATTTCCACGCGTTTGACGATTTCCGGGTCGACGTAATTGCGCTGGGTCTTGGCGTACGGGCCGTTGAAGAAACCGTCCGGCACTTCGACGCCGTCGACCTGCGTCAGGATGCGGTCGCCGTCGATGCCGCGGATGTTATAGCCGCTGATACCGCCACGCTGGCCGGCGCCGCCGACGGACACGCCCGGCTCGTAGCGCACCAGATCCTTGATGGTGTTGACGTTGTTGCGGTCCAGATCCTGACGGGTCTGCACGGTGACGGTGGCCGGCACGCTGTTGACCGATTGTTCCTGGCGGGTGGCGCTGATGGTCACCTGATCCAGATTGAGCGTGCCGCTGTTATTGCGCTTTTCCAGCACCACGTTGTTGTTGCTCAGCTTGCGGAAGCTCAGGTTGGTCCCCACCAACAGGCGCTCCAGGGCTTTTTCCGGCGGCAGCGAACCGCGCACGCCCGGCGACGAAACACCCTGACCCAGTTCTGCCGGCAAGCCGACCTGCCAGCCGGTCACGCTGGTAAAGGCATTGAGCGCCGACACCAGCGGTTGCTGGCCGATCGAGAACGAATAATCACCCATGTTGCGCGCCGGTTGTTCGGTGGCAGCCATCAGCGGTGCGGTGCCGGCCATGAGGATGGCGGCCGTCAGCAACGACAGTACGCGGGAAGGGGAAGCAGTCTGGCGGGTAAGGCGAGAGGACATCGATAGCGCTCCGTGTCGCACGAATCTTTATAGGTGCTGATTCGCGTCAGAAGATGCGAATTAATTGCATTGGCTATAACGAGACGAACGGGCTTTCGCTATCGAGTAAAAATAATTCTCATTTAGTTCAAAATCACCAGCGCGGGGAATTCCTGCAGGCGCGCCGAGGTGATGTGAGCGAGGGAACGCACGACGTCCAGCGGCTGGTCGAGACGGTAATTGCCGGTGACGTTGACGTCGGCCAACTGTTCGTTGGTGTTGATGATCCAGCCCGGGTAGTAGCGGCGCAGTTCGGCCAGCACCTTGTCGAGCGGACAGTTCTCGAAAATCAACCGGCCCTGGACCCAGGCAAGATCGGTTGCTGTATCCAGTTTGGCCGGATGATCGAAACCATTGGGACCGATGCGAATGCTTTCTCCGGCGGACAAGCGCACCCGCGCGTCGTTGTGCGTGGCGCGCAGATCGACATCGCCGCGCTGCACATTGACCTGCGCGACGCCGTCCAGATAACGCACGGCGAACGCGGTGTCGCGCACGCTGGCCTGTACCGGGCCGGCATCGATTTCCAGCGGTTGACCACGGTTGCTGGCCACCTCGAAAAACGCTTCGCCCTGATACAGCCGCGCCACGCGCTGGCGCTCGTTGATGGTGCTGGAGAATGCCGAATTGGTGTTGAGCAGCACCCTGGAGCCGTCCTCCAGTTGCAGACGCTGGCGCTCGCCGACCACGGTCAGGTGATCGGCCTGCAGGCGCATCGGCAGATTGCTGAAACTGAACAGGCCCAGAATCAGCACCGCAGCAGTCGCCAACGGTTTCCAGTGCGGACGCAACCGCTTGAGGACGGTGACTTTCGCCGGTTTCGCCGCGAGGCTCTGCGCACATTGCACCACTTGCGGCCCATCCCAGATCGCCTGCGCCTTGGCGAACGCCTCGGCATTCAACGGATCGGCCGCCAGCCAGGCGTGAAACTGCCGGGTCTGCTCGTCGTCCGCACTGCCGAGCACGATGAGCCAGTCCAGAGCCTGGTCCATTGCACTTGCAGCGTCCTGCGCCGTTGCGGGCGAAGGCGAGCGGTGGGTGTCCGTCACGGTGTGTCCTCGGCAGTGTCTGTGCACGGCTGTTTTTTAGTGAAGCGTAAAAGTCGGGCAAGGGTAGCAAAGCCCGATGATCAGTGCAGTCGATCCTGTGGATGACAGCAGACGCCCATGGCCTCAGTCGCCATTCAAGCGCTCGGCGACACCGATGCAGATCGACATGATCAGCTTGAGTTCCTTCTGCACGGTGCTGAGGGACACATTCAGCTCGTCGGCGATTTCCTGATAACTGTGCCCGTGCAGGCGGCTGAGGATGAAAATCTGCTGCTGACGCGGGCTGAGTTGACTGAGGCTCACGTTCAGGCGCTCCAGCAATTGTTCGGCGTGGGCGGCGTCTTCGGCGCTGCTGGCGGGTGCGGCGACGCTGTGCACCACGTCCTGTGGCACGTCATCGACCATGGTCCGCGAATGGATCTTGCGCGCACGCAGGTGATCCAGCGCCAGATTGCGCGCGGTCTGGAACACGAAGGGTTCAAGGTGATCGATGGCGCGCTCGCTCAGCGCCCGCGTGACGCGCAGGTAGGTCTCCTGCAACAGGTCTTCGGCGGTGCTGTGGTTGTTGACCATCCGCTCGATCGTGCGCAGCAGCGAGGTGCGCTGAGAGAGGAAGACGTGATTGAAGCGCGATTGACTCACGGGGGAACCTGATCCATTTCGAGCGAATGATAATGCTTATCATCTAGTCGACTGGTCAAGTGTTGTTTTTCAACGAAGCAGGCAAATGTAGGAGCTGCCGAAGGCTGCGATCTTTTGATCTTGTTTGTAAAAAATCAAAATCAAGATCAAAAGATCGTCCGAACGCGGCCCGAGCCTTCGGCAGCTCCTACAGGGGCGGCGTAGCTTTATTCGGCGTTGCACAGCGCCAGGCAGTTATCCAGCATGCGGTTGGAGAAACCCCATTCGTTGTCGTACCAGGCCAGCACCTTCAGCAGTTTGCCGCTGGCTTTGGTGTGGTTGGCGTCGAAGATCGACGACAGCGGGTTGTGGTTGAAGTCGCTGGAAACCAGCGGCAACGTGTTGTAACCCAAAATTTTCGAATGCTGGCTGGCGGCTTTCATCAGCGCGTTGACCTCGTCGGCCGTGGCTTCCTTTTTCAACTGCACAGTCAGGTCCACCAGCGACACATTGATCACCGGCACCCGCACGGCCATGCCGGTCAGTTTGCCCGCCAGTTCCGGCAGCACCAGGCCTACCGCTTCGGCGGCGCCGGTCTTGCTCGGGATCATGTTCTGCGTGGCTGAACGCGCACGGTACGGGTCGGTGTGATAGACGTCGGTCAGGTTCTGGTCGTTGGTGTAGGCGTGAATGGTGGTCATCAGACCGCTTTCGATCCCCAACTCGCGGTGCAGCACCTGCGCCACCGGCGCCAGGCAGTTGGTGGTGCACGACGCGTTGGAGATGATCTGGTGCGACTGGCGCAGAATGTCGTGGTTCACGCCGTAAACCACAGTGGCGTCGGCGCCTTTGGCCGGGGCCGAGATGATGACTTTGCGCGCACCGGCAGTAAGATGCGCGGCCGCTTTGGCGCGGTCGGTGAACAGACCGGTGCACTCGAACACCACGTCGATCTTTTCCGCCGCCCATGGCAGCTCGGCCGGGTTGCGAATCGCGCTGACCGCAATACGGTCGCCATTGACCGTCAGGCTCTCATTGTCATGGGCCACTTCGGCGTCGAATGTGCCGTGAACGGTGTCGTATTTGAGCAGATGGGCGTTGATGGCGCTGTCGCCCAGATCGTTGATGGCGACGATCTGCAAATCCTGTCGATAGCCTTGGGTATACAGTGCGCGCAGGACATTTCGGCCGATGCGGCCAAAACCATTGATTGCGATTCGAAGAGTCATTGAACAGCGCCGCCGTCGTTTTGTTGTTGGAATTACAAGATTATTCGCATAAAAATAGAAAACAAGCCTTTTTAGTGGCAATATTTTGTTTTATCTACAACGAGTGACCTGAATCAACTGGTCCGAATGGTCAAAAAAGCCGTCTGTCATTCCAACAACAACGGCGTTTGATCAGCATAGACAATCAGGTCGCCACATCCGTTAGCCTGGAGTTCTACACATGCATCCCCGCGTTCTTGAGGTCACCGAACGGCTTATCGCCCGCAGCCGCGCCACGCGTCAGGCTTACCTTGCACTGATTCGCGGTGCCGCCACTGACGGGCCGATGCGCGGCAAGCTGCAATGCGCCAACTTCGCCCACGGCGTGGCCGGGTGTGGCAGCGAAGACAAGCACAGCTTGCGGATGATGAACTCGGCGAACATCGCCATTGTTTCTTCGTATAACGACATGCTCTCGGCGCACCAGCCGTACGAAGTCTTTCCCCAGCAGATCAAGAACGCCTTGCGCGAAATCGGCTCGGTCGGCCAGTTCGCCGGTGGTACGCCGGCGATGTGCGATGGCGTGACCCAGGGCGAGCCGGGCATGGAGCTGAGCCTGCCGAGCCGCGAAGTGATCGCCATGTCCACAGCGGTGGCGCTGTCGCACAACATGTTCGACGGCGCGCTGATGCTCGGCATCTGCGACAAGATCGTGCCGGGGCTGATGATGGGCTCGCTGCGCTTCGGCCATCTGCCGACGATCTTCGTCCCGGGCGGGCCGATGGTCTCGGGGATTTCCAACAAGGAAAAAGCCGACGTGCGGCAGAAATATGCCGAAGGCAAGGCGACCCGCGAAGAGCTGCTGGAATCGGAAATGAAGTCCTACCACAGCCCGGGCACCTGCACCTTTTACGGCACCGCCAACACCAACCAGTTGCTGATGGAAGTCATGGGTCTGCACTTGCCGGGCGCGTCTTTCGTCAACCCGAACACCCCGCTGCGTGATGCCCTGACCCGCGAAGCCGCGCATCAGGTCACGCGCCTGACCAAGCAGAATGGCAACTTCATGCCGATCGGCGAAATCGTCGACGAGAAGGCGCTGGTCAACTCGATCGTCGCGCTGCACGCCACCGGCGGCTCGACCAACCACACCCTGCACATGCCGGCCATCGCCATGGCCGCGGGTATTCAATTGACCTGGCAGGACATGGCCGACCTCTCCGAGGTCGTACCGACCCTGAGCCACGTCTACCCGAACGGCAAGGCCGACATCAACCACTTCCAGGCTGCCGGCGGTATGTCGTTCCTGATCCGCGAACTGCTCGAGGCCGGCCTGCTCCACGAAGACGTCAACACCGTGCTCGGTCATGGTCTGAGCCGCTACACCCAAGAGCCGTTCCTCGATAACGGTGAGCTGGTGTGGCGCGAAGGTCCGACCGACAGCCTCGACGAAAACATCCTGCGCCCGGTGGCGCGCGCGTTCTCCGCCGAGGGCGGCTTGCGGGTGATGGAAGGCAACCTCGGTCGTGGGGTGATGAAGGTCTCCGCCGTGGCCTTGGAAAACCAGATCGTCGAAGCACCGGCGATGGTGTTCCAGGATCAGCAGGATCTGGCCGATGCGTTCAAGGCCGGTTTGCTGGAGAAGGATTTTGTCGCGGTGATGCGCTTCCAGGGCCCGCGCTCAAACGGCATGCCCGAGCTGCACAAGATGACGCCGTTCCTCGGTGTGCTGCAGGATCGCGGCTTCAAGGTCGCGCTGGTCACCGACGGGCGCATGTCCGGTGCGTCGGGGAAAATCCCGGCGGCGATCCACGTCAGTCCCGAAGCTTATGTCGGTGGTGCTTTGGCGCGGGTGCAAGAGGGCGATATCATCCGCGTCGATGGCGTCAAAGGTACTTTGGAACTCAAGGTCGACGCCGCCGAATTTGCAGCGCGCGAACCCGCCAAAGGCCTGTTGGGCAACAACATCGGCAGCGGCCGCGAACTGTTTGGCTTCATGCGTTTGGCCTTCAGCTCGGCGGAGCAGGGCGCCAGCGCCTTCACTTCTGCCCTGGAGACGCTTAATTGAAACTGGCTTTGGTCGGTGATATCGGAGGCACCAACGCGCGGTTCGCGCTGTGGAAAAACCAGCAACTGGAATCGGTTCAGGTGCTCGCGACAGCCGACCACGCCAGCCCGGAACAGGCGATCAGCCTGTACCTGGGCGGCCTCGGTCTGGCGCCGGGTTCGATCGGTTCGGTGTGCCTGTCGGTGGCGGGGCCGGTGAGTGGTGATGAATTCAAGTTCACCAACAATCACTGGCGCCTGAGCCGCACGGCATTCTGCAAGACCTTGCAGGTCGAGCAACTGCTGCTGATCAACGATTTCTCGGCGATGGCGCTGGGCATGACCCGTTTGCAGCCCGGCGAATTCCGCGTGGTCTGCGCAGGCACGCCCGAGCCTCTGCGTCCGGCGGTGGTGATCGGCCCGGGCACTGGCCTGGGTGTCGGTACTTTGCTCGATCTGGGCGAAGGCCGGTTTGCCGCGTTGCCGGGGGAGGGCGGGCACGTCGATCTGCCGCTGAGCAGTCCGCGAGAAACCCAGCTGTGGCAGCACATTCACAACGAGATCGGCCACGTCAGTGCGGAAACTGCGCTGAGCGGTGGTGGTTTACCGCGAGTTTATCGGGCGATCTGCGCAGTGGACGGACATGAACCGAGGCTTGATACACCGGAAGCAATCACCGCCGCCGGTCTGGCCGGTGACCCGATTGCCCTGGAAGTGCTGGAGCAGTTCTGCTGCTGGCTCGGCCGCGTGGCGGGCAACAACGTGCTGACCACCGGTGGTCGTGGCGGCGTGTACATCGTTGGCGGGGTGATTCCGCGCTTTGCCGACTTCTTCGTCGAAAGCGGCTTCGCCCGCAGCTTCGCCGACAAGGGCTGCATGAGCGATTACTTCAAGGGCATTCCGGTGTGGCTGGTGACGGCGCCGTATTCGGGGCTGGTGGGTGCCGGTGTGGCACTCGAACAGGCTTGAGACCGAGTCGCTTTCATCGCTGGCAAGCCAGCTCCCACAGGATTGAAGACAATCTCAGGATGTGTACAAGACCTTGTGGGAGCTGGCTTGCCAGCGATGAGGCCAGAACAGGCAACAAATTTCCAAGGTTCATCAGGCATAATCCGCCCCAATTCCAACAACAAGGATGCCTTCGAAGTGAGCTCAGTCAACAAGTCGATATTGTTGGTCGATGACGACCAGGAAATACGCGAGTTGCTGGAAACCTACCTGACCCGTGCCGGGTTTCAGGTGCGGGCCACCGCCGATGGCGCCAGTTTCCGCCAGGCACTCAACGAGGCGCCCAGCGATCTGGTGATCCTCGATGTGATGCTGCCCGATGAAGACGGTTTCAGCCTGTGCCGCTGGGTGCGTCAGCATCCGCGTCAGGCGCAGGTGCCGATCATCATGCTCACCGCCAGTTCCGACGAAGCCGACCGAGTGATCGGGCTGGAGCTCGGCGCTGACGACTACCTCGGCAAACCGTTCAGCCCCCGCGAACTGCAAGCCCGAATCAAGGCGTTGCTGCGCCGTGCGCAGTTCGGCCAGGAACGCAGCGGCAGCGACGTGCTGGCCTTCGACGAGTGGCGGCTGGACATGGTCAGTCATCGACTATTCCACACCGACGGCGAAGAAGTGATTCTCTCCGGCGCCGACTTCGCGCTGCTGAAGTTGTTTCTCGATCACCCGCAGGAAATTCTCGACCGCGACACCATCGGCAACGCCACCCGAGGCCGTGACCTGATGCCGCTCGATCGCATCGTCGACATGGCCGTCAGCCGCTTGCGTCAGCGCCTGCGCGACACGGAAAAACCGCCGCGACTGATCCGCACCGTGCGCGGTAGTGGCTACCAACTGGCAGCCAATGTGGTTGCCGGCAATGCTCACTGAGTCGCTGCGCGGGCTTGCCAGCAAAGTACCGGTGCCGCGTTCGCTGCTCGGGCGGATGCTGCTGCTGACGTTGCTCGCGGTGCTGTTCGCACAGACCTTGTCGAGCGTGATCTGGGTTTCGCAATTGCGCGCGACCCAGCTCGAAGGCCTGGTCACCAGCGCCCGCAGCCTTGCCCATTCGATGACCGCCAGCGTCAGCTATTTCCGCTCGTTGCCGGTGGCGTACCGCCCGCTGGTGCTCGACCAGTTGCGCAGCATGGGCGGCACCCGTTTCGTGGTCACGCTCAACGACAAACCGCTGGGCATGGAGGTTCTGCCGATCACCCCGCGCAAAGCTGCGGTGATTCAGGCGGTGGACGAAGTACTGCGTCAGTCCCTGGGCCATGACACCGATATCTCGGTGACCTTCGTCAGCCCCGAGGATCTGCGAATCTTCAATGCCGGGCTGAAGCTCGATGAGCTGCCGCGCTCTTGGGCGCATTACGCGCTGACCCTGGAACCGGTGAATCCGCCGGTGCTGGTGACGCAGATTCAGATGGCGCCAGGCGAATGGCTGTACATCGCCTCGTTGCTGCCCGAACCCTACACCAGTCTTGAAGAGCAAGGCCTGCCGGCACAGCAGGTGTGGTTCATCGTCCTCACCAGCGGCTTTTTGCTGCTGTTCATCGGCCTGCTGGTGCACTGGCAGAGCCGGCCGCTCAAGCGTCTGGCGCGGGCGGCGCGGGATCTGTCGCTGGGTGCCGATGTCGAGCCGGTGGCCGAGGGCGGCGGCAGTGAAGTGGTGGAAGTGGGCCGTGCGTTCAACACCATGCGCGAACGCATCAGCCGTTACCTGACCGAACGCAGCCAGTTGTTCAGCGCGATTTCCCATGACCTGCGCACGCCGATCACCCGTCTGCGCTTGCGCGTCGAACTGCTGGAAGACGAGAAACTTCAAGCCAAATTCGGCCGCGATCTGGATGAACTGGAGCTGCTGGTCAAAGGCGCGCTGCAGTGCGTGAAAGACACCGACATCCACGAGAACATCGAGCCGGTGGATCTCAATCATGTGCTCGACTGTCTGGTGGAGCCGTATCTGGCGCCCAACGGCAACGGCCGCGTGACTCAGCACGGGCGGGCGCTGGCGACCTATCCGGGCAAGCCTTTGGCGCTCAAGCGCTGCATCGGCAATCTGATCGACAATGCGCTGAAATACGGGCAGAACGCGCATCTGCACATCGACGACGATGAAAGCGCCTTCGTGCTGCACGTCGACGACGAAGGCCCGGGGGTGCCGGAACAGCGGCTGGAGCAGGTGTTCGAGCCGCACTTTCGCTTGGCCGGGCAGCAGCAGGGTTATGGTCTCGGTTTGGGCATTGCACGCAACATCGCCCACAGCCATGGCGGTGAAGTGACGTTGCAGAATCTGCGTGAGGGTGGGTTGCGGGTGACCCTGCAGTTGCCGCGTAGTGTTGACTGATACTTTCCCTGTGGCGAGGGAGCTTGCTCCCGCTGGACTGCGCAGCAGGCCGTCTTTTGGGTGCCGCTTCGCGCCACAGCGGGAGCAAGCTCCCTCGCCACAAGTAATATGTGAATGTCACGATCCGGTGACAAACCCCGTCCCCTTCGTTACAAGCCCACCCCGGCCCGTTGTTTAGACTGCCCGCAGTCATAACAACAAAAAAGGGCCACTCATGGACACCTTCCACCCAGGCTTCAGCAGTTGGCTGAACGCCCCTGCCCACCAGCAATGGCTCGCCGACGAAGGTCTGCGCCTGCTGGCATTCGCCAAAGCGGCAAAACTGCCCGAAGGTTTCGGCAACCTCGACGAACGCGGCCGTTTGCCGGCGAACGCACAAGCCGAAACCATGAACACCGCGCGCATGACCCACAGCTTCGCCATGGCCCATATTCAGGGTCTGCCGGGGTTCGCGGAGCTGGTCGATCACGGCATCGCGGCGCTGCGCGGTCCGTTGCGGGATGCGCTGCACGGTGGCTGGTTTGCGGTCGCCGAGCATCGCGATGGCAACACCGGCAAGAATGCCTACCTGCATGCCTTTGTCGCGCTCGCGGCCAGCTCGGCGGTGGTCGCGCAACGTCCCGGCGCCCAGGCGCTGCTGGATGATGCGATGGACATCATCGACACGTATTTCTGGAGCGAAGAAGAGGGCGCGATGCGCGAATTCTTCAATCGCGACTGGCGCGAAGAAGAAGCCTATCGCGGCGCCAACAGCAACATGCACGCCACCGAAGCATTCCTCGCGCTGGCCGATGTCACGGAAGATCCACGCTGGCTGGTGCGCGCACAACGCATCGTCGAGCGGGTGATTCACGGTCACGCCGCCGCCAACGGCTACATGGTCATCGAGCATTTCGATCGCGACTGGCAACCGCTGCGCGAGTACAACCGCGACAATCCCGCTGACGGCTTCCGCCCTTACGGGACCACGCCGGGCCACGGTTTCGAGTGGGCGCGGCTGCTGTTGCATCTGGAAGCGGCGCGGGTTCAGGCCGGGATGCTCACGCCCGGCTGGCTGGCGACTGATGCGCAAAAACTCTTCGAGCAGAATTGCCGAAACGGCTGGGACGTCGATGGCGCGCCGGGGATCGTCTACACCCTCGACTGGGACAACAAAGCCGTGGTGCGTCATCGTTTGCACTGGACCCATGCCGAGGCCAGCGCGGCGGCCAGCGCCTTGCTCAAACGCATCGGTGATGCGCAATACGAAACCTGGTACCGGCTGTTCTGGGAATTCTGTGAAGGCCATTTCATCGATCGCTGTGACGGCAGCTGGCATCACGAACTCGATCCGCAAAACCGTCCGAGCGCCGATATCTGGCCGGGCAAACCCGATCTGTATCATGCCTGGCAGGCGGTATTGATCCCTCGTCTACCCTTGTCACCGAGTATGGCGACAGCTCTGGCGCAAATATCCCGGGCTGTTCCTGTGTAACCATGTGGTGACATTTGCGCGTCCCTTCGTTACCTGCGAAGGGAATCGCCCTGTTTAAACTCCTGTGCAGCGCAAGCACCAGACTTGCATGCATAACAACAAGAAAGGTACATCTCAGATGAATGCGATTTCTCGCCTCGCTACTGTCATTTCTGTCGCCTCCCTGTTCCCGCTCGCAATTCTGCCTCTCAGTGTTTCCGCTGCCGAATCCAAAGGTTCGGTCGAAGTCGTGCACTGGTGGACGTCCGGTGGCGAAAAAGCCGCCGTTGATGTGCTCAAGGCGCAAGTTGAAAAAGACGGTTTCACCTGGAAAGACGGCGCTGTCGCCGGCGGTGGCGGTGCCACGGCCATGACCGTGCTGAAAAGCCGCGCCGTGGCCGGCAACCCACCGGGCGTCGCCCAGATCAAAGGTCCGGACATTCAGGAGTGGGCGTCCACCGGTCTGCTCGACACCGACGTCCTGAAAGACGTGGCCAAAGAAGAGAAGTGGGACAGCCTGCTCGACAAGAAAGTCTCCGATACCGTGAAGTACGACGGTGATTACGTGGCCGTGCCGGTGAACATTCACCGGGTGAACTGGCTGTGGATCAATCCGGAAGTCTTCAAGAAAGCCGGCATCACCAAGAACCCGACCACCCTCGAAGAATTCTACGCCGCCGGCGACAAGCTCAAGGCGGCGGGCTTCATCCCGCTGGCCCACGGCGGTCAGCCTTGGCAGGACAGCACCGTGTTCGAAGCCGTGGTGCTCTCGGTCATGGGCGTTGATGGTTACAAGAAAGCCCTGGTCGATCTGGACAACAAGGCGCTGACCGGCCCGGAAATGGTCAAGGCGCTGACCGAGCTGAAGAAAGTCGCGACCTACATGGACGCCGACGGCAAGGGCCAGGACTGGAACCTGGAAGCGGCCAAGGTCATCAACGGCAAGGCCGGCATGCAGATCATGGGTGACTGGGCCAAGTCCGAATGGACCGCTGCCAAGAAAGTCGCCGGCAAGGACTACGAGTGCGTAGCCTTCCCGGGCACCGACAAGGCGTTCACCTACAACATCGACTCCCTGGCGGTGTTCAAGCAGAAAGACAAAGGCACTGCGGCTGGTCAGCAGGACATCGCCAAAGTCGTGCTGGGTGAAAACTTCCAGAAAGTCTTCAGCATCAACAAGGGCTCGATCCCGGTTCGTAACGACATGTTGAACAACATGGACAAACTCGGTTTCGACTCCTGCGCACAAACCGCTGCCAAGGACTTCCTGGCAGACGCCAAGTCCGGTGGCCTGCAGCCGAGCATGGCGCACAACATGGCAACCACGCTGGCGGTGCAGGGCGCGTTCTTTGATGTGGTGACCAACTACATCAACGACCCGAAAGCCGATCCGGCCGATGCGGCCAAGAAACTGGGTGCGGCGGTTCAGTCGGCCAAGTAATGCTTGGCCCCTGTAGGAGTGAGCCTGCTCGCGATAGCGATCTGTCAGATAAAGGATTCATCAACTGACACACCGCAATCGCGAGCAGGCTCACTCCTACAAGGGGAATGCTCTCGTAAATCATTATTCTGGATTTCCCCATGAGTTCTGTTGCTGTGTTCAGCAAAGCCTCGCCGTTTGATGCACTGCAGCGCTGGCTACCGAAACTGGTGCTGGCGCCGAGCATGTTCATCGTGCTGGTGGGCTTCTATGGCTACATCCTGTGGACGTTCGTGCTGTCGTTCACCACCTCGACGTTCCTGCCCAACTACAAGTGGGCCGGTCTGGCGCAATACGCCCGGCTGTTCGACAACGATCGCTGGTGGGTGGCGAGCAAGAACCTCGCGGTGTTCGGTGGCATGTTCATCGGCATCACGTTGGTGATCGGCGTGCTGCTGGCGGTGTTCCTCGACCAGCGCATCCGTCGCGAAGGCTTTATCCGCACCATTTACCTATACCCGATGGCGCTCTCGATGATCGTCACCGGTACCGCGTGGAAATGGCTGCTCAACCCGGGCATGGGCCTGGACAAATTGTTGCGTGACTGGGGCTGGGAAGGCTTCCGTCTGGACTGGCTGATCGACCCGGATCGCGTGGTGTACTGCCTGGTGATCGCTGCCGTGTGGCAAGCCTCGGGCTTCATCATGGCAATGTTTCTCGCCGGCCTGCGTGGCGTTGATCAATCGATCATCCGTGCCGCGCAGATCGATGGCGCGAGCATGCCGACCATCTACTGGAAAGTGGTGCTGCCCAGCCTGCGTCCGGTGTTCTTCAGTGCGGTGATGATTCTGGCGCATATCGCGATCAAGAGCTTTGACCTGGTCGCGGCGATGACAGCGGGAGGCCCGGGTTATTCCTCCGACCTGCCGGCGATGTTCATGTACTCCTTCACTTTCAGTCGCGGCCAGATGGGCATGGGCTCGGCCAGTGCGATTCTGATGCTCGGTGCGATTCTCGCGATCATCGTGCCTTACCTGTACTCCGAGCTGAGGACCAAGCGTCATGACTAGTCTCGCTGCCAAACCCGCCTTCAGCCTGAGTCGCGTGGCGATCTACGCGGTGCTGATTCTCGCGGTCCTGCTGTACCTGATTCCGCTGGTGGTGATGCTGCTGACCAGCTTCAAGACCCCGGAAGACATCAGCACCGGCAACCTGCTGAGCTGGCCGACCGTGGTCAGCGGCATCGGCTGGGTCAAGGCCTGGGCCACGGTGGACGGCTACTTCTGGAACTCGATCAAGATCACCGTGCCGGCCGTGGTCATCTCCACCGCCATCGGCGCGCTGAACGGTTATGTGTTGTCGTTCTGGCGCTTCCGCGGTTCGCAGTTGTTCTTCGGTCTGCTGCTGTTCGGCTGCTTCCTGCCGTTCCAGACCGTGCTGCTGCCGGCCTCGTTCACCCTCGGCAAGATGGGCCTGGCGAGCACCACCACCGGCCTGGTGTTCGTGCACGTGGTCTATGGTCTGGCGTTCACCACGTTGTTCTTCCGTAACTACTACGTGAGCATTCCCGATGCGCTGATCAAGGCAGCACGGCTGGATGGCGCGGGGTTCTTCACGATCTTCCGGCAGATCATTCTGCCGATGTCGACGCCGATCATCATGGTCTGCCTGATCTGGCAGTTCACCCAGATCTGGAACGACTTCCTGTTCGGTGTGGTGTTCTCCAGCGGTGATTCGCAACCGATCACGGTGGCGCTGAACAACCTGGTCAACACCAGCACCGGCGCCAAGGAATACAACGTTGATATGGCAGCGGCGATGATCGCCGGCCTGCCGACCCTGCTGGTCTATGTGGTCGCAGGCAAGTATTTCGTGCGCGGGCTGACGGCCGGCGCAGTCAAGGGGTAATCATGGCAACGCTCGAACTTCGCAACGTCAACAAGACCTACGGTGCCGGCCTGCCGGACACCCTGAAGAACATCGAACTGTCGATCAAGGACGGTGAGTTCCTGATCCTGGTCGGCCCGTCGGGCTGCGGCAAGTCGACCCTGATGAACTGCATCGCCGGCCTCGAAACCATCACCGGTGGCGCGATCATGATCGGCGATCAGGACGTCAGTGGCATGAGCCCCAAGGATCGTGACATCGCCATGGTGTTCCAGTCCTACGCGCTGTACCCGACCATGAGCGTGCGCGAGAACATCGAGTTCGGTCTGAAGATCCGCAAGATGAGCCAGTCGGCGATCGACGAAGAAGTCGCGCGCGTGGCCAAGTTGCTGCAGATCGAACACCTGCTCAACCGCAAGCCGGGCCAGCTCTCCGGTGGTCAGCAACAGCGCGTGGCGATGGGCCGTGCGTTGGCGCGCCGGCCGAAGATCTATCTGTTCGACGAACCGCTGTCCAACCTCGACGCCAAGCTGCGCGTCGAGATGCGCACCGAAATGAAACTGATGCACCAGCGCCTGAAAACCACCACCGTTTACGTGACCCACGACCAGATCGAAGCGATGACCCTGGGCGACAAAGTGGCGGTGATGAAAGACGGCATCATCCAGCAGTTCGGCACGCCGAAAGAGATCTATAACGACCCGGCCAACCTGTTCGTGGCGAGCTTCATCGGTTCGCCACCGATGAACTTCATTCCGCTGCGTCTGCAACGCAAGGACGGGCGCCTTCTGGCGCTGCTCGACAGCGGCCAGGCCCGTTGCGAACTGCCGATGAGCATGCAGGATGCAGGGCTGGAAGATCGCGAAGTGATCCTCGGCCTGCGCCCGGAACAGATTGTCCTGGCGAACGGCGAGGGCAGTGGCCTGCCGAGCATCAAGGCCGAAGTGCAGGTCACCGAGCCGACCGGTCCGGACACCCTGGTGTTCGTCAACCTGAATGAGACCAAGGTCTGCTGCCGTCTGGCGCCGGACGTGGCACCGCAGGTCGGCGAGACCCTGACCCTGCAATTCGATCCGTCGAAAGTGTTGTTGTTCGATGCCAGGACTGGCGAGCGTCTGGGCGTTGCGGGCCAGGCGCAGACCGAAGCGCGGTCGGCGAACGTGGCGCAGTTCAAAGGCCGCTAAGAAATCAATGCAGGAATGCGGTCATGTGGGAGCTGGCTTGCCAGCGATGCAGGCAACTCGGTTCACAGTGGAACTGAGTCGATGCCATCGCTGGCAAGCCAGCTCCCACAGGGATCGGATTCCAAACAGGAGCACGCGCTGGATTGCCTGTAATCCAGCGCAATTTATGTAAACCGCGTTGGAAAAAAACAGTTAATAACAATAAAGACGAGGATGTAGGGATGAAAAAGAAACACGTCAATGCCCGGTTGATCTGCCAAGTGTCAGCTGCGGCGGCATTGGTGCTGGCCGGTAACGCCATGGCGGCGGATGCCTTCAGCTCCGACTCGAAATGGATGACCGGTGACTGGGGTGGCGAGCGGACCAAGCTGATCGAGCAGGGTATCGACATCAAGGCCGACTACGTTGGGGAAATGGGCGCCAACCTGCATGGCGGCTACAACGACGACAAGACCGGTCGCTACAGCGATCAGTTCGGTCTGGGCGTGGCGCTGGACCTGCAAAAACTCTGGGGCTGGGACAACACTCAGGCCAAGATCCAGCTGACCAACCGTAACGGCCAGAACATCTCCAACGACCGCGTTGGCGATCCGCGTGCCGGCACACTGTCTTCCTCGCAGGAAGTCTACGGTCGTGGCCACATGGTGCGCTTGACCCAGTTGTGGATTCAGCACCAGTTCTTCGACAACAAGCTCGACGTCAAGGCCGGTTACTTCGGTGAAGGCGAGGACTTCAACACCTTCCCGTGCGACTTCCAGAACCTGGCGTTCTGCGGCTCGCAAGTGGGTAACTGGGCGACCAACATCTGGTACAACTGGCCCGTCAGCCAGGCCGCGATCCGCGTGAAGTACAACATCAACGACGAGCTCTACGCGCAGATCGGTGCGTACAACCAGAACCCGTCGCAGCTGGAACACGGCAACGGCTTCAAGCTCAGTGGCAGCGGCACCGCCGGTACTGTTCTGCCAGTCGAACTGGTCTGGTCGCCGAAGGTCAACAGCCTGCCGGGCGAATACCGCATCGGTTACTACAAGAGCACGGCGGATGCCAATGATGTCCGCGAAGACGTCAACGGTTTCGACGCGGCGACCACTGGCGACGCGTACAAGACCCACAGCAGCAAACACGGCTACTGGTTCGTCGCGCAGCAGCAACTCACCAGCCACAACGGTGATGCGACTCGCGGTCTGAACATTGCCGCCAACGCCACGTTCCACGACAAGGACACCAACTTCATCGACAACTACCAGTCGGTGATGTTTGTCTACAAAGGCCCGTTCGACGCACGTCCGAAGGATGACGTCGGCATTGGTGCGGCGCGTATCCACGTCAACGATGACGTGAAGAAAAACGCCGAGCTGCTGAATGCTTCCAACGGAGTGTCGGACTACGACAACCCGGTGTTCTCGCCGATTCGTGAAACCGAATACAACTACGAGATCAACTACGGCTTCCACGTCACCAACTGGCTGACCGTGCGTCCTAACCTGCAATACATCACTCACCCGGGTGGTGTGGATGCAGTGGACAACGCTTTGGTCGCTGGCCTGAAAATTCAGTCTACGTTCTAACGTTGTTGCGATAAGCTCCTCTCCATGTGCGCATATTTGCGGACAGCCAAGGCTGTCCGCTTTTTTTTGCGAAGTTCAGTGGATCGCTTTTGTGGCGAGGGAGCTTGCTCCCGCCCGGCTGCGCAGCAGTCGTAATCCGGCAAATGCAGTCTGACTGACACACCGCAGTGAATGGTTTCAGGGCCGCTTCGCAGCCCAGCGGGAGCAAGCTCCCTCGCCACAAGAGCAATGTGGATTGTTGAGTACCCCCATGATTTTCAGGACCGTGGCCAATGCATGAGCATCCGCTGCAACGCTTCTTCAAATCCCTGCGCGAACGACCGGTGTTCGCCTGGGAGCGCTATCAGATGCGCGACGTGCTGGTGATCGACCATCCGCTGTGTCAGGCGGTGTTCAGTCGGCAGGGCGCGCAGTTGCTGCACTTTCAGCCGCGCGGGCAGAAACCGTGGTTGTGGTGTGCGGCGAAGTGGCCGCACGTTGGCGCCATTCGTGGCGGCGTGCCGGTGTGCTGGCCGTGGTATGGCCGCCATCCGAGCGAAAACGCCTGGCCATCCCATGGCTGGGCGCGCCTGCTCGACTGGAAACTGCTCGACAGCAGCAGTGCCGAAGATGGCGTGCGCCTGCATTGGCAGTTGCAGTTGTGCGACTGGCAGGTCGACCTGCATGCGCACCTCGGTGAACGTATGGAATTACGTCTGAGCACCGAGCATCAGGATGACATGCCGTGCCAGTTGAGCCAGGCTTTGCACGCTTACTGGCGTATTGGCGATGTCGGTGAGATAGCGCTGTCTGGCCTCGAAGGTGCGCAGGGTTACGACCAGTTGAGCCGCCAGTCCTGCCAGCAGGAAGGCGAGTTGCGTGTCGATGGTGGTTGTCAGCGGGTGTTCCAGCACGACGGCGAATTACAGCTCAAGGATCACGCCTGGCAGCGCGAGTTGTGCATTGATACCGGTGACAGTGGCGACACCGTGGTCTGGCATCCTGGCTCGCGACCCCTGTTGGGCGTGAGCTGGGATGAAGTGACGGAGTTTGTCTGTGTCGAAGCGGCGGCGGGCGGTACCGACAGCCTGCATCTGGCGCCGGGGGAGAAAGCACATTTGAGCTTGCAGGCGTGGGCTGCTGCCTGAGTTTGTACTGTGGCTGCTGGCCCCATCGCTGGCAAGCCAGCTCCCACAGGTTTGGTGGCGGTCATGGATTTTGTGGACGACCCGGACACTGTGGGAGCTGGCTTGCCAGCGATGAGGCCGGATCATTCAATAAAGAACTATCAGGCCTCAGTTGAACTCATCGCCCACCGGATACCGGCTGGCATTCAAGCTCTCCTTGATCTTGCGCAGATGCGGCTGGAAATCCACTCCGCGACGCAGCGTCATGCCGGTCGCCAGCACATCCAGCACCGTCAACTGAATGATCCGCGAAGTCATCGGCATATAGATGTCGGTGTCTTCCGGCAGCGGAATGTTCAGGCTCAGGGTGCTGGCCTTGGCCAGCGGCGAATTTTCGGCGGTCAGGCCCAGCACCGAAGCGCCGTTCTCCCGGGCGATGCGCGCCACTTCCACCAGTTCGCGGGTGCGCCCGGTGTAGGAAATGATCACGAACAGCTCACCCGTATGCGCCACCGAAGCAATCATTCGCTGCATCAGCACGTCTGCGTGGGCGGTGACGGCGAGGTTGAAACGGAAGAATTTGTGCTGCGCATCCAAAGCCACAGGCGCTGATGCACCGAGGCCGAAGAAGTGGATCTGCCGGGCCTGAATCAACAGGTCGACGGCGCGGCTGATCAGGTTCGGATCGAGCGCCTGGCAAGCGCTGTCCAGCGAAGCGATGGCGCTGCCGAAAATCTTCTGCGTGTAAGCCTCGGGATTGTCATCGGCCTCCACCGCGCGGCTGACATACGCCGCGCCACTGGCCAGGCTTTGCGCCAGTTGCAGCTTGAGTTCAGGGTAGCCGCTGACACCGAACGAACGGCAGAAACGGTTGACCGTCGGCTCGCTCACCGATGCGGCCTGGGCGAGGGCGGCGATGCTGAAGCGAGTAGCCTGCTGCGGGTTGAGCAGGATCACCTCGGCGACTTTGCGTTCGGCCTTGTTCAGCTCTTCAAGGCGACTCTGGATCTGTTCCAGTAAATTTCGCACGCGGTCCATATGGAATTCCTAATTCACCTGCGCAAAGGTGCGCCGGGCTATGCAAATTGGGCCTTTGATGTGGCCCGTAACGGTGGCCTATCCTACTGGTGGCTCCGACCGACCACCACTCGGAATCTGTATTTTGCGAAAATGTTGTGGTTATTACTACATTTTCCCTTGAGTGATGCCTTGAAAAAAGGTATTTGTAGCTTAACTTGATAAAAGAACAAACATCATGCCTTCGATTACGGTTGAACCGTGCACCTTTGCCTTGTTCGGCGCTCTGGGCGATCTGGCCCTGCGCAAGCTGTTTCCTGCCCTTTATCACCTCGATGGCGCCGACCTGTTGCACGAGGACACGCGGATCATTGCGCTGGCCCGTGAACCCGGCTCCGAGCAGCAGCACCTGGCATTCATCGCCGCCGAACTGCGCCGTTACGTCGGCAAAGAGCTGGACGAGGCCGTGGCCGAGCGCTTTCTGGCGCGCCTGAGCTACCTGCACGTCGACTTCCTCAAGGCTGAAGATTATGTGGCGCTGGCCGAAGCGGCCGGCAGCGCGCAACGCATGATTGCCTACTTCGCCACCCCGGCAGCGGTGTATGGCGCGATTTGCGAGAACCTGGCGAAAGTCGGTCTGGCGGAAAACACTCGCGTGGTCCTGGAAAAGCCGATCGGCTCCGATCTGGAATCCTCGCGTAAAGTGAATGACGCCGTGGCGCAGTTCTTCCCGGAGAACCGCACCTACCGCATCGACCACTACCTGGGCAAAGAAACCGTACAGAACCTGATCGCCCTGCGTTTCGCCAACAGCCTGTTCGAAACCCAGTGGAACCAGAATTACATCTCCCACGTGGAAATCACCGTGGCCGAGAAGGTCGGCATCGAAGGCCGGTGGGGCTACTTCGACAAGGCCGGCCAGCTGCGCGACATGATCCAGAATCACCTGTTGCAGCTGCTGTGCCTGATTGCGATGGACCCGCCAGCCGACCTGTCCGCCGACAGCATCCGTGATGAAAAGGTGAAAGTGCTCAAGGCGCTGGCGCCGATCAGCCCGGAAGGTCTGACCACCCAAGTGGTGCGCGGTCAGTACATCGCCGGGCACAGCGAAGGCAAGTCCGTGCCGGGCTACCTCGAAGAGCCGAATTCCAACACCCAGAGCGACACCGAAACCTTCGTCGCCCTGCGTGCCGACATCCGCAACTGGCGCTGGGCCGGCGTGCCGTTCTACCTGCGTACCGGCAAGCGCATGCCGCAAAAGCTGTCGCAGATCGTCATCCACTTCAAGGAACCGTCGCACTACATTTTTGCGCCGGAACAGCGCCTGCAGATCAGCAACAAACTGATCATCCGTCTGCAACCGGACGAAGGCATTTCTTTGCGTGTGATGACCAAGGAGCAGGGCCTGGACAAAGGCATGCAACTGCGCAGCGGGCCGCTGCAACTGAATTTCTCCGACACCTGGCGCAGCGCGCGGATCCCCGATGCCTACGAGCGGTTGTTGCTGGAAGTGATGAACGGCAATCAGAACCTGTTTGTCCGTAAAGATGAAATCGAAGCCGCGTGGAAGTGGTGTGACCAGTTGATTGCCGGCTGGAAAAAATCCGGTGACGCGCCCAAGCCGTATGCGGCCGGGTCGTGGGGGCCGATGAGCTCGATTGCACTGATCACGCGGGACGGGAGGTCGTGGTATGGCGATATCTGATGTGAAACTGCCGGCGGGCGTGAATGCCCACGAATTCAAGAGCCCGGTGCTGTTGGCCGAAGGTCTGGCGCTGAGCGTCGCCAAGCAGTTGAGCGATGCCATCGCCGCACGTGGCAACGCGGTGCTGGTGGTCTCTGGCGGCCGCAGCCCGGTGGCGTTTTTTCAGCACCTGGCCAAGCAGGAGCTGGATTGGTCGAAGGTCGTCGTGACCCTCGCTGACGAACGCTGGGTACCGGTCGAACACGCTGACAGCAACGCCGGTCTGCTCAAGCAGTACCTGCTCAAGGGGCCGGCGGCAAAAGCAAAGTTCCTAAGCCTTTATAGCGCGGCGGCCAACGTCGAGCAGGCTGCGGAACAGGCCGACCGTCTGCTCGCGGAATTGCCGCCGATTGACGTGCTGGTGCTGGGCATGGGCGATGACGGTCACACCGCGTCGCTCTTCCCCGACAGCCCGAACCTGACTGAAGCCTTGCAGGCTGACGGCAGCCGTCGCTGCTGGCCGATGCTGGCGCCGAGTGTGCCGCGTCAACGCCTGACCATGAGCCGTGCGCTGCTGGCTTCGGCGAAGCACAAGATTCTGTCGATTTCCGGTCAGTCGAAACTGACCACCCTGAATGCCGCACTGGCATCCGACGACGTCGCGGCCATGCCGGTGCGCGCGTTTCTGCAACCCACGTTAGAGATTTACTGGTGCCCATGAGCCAAGGAACAGCCGCTATGAAAAATCCATCCCCTACCGTTTCCATGGCGGACAAAGTTGCCCTGATCGACAGCCTCTGCGCCAAGGCGCGGATTCTGCCGGTGATCACCATCGCCCGTGAACAGGACGTGCTGCCATTGGCCGACGCTCTGGCCGCTGGTGGACTGACCGCGCTGGAAGTGACCCTGCGTTCGCAGTTCGGTCTCAAGGCGATCCAGATCCTGCGTGAGCAGCGTCCGGAGCTGGTGACCGGTGCCGGCACCGTGCTTGATCGCAACATGCTTGCGGCGGCGGAAGCGGCGGGTTCGCAGTTCATCGTCACCCCGGGCATCACCCGTGACCTGCTCGAAGCCAGCGTCGACAGCCCGATTCCGCTGTTGCCGGGCATCAGCAACGCCTCCGGCATCATGGAAGGCTATGGCCTGGGCTATCGCCGCTTCAAGCTGTTCCCCGCAGAAGTCAGCGGCGGTGTAGCAGCAATCAAGGCCCTCGGCGGCCCGTTCGGCGAAGTGAAATTCTGCCCGACTGGCGGCGTCGGCCCGGCCAACATCAAGAGCTACATGGCGTTGAAAAACGTCATGTGCGTGGGCGGCAGCTGGATGCTCGATCCCGAGTGGATCAAGAACGGCGACTGGGCGCGCATTCAGGAATGCACCGCCGAGGCTCTGGCGCTGCTCGACTAAACGTTTTACCTGACACTTCGTTGTGTGTTCTACGGCTTTACGGTGCGCTTGGTCGGTGCACCGTTTTTTTTGCCCGAAAAAAACCAAACCCCTGTAGGAGCTGCCGCAGGCTGCGATCTTTTGATGTTGTTTTTTAATCAAGATCAAAAGATCGCAGCCTGCGGCAGCTCCTACATAGTCATTCGTTACGCTGCGATACATAGTTACCGCACGGGCCTTTGGACGTGGCGTTAACCTGCGTTCTCTTATGGAGAAGAGAACGCGTCATGGAACGAGACACTTCAACCGCACCGTCACCATCGATCTATCAGTTGGCCCCCGAGCAGATCGCCGGGCCTTACTTCCGCAATCCGAAGTTGCTGCGGCGCAACATCAGCGAAGGCGCCGAGGGGCTGCCCTTGCTGCTGCGCCTGAGTATCGTCGACGCGATGACCGGCCAGCCGGTGAGCGGGGCACTGGTGGACATCTGGCATTGCAATGCACGGGGCGCCTATTCGGGGTGGAGCCGGATCAATCCGGATCTGGAGGTCGACTCCGATGCCATCGGCTCAGTGCCGCGCACCGACGATGACACTTACCTGCGCGGCAGCCAGTTCTGCGATCAGCAGGGGCGGGTGCGCTTCACCACCATCTATCCGGGGTTCTATGCCGGTCGGGCGCTGCACATTCACGTGGCGGTGCGCATGGTCAGCGGCAGTGAATATCTGGAGGAGCGCAACGTGGCCTGGGTTGGCCAGCTGTATTTCCCCGAAGTGGTGTCACGCGCGGTGCTCAATGCCCGGGACTATCGCGGGCGTGCCTCGGCACCGTTGAACAATGCCGACGACAGCTACTACGCCAACATGGGCGGCGAGGGGTCGACCCTGACCGTGTGGCCGATCGGCCGCGACTCTCACGAGGACGGATTTTTCGGCCACCTGACCATCGGCATCGATACGTTCGCCGCCTCGTCGCAGATCAAGCCCGAGGACTTCGACAAGTTCACCGTGTGAGCGGATCAGCGCAGCTCGTTGAGTGCACGGGTCAGCAACTGCATGTCAGCCGCAGTGGTGGTCAGCCCCGGCGTGATACGGATGCTCGGTCCGCTCGCTGCGCCGTTGCGCACCACAGTGAACAGGTTGTACTCGTTGAGCAGGCGCTCGACCATTGCCTGTTGATCGGCGTGGCGTGTGAAACGCATCGAGGTGATCCCGCAATACAGGCGCGGATCGTCCGGGGTCATCACTTCGATCCCCGGCAGGTGGCGCACCGCGCTGACCCACAGATTGCGCAGGTAATTGAGTCGCGCCCCTTTGGCCGCCGCACCACCGAGCGAACGGTGCTCCTCGAACACCAGCGGCAGCGACATCAGCGCCGGAATGTTCGGCGTGCTGTACGGGGTGCGGGCGCGGATGTCGCTCGCGGGGAAGTGCATTTCGCCCATGTCCGGGTCGATGTCGGCCAGACGCTGCGGGGCGATATACAGAAAGCCCAGGGTCAGTGGTGCGCCGATCCATTTGTGCAGGTTGAAACCGGCGAAGGCGATGCCCATGGCTTCCAGATTGAAGTCGATCTGGCCGAGGGCGTGAGCGCCGTCGAGGATGATGTCCACGCCATGCTGTTTCGCCAGCGCGGCGATGGCCTGCACCGGCATCACCAGACCGGTACGGTGGGTGACATGGGTCAGGGCCATCAGCTTGAGTTTCGGATAGCGGATGAAGGTTTCGCGGTAGCTGTCCAGCAGGCTGTCGAAACTCGCCGGATGCGCATGATTGATCTCGATTACGTCGACGCCGCGATGGCGTGACAGCCAGCGCATGGCGCCTTTTACCGTGTCATATTCCAGGTCGCTGATCAGCACCTGATCGCCCGGTTGCAGGCGGTTGTAATTGCGGATCAGTGACTGCAGCGCATCGCTGGCGTTGCGGGTAAACGCCACGCTCTGCGCGCGCACACCGATGGTCTCGGCCAGTTGCGCACGGATCTCCAGGCTGTCGTGCTGTTCGAAACGCTGGCGCACATACACCGAGTTGCGGGTGTTGATCAGCTCGATGTTGCGCTGGTAGTCCTCGATCACCGTGCGCGACATGCGTCCGAAGTAACCGTTCTCCAGGTTCAGCGGGCCGGTTTGCGCTTCGTAGCGATCGGCGAAGGTTTGCCAGAAAGCTTCGTCACGGGCGCGGCGGGTGTTGTCAGGCATGGTCGAGGCTCTTGGGAGGAGGGCGCTTCAGTGGCGCGGGGCAGGTTTGCCGTGTTTGGCGCGTAGTGGTTCGAGCAGATCCGACAGGCCGTTATGGTCGATTTCCTGCATCAGCGCCAGCAGTCCGCCGAGTTCGCCGTGAGGAAAACCTTCGCGGGCAAACCAGTTGAGGTAAGGCCCCGGCAGGTCGGCAATGATCCGGCCCTTGTACTTGCCGAAGGGCATTTCACGGGTGATCAACAGCTCAAGCTTTTCAGGATTCATCAGTGGCAATCATCTGGATTCAGAACAGTCAGGAAAATACAGGCATTCTGCATGCAGGCCAAATGACAGATCATGCAAATAACCGTGATACAGATAGTTCAAATATCTTTAACTTATTGAAATATAACGATTTATTTTTGAATGAAAAGCTGGCACGCACACTGCAATAACCCTTGCATCTTCAACCAACCGCAAGGAATTGAAAAATGACTGACATGAATAAAGAAGCCATCTCTGTACTCAACGACCTGATCGAAACCTGCAAGGACGGCCAGGAAGGGTTCAAGACTTGCGCTGAAGACATCAAGCACCCAGAACTGAAAACCCTGTTCGTGACCCGTTCTGCCGATTGCGCGACTGCCGCCGCTGAACTGCAGGCTGAAGTGCGCAAGCTGGGCGGCGATCCGGAAACCTCTACCAGCGTCAGTGGTGACCTGCACCGTCGCTGGGTCGACGTCAAAGCCATGTTCACTGGCAAGGACGAGGAGGCTGTACTGAACGAAGCCGAGCGCGGTGAAGACCACGCGCTGAAGGCTTATCGTGAAGCCATCGAGAAAATCAACAAGCACGGTCTGGTCGGCATTCGTGACCTGGTTGAGCGTCAGTACCACGGCGTACAACGCAACCACGACCAGGTGAAAGCCCTGCGTAACCAGGCTCGCGCTCGTTCGTAAGCGTTCGCAGGTTACAAAAAACGCCAGCTTGTCTGGCGTTTTTTATGCGTGAGGGGAAAGCAAAAGATCGCAGCCTGCGGCAGCTCCTACAGGGGAACGCATTCCAAGGTGGGAGCTGCCGAAGGCTGCGATCTTTTCAATCAGCCGATGCTGATCGCCGGCAACGTCGGCAAGGTCACGGTCTGCTGCTTGCGCGGTGCCAGAATCTCGGCCTCGCCATCCACCACCAGCTCATCGCGCTGGTTGAACACGCGAGTGGCGATGCGCACGCGAAACTTCGGCAGTTTCTCGAGGATTTCCAGGCGCACGGTCAGGGTGTCGCCAATCTTCACCGGCTTCTGAAAGCTCATCTGCTGACCGATGTAGATGGTGCCCGGCCCAGGCAGTTCGCAGGCAACGGCGGCGCTGATCAGCGCACCGCTGAACATGCCGTGGGCGATGCGTTCCTTGAACATGCTGGCGGCAGCGAACTCGGCGTCCAGGTGCACCGGGTTGTGGTCGCCCGACATTGCGGCGAACAGCTGAATGTCGCGCTCTTCGACAGTCTTGCTGTAGCTGGCGGTCTGGCCGACTTCGAGGGCTTCGTAAGGGATGTTGGTAACCTGGGTCATCGGTCTTGATTCCTGTGACGGATTAAAGTGAATCCACAAAAAATTATTCGCTGCGATGCGGGCGGCGATGGCTCAGCGCCTGGTCGATCCAGGTCAGCACATCGGCAACCACTTCGTCGCGATTGGTTTCATTGAACAATTCGTGCCGCGCCTGCGGGTAGATCTTCAGTTGCAGGTTCTGGCTGCCGGCCGCGCGCAACGCCTCGGCCAGATCTGTCAGACGCTTGCCTTCGCTCACCGGATCACATTCACCGCCGATCACCAGCAGCGGCAGGCCCGGGTCGATCTGGGCGAGATTGGACGCTTTGCTGATCTGCTGCAAGCCGCCGAGCAGGTCGATCCACAATTGATTGGTGCAGCGAAAGCCGCACAACGGGTCTCTGGCATACAGATCGACCTCGACCGGGTCGCGGCTCAGCCAGTCGAACGGCGTGCGCGCCGGTTTGAATTTGTTGTTGAACGAGCCGAACGACAGCCACTCGATCAGCGCACTGCGGCCCTTGCCACCCTGACGCAGTTTTTCGAATCGGGCGATCTGTCGCGCCGCGCCGTAAAGCGCCACCGGCTGGAAGTTCGAACCGCTGAGAATCGCCCCATGCAGGCTGGCGCTGTGATGCAGCAGGTAACCCTGGGCGAGGTAGCTGCCCATGCTGTGCCCGAGCAGGATGATCGGTACCTCGGGATGCTGCTGGCCGATGTGCTGATTGAGATTGGCCAGATCGCCGATCACCTTGCACCAGCCGTCGTCATCGGCGAAATGCCCGAGTGTCCCGTGTTCGGCGGTTTTGCCATGGCCGCGCAGGTCCGGGGCGTACACACCGTAGCCTTGTTCGCAGAACGCATTCGCCAGCCGTTCATAGCGCGCGCTGTGTTCGGCCATGCCGTGGGCCAGCAGGATCAGCGCTTTCAAGGGCGCGGCCGGCAACCACTGGTTGACGAACAGGCGGCTGCGGTCACTCGCGTCCAGCCAAAAGCCTCGGTGGATCATGGCAATTCCTTTTTATCGAGCGGTATCGGCCCGCAGTCGTAGCATTGTATAGCGCGTCCGATCAGCTCACGCCACGGCAGGAAGATTCATACGATCAATGTCGCCATCGCCCATATTTGCCTCAATGGCCATAACTGCTAGTGTCCGTGAAGCTCCGCTTTTTGCTTTGTGCCCTTAGGGATCAGCGCGAAACCACAGAAAAGCGGCTCCCGGATCGATTCAGGTAAAGAGGACAAGAACAATGCAACCTGATTTCTGGAATGACAAACGCCCCGCCGGCGTACCACTGGACATCGACATGGGCGAGTTCAAGTCGGTGATCGAGGTGTTTGAGCGTTCCTGCAAGAAATTCGCCGACCGGCCGGCCTTCAGCAATATGGGCGTGACCCTGACCTACGCTGAACTCGAGCGCTACAGCGCGGCGTTCGCCGGTTACCTGCAAGCCCACACCGATCTGGTGCCGGGGGATCGCATCGCGGTGCAGATGCCCAACGTGCTGCAATATCCGATTGCCGTGTTCGGTGCCTTGCGCGCCGGGCTGATCGTGGTCAACACCAACCCGCTGTACACCGCGCGCGAGATGCGTCACCAGTTCAAGGACTCCGGTGCCCGCGCGCTGGTGTACCTGAACATGTTCGGGCAGAAGGTCCAGGAAGTGCTGCCGGACACTGACATCCAGTACCTGATCGAAGCGAAGATGGGCGACATGCTGCCCACCGCCAAGGGCTGGCTGATCAACACCGTGGTCAGCAAAGTGAAGAAGATGGTCCCGGACTATTCGCTGCCGCAGGCGATCTCGTTCAAGAGTGCGCTGCGCCTGGGCCGTGGTCTGGGGATCAAGCCGCTGAAAGTCGGTCTCGACGACATCGCCGTGTTGCAATACACCGGCGGCACCACCGGTCTGGCCAAGGGCGCGATGCTGACCCACGGCAACCTCGTGGCGAACATGCAGCAGGTGCGCGCGTGTCTTGCGCAGTTGGGCCCGGACGGTCAGCCGCTGCTGCGCGAAGGGCAGGAGGTGATGGTGGCGCCGCTGCCGCTGTACCACATCTATGCCTTTACCGCGAATTGCATGTGCATGATGGTGTCGGGCAACCACAACGTGCTGATCACCAACCCGCGGGACATTGCAGGCTTCATCAAAGAGCTGAAGAACTGGCGTTTCTCGGCGTTGCTCGGCCTGAATACGTTGTTCGTCGCGCTGATGGAGCACCCGGACTTCAAGACCCTGGATTTCTCCAGCCTCAAGCTGACCAACTCCGGCGGTACCGCGCTGGTCAAGGCCACCGCCGAGCGCTGGGAGCAGATCACCGGTTGCCGCATCACCGAAGGTTACGGCCTGACCGAAACCTCGCCGGTGGCCTGCACCAACCCGTATGGCACCCAGTCGCGCCTGGGCACCGTCGGCCTGCCAGTGCCGGGGACGCTGCTGAAAGTCATCGATGATGAGGGCGTCGAGCAGCCGATGGGCGAGCGCGGCGAGTTGTGCATCAAGGGGCCGCAGATCATGAAAGGCTACTGGCACAAACCCGAGGCCACCGCCGAAGTGCTGGACGCCGAAGGCTGGTTCAAGTCCGGTGATATTGCGGTGATCGACCCGGACGGTTTCGTGCGCATCGTCGATCGCAAGAAGGACATGATCATCGTCTCCGGTTTCAACGTGTACCCCAATGAGATCGAAGACGTGGTGATGGCTCACCCGAAAGTCGCCAACTGCGCGGTGATCGGTGTGCCGGACGAACGTTCAGGGGAGGCGGTGAAGCTGTTTGTGGTGGCGCGGGAAACCGGGGTCAGTCTCGAGGAACTGAAGGCGTACTGCAAAGAAAACTTCACCGCTTACAAGGTGCCGAAACACATCGTGCTGCGTGAGTCGTTGCCGATGACGCCGGTCGGCAAGATTCTACGGCGGGAGTTGCGCGATATCGCCTGATCGGTGAATGGCCGCGCGTTGCGCGGATCGCGGGCAAGCCACGCTCCCACAGGGATCTCCATCAACCTTGTGGGAGCGGGCTTGCCCGCGATGCTTTTTGGGCGGTGAAGTCCCGGAAAACCGGGGCTTTCAGGCGGGTATAGGATTTTTGCTCTAAAATGACTGTTAGAAAGTCTTGAGTCATTAAAGTGACCATGGAGGCCGCTTTTGGCTCTAGTCGGCCCTCGGCAAAGCTGCTACTCTCGGCGCGCTTTGTGACTTCTCGGCCTGTAGAAAAGCCAGATTCACCAATACAAAACACACACCAATAATAATCGCATCAAATGCGGTGAAGAATTCGCGTTGCTGAGGAGTGGGCTTCCATGATCGAAGACTTTTGGAAGGATAAATACCCGGCTGGAATTGCTGCCGACATCAATCCAGACGAGTACCCGAATATTCAGGCAGTGTTGAAGCAATCCTGCCAACGCTTCGCCAACAAGCCGGCTTTCAGCAACCTGGGCAAGACAATCACCTACGGTGAACTGTACGAATTGTCCGGTGCGTTTGCCGCGTATCTGCAACAGCATACCGACTTGCAGCCCGGTGATCGAATCGCCGTGCAACTGCCTAACGTTCTGCAGTACCCGGTGGCCGTCTTCGGTGCAATCCGCGCCGGGCTGATCGTGGTCAACACCAACCCGCTGTACACCGCGCGGGAAATGGAACACCAATTCAACGACTCCGGCGCCAAGGCGCTGGTGTGCCTGGCCAACATGGCGCACCTGGCGGAAGCCGTGGTGCCGAAAACCGGGGTCAAGCACGTCATTGTCACCGAAGTCGCCGACCTGCTGCCGCCGGTCAAGCGCCTGCTGATCAACAGCGTGATCAAGTACGTGAAGAAGATGGTCCCGGCCTATCACCTGCCCAAAGCCGTCAAGTTCAACGACGTGCTGAGCAAGGGCCAGGGTCAGCCGGTGGCCGAAGCCAATCCGCACAGCAGCGATGTCGCGGTGCTGCAATACACCGGCGGCACCACCGGTGTGGCCAAGGGCGCGATGCTGACCCATCGCAACCTCGTTGCCAACATGCTGCAGTGCAAGGCGCTGATGGGCTCCAACCTCAATGAAGGTTGCGAAATCCTGATCACCCCGCTGCCGCTGTACCACATCTATGCGTTCACCTTTCATTGCATGGCGATGATGCTGATCGGCAACCACAACATCCTGATCAGCAACCCGCGCGACCTGCCGGCGATGGTCAAGGAACTGTCGAAGTGGAAGTTCAGCGGCTTCGTTGGCCTCAATACGTTGTTCGTCGCGTTGTGCAACAACGAAGGTTTCCGCAAGCTGGATTTCTCCAACCTGAAAGTCACCCTGTCCGGCGGCATGGCCCTGCAACTGGCGGCGGCCGAGCGTTGGAAAGCAGTGACCGGTTGCTCGATCTGCGAAGGTTACGGCATGACCGAAACCAGCCCGGTGGCCACGGTCAACCCGATCCAGAACATCCAGATCGGCACCATCGGCATTCCGGTGCCGTCGACCCTGTGCAAAGTCATCGACGATGCCGGTGTCGAGCAGCCTATGGGCGAAATCGGCGAGCTGTGCGTCAAGGGCCCGCAAGTGATGAAGGGCTACTGGCAGCGTCAGGACGCCACCGACGAAATCCTCGACAGCGAAGGCTGGTTGAAGACCGGTGACATCGCGCTGATCCAGCCGGATGGCTACATGCGCATCGTCGATCGCAAGAAAGACATGATCCTGGTCTCTGGTTTCAACGTTTACCCGAACGAACTGGAAGACGTGCTGGCGACCCTGCCGGGCGTGTTGCAGTGCGCAGCCATCGGCGTGCCGGACGAGAAGTCGGGCGAGGCGATCAAGATTTTCATCGTGGCCAAGCCGGGCGTGACCCTGACCAAGGAAACCGTGATGGAGCACATGCGCGCCAACGTCACCGGTTACAAGGTGCCGCGTTCGGTGGAATTCCGCGATGCGCTGCCGACCACCAACGTCGGCAAGATCCTGCGCCGCGAGCTGCGCGACGAAGAGCTGAAGAAGATCAAGGCGAAGAACGCCGCCTGAAGCAAAAAGCCCCGCAGATGCGGGGCTTTTTGTTGAAGATCAAAAGATCGCAGCCTTCGGCAGCTCCTACATTGAACTCTGTAGGAGCTGCCGAAGGCTGCGATCTTTTGCTTTATGCGGTAGTTACTGGCGGAACGGCGCGAAATTCACGTTGGTCCCCGCCGGGCGCATGTCCTGCAGATACGAATCCTTGTCCGCACTCAATTCCAGGCTCAACGCCGCCTTGCGCTTGCCTTCGTTGCGAATCACCAGGCCTTCGAGTTTTTCCCGCAAGAACACGGTCGGCACTTTCAGGTGCAGCAGTTCGTCGGTGGCCGGGGTGTGCATCAGCAGGTGAATCCACTCGTACTGACCGACCGCCAGGCGCGTCACTGGCAGGTCGAACCACCAGATGTTGCGGTTGCGGTTCAGTTCGGCGAAGTGGCAGTTGTTGGTGCCGAGCACAGCGCCGCCCAGTTCCTGGTTGCGACGGGCAATGGCCTGCTTTTTATCGAGTTTCATAACATTCCTGCGGGATCTGATCGTTGGCGCACGGCGCCCATAGGTGCGCATTCTCGGGGCTTGCGTGGCAAACATAAAGCCCAACCTGCATGGCACGACGAAATGAACGGCAAAAATAAATGAAACTCGTGGCAAACCCGCCCGGTCAATCATTACGTACTGACTTTTCCCCTTCAATGCACCAAGGAGAAACACCATGAGTAGCACTGGCGATAAAGTAAAAGGCATGGCCAACGAAGCAGTCGGCAACGTCAAGCAAGGCGTCGGTAAAGCCACCGACAACACCAAGCTGCAGGCCGAAGGCAAGGTTCAAGAGAAAAAAGGCGAAGCCCAGCAAGCAGTCGGCAAAGCCAAAGACGCCATCAAGAAAGGTGTCGACAAGGCGTAATCCGGCCTTGAACGAAACGCACGAGCGGCCATCCAGGGATGGCCGTTCTTGTGTCAAAAGCTTGCGCGCGCCACCAAGGGTCGCCAAGTAGACTACCGTGATGTAAAAACCGCCCCTGAGTCGCCACGACTTCAACCTGTAATGCGGCGAAAGGAGACGCGAATGATTTTTCCGGACATGAAAGGTCTGCCACTGCACCGGGTGATGGTGCGCACGGTCACTGAATTCGTCGACGACGAGATGTCGACCTATGCCTCGGCACTGGCCTACCAGATGCTGTTCTCGCTGTTCCCGTTCATTCTGTTTTTGATCGCGCTGATCGGTTTCCTGCACCTGCCGGACTTCTTCACCTGGCTGCGCCTGCAGTCGGAACTGGTATTGCCGCCGCAGGCGCTGGAGCAGGTCAACCCGGTGATTGATCAGTTGCAGCAGTCCAAGGGCGGCTTGCTCTCCATCGGTATCGTCATCGCCCTGTACACCGCGTCTGCCGGCGTACGACTGATGATGAGCGCGATGAACGCCGCGTATGACGTGGTCGAAGGCCGGCCGATCTGGAAGCGCTTCCCGCTGTCGATTTTCTACACCGTCGGCATCGCCGGCATGTTGCTGGTAGCCGCCGCGCTGATGGTGCTCGGGCCGCAGGTGATGGGCTGGATTGCCGCGCAGGTGGGTCTGGAAGATTTCATTGTCACGGTGTGGACGATTGCGCGCTGGCCGGTGATCGTGATCCTGATGATGGTCGCCGTGGCCCTGATCTACTACGTGATGCCCGACGTCAAACAGGAATTTCGCTTCATTACGCCCGGCTCGGTGCTGGCGGTGGTGGTGTGGATCGTTGCCTCGCTGGGCTTTGCGTTCTATGTCAAAACCTTCGCCAACTACAACGCGATGTATGGCAGCATCGGGGCGATCATTGTGCTGTTGCTGTATTTCTATATTTCCGCCGCCGTGCTGTTGCTCGGGGCGGAGATGAACGCGGTGATCGAGCACATGTCCAGCGAGGGCAAGGACGAGGGCGAAAAAGTCCCCGGCGAACTCGATGAACATCCCAAACAACATGTCTCTGGCCTAGGGCGTGACCACTCGCTCAAGCCGGACACTGACGAAGTCTGACCATGATCCGTGAAATTCTGAAAATGGGCGATGAACGCCTGCTGCGCATTGCTCCACCCGTGCCGCCGGAAATGTTCGACAGCCCCGAGCTGTGGCAACTGATCGATGACATGTTCCAGACCATGGAAAGTGTCGGTGGCGTCGGCCTGGCTGCGCCACAGATCGGCGTCGACCTGCAACTGGTGATCTTCGGTTTCGAGCACAGCGAACGCTACCCGGACGCCGAAGCGGTGCCGCAGACGATCCTGATCAATCCGCTGATCACGCCGTTGAGTCCGCTGACCGAAGAGGGTTTCGAAGGCTGTTTGTCGGTGCCTGGCCTGCGCGGCGCGGTGGATCGGTATCAGCAGATTCGCTACGAAGGCTTTGATCCCAAGGGCGAGCCGATCGTACGCGTGGCGTCAGGCTTTCACGCGCGGGTGGTGCAGCACGAGTGCGATCATCTGATTGGCCGCCTGTACCCGTCGCGCATCACCGATTTCAGCAAGTTCGGCTTTACCGAAGTGATGTTCCCGGATCTCGATCCCGCAGCCGACGATTAAGCAAAATCAAAAGATCGCAGCCTTCGGCAGCTCCTACACTGATCTCTGTAGGAGCTGCCGAAGGCTGCGATCTTTTGAGCTTTTGATCTTCAAACAAGCCCCATCGCAATCATCGGCTTGCTCCGCGCATACCGGCTCAACCGTTCGGCCAGCGCATAGGGCAGGGCGGGGTCAAAGCTGAAACCGCGTCGCTCATAAAACCCGCGCAAATCCGGATGGCAGAACAGCCACACCGGTTCCTGCAGATCCTTCACCGCCGCCGCAATCAACTGCCCGGCGATCCCTTGCTCACGGCAACCCGGATCGACAAACAGCCCGGTCAGCCAATACCCGCCCGCCACTGGCCGTAGGCACAACGCGGCGACGATGTCCTCGCGCCGCGCCACCCACAACTGCGCATCGCGCACCGCCTTCATCGACGATTGGTGGCGGCGGTAAAACTTGTTCATCAACGGCCACAAAGGCTCGTCGAGCAGGCTGTATCGGGTATCGGGCATGGGATCGGACTGGCGGCGGGCAAAGTGCCGATTATAAAAGAACGCGCGACGCGCGATAGGTGTATACCTGAGCCTACATCCCTGTGAGTGGAGTACGCATCATGTCCAAAGGTATGGATTCAAAGAAAGCCGCGAAGAAGAAACCGGCCAAGACCGCTATTGAAAAACGTGCAGAGAAGAAAGCCAAGAAGGTCGATATTTTCGGTCATTGATCACGTCCTTCGGGAGCCCGTCCCCCGGGCTCCCGTTTCAGCGCAAAAATAATCTGCAAGATTGCTCGGCTTCGTTGCACAGAAGGGGAAGATTCCTGTTCCGAGCCACGCCATGCCGAATTACTTCGACGCCGACCATCGCCAGCAGATCGAAACCCTGCGCCAGCGCTTCACCGCCCGCACCGAGTGGCCTACGTGGCTGCTGCTGATCGGGGTGTATGGCGGCTGGTTCGCGATTATCCTCAATAGCGTCTGGCTGGGTCGCGGCTGGAGCACATTGCTGCTGATTCCGCTGTTGGTGCTGTGGCTGTCGGTGCAGCATGAATTGCTGCATGGGCATCCGACCCGCTCGGTGCTTTTCAATAAAATCCTCGGTTATGCACCCTTTGCGGTGTGGTACCCGTACACCTTGTACCGAGACAGCCATCTGCTGCATCACCGCGATGAACACCTGACGGTGCCCGGCGTTGATCCGGAGAGCCGTTACCTGACAACGTCGCACTGGCAAGGCAGTTCGCTATTCGAGCGAGGCTTGCACTGGCTGAACAAGACCGTACTTGGGCGTTTTGCGATTGGCGCGCCGCTGGCGTTGCTGACGCTGGCCGCCGAAGAGCTGCAACGCCTGAAAAACCGTGAGCGCCAGGCCTGGCTGATGTGGCTGACCCACGGTGCTTTCACCGTGTTGATGCTGTGGTTCATCGCCCGGTACAGCGTATTGCCGGTGTGGCATTACCTGCTGCTGATCAGCGTGCCGGCGCTGTCGATCGCGATGATTCGCTCCTACTATGAACACCGCCCGCACGCACAGCCGGAGCAGCGTACCGTGCTCAATGAGGCCGGCTGGCCGTGGCGCTGGCTGTTTCTGAATCTGAATTTTCATCTGGTGCACCACGATCTGCCGGGGCTGGCGTGGTACGACTTGCCGGCGGCCTACCGGATGCGCCGCGAGCAGTGGGTGGCGCGCAGTGGTGGATTTTTGGTGCAAGGTTATGGGCAGTTGTGGCGGCAGCACGGGTTCAGGCCGATCGACAGTCCGCAGCATCCTTTCCACTAATCTCAAAAACACCACAAATCCCTTGTAGGCCTTCGCCTGCTCGCGATAGCGGTGTGTCAATCAACGAAAAAGGTTACTGACACACCGCTATCGCGAGCAGGCGAAGGCCTACAGTGGAAATCTGTTGTCCGGGAATAAAGTGTATGACCCAACACCTCACCGAACTGCTGATGTACACCGCCCCCGAGCCCATTCGCGCGGCCAACGAACGCTGGATCGCCCGCATCCTCGAACACCTTGGCCGCTCCCGCCTGGACGCCGCCAGCCTGTCGCTCCCCGAACTCTGGTTATCCCCGGATCTGCTGCTGACCCAAACCTGCGGCTATCCACTGATGACCTTGTTGCGCGGTCAGGTACGCATCGTCGCTCGTCCGCGCTACGAACTGCCCGACGCCAGCGCCGGCCATCACTGCAGCCTGATCCTCAGCCGTGCTGACGACAGCCGCAGAACCCTGGCGGATTTTCGCGGCAGTCGCGGGGTGATCAACAGTGAAGACTCCAACAGCGGCATGAACCTGTTGCGTCAGCGCCTGGCGCCGCTGCAGCGCGACGGGCAGTTTTTCGCCACGGTCGGCATCAGTGGGGCACACCGCGAAAGTTTGCGCTGGTTGCGGGACGGTCACGCCGACCTGGCGGCCATCGACAGCGTGACCTATGCCTATCTCGCTCAGCATGCGCCGGAAGAAGTCAGCGGTTTGCGGGTAGTGGCGCGCAGTGCGCTCAGCCCGACGTTGCCGTTTATCACCGTTGCTAACGCCACTGATGAGCAGATCGAACAGATGCGTCGGGTTATGAATCTTGCGTTGCGTGAACTGCCGGATGTGGCGCAGATCCTTGGTTTGCCTGAAGTGTTGCCTGCCAGTGAAAGCGATTATCGGGTTGTGCTCGACTATCAGCGTGAGGCTGTAGAGTTGGGCTATGGCTGCTTGCGCTAAAAGATCGCAGCCTTCGGCAGCTCCTACATTGGAATGTGGTCGACCTGTAGGAGCTGCCGAAGGCTGCGATCTTTCGCTCTTATATCGCCAAAAAGAATATAAAAATGAAATATAAATATTATTAATGCATAAGGCGCCTTGCTACGATCGCGCCACCGGATCACCGGACATTCAGCGACCCCTTACCCAGGAGCCCCTATGTCCGGCGCCGACACCGTTCACCGCAATCATCTCGACGCACTGTTCCGCGCCCACTACCGCTGGCTGTGCACTTACCTGCGCCGGCAGCTGCACGACGCCGAAAGCGCGGAAGACATCGCTGCCGAAACCTTCGCGCAGTTGCTTCAGTCACCCAGTGTCACGGCGATCCGTGAACCCCGCGCCATGCTCACCACAATTGCCCAACGCCTGCTCTATCAGCGCTGGCGCCGGGCGGATCTGGAGCGCCGGCATGCGCAGCAGATCGACATCGATGTCGCCACTTCGCCTGAAGAACTCGCCCAACTGAGCCAGACCCTCAAGCGCCTCGACCGCAGCCTGCAACGCCTGCCCGGCAAGGTTCGTTCGACCTTCCTGCTGGCGCGGATCGATGGCCTGACTTATCCGCAAATCGCCGCCGAACTGGGCATTTCCCAGCGTTCGGTCAGCGCTTACATGAGCCGTTCCCAGGCCCTGTGCGATCGCCACAGCGCCAACCAAATCCTGACAGACAAGAGGTCCGCATGAGATCGATCAAAACCCTGCTCGGCCGTTCGTTGCTGGCGCTGAGCCTGAGCGTCGGCGCTGTTTCGGCGGCGGAAAAAGCCGCACCGATCCACTTCGGTGACATCACCTGGGAAAGCGGCAGTTTCATCACCGAAGTGCTGCGCCTGATCGTCGAGAAAGGCTATGGCTACCCGACCGATACGCTGCCGGGCAGCACCGTCAGCCTGGAAGCGGCGCTGGCGAAAAACGATATTCAGGTGATCGGCGAGGAATGGGCCGGGCGCAGTCCGGCGTGGGTCAAGGCGGCCAATGAAGGCAAGGTGTTCGGCCTCGGCGACACGGTCAAAGGCGCGACCGAGGGCTGGTGGGTGCCGGAATACGTGATCAAGGGTGACCCCGAGCGCGGTATCAAACCATTGGCCCCGGAGCTGAAATCGGTCGCCGACCTGCCGCGCTACAAGGACGTATTCCGCGACCCGGAAGATCCGAACCGTGGGCGTTTCCTCAACAGCCCGACCGGCTGGACTTCGGAGATCGTCAACAGCCAGAAACTCAAGGCATATGCGCTGACCGACAGCTACGTCAACTTCCGCACCGGCTCCGGCGCGGCGCTGGATGCCGAGGTGGCGTCGTCGATCAAACGCGGCAAACCGGTGCTGTTCTATTACTGGTCGCCGACGCCGCTGCTCGGGCGCTTCAAACTGGTGAAGCTCGAAGAACCGCCGTTCGATGCCGAAGCCTGGAAAACCCTGGCCGATGCCAGCAACCCGAACCCCAAGGGCACCCGCTCGATGCCGGCAAGCCTGGCGATCGGCGTGTCGGCACCGTTCAAGGCGCAGTATCCGGAGCTGGTGACATTCTTCGAGAAAGTCGATTTGCCGATTGATCTGCTGAACCAGACCCTGGCCGGAATGAGCGAAAAACGCCAGCCACCACGGCAGGTCGCCGAAGCATTTTTGCGCGACCAGCCGCAGGTGTGGCAGGCGTGGGTGCCGGGGGAGGTGGCGAGCAGGGTGACGGCGGGGCTTTGAGTTTCAACTGTTTGATCTGTGGCGTTTGAGCTACCGCCTTCGCGAGCAAGCTCGCTCCCACACTGGGTCCATGGCTTGCCCGAATCCAGTGTGGGAGCGGGCTTGCTCGCGAATAATCCACCGGCCTACGCCGCTTCTGCCGCCAACGCCGCCACCACAGTCGGCCGCTGCTCAATCCGCGCCTGAAACCGCGCCAGCGCCGGCCACTGCGCCAAATCAATGTCAAACAACCCGGCCCAGCGCAACACCACAAACAGCAGCGCATCCGCCACGCTGAAGCCGCTCGGCAGCAGATACTCCTGCTGCTCCAGCACCGCGACCAACACCGAAAAACGCCTGAACAACTTCTCCTTGATCACCTCGACCGGCAACCGCTCATCGAACAGCGCGCCGAGGCCGCCGTGGATCTCGCTGGAAATGAAATTCAGCCACTCCTGCAGACGCAGTCGTTCGAAACTGCCGGGTGCCGGCGCCAGCCCTGACTGTGGTTGCAGGTCCGCCAGATACTGCAGGATCACCGGACCTTCGGTCAGCACCGCGCCGTTGTCCAGTTGCAGGGCCGCGACATAGCCCTTGAGATTGATCGCCAGGAAGTCTTCACCGCTGGCGGTGCGCTTGCTGCGGTTGTCGACGCGGATCAGCACGAAGGGCAGCTTCAGTTCGCGCAGCACAATGTGCGGCGCCAGCGAACAGGCTTGCGGGGCGTAATACAGCTTCATCGGCAGCTCTCTGGTGAGGATTTGGCGCCAGTGTCATAGTGCGCCGCCCCCTCGGTAAAATTAATCTTTCAGAAAGCAGCCATAAGGACAGCTACTGGCATGATGAACCTGATGCATTGGCGGCTGGTGGTCGCCGTGGCCGATCACGGCAACATCACCCGCGCGGCCGAGCGGGTCGGCATGACCCAGTCCGGGGCGAGCCAGGCCCTGGCGCTGATGGAAGAAACCCTCGGCGTGCAACTGTTCAGCCGCGAAAGCCGACAGACATTGCCCACCGCCATCGGCCTGCCGGTGATCGAGCAGGCGCGGCTGATGCTCAGTGCGCTGCAGACCATTCGCCAGACCGTCGACAACGTACGCCCGATGCTGCGCGGGACGATTCGTCTGGCGAGTTTTCCGATGGTGCTGGCGAGTTTTCTGCCGCCGCTGCTGCGGCAATTCAATCGTCTGTATCCGGGCATCGAAGTGGTGGCGCTGGAGGTCAGCGACGACGAGGTGGAAACCCTGCTCGCGGCCGGTCTGGTGGATGTCGGCGTGGTGCTCAACCCGGCACCCGAGCGCAACGCCGGGCCGTTGGGTCGTGATGAATGGGTGGCGGTGGTGCCGGCAGGGCATCCGCTTGCACTGCGAGGAGCCGAACAGGGCGTCAGCCTGCAAGAGCTGACGGCGCTGCCATTTGTGCTGGCCACCGGCGGTTGCTCGACCAACGCCCGCAGCCTCGCCGCCGAAGCCGGATTGCAGTTGCAGGATGTGCGGGTCGAGGTGCGCGAATGGAGCAGCGCCTTCACTCTGGTGCGGGAAAACCTCGGCGTGACCCTGGTGCCGGAAATGACCTTGCCGGCCGAGCGTCAGGGCTTGCGGGTGATTGCCCTGCAGCCACGTATCGAACGGGTGTTTTCGCTGGTGCTGCCTGCGGGGCAGACGCCGTCAGCGGCGGTGCAGGCCTTGCTGGATCTGCTGGCGGATACGGCGGTCGCTGCCACTCGCTGAACCGTTTCTTGTGCAAAAAGTGCCAGATACTGGCCGACTAGTGGCCTTGCGCAAGGCTTCGCGCTGGCTATGCTGAGCTGTAACTAACTATGTCGACCGTCATCGGTTAGCCGTGATTTCAACGCTGCCAGAGTGCGCATTCAAAGGCACCGGACACTGAACCAACAAGGAGCCTGTTTTACATGGAAGTTCTTCTGCACGTTAGGGCTGGCCCGCTCGCGGGCTATCAAGAGAAGGATGTCTTGATTAGAGCGTCGCTGCATGGACTCTTTGATTAAACGTCATTTATCACCTGACAACTTCCTCCTGTGGAGGAATGCGTGTGCCTGTTCTGTGGAACGTAGTGGTGGATTCTGAAAGACCTGAACTTTCATCAAATCAAAAGACCGCGCGGAAGGTGATACAACCATGTTCAACCTACATCACAAGGCTGACCTGCAGCAGATCGAGCGTTTCAGCTGCGCCTTGACCGAAGCCAACGCCAAGCTGGAGGCGATCAGCCGTTCGATGGCGATGATCGAATTCACCCCCGAAGGCATTGTTCTGGATGCCAACGAAAACTTCTGCAAGACCATGGGCTACAGCGCCGAGGAAGTGCGCGGCAAACATCACCGGGTGTTTTGCGAAGAAGCGTTTTACCGCAGCGAGGAATACGCCAGATTGTGGCGCGACTTGGCCCGGGGTGAGCCGATCAGCGGCACGTTTCTGCGCTTGAACAAGTCCGGCAAGGAGATCTGGCTCGAAGCCAGTTACATGCCGGTTTATGGTCCGGACAAACAAGTCAAAAGTGTGATCAAAGTGGCGGCGGACATCACCGCCCGGGTCAACAAAGAGCACGAAGAAGAAAGCATGCTCGCGGCAATCAGCCGTTCGATGGCGGTGATCGAGTTCACGCCCGAAGGCAACGTGATTACCGCCAACGACAACTTTCTGAAAACCATGCAGTACTCGCTCAACGAAATCGTCGGTCACCACCACAGCATGTTCTGTCACCGTTCCGAATCCGAATCGGCGCAGTACAAGGCGTTCTGGGCGTCGCTCAATCGCGGCGAATATCACTCGCACCGTTTCGAACGCAAGAACAAGTCCGGGCAGATGGTTTATCTCGAAGCCTCGTACAACCCGCTGTTCGACACCAAGGGCCGGTTGTACAAGGTGGTCAAGTTCGCCAGCGACATCACCAGCCAGATGACGACGCTGCAAAACGCCGCGGAATCGGCCCACAGCACCTCGGTCCAAAACGACGCCTGCGCGCAAAAAGGCTCACAGGTCGTGCAACAAACCGTACAGATCATTCAGGACATTTCCCGCGACCTCAACGAAGCGGCGCTGAGCATCGATGCGGTCAGCAAGCAATCGGACATCATCGGCACCATCGTCCAGACCATCCGCGGCATCGCCGATCAGACCAACCTGCTGGCGCTCAACGCCGCCATCGAAGCGGCCCGGGCCGGTGAGCACGGACGCGGCTTTGCGGTGGTGGCGGACGAGGTGCGCAGTCTCGCGGCGCGTACCAGTCAGGCGACCCTGGAGATTGTCGAAGTGGTGCGCAAAAACCATGACCTGTCGCTGAGCGCGGTGTCGAGCATGCAGTCGAGCCTGAGCCGCACCGGGCTGGGTGTGGAGCTGGCGAACGAGGCGGGGGAGGTGATTCTGGAGATTCAGCAGGGATCACGGCATGTGGTGGATGCGATCGGGCAGTTCAATGCGACGTTGCAGCTGAACTAGTAGTTACGCCAAACACCTGTAGGAGCTGCGGCACGCTGCGATCTTTTGATTTTGTTTTTTAAGATCAAAAGATCGCAGCGTGCCGCAGCTCCTACAGGGGTTTGCAGTCAAAGCGCCGCGAGAAACTTGTCCGCCAGTTTGTCGCTGTCCTTGAGGTCATTGACGTTCTCTTTGTCCGCCTGCGCCAGTTTCATCTTGTCCTGCAGACGCTCGGCAATCTCTTTGCCGATGGCCAGTTGTTTCTCCGGCGGCATGGCTTTGATGTCGTCTTCGGTGATGCCCATGCTCTGAAGGATACTGTCGCGCAGACGTTGTTCCGGCGACTTGCTCATGTAGTCCTTGAACGCGTCGGTGGCCGAGGTGCCGGTGGTGCTGCCGGCCGCTGTGGCATCGGTAGTTTGCAGACCGACGCGAGTCTTGGCGAAGGCCTCGTCGACGTTATCGCTGATGCGCGTAGCGGCGGCCACTTGCTGGGTAGCGATCTGCGTGGCCGAATCCTCGACCTTGGAGGTTGCATCGGTGGCTTGCGACTGAGCCTGGTTCTGCAGCGATTGCAGCATGGCGCCGTGCAGGCCGCTTTGCAGACCGGCAGCGGCGGTCGTGGTCGCGTCATCCACTGGCCGCTTGGGCAAGTGGACGAGCTGCTGCTGTTTGGCACTGACCAACATCATGATGGAGACCTTTGGATAATTGCTGACGGGCCTGACGCAGCAATTACCGTGCCTTTGCGAAGAACCACATGATTTCAACGAGTTACGCGACTTGTGCGCCGAGCAGAGCGGTCATCCCTTGCCGTCAGGCGGCAGAGGATGACCGCGGGGCGGTCAGCGATGGGCAATGTTTTCCAGTGCCAGATTGCGCGTGCGCGGGCCGAACCCGCCGATGGTCAGCATCACGATCAGCATGCTGCTGACAATGAACGCGAGCACCCCGGGCGTGCCGAAGTGATCGAGGAACAGCCCGATCAACAGGCTGCTGAACACCGTCGACAAACGGCTGAACGAATAGCAGAAACCCACCGCCCGCGCACGGATGTTGGTCGGGAACAGTTCGCTCTGGTACGAGTGATAACTGAAGCTCAGCCAGGCGTTGCAGAAGGTGATCATCACCCCGCAAAAGATCAGGCCGAAGGCGCTGGTCTGCAGCGCGAACAAGGTGCCGAACGTCATGGCGCCGAGGGCCGAGCCGACGATCTGCCACTTGTTCTCGAAACGGTTGGCGAACTTTACGAATAGCAACGGCCCGAGCGGGTAGGCGAGGGTGATGATGAAGGCGTACATCAGGCTGTGGGTGACGCTGACGCCTTGGCCGGAAAGCAGCGCCGGCAGCCAGTTGCCGAAACCGAAGAACCCGATCGCCTGGAACACGTGAAACACGATCAACATCAACGCCCGACGCCGGTAGGGCGGTTGCCAGATATCGGCGAAGCGGCCCTTGCCCTCGACATCCACAGGCACCGCTTCCGGGGCGTCCAGCGGTTGACGGTGATCTTTTTCGCAGCGGGCCTCGATGTCGTCGAGAATCCGGTTCGCCTCATCGAACCGCCCATGCTGCGCCAGCCAGCGCGGCGACTCCGGCAGGCGCTTGCGCAGCCACCAGATGAACAGCGCAAACACCGCGCTCGCCAGCACCACCCAACGCCAGCCGGACACACCGAACGGCGCCTGCGGCACCAGCCACCACGACATCAGCGCCACCGCCGGCACCGACAGAAACTGCACGAAAAACGCAAAGGCAAACGCCGAGCTGCGCATGCGTTTGGGCACCAGTTCCGAGAGGTAGGCGTCGATGGTCACCAGCTCGATACCCAGCCCGATCCCCACCAGAAAACGCATGCAGATAATCCCCAGCGCCGAGCTCTGGATGCCCATCAGCACCGTGGCCACCGTGTACCAGACCAGCGCAAAGGTGAAGATCGCGCGGCGGCCGAAACGATCGGCCAATGGGCTGAGCAGGCTGGCGCCGAGGAACAGACCCAGAAAGGTCGCCGAAGCGAATGCCGCTTGATCGGAAAAGCCGAACACGCCCTGATTGCCGGTGGCGAAAATCCCGTCACGGATCAGTCCCGGACTGATGTAGGCGGTCTGGAACAAATCGTAGAGTTCGAAGAAACCGCCAATCGACAACAGCGCCACCAGCCGCCAGATGGTGGCGACGGCGGGGAGGCGGTCGATGCGGGCGGAAATCTCGGCGGCGCGTATCGGGTCGATGCCGTCGCGTTGCGCGGCGGCGGGGGCGTGAGCAGTCATCGGCGGATCCATTTTTTATTGATGGAAAAGCTTAGCCTGCTATCAGAGTTGATGGATTGTGAATATCGGCGGTTTGCCCCGGAATACCGCCGATTTCTTGCAATAACTGCTTACGAGTTAACGATTTATGCCGCAGCGGCGGAATCGGGCAGCGCCGACGCCGGCAAGCCGAAGATGCGATCGAACAGCCAGTTGAAGGCGAACGTGTAGCACGGGATGAAGATAATCAGTGCCAGATCCAGCAGGAACGCCTGCACCAGACTGATGTTCATCCACCAGGCAATCAGCGGAATCAGGAACACGATCAGCGTCAGTTGAAAACCCACCGCGTGGGCGACGCGCCGTTTGACCGTGCGTATGCGGGATTTCTGGCGGCTTTCCCAATGCTCGAACAGCGAGGTGTAGATGAAATTCCAGGTCACCGCGATGGTGGTGATGATCACCGCCAATGGGCCGGTGCTGCCGGGCGAGGTGCCGGACAACAGCGCCAGACCGAGGGCGGAGAAAGTCATGCCGATCACTTCGTAGAGCGACACATAGACCAGTTTGCGTTTGACGCCTTGCATGGAAATTTTGCCTCTGTCTTGAACTCGATGGCCAGCGGGACTGGCGGAGGCGGCGAAAGATAGCTTCAATAGCGGTGACAGAAAAAGTCAGTAGCTTTCAGTTTTGGTGATAGGTGGTGGTTTGAATTTCAACAGCGACAGCATCGAATTGTTCCTTGCCGTGATCGAGCGCGGCTCCTTCTCTGCAGCCGCCCGCGCTTTGGGTCGGGTGCCTTCGGCAGTGAGCATGGGCATCGGCAATCTGGAAGCGGAACTCGGTTATCCGCTGTTCGACCGCAGCCATCGTGAACCGCAACCGACGGCGATGGCGCTGTCACTGGTGCCGCATGCGCGGCTGATCGCCGAACAGCTCAAGCAGTTGCAGGTGCACGCGGTGGAGTTGTCCCTGGGGCTGGAGAGCAAGCTGTCGATTGGCGTGGTCGCCGACATCGAGCGTCGGCGTTTGCTCGCCGCGATCAAGGTGATTGCCGAGCGTCATCCGCTGCTCGACATCGAAGTGCTGACCGCGCCGCAGGACGACGTGCTGGCGATGCTGCACAGTGGCCGCGTCAGCGTGTGCCTGGCGTTCGCCGGGTTGAGCATGAACGTGCTGGAGCGTTTTCAGTTTGTCGGCAGCGAACGGATGATTGCCACGCTGGCGGCGAACAGTCCGTTGTTGCAGGGGCAGGATCTGTTCCTCGAAGACCTGGTGCACGTGCGGCAGATCTTCGTCGCCAGCCGTGATTTGCCGATCAGCGAACCCCGGCCGCTGGTGGCCGAATCGCACTGGCGCACCGACACGCTGGAGACGGCGCTGGAGATGGTCGAGGCGGGGTTGGGCTGGGGCAATTTCCCGTTGTCGGTGGTGCAGCCGTGGCTGGACAGTGGGCGCTTGAAACGCCTGAATTTCCGCAATATCGAAAACGGCCTGGTGCTGCCGGTGCATGCGGTGTGGCTCAAGAGCCAGCCGTTGCAGAAGGGCGCATCGGCCCTGGTCGAACTGCTCAGCCACTGATACATGCACAGGGTGGGTGTACCAAAAAACTGTGGGAGCTGGCTTGCCAGCGATTGCGGTGTATCAGTCAACACTGTATCGACTGACCTGACGCCATCGCTGGCAAGCCAGCTCCCACAGGGATTGCTTCCGACAGGATTTCAAAGGTCAGGTACTCTCGCGAATCTTCAGTTCAAAACCCATGTCTTCCACCGGCCGCGCCACGCTGTTGCCGGCCATCAGCGTCAGCATCTGCTCCGCCGCACGCCGGCCGATCGCTTCGCGCGGGGTGTTGATGCTGCTCAGGCGCGGGACCATGTGTTCGGACATCGGCAAGTCGTTGAAACCGAGGATTGCCACTTGCTCGGGGATCTTGATCCCGTTGCGCAACGCTTCGAGCAGGGCACCCTGCGCCAGGTCGTCGTTGCCAAAGAAGATCGCATCGACGTCCGGATGCGCCGCCAGCAATTGCAGGAACAGTTCACCGCCCAGGCCCACGGACGAGGCGCGCGGGGTCAGTACTTCCAGATCCGGGTCGTAGCGCCCGGCCTTCTGCAAGGCTTTGCGGAAACCTTCGCCACGCAGCAACGTGCGCTGATCGAGTTGCGCGCCGATGTAGGCCAGGCGCTTGCGCCCTCGAGAGAGCAAATGCTCGGCGGCGGTTTCGCCAGCGCTGAGCTGCGAGAAACCCACGCAATTCACTCCGGCAGCGCTGTCCAGTTCCATCATGTACACGCAGGGAATGTTGCTGGCCTCGATCATCCGCCGCGAACTTTCGGTGCGATCAAACCCGGTCAGCAGAAAACCACGTGGCTGATAGGCCATGTAGTTGCGCAGCAGGTTTTCTTCTTCATCGCGCGAATAGTGGAAGTTGCCGATCAGCACTTCGAAGCCCTTGGGCGTGAGCACCCGATGAATGGCTTCCAGCGTATCGATGAACAACAGGTTGGACAGCGACGGCACCAGCACCACCACCGAATGGCTCTGCGCTGAGGCCAGGGCGCGGGCGGCTGGGTTGACCACGTAGTTGAGTTCGAGCGCGGCTTTTTGCACTTTTTCCACCAGTTCGGTGGCCACGGTGCTGACCCCACGCAGGGCGCGGGAGGCGGTAATCGGACTGACGCCGGCCAGGCGGGCAACTTCATTAAGGGTGGGACGGCCGGTGGTGCGAGTGTTTTTATCGTTTTTAGGGGTGGTCATCGGGCGGCTTGCCAAACAAAAATCAAGGCACTAAGGTAGCGCTGTCCTGATGCAGCTGCAAATGCGTAAGCGAGGTCCTGCCTGATCCTCGCTTTTTGGCGTTGGGCGAAAACCTGCTGCAACCCAAAAAAACGACAAGAAGGCGTCGGCAACTTCTGCCTGTGCACTAGAGTCATAGCTAGCAAAGGTAGCGCTGTCTGCGCGCTGAGGTGTTATATGAGTCATCCCATCACCGCCCTGGTCATCATGGGCGTTGCCGGTTGCGGCAAGACGTGCGTCAGCCAGGCCCTGTGCCAATTGAGCGGCGCCACTGCCATTGAAGGCGATACTTTTCATCCGGCCGCCAACATCGAAAAGATGAGCGCGGGGATCCCCCTGAACGACGACGACCGTGCCGGCTGGCTCGACAGCCTGTGCGTTGAGCTGCGTCGTGTCGATGCACTCGGCGAGCGCCCGGTGCTGACCTGCTCGGCCCTTAAACACAGTTATCGCGAAGTGCTGCGCAGTGCCTTGCCGGGCCTGGGCTTTGTGTTTCTTGAGCTGACCCCTGAAGTCGCTGCCGACCGCGTGTCCCATCGCCCGGGCCACTTCATGCCGGCGACGTTGATCGAAAGCCAGTTCGCCACCCTCGAATCGCCGGTTGGCGAGCCGCTGACCCTGGCGCTGAATGCTTCGATCCACAGCGTTGAAGAACTGGCGGCCCAGGCGCACGTCTGGTGGCAGGCCCACGGTCTGAAGCAGGCGGTATGAGTGTGTTGAAAGAGCTAGCGCTGTCCTCACGAATTCTGTTTAACCCGCTTTAATAACAACAACAAGCCAGGAGACACCCCCAATGTTTGGCATGTCCCACGACGCCTACCTGCTGCTCGATGCAGTGGTCACGGTGATCGGACTTATCATCCTGATCACCAAATTCAAGATTCACCCCTTTATCTCCCTGACCATCGCGGCCGCGTTCCTCGGCCTGACGTCGGGCATGCCGATCGGCACCATCATCAAGGCGTTCCAGGACGGCTTCGGTGGCGTGCTCGGTTTCGTCGGCATCATCCTCGCGCTGGGCACCATGCTCGGCAAAATGATGGCCGAATCCGGTGGTGCCGATCAGATCGCGCAGACCCTGATCCGTGCGTTCGGCAAGGACAAGGTGCAGTGGGCGATGATGTTCGCCGCGTTCCTCGTCGGTATTCCGCTGTTCTTCGAGATCGGCTTCGTGCTGCTGATTCCGCTGGTGTTCATCGTTGCCCGCCGCACCGGTGTGTCGATCATCAAGATCGGTATCCCGCTGCTTGCCGGTCTGTCCGCGGTACACGGTCTGGTGCCGCCGCACCCGGGTCCGCTGCTGGCGATCGGGGTGTTCGGCGCCGACATCGGCAAGACCATCCTCTACGGTCTGATCGTTGCGCTGCCAACGGCCATCATTGCCGGACCGATCTTCGGTACATTCATTGCCAAGCACATCCCCGGTCATCCGAATCAGGAACTGGTCGATCAACTGGCCCGTGAAACCGATTCGCAAAACCTGCCGAGCTTCGGCATCACCCTGATCACCGTACTGCTGCCGGTGTTCCTGATGCTGCTGAAAACCTTCGCTGATGTGGCGCTGCCGGACGGTCACTTCTTCCGCACCTGGATGGACATGATCGGTCACCCGATCTCGGCACTGCTGCTGGCCTTGCTGCTGTCGCTGTACACCTTCGGTCACAAGCAGGGCATCGGCTCGCAACAGATGCTCAAGTGGCTGGACGCAAGCCTGGCGCCGACCGCCGCGATCATCCTGATCATCGGTGCCGGTGGCGGTTTCAAGCAGATGCTGGTGACCAGCGGCGTGGGCGACGTGATCGGCCACATGGCGGTCAGCGCGCAGATCTCGCCGATCCTGCTGGCGTGGCTGGTGGCGGCGGTGATTCGTATTGCTACCGGTTCGGCCACTGTGGCGACTATCACGGGCGCGGGCATCGTGGTGCCGGTGGTGGGGATGATTCCGGGCGTCAACCGTGAGCTGCTGGTGCTGGCCACTGGTGCCGGTTCGTTGATCCTGTCTCATGTGAACGACGCCGGCTTCTGGCTGGTGAAGCAGTACTTCAACATGACCGTCGCCGAAACCTTCAAGACCTGGACGGCGATGGAAACCATCCTGTCGGTGGTTGCGTTGGGCTTTATTCTGCTGTTGTCGCTGTTCGTTTAAACGGCGTTTTGCAGGCACAAAAAAACCGCAGCGATGCGGTTTTTTTGTGGGTGATGACCCCTGTAGGAGCTGCCGCAGGCTGCGATCTTTTGATCTTGATCTTTAAAATCAAAAGATCGCAGCCTGCGGCAGCTCCTACAGGGGGGATGTGTCAGGCGGTTTTCGGGGTCAGGCCGTCGGCCCGGAACATCCCGCGAATCCCGCGCACGGCCTGCCGAATCCGGTCCTGGTTCTCGATCAGCGCGAAGCGCACGTGATCATCGCCATACTCACCAAAGCCCACCCCCGGCGAGACGCAGACCTTGGCCTCGGCCAGCAGCTTTTTGGCGAACTCCAGCGAACCCAGATGCGCGTAAGCCTCGGGAATCTTCGCCCAGACATACATCGAAGCTTTCGGGTTCTCGACCATCCAGCCCAGCTCATGCAGGCCTTTGACCAGCACGTTGCGGCGCTGGCGATACTGCTCGGCGATGTCGCGCACGCATTGCTGATCGCCTTCCAGCGCGGCAATCGCCGCCACTTGCAGCGGAGTGAAGGTGCCGTAGTCGTGGTAGCTCTTGATCCGCGCCAGGGCGTTGACCAGTTCCGGGTTGCCGACCATGAAACCGATGCGCCAGCCCGCCATGTTGTAGCTCTTGGACAGGGTGAAAAATTCCACCGCAATGTCCTTCGCGCCTGGCACCTGCATGATCGACGGGGCTTTCCAGCCGTCGTAGACGATGTCGGCGTAAGCCAGATCGTGCACCACCAGCACGTCGTACTGCTTGGCGAGGGCGATCACCCGTTCGAAGAAATCCAGCTCCACGCATTGCGCGGTAGGGTTGGACGGGAAACCGAGGATCATCATCTTCGGCTTCGGGATCGAACCGCGAATCGCCCGCTCCAGTTCATCGAAGAAGTCCACACCGGGCACCAGCGGCACCGAACGCACCTGCGCACCGGCAATCACCGCGCCGTAGATGTGAATCGGGTAGCTCGGGTTCGGCACCAGTACCGTGTCGCCCTGATCCAGGGTCGCCAGCATCAAATGCGCCAGGCCTTCCTTGGAACCGATGGTGACGATGGCTTCGCTTTCCGGGTCGATATCGACTGCGTAGCGTTCCTTGTACCAGTTGGAAATCGCCCGGCGCAGACGCGGAATGCCCTTGGATGTGGAATAACCGTGGGTGTCTTCGCGCTGGGCAACTTGTACGAGTTTTTCGACGATGTGCGGCGGTGTGGCCCCGTCGGGGTTGCCCATGCTCAGGTCGATGATGTCTTCACCACGGCGCCGCGCGGCCATCTTCAGCTCGGCGGTGATGTTGAAAACGTAAGGGGGGAGTCGATCAATGCGCGCAAAGCGGCGCGGCGAACCTTGTTCAGCCATTGTTGCCTCGGATAACGTAAGCGCCCGGAACCGTCCGAGCGACGCTGGTCACTGCGGTGACCTGTGGCGGAAGATAAGGGCTGTGATGGCAGGCTGTCCAGCCTGCGTGCAAACAAATTTTTCCCAAGGAAATCGGTAGATGGAATTCACCAGTGGCTTCTTGCTGAGCCTTTCGTTGTGCCTGGACATCGGCGTGGCCAACATCGCGATGATCACCCTGGCGATGCAGCGCGGCTACTTTCAAGGCTTCGCGCTGGGCCTGGGCACCTGTGTCGGTGACCTGATCTACGCGGTGCTGGCGCTGGCCGGAATGACCGTGTTGCTGCAATACGAAAGCGTGCGCTGGGTGCTGTGGATCGGCGGGTCGGCGCTGCTGATCTACTTTGCGGCGAAGATGATCTACTCGGCGATTCACCACGAGGCGCAGTTGGCGGCGACGGCGGAGGTGGGGCAGAACTCCCATCGCAAAGAGTTCTTTCGTGGGATCTTCCTCGCCATGTCCTCACCCAGCGCGATTCTGTGGTTCGCCGCAGTCGGCGGTACGCTGATCGCGCGATCCGGTGGCAGCGGCCCGCTGAGTTCGGCGCTGTTCCTCGGCGGTTTTCTCTGCGCCGGGCTGCTGTGGTCGGCCGGCCTGTGCTTTGCCGCGAGCCACGGCGGCAAGTTGCTGGGTGACAAGCTGCTGCGCTACTCCTACATGGCATCGGCGGCGATCTTCTGCTATTTCGCGGTTTACGTGATCGTATCCGGTTATAACGAGTTCGTTGGCTCCGGGGCCGCCGACCAGTTGCACGCCTTGTGACATTGCGAATCGGGTTTGGCTTCTATACTCAGCAGCCGAACCCCTCTTTTTGTTCCAGGAGTCGAGTCATGGATGAGCAAAAACGCGTCGAAGTGGCTGAACCTCGCTTCGAACATGGACACTTCCTGCTGATTGCAGGTTTTCGTGGTCGATTTACCCAGGACACTGCCAAGGACATCCCCGCATTGTGGGAAAAGTTCTTGCCGCATCTGGGAAAGATTCAGGGACAGAAGAACGAAGTGACCTACGGCGTCTGCAGCAATTTCGACGGCCAGGGTGGCTTCGATTACATCGCCGGTGTGGAAATCAGCAAGCTCGATGACCTGGACCAGAAGGTCTACCAGTGGGTCGAAGTGCTGCCCCGGCAATACGCCGTGTTCGAGCACAAGGGACCGCTCGATCAACTGCCGCAGACCCTGCAATACATCTACAAGACCTGGCTGCCGACCTCCCACTACGTGGAACTGAATGCCCCGGAGCTGGAACGCTACAGCGCCGATTTCAATCCGCGACTGCACACCGGCAAACTGGAAATCTGCGTGCCAGTCGATACCAAGGCCTGAGTCAACCACCATGAGGCGGATCACTGATCCGCCTCATGCCGTTCAACCGCGCTTGCCCTTGGACACCCGTCGCGCCCGCAACAGGTCGATGCCCAAGGTGATAAAGCCGAACGTACTGATGCCCAACACCATCAACAGGCCGATTTCAACGCTGCTCATAAGCGGTTTCCCCCCAAGGGTGATCAGAGACACCCCTGAGAAATAGCCCGCCCCGAACCCGAAGAAAAGCGCTTATACGCAAGCTTTACGCCGCCCGCGCAGATCGATATGCATGCCTTATTCCTTTATGCTTTCGGCACTTTCTTCTGCTGATTTCCGAGCTGCCATGAACACCGTCATCCGCAACGTCACCGCCGCCGACCTGGACCGCTGCTACGCCATCGAAACCGTGGCCTACGAAGGCGATGAAGCCGCCACCCGCGAGAAGATCGCCACACGCATCGCCACCTGGCCGGACGGTTTCATCGTCGCCGAAGTGGATGGCGTGGTCGCCGGTTTCATCAACTCGGGTGCGGCGTTTGAGGTGCAGATGTCGGACGAGGCGTTCAAGGAACTGATCGGCCACGACCCGCAAGGGCCGAACGTGGTGATCATGTCGGTGGTGGTGCACCCGGACTACCAGGGCCAGGGCCTGGCCAAACGCTTGATGGCCGAGTTCATCGAACGCATGCGCGGGCTGGATAAAGCGACGATTCATCTGATGTGCAAGGAACAGCATATTCCGCTGTATGCCGGTTTCGGCTTTGCCTACATCAAACCGTCGGAGTCGGATCACGGCGGCATGGCGTGGCACGAGATGATCCTCACTTTGTAAGACATCACACATAACCTGTGGGAGCTGGCTTGCCAGCGATAGCGGTGGGTCAGTCGACAGCAATGTTTGATGTGCCGACGCCATCGCTGGCAAGCCAGCTCCCACAGGTTCTAGCGGTGTTTGCAATTCCCCGTTTAGTAAAGGGTGTCGATTACCCGTTTTGGTGCTTCACGATCGTAGGTCTCGGCATCGAACTGCCCGTCGTTCAAACGCTTGTGAAATGCGCCCGCAGAGGGCAGGGCCGAGCGCGGCAAGTGGGTCTCGGGGTTCCACGCATCCGAACGCACAAACGCTTTCGAACAATGGAAAAACGCCGCCTGCACCGTCACCAGCAACACGGTTTTCGCCGGTTTGCCGTTCACCGCAAAGCTTTCCAGTAGCTCAGGGTCGGCGCTGATGGTCGCGGTGCCGTTGACCCGCAATGTCTCGCCGATACCCGGAATGATGAACAACAGCGACACCCGTGGATCGTGCAGCACATTGCGCAGGGTATCGATGCGGTTGTTGCCCGGGCGATCCGGCAGGGCCAGGGTATTCTGGTCGATGATCCGCACGAACCCCGGCGCATCGCCACGGGGCGAGTTGTCGAGGCCGTCGGCGCCCACCGAGCTGACGATCACCAGCGGCGAGACCCGCACCATCGCCTGATAATCCTCGTTGAGAAAACCGATCTGCTTGCGCATCGCGCGGTCGTGGGGCAGGCCGTAAATAGCTTCCAGTGCTTCGATTGAATCGATCATCGTGCATCCCTCGATGATTTAGAAAAACAGTCCCATACGCCGTTCGTAACCGACCCGGCCCTTGTACGCTTCGCCGCTGTCGACGAAACCGTGTTTGGCGTACAGCGCGATGGCGGCATCGTTATCGGCATCCACCGACAGTTCCAGCCCCTTGATCTCCGGCCATGCTTCACGCGCCACCTCGGGCAGCGCCTGCAGGCAAGCCTTGCCGTAACCTTTGCCCTGCGCCCGGTGGTCGACCTGCAGGGCGTGCAGGGTGGCGCTGTGTTCATTGGCCCAGGCCGGCAACACGGGCGGGCGCTTGAGCAGCAGGAACGCCACCGGCACCTGGTCGGCCAGCAGGGCAAAGCCTTTGACGCCGGGACCAGGTTTGGACAGCAGCGTGTGCAGCGCGCCGTGAATGTCGCCGGAGAACTTGATCTGCTCGGGATGGATCTCAATCGCCTCGACCTGCTGACGCTGCAAGGCGTTCAGGCTGTCGTACGGCACGAGTTGGGCTGACACGGGAATTTCCTTTTTCCTACAAAGATGAGCCTCGGATTCTAGCGATTTTGTGTTCGGCGGAAATTTTTTGTTTCGACTGTCGATTGGCTCGATGGCCGAACGACTAAGGGTGTCTTCACAACAAAAACCACGGAGAACACCATGAGCGCACAGACTGAAATCCAGACCCTGATCAACACCTACCGCGACGCGGTGATGACCAAGAACGTCGACAAGGTCATGACGTTGTACACCGACGACATCGTCTCCTTCGATGCGATCAAGGCCCTGCAATTCAAGGGCAAAGCGGCTTACCGTGCACATTGGGAAGCCTGCATGGAGATGTGTTCAGGCCCGCACGTTTTCGAGTTTCACGAGATCGCTATCGAGACCGCCGACAACCTCGCCTTCGCCCATTGGGTCACGCATTGCGGCGGCACCAACGACAAGGGCGAAACCCAGAGCTGCTGGATGCGCGCCACCGCGTGCTATCGGCAGGTCGGCGGGACTTGGAAAATCGCTCACGAGCACTGGTCGGCACCGTTCGATCCGATGAGCGGCGCCACGCTGTTCGATGTACAACCCTGATCTTCAGCCATAGTTGATCCGTTCGAATCAGGAGAAAACCATGAAGTATCTATGCTTGGTCTACAGCGACGAGCGCCTGCTGCACACCTCGCCCGACAGCCCGGAAGACGCCGAGTGCTGGGCCTATGCCGAGTCGATTCAGGGCAGCGGGCGGATGGTCGCGGCCGAAGCGCTGGAGTCGGTGCAGACCGCGACCACGGTGCGCATGCGCAACGGCAAGCTGTCGATCACCGATGGCCCGTTCGCTGAAACCAAGGAGCAACTGGCCGGTTTCTACCTGATCGATGCCAAGGATCTCAACGAAGCGATTCAGGTCGCCGGCCACATTCCGGCGGCCCGGGTCGGCAGCGTCGAAGTGCGCCCGGTGCGGCAGTTGAATGTCTGAGGTCCGGGCGCGGGTCGAGCAGGTCTATCGCGAAGACTCGCGGCGGATCCTGGCGACGCTGATTCGCCTGCTCGGCGATTTCGACCTCGCCGAAGAAGCCTTGCACGAGGCGTTCTTCATCGCGGTCGAGCGCTGGCAGCGCGACGGCGTGCCGGACAACCCGCGCACTTGGCTGGTGTCCACCGGGCGCTTCAAGGCCATCGATGTGTTGCGCCGCCGCGCCCGTTTCAAGGCCTCGCAGCCGTTGTTGCTGGCACAGCTCGAGGAACTGGAACAGGCCGACTGGAGTGGCGAAGACGTGGAAGACGACCGCCTGCGGCTGATCTTCACCTGCTGTCACCCGGCGCTGGCGGCGGACGCGCAAGTGCCGCTGACCCTGCGGGAAGTCTGCGACCTGACCACCGAGGAAATCGCCCGGGCGTTTCTTTCGGCACCGGCGGCGATTGCCCAGCGCATCGTGCGCGCCAAGGCGAAGATCCGCGATGCGAAAATCCCTTATCAAGTACCGAGCCTGAACGAGTTGCCGGAGCGCCTCGACAGCGTGTTGCGGGTGATTTATCTGGTGTTCAACGAAGGCTATTCGGCATCGATGGGCACTGAATTGATCCGTGAAGACCTGACCCGCGAGGCGATCAGGCTCGGGCGTTTGCTCATGGAATTGCTGCCGGAGCCGGAAGTCATGGGCCTGCTGGCGTTGATGCTGCTGCATGAGTCGCGGCGCCCGGCGCGGACCTCGGCGCAAGGGGAGTTGATTCTGCTCGATGATCAGGACCGCTCGCGCTGGGATGCCGGGTTGATCGCCGAGGGTTGTGCGCTGATCGAACGTGCGCTGAGCACGCGGCGCTTCGGGCCTTATTGTCTGCAAGCGGCGATCGCTGCGGTGCATGCCGAGGCGCCTTCAGCGGCGGATACGGACTGGCAGCAGATCGTTGGTCTGTACGACGTACTGTTGCGTGCAGTGCCGTCGCCGGTGATTGAATTGAACCGCGCAGTGGCAGTGGCCAAGCGCGATGGAGCGTTGGCGGGGTTGACGCTGATCGAGGGGATTCTCGATCGTGGCGAATTGCAGGATTACCACCTCGCGCATTCGGCACGGGCGGAGTTTTGTCGGCAGTTGGGTCGGGTGGAGCAGGCGCGCACGGCTTACCTGCGCGCCCTGGAGCTGACCCGGCAGGAGCCGGAGCGGCGGTTTATCGAGGCGCGGCTGGCGCAATTGGATTGATCTGAAATCTTCGGTGGCAGTGCCGACCCCTTCGCGGGCAAGCCCGCTCCCACAGTGTCCGTGGTGTACACAAAACCTGTGACCACTGCAGAACCCTGTGGGAGCGGGCTTGCCCGCGAAGAGGCCAGTCCAGCCACCAGCAAACCATCAGGCCTGCTGCCGAGTCGCTGCCCGCACACAAAACCTGTGACCACCGCAAAACCCTGTGGGAGCGGGCTTGCCCGCGAAGAGGCCAGTCCAGCCACCAGTAAACCATCAGGCCTGCTGCCGAGTCGCTGCCGCACACAAAATCTATGACCACTGCAGAACCCTGTGGGAGCGGGCTCGCCCGCGAAGAGGCCAGCCCAGCCACCAGCAAACCATCAGGCCTGCTGCCGGGTCGCTGCCGCACACAAAATCTATGACCACTGCAGAACCCTGTGGGAGCGGGCTTGCCCGCGAAAAGGCCAGTCCAGCCACCATCAAACCATCAGGCCTGCTGCCGGGTCGCTGCCAGAACGATCTCGCGGATGCACACGCCCTGCGGCTGCTCATAGGCATAGGCAATCGCCTTCGCCACGTCCTCGGCGCTCAACACCGTGCCGCCCATCTCCTGCTTCCACGCCTGGTAGCCGGTCTTGATCGCTTCATCGGTGGTGTGGCTGAGCAACTCGGTTTCCACCGCGCCCGGGGCAATGGTGGTGACGCGCACGTTGTGCGGCGCCAGTTCTTCGCGCAGGTTTTCCGACAGACCATGCACCGCAAACTTGGTGCCGACGTAAGCCACGTGATTCGGGAACGTCTTGCGCCCGGCCACCGAGCTGACGTTGATGATCGTGCCGTGCTTGCGCTCGACCATACCGGCGACCACGGCATGCACGCCATTGAGCAGGCCTTTGACGTTGACGTCGAGCATCTGATCCCACTGCGCCGGATCCTGCTCGCTCATCGCGCCCAGCAGCATCACGCCGGCGTTGTTGATCAGCGCATCGGCCGGGCCGAATTGCGCTTCGGCTTCGGCGACTGCCACGAGCAGGGCGGCGCGATCAGTGATGTCGACCTGACGGCTGAGGCTGTTCGGCAGCCCCAGTGCCTGCAGGCGTTCAATCCGGCGCGCAAGCAGCAACAGCGGATGACCGGCAGCGCTCAAGCGTCGGGCTGTCGCTTCGCCAATGCCCGAACTGGCCCCGGTGATGATGATCAATGGCTTGCCCATGATTGAACTCCTGAAATAAGAAAATCAAATGACTGAATGCCGGGCGCAGTATATTTAGCCCGTTAACGGCTGAAAAATGCCTTATTCCACTGTCTGTCATCGGAATCAACTATGGATATCCGCCACCTCAAAGCCTTTCTCGCGGTGTTCGAAGAACGCAACATCACCGCCGCGGCACAGCGTTTGTTCATCAGTCAGCCGACGCTGTCGGTGACCATCAGGCAGCTTGAAGACGAACTCGGCGCGACGTTGTTCGTGCGACAACCCCGTGGGGTCGAGGTCAGTGCCGAGGCTCGGCTGTTGTACCCGCAGGCGCGGCGCATGGTCGCTGAATCCGAAGCCCTGAGCCGGATGTTTCGCGGCGGCGAAAACCGCGTGGCGCTGACGCTGGGCATCGAAGGCGACATCGCTGCCAGCCACATCGAAGCCTTCGTGCGCATGGCGCATCAGGCCTTGCCCAATCTGCTGCTGACGCTGGAGGAGGGCTGCCACGGTGACGGGCGGCTGGCGGTGGAGGAGATGTGCTGCGAGGACGAACTGTTCCTGCCGCTGTGGGAAGAACCTTACGTGATGGCGCTGCCGCTGGACCATCCAATGGCGGCGGCGCAGGCGGGGTGGGCGCCGATCGATGACTGGATCACCTGCCCGCAGCATCCGTCGCATCAGCGCTTGATGGCGTTGTACGGACGCTCGCCGCAAGCGCTGGCCGGGTATGCGGGGTCGTTGCAGCAGGCGTTGCACATGGTTGCGGCGGGTGTCGGCGTGGCGATGTTGCCGCAGTCGCTAGTCAGCGGACATGTGCGGGTGGTGGCGCGGGCGTTGCACTTGCCGGCACCGACGCGCCGGGTCGGGTTGTGTTATGCGGCGCAGGCGCTGGAGTTGCCGGCGATGCGTGGGTTGCAGGGGTACTTTCAGGAGAACCGGCCGGTGGAAATTGCAGCGGCCTGAAGATCAAAAGATCGCAGCCTGCGGCAGCTCCTGCAATGAAATGCATGCTTCTGTAGGAGCTGCCGAAGGCTGCGATCTTTTGCTCTATTCCAGCATCTTGCTCAGGAGCCAACTCCCCGCCGGCCCCGGCGGATAAATCCGCGACCACAATGCATCGACATACACCGGCCGAGGCCAGCCACGTACGGTCAACTCCACCAGTGTGTCGTTGCCAAAGCGCCCCACCAGCCAGCGCGGCAACGCCGCCCAGCCAAAACCCATCTCCGCCATTTCCATCAACATCAGGTAACTCGGCGCCGACCAGACCCGGCCTTTGCCGCGGCTGTCGTAGGGATTGACGATGGTTGCCAGACGCAACTCCCGATGCTGCTCCAGCACCTGCTGATCGACCTGTTCGAGGCCGGTCAGCACGTGGTCACGTTTGACGAACAGCGCGATATCGGTGCGCTCGGCGACCGTCGAGGTCACCAGGTCCGGCGGATAGCTGTCGCGCATCTCCGCAAACGCCAGATGGGCGCGGCCACGCTGCACCAGTTCGATCAGGTCGTCGCATTCGGCGATCAGGCATTCCAGCTCCAGGTCCGGATAACGCTGCTCGAAATCGACCAGTGCTGCTTCAAAACGCGCTGACTGGTAGGTGTCGGAAATTGCCACGGTCAGCTTCGGCTCGACGCCCTGGGCCAGTTGCCGGGCGCTCATTTCCATGCGACTGGTGGCCGCCAGAATCGCCTCGGCCCGTTGCAGCATCACATGGCCAGCCGGGGTCAGGGCCGGTTTGCGGCTGCTGCGGTCGAACAGCAGCAGGTCCAGATCGATCTCCAGGCTGGCCACCGCCGCACTGATGGTCGATTGACTGCGCCCCAGCTTGCGCGCCGCCGCCGAAAACGAACCCTGAGTGGCCGCCTGGACAAACGCCAGCAGCACTTCCTGCGAAGCCATGAACTATCGCCTTGATCGATGGTTATTGGTTATGAAGTATCGGGGTGAGGGTGGATCATGGCAACCACTTCACTCAAGGAGTCAGGCCATGACTGCCAGCAAATCCATCACTGAACGTATCCTCCAGGCCATCGGTTTCGAGTGTCTGGCGATTCTTATCTGCACGCCGTTGCTGGCGTGGATCATGGACAAACCACTGCTCGACATGGGCGCCGTGACCGTGCTGATCGCCCTGCTGGCGCTGGCGTGGAACGTGGTGTTCAACGGCTTCTTCGACCGCATGCTCAAGCGCCTGAACGTCGGCCACAATGCCTGGACGCGGGTGGTCCATGCGCTGCTGTTCGAGGGCGGGTTGATCGTGATGGGTGTGCCGCTGATTGCCTGGTGGCTGTCGGTCAGCCTGTGGCAAGCGTTCTTGCTCGACATCGGCGTACTGCTGTTTTTCCTGCCGTACACCTATGTGTATCACTGGGGCTATGACGTGGTGCGCGAGCGGTTATTGATGGCCCGTGCTGCTTAAGTCTGGAACACAACCTGTGGCGAGGGAGCTTGCTCCCGCTCGGCTGCGCAGCAGTCGTAAACCCGATAAACGCGGTCTTTCTGTCAGACCTGCATTGGCCGGCTTTTGGGGGCGCTTCGCACCCCAGCGGGAGCAAGCTCCCTCGCCACACTGTTTGGGCTTAGAGGAACATCCCGCCCGACGCCTCGACCCGCTGCCCGTTGATCCACTGCGCACCCGGCGCCAGCAGCATCGACAGCGCGCCACCAATGTCATCCGGCTGCCCGGCGCGGCCCAGTGCGGTGTTGTTCGCGACCATCGCGTTCAACGCGGCGTTGTCGCGCACCGCGCCGCCACCAAAATCGGTCTCGATCGCACCCGGCGCGAGAATGTTCACGCCGATCTGCCGCGCGCCCAACTCTTTGGCCTGATAGCGGGTCAGCACTTCCATCGCGCCTTTCATCGCCGCGTAGGCGGCATAACCCGGCAGGCTGAAGCGGGTCAGGCCGCTGGAGATGTTGATGATGCGCCCGCCGTCATTGATCAGCGGCAGCAGTTGCTGGGTCAGGAAGAACGGCCCCTTGAGCTGGATGTTCATCAGCAGGTCGAACTGTTCCGGGGTGGTTTCGGCGAACAGCGCGTGGACACCGATCCCGGCGTTGTTGATCAGGAAGTCGAAGCGCGGACGCTCCAGTTGCTGCAGCGCGTGCTCAACCCGCGAGGCGAACTCGGCAAAGGTCTCACTGCGACCAACATCCAGTTGCAACATCACGGCTTTGGCGCCGCGTTGTTCCAGTTCAGCCACCAGCGCCTGGGCTTCATCGGCGCGGCTGTTGTAGGTGCCGATGATGTCCACACCTTCGGCGGCGAGGTGCAGCGCGGCGTTTTTGCCCAAGCCACGGCTGGCGCCGGTGATCAATGCGATTTTGCGACTCATGTGAAATCCTCGATTGCGGTGAGTGGTGATGGGCAAAGTTTATTTATCCGCCATGGGGTGATAAACAGACTGAAACCGGAATCACTGATCGACTCAACCGAACAATCAACGGGTGTCCTGATGAACAAACTGGAACTGCTGCGCACCTTCGTCCGGGTCAGCGAACTGTCGAGTTTCACCCTCGCCGGCGAGAGCCTCGGGTTGCCGCGCTCGACGGTGTCCGAGCATGTGCAGGCCCTGGAAACCCTGCTCGGCACGCGCCTGCTGCAACGCACCACGCGCAAGGTACAGGCGACGCAGGACGGCCTGGTGCTGTACGAACGCAGCAAGGATCTGCTGTCGCACATGGACGAGATCGAGGGACTGTTCCGCCAGGATCCGGCTTCGCTGAGCGGACGGATTCGCGTCGACATGCCGAACATCCTCGCGCGGCGCCTGATCATGCCGCTGCTGCCGGAGTTCATGGCGCGCCACCCGAATCTGGAACTGGAAATCAGCAGCACCGACCGCCGGGTCGACCTGCTCAGCGAGGGTTTCGATTGCGTGGTGCGCATCGGCGCGCAGCCGGATCAATCGGTGGTGGCGCGGCACTTGGGCGACTTCCCGATGATCAACTGCGCCAGCCCGGCGTACCTTGAGCGCTACGGCGTGCCGCAGACGCTGGAGGATCTGGCGCAGCATCGGCTGGTGCACTACGTCGGGGTGCTCGGTTCGCGCTCGGAAGGGTTTGTGTATGAACAGGACGGTCAGGTGCGGCGTCTGCCGATGGCTGGCAGTGTCACGGTCAACAGCACCGACGCTTACGAATCGGCCTGCCTGGGCGGCTTCGGTCTGATTCAGGTACCGCGCACCGGCATGCAGCCGCATCTGGATAACGGAGAACTGGTGACTGTGCTGCCGCAGTTCACGGCGCCGGCGATGGGCATTGCCATCCTGTATGCGCGGCAGCGGCATTTGCCGCTGCGGGTGCGGGTGTTCATGGAGTGGTTGGGCGATGTCATCCGTTCGACGCTGTGAAGGCATCCCCTGTAGGAGCTGCGGCACGCTGCGATCTTTTGATTTTGTTTTTTAGAGCAAAATCAAGAGATCGCAGCGTGCCGCAGCTCCTACAGGGGATTTGTGGGATCAGAAGATCTGGGTGAACAGCCAGTACAGGCTGCCCGACAGCAGGATTGCCGCCGGCAAGGTCAGCACCCACGCCATCAGCAGATTGCGGATGGTCTTCATCTGCAAACCACCGCCATTGGCGACCATGGTCCCGGCCACGCCCGATGACAATACGTGGGTGGTCGACACCGGCAAGCCGAACATGTCCGCCGCGCCGATGGTCAGCATCGCCACGGTTTCCGCCGAGGCGCCTTGGGCATAGGTCAGGTGGGTCTTGCCGATCTTCTCGCCGACCGTCACCACAATCCGTTTCCAGCCAACCATGGTGCCGAGGCCCAGGGCGATGGCCACGGCGATCTTCACCCACAACGGAATAAAGCGTGTGGCGTTGTCGATCTGCTGTTTGAACAGTTGCAGTTTGTCAGTGGTGTCGGCGTCGAAGTTGCCGACCTTGTTCTTGTCCATCAGGCGAATGCTTTCGCTGGCCAGGTACATGTCGTTGCGCACGTTGCCCATGGCTTCGGCCGGAACTTTCGACAGCGAACCATAGCCTTTGACCTCTTCGCCAATGTGCCCGGTGAGGGCGGCGAGGGCGGGGATCAGTTGTGGCGTGGCTTGCTTGCTGCGCACGTAATCAGAGAGCACCGGGCGCGGATCGGCGGGTGCCGGTTGAGGCGCACTTTTCACCAGCGCTTGCTGGGTGACCTCGGCGACAGCGGCGAACTGCAACGCCTGATCGGCGGGCATGGTGCGGTTCAACGCGTAAGCCATCGGCAGGGTGCCGACCAGAATCAGCATGATCAGGCCCATGCCTTTCTGCCCGTCGTTGGAGCCGTGGGCGAAGGACACACCAGTGCAGGTGGCTATCAGCAAACCGCGAATCCACCACGGCGGCGGGTTGTTGCCTTCTGGCGCCTTGTACAGCGCGCGATTCTTGATGAAGGCGCGCATGGCCAGCAGCAACAGCGCCGCGCAGCCGAAGCCCACCAGCGGTGACAGCAACAGCGCATAACCGATCTTGGTCGCCTGCGCCCAGTCCACGCCGCTGGTGCCGTCGCGCCCGTGCATTAAGGCGTTGGCCACGCCGACGCCGATGATCGAGCCGATCAGGGTGTGGGAAGAGGAGGCCGGCAGGCCCAGCCACCAGGTGCCGAGGTTCCACAGAATCGCTGCGATCAGCAGGGCGAAGATCATCGCGAAACCGGCGGACGAACCGACCTGCAAAATCAGCTCCACCGGCAGCAGGGCGATGATGCCGAACGCCACCGCGCCGCTGGACAGCAGCACTCCAAGGAAGTTGAAGAACCCCGACCACACCACCGCCACATTTGGCGGCAGCGAGTGGGTGTAGATCACCGTCGCAACTGCGTTGGCGGTGTCGTGGAAACCGTTGACGAACTCGAAGCCCAGCGCAATCAACAGTGCCACGCCGAGCAGCAGGAACGGGGTCCAGGTGGTGACGGTGGTACCCAGTTCATGCATGTCGTGCATCAGGCTGTAAGCGGTGAACAGCATGCCCATCGCGAGCACCGCGAAAAAGATCACGTAGGTGAACGGGCCGGTTTTCTTGTCGAGGGCTGGCCTGCCGCTGGGGGCGGACGTCTGGCGGGCGGTCAGGGAGGGAGTAGCCATGAGCGGACAATCCTGAGCGAGGGAAGGAGTGTCGGTCATGATCGTTGCTAAATATTACAGAGAGACTGCGGCAGGTCAGTGTTTGGCGGATTAGCTCACCGCTGGTCTAAAGATGAGTTCCCCTGTGGCGAGGGAGCCTGCTCCCGCTGGGGAGCGAAGCTCCCCTGAAACCATTCACCGCGCTGTATCAGAGAAACCATTTCGCCTGGTTTGCGACTGCTGCGCAGCCGAGCGGGAGCAAGCTCCCTCGCCACAGGGGACGGTGTTGCCCTAGTAATCCCCACGCTTGCGAAACGCCCAGCGCCCGGCAATCACGGTAAACGTCGCCACCAGCGCCACCAATATCCAGAAGCCCTCGGGATCCGTCGACAGCGGCACACCCCCCACGTTCATCCCGAAGAAGCCGGCGATGATGTTGATCGGCAGCGCCAGCACCGTCACCACGGTCAGGGTGAACAGTGTGCGGTTGCTCTGTTCGTTGAGGTTGGCGGCGATCTCTTCCTGGAGCAGTTTGATCCGCTCGCCCAAGGCAGTGAGGTCGTTGATGATCAGTGCGAACTCCTCGGTGGATTTGCGCAGCTCCTTGACATCCTCCTTCTGCAGCCACGGCGGCGGCCGGTTGAGCAGGCGCAGCAAGGAGCCCGGCTCCAGCGCCAACAGCCGTTGCAGGCGCACCAGCACCCGGCGGTTGGCGCCGAGTTCGGCGCGGTTGGTCGACAGCCGTGAGGAGAGCAATTCGTCCTCGACCTGATCGACGCTCATGCTGGTCTTGCGCACGATCTGCGTCAGCACTTCGCCCTGATCACGCAGCAGGTGCACCAGCAGCTCCGACGGCGAACGAAAGCATTCACCGGCCTTCACCGACGAGCGCAATTTGTCCACCGAGTGCAGCGGTTGCAGGCGTGCGCTGACGATCAGTTTGCTGCGCACGCAGACCCACAGAGTCGACACGTCCGAGGAAACCATGCTGCTGAGGTTGAACACCACGTCGTTGACCACCGCCAGCAAGGCCGAGTCAACGTGTTCGATGCGCGTCGAGCGCGAACCTTCGTGCAGCGCCTCGAAAAACTCTTCAGGCAATTGCAGATGACTTTTCATCCAGCGCTCGCACGCGGCGTGGGCCAGGTTCAGGTGCAGCCAGAGAAATTCATCAGTGTCGCTGTCGTCTTGCAGACAACGCAGGGCGGTCGCCGAATCGACTTCGCGGCCACGTTCACCGGGACGAAAACGGAAGCCGTAAAGCAGACCGAACAAATCAGGATCGCGATGACTGAGGTCGAGGCTGTGGTTCATGGAGGCTCGCTGCGAGGAGGGCGTCTGGCGCGGAGTTTTCAGATTCACCTGAGCCGGATCATCGCAATGTCACATGACGTTTGTGTGACAGCAAAATGACGTCAAATCAGCGGCTTACCGGCGGTCGGATTTTCTTCAAGAAGCGCTCTGGTACGCCGATCACGCTTAGGTTACGTTGCGCGCGCTTGGCCATGAGCCAAGGCGCGCCGACACGGATGTCCGGCAAAATTCCACGCCTTACCGGGCGTGCCTCATCCCTGTCCTTGAGTATCTTGCGATGCTGCAAAAATCCCTGAGAGCGCAAATTCTCGCCCTGCTGAGCGGCAGCCTGCTGGCGATGCTGTTGATCGCACTGGCCTGCTTTCACTACCTGTCCAACGGCGTGCAGAACTACAGCCAGTTGATCGCCGGCCCGTTGCATACCTCGCAGTTGATCGACGAGGCCAACCTGCAATTCAAGGTACAGGTGCAGGAGTGGAAAAACGTCTTGCTGCGCGGCAAGCAACCGGCGGACCTGGGCAAATACTGGAGCCAGTTCGAAGATCGTCAGCGCGATGTGCAAAACATTCTCGGTGAACTGGCCGGCCAGAAAGGCCTTGAGCCGGCGCTGAAAAGCCGCATCGAACGCCTGCGTGACGAACATCGTCAACTCGGCGCCGCGTACCAGAAAGGGCGCGATGCCTACGTGGCGGCTGGTGGTGATCCAACGGCTGGCGACAACGCCGTCAAAGGCGTGGACCGTGCCACCAGCGATCAGATGAGCGAACTGGTCGCCGAGCTGCGCAAGCAGGGTACCGAACAGTCGGCGCAGATCAGCGCCAGTGCTGACAGCACCGTGCTGCTGGGCATTGTGGTGATGCTCGGCTCGGGCCTGTTGATCGGTTTGCTGAGCCTGTGGCTGGTCAACCGCAACCTGATCGATCCGATCCGCAAGCTGATCGATTACGTCACTCAATTGAGCCGTGGGCGCCTCGCCGAGCGGGTCGCCAACGACCGTCAGGACGAACTGGGCAACCTGGCCGCCGCGGCCAATACCCTGCGTGATTTCCTCGCCGAAACCTTCACTCATCTGCAACGCAGCGCCAGTGATCTGGACAGCGCCAGCGGCGAACTGAATGCCATTGCCACGACCATGGCCGGCGGCACCAACGAGCAGTTCAACCGCACCGATCAGGTGGCCACGGCGATGAACGAAATGTCCGCCACCGCCCAGGAAGTCGCCCGCCATGCGGCGGATGCGGCGCGCGCTGCCGACGATGCCGATCAGTCCGCCCAGCAGGGTGAAAAGGTCATGCAGGGCACCATCCACACCATCACCAAGATGCGTGGCGAGATTGCCAACACCGCTGAAGTGATTCGTCGTCTGGAAAGCGACAGCGGCCGCATCGGCAAAGTGCTGGAAGTGATCCGCGGCATCGCCGAACAGACCAACCTGCTGGCGCTCAACGCGGCGATTGAAGCGGCGCGGGCTGGTGAAGCCGGGCGCGGTTTCGCGGTGGTCGCCGACGAGGTGCGCAATCTCGCTCAGCGCACCGCAGAGTCGATCATCGAGATCAACCAGATCATTCAGAACGTGCAGACCGGTGCCGTGGACGCCGCGCAAGCGATCGAAAGCGGTCAGGCGCGCAGCGATGAAAGCGTCGAGCAAGTGACCCAGGCCGGTGCGATGCTGGAGCGCATCACCCACGCGGTGGAAGCGATCCGCGACATGAACCGCCAGATCGCCACCGCCGCCGAAGAGCAGACCTCGGTGGCCGAAGACATCTCGCGCAACCTGACCGAGATCACCTCGATCGCCAGTACCAACCTCAACAGCGTGCAGCGCACCGAAAGCGCCAGCCAGAACCTGCACGGCCTGTCCGGGCAACTCAATGAAGTCACCGCGCGCCTGAGCGCCTGACGTCCGCCGACGTGTACCGGTTCGGTTACCGAGTCGGTACACAGTCGATCTCAAATCCCTGCGACTGCCGCCGATGGCCGGTTATCTAAAACCGGCATTGGAGCCATCCCATGGTCAGCATCACCTCTGTTTCGATCAATCAGACCGTCAGCACCGCCACCAGCAAAACCAAAATCAGCGACGCCAGTGACGACACCTCGACCACTGCAACCAGCAGTGCAGGTGCCAGCGCCGACACCAGCAAAGTGACGGCCGGCGGTGGCGCGGCTCCGGCAGGCGACAGCAGTTCCAGCAGCAGCGATGAATCGGATTCGGTGAAAGAACTGCGCAAGCAGATCGCCGAGTTGCAAAAGCAATTGCAGGAACAACAGCAGGCATTGCAAGCGGCTCAGGCCAAGCAGGAAGACGCTGATGCCAAAGCGGCTGACGTGGCCTCCGCCGAGTCGCAAATCTCCAGCACTTCGGCTTCGTTGCAGACGGCCACGGCGGCGTTGTTGCAGGCGTTGCAGGAGTCCGGGTCGAGCAGCTCGGGGTCGTTGGTCAGCACTTCGGCCTGACAACTTCGGAGCACTGCAGAACCAATGTGGGAGCGAGCTTGCTCGCGAAAGCGGTGTGCCAGTCGACTCATGTGTGGCAGACACAACAGCTTCGCGAGCAAGCTCGCTCCCACAGGGATCCAAGGTGTGCTTTTCAGGCTGTGGGCAGGCTGAAGGTGAACAATGTGCCGCTCTGTGCGGTGGACGCCACATGCAAATACCCGCCATGGGACTGGGCGATCTGGCTGGCGATGTACAGCCCCAGACCGAGCCCGGCCTGGGGCGCGCTGCCGGCCGGGCGCGAGTAAGGCTGGAACAGGTGCGGCAGGATCGCCTCGGGAATGTGCCCCTGATTCTTCACCCCCAGCATCAACGCGCCGTGCTCGACTTGCGCGATGACCTCAATGTCACCCGCCGGGTCGCCATGGGCCACGGCATTGGCCAGCAGGTTCGACAGCAGTTGAGCAATTCTCGCGCGGTCACAGGGCAAGCCCTGCAAGTCACCGATGGACGCATGAATCGTACGCTGCGGATGCACATTGCGAATCTCCGTCACCACCTGTTGCACGGCTTCGGTCAAATCCGCGCAGGGCTGGATATCCACCGGAATGCCTTTGCCCAATCGCCCGCGAGCGAAGTCGAGCACATCATCCACCAACCGCGTTGCCCTTTGCGCACTGCCAAGGATATTGCGTAGCCGCACTTCGATGGCCGGATCCGGATGCTTGCGCAGAAGCATTTCGGCGCCAGCGCTGATGGCGAACAACGGGTTGCGCAAATCGTGGCCGAGAACGGCGATGAATTGTTCGCGCAACTCGGCGGTTTCGCGCTCCTGCAACAACGCGGTTTCGGTGCGCTGCGCGTTTTCCTCGGCTTCGATCTGCAACGCGAGCATCCGCGCGAACGACTCCATGGTGCTCTGGATGCTGCTCGACTTGAGTTGTGCCGGGTTCGGATCGAGCGCGCAGATCGTGCCGAAAAACCGCCCGTCAGTGCGGAACACCGGCACCGAGATATAGCTCTCGAACTTGTACAGGCGCGGGGTGTGATGATCGCGGTAGAGCGGGTCTTCGCTGGCCTTGTCGATCACCACTGAGACATGCGACTGACGGATTTCGTGGCACAGGGTGGTGACCAGATCCAGCTCGCCACCGACCTGCAGGCCGAAATCCAGCTGATCGAGGACGGCGCAGGCTGTCCACGAATCCTCGTTGACCCGTGCCACGGCGGCAAAGCGCAGGCCGGTCAGTTCGCGGATCACCTGAAGGATCGCCGGAACCGCGCTGATCCGTCCGATTGTCGCGATGTCTGCTGCCGCTGTCTGCCCCATGCCCATCGTTCTCGGCTGCAATCGTTATCTGATGGTCGCCATACTAGCGGTCTGATGGCGGTTTTGGCATCCCTTCAGGCTGCATCCGCGTGATTCGCCGGGCAACGGACGCAAAAAAGCCGCACGATCGCTGATCGTGCGGCTTTGCGTTGGCGGTGTATCAGGTGTCTTGCTTGTTGCTCAGCACCTTGCCGGTGGTGGCATCGAAGTCGACGTCGAACTCTTTGCCATCAGCGGTTTTCAGCTCGACTTCGTACTCGTAACCGTTGAAGTGGTTATCCAGATCGGTGTCGGTGATGGTCGCACCCGGGTGCAGTTTCAGCGCCTCGGCGTTCATCGATTCCAGCGACTTGATCTTGCCTTCCTTCACCAGTTGCGGGATCTGGTCGACGCGTACATCGGCCTGAGCCAGGCCAGCGGTGAGGGTCAGGGCAGCAGCGGTAAACAGGGCAGTCAAAGTTTTCATCGGGTCATTCCTTGGGTTGTTCGTTGAAGTGGGCTCAGGTTAACCACCGCAACTTAATTCACCCTTAAAACCCCCGAATACAAAACGGGCAAACCATGCCCGACACAAAACCTGTGGGAGCGTGGCTCGCCCGCGATGAAGGCGCCCCGGTTTTGGAGATCAGAACCCGTTGTTCTTCAACACCTGATCCACACTGGCACTGGCCGGACGCTTGTAGAACTTCAACAGTTCGCTGGCGCGGTTGGTGAAGATGCCATCAACGCCAGCCGCCATGACTTTCTCGAAGTCCACCGGCTCATCGACGGTATAGACGTGCACCAGCATGCCCTGATCGTGGGTGTACTGGTTCATCCACGGTTGCACCAGATCCGAATAGCTCTGGTCGCCACCCTTGGTCAGCTTCGCCGAAGGACCGGTGCCGATGGCGCCGTGAGCCTTGGCGAAATCCACCCACTGCTTGAGTTCGGCGTCGGACTTCGGTTCCTGCTTGCCGTAGAACACGTTCTTGTCCTTCTCGCCGGACTCGGCAAAGGTCACCTTCGATTTCGGCTCGATGCTGCCTTCGCCGACCCACAGCAACAGGATCTTCGGCACTTGCGGCATTTCCTTCTGCAGCAGTTCGAGGCTGTTTTTCTCGAAGGTCTGCAGGATCACCTTGCCTTTGCCCTGGCCGACGCCCAGCTCGCTTTTGGCCAGTTTCGAACCCGCCGGGCTCAGCCAGCCGCGATCCTGCAGCTTCGCTTTGAGGTCATGCTCGATGCCCGGAAACAGCTGCGGCTCTTTGGTTTCGATGTACAGGCCTGGCTTGTGTTTCGGGTTGGCCTGGGCGATGTCGATGATTTCGTCGAGGGTGAGGATTTTCAGCCCGGCGTAGGATGGACGCGCGCGATCCGGGTAGGCCTTGTTGTACCAGCTGCCGGCGTCGAGGGTTTTCAGTTCGGCCATTGTGAAGGCGTTGGCCGGGCTGTCCTTGCGCTCCGGGAATTTGGTCGCGACGTCGGTGGTGCGTTGCAGGTTGTTGTCGTGCAGGGCGAACAACACGCCGTCCTTGCTGCGCTGCAAGTCCATTTCCAGGTAGTCGGCGCCGAGATCGCGGGCCAGTTTGTAGGAAGCGGCGGTGGATTCCGGTGCGTCGAAGGATGCGCCACGGTGCGCGATCACCGCCGGGTGCGGGATGCCGTGGGCGGCGGCCAGCGCGTCGATGTCCGTCTGGGCGGCGTGGGCCTGACCGAGACCGAGCATCAGGCTCAGCAGGAGGGCGCTTTTGGTGAAAGTGGCGGGCATGTTCGAGTTCCTTTCGCAGGGCATTTTCAAAGACGTACCTTTTAACAACTGAATCGATTGCGTGCTATCGCCAGACCGACATAAACGTATTAAAAGCGATTTTTCCTGCACTTTTGTGGCACGGTTTGCAGTACGCTTGCCCGTGGCAGATGCCCCGGCAGAGGGCGTGCCGATTCCGTTGCCCTGCGTGTAAACCATCGATGATTTTTCGTGAGGTTTACCATGCGCATCACTTCCCAACTCATCTGTCAGGCCGCCGATGACCTCAAGGGTTTTGTCGGCCTCAACCGCAAGACCGGCCAGTACATCGTGCGATTCAGCGAAGATTCGTTCGGCATGGACGTGGCCGATGACGGCATTATTCCCACCAGCGAATTTGTCTGGGCGCCAGCGACGTCGCAGACCATGACGCTTAAACGCGAGTTGATTCAGTTGCTGCTGGATCAGAACATCGATGAGCGGATCAACATCACCGAGCCGTTGCGGGTGTACATGAGCAAGGTTGAGGTGCCGGAGATTGTGGCGGTGCGCAGTCTGGTGAAGGGCTGAAGTTTTTGTATTGACGCTACTGGCCTCTTCGCGGGCAAGCCACGCTCCCACAGGTTTTGCGTTGTTCTGAAGATCACGCTGTACCTGTGGGAGCAAGGTTGAGGTGCCGGAGATTGTGGCGGTGCGCAGTCTGGTGCGGGGCTGAGGTTTTTGTATTGACGCTACTGGCCTCTTCGCGGGCAAGCCACGCTCCCACAGGTTTTGCGTTGTTCTGAAGATCACGCTGTACCTGTGGGAGCTGGCTTGCCAGCGATGAGGCCGGTGGGAACGCCATCAAGCTCACTGCCCAAACCGATACTCCCGCTCCACCCGACACACCCGGGTCTGAAACTTCGAATACCACTGTGCCCGCCCACGCGCCTGAATCACCCGGTGTTCGGGATGCTCGCGCCAGGCTAGAATCGCCGCCTCGCTCTCCCAGTACGAAATGGTGATCCCCACCCCGTCTTCCCCGCGAATCGAATCAATGCCGAGAAACCCCGGTTGCTGGCTGACCAGCTCCATCATGCGCTCGGAGGCCGCGGCATAACCGTTGTCACCCTCGGTGCGGGTCGAGGTGAAAATCACCGCAAAGCAAGGCTCGTTCGGCTTCATGGGCGTTGCTCCGCACACGCATCGACAAATGCTCGCACCAGCGGCGGAACCTGGCCCTTGAGCGCCGCGCGTTCCGGTTGAAACAGCGTGGCGACAAAAAACACATGGTCGGTCAACTCGATGGCGCGCAAGTCGCCCGCCGAATCGTGCCCCACGGCGCGTAGCTGATGAGTCAGCAATTCTTGTTCGAACTGCGGATTCACCCCGAATCGGCAGCGATAGCCTTCATGAATCTCGGACGTTTCGTACGCTTTGGCGATCAACGAGCCTGCGACCAGATGAATGCTGTCCACCGCCTCCACCAGTGAACAGGTCAGTGGCGCGAGCACGGCTCGCGGTGAATCCGGTGATGTTTCGCCATGCTCGGCATCGGCCCAGCCCAGCACATTGCGGGAAAACTCCAGCACCGCATGCTGAAAACCACCGCAGGTGCCGAGGAAAGGACGCTGTTGTTCGCGGGCAAAACGGATGGCCCTGAGTGCACCGGCTTCGCTTTTGTAGGGGCTGGCCGGGACGCACCAGAAACCGTCGAAGTGATCCAACGCGGTGTCGGCGAGAATCTGCTCGGTGGGCAGCCACTGAAATTGCACATTGCGCCCGGACTGCTCGGCGATCATCCCGAGTGCGAGGGGAATCGCCTGGTGGGCGGTGACTTGCGGGTCGTAGTCGCCGATCAGGGCGATGGAAATGGCGTCCATGGGATTTCCTTGATTTGAGTGAGTGAACCTCTGTGGAGAGGGGATTTATCCCCGACGGGGCGCGAAGTGGCCTTTAAACAAGGCCTGCTGCGCAGTCCATCGGGGATGAATCCCCTCACTACAGTGAGGGTGTGCAGTTGTCGATCACCGGGGCTCACTATAGATTGGCGTTCACGCACTCAATATTGGCGTTTTCCCAAGTGATCAATGCAGCGACGCACTATCGGCTCGACTACCCGGATCTGGCGCTGATCCTCGCGTTGGTGCGCGGCGGCTCTCTGGCTCGGGCTTCGCAGCTGCTCAGAGTAGACGTGTCGACGGTGTTTCGCGCGGTACGGCGTCTGGAGTCAGCGCTCGGTCAGCAATTGTTCGAAAAGAGCCGCGCCGGTTACCTGCCGACCACCCTCGCGCAGACTCTGGCCGAGCAAGCCGAACGCGCCGAGCAGGCACTGGAAGCGGCGCGGATCGGAGTCGAGCAGGGCGGGGAAGTGGTCAGCGGCACGGTGCGCCTGACCTGTACCGATTCGGTGCTGCAAGGGCTGCTGTTGCCGGCGCTGACGCAGTTCATGCCGAACTATCCGGCGCTGACAATTGAACTGAGCACCTCCAACGATTTCGCCAACCTCAGCCGCCGCGACGCCGACATCGCCCTGCGCCTGACGCGTACACCGCCGGAGCATCTGGTCGGACGGCAACTGGCGAAGATTTCCTACCGGGTCTGCGCCAGCGCGCGTTATCTGCAAACCGTCGATGCATCGGATTTGGCGGCGCTGACCTGGATCGCTCCGGACGAGTTTCTGCCGGATCATCCGACCGTTGCCTGGCGGCGCCAGCAGTTGCCTGGCGTGACCCCGAGTTATCGCTGCAACAGCATGCTGTCGGTGACCGAACTGGTGCGCGGTGGACTCGGCGTGGCAGCGTTGCCGGACTTTCTGATCACTGAAGGTTTGCAGGCCCTCAGCGAACCGTTGCACGGCTACGACACCGCGCTGTGGTTGCTGACCCGCCCGGATTGCCGGGCATTGCGCTCGGTGGTCACTCTGTTCGATGAGTTGGGGCGGGCGCTGCGGTTGCCGTGATCAGCGTTGCGGGTTCTGGCAGATGTGCGCATGCAGTTCGCGGGTCAGGCCTTCGATGCGTTCAGTCAGGCTCTTGGTCATTTCGGTGAGCTGGGTGTTCTGCTCCAGCAGCTCCAGCAATTGTGCGGTGGTGTTCGCCGCTTGCGCCTGACGCTCGGTGTTGGCCGTCGCCAATGCTTCACGGTGTTGCGCATCGGCGTCCGCTTGCGCCTTGTCCCGTGCGGCCTGCCGGGTTTGTGCCAGCAGGATCAACGGCGCGGCGTAGGCCGATTGCAGGCTGAACGCGAGGTTGAGCAGGATGAACGGGTACACGTCGAAAGTGGTGATGCCCGTCACGTTGAGTACAACCCATAACAGCACGATCAGGGTTTGCGCGCCGAGAAACGCCGGCGTGCCGAAGAACCGCGCAAAGGCCTCGGCACGCAGGGCGAACTTGTCGTCGCCGAAAGTGGTGTTGAGGTGGGCGTGGGGGCGGTGAAAGCGCAGATGGTCGACAGGGGCGGTGGTGGGCGTTTCGGGTTTTTCTGTGGTCATGATGGGCTCGGCAGGCTTCAGGGGCTTTGGGTCACTATAGCCTTGTGCTGAGGCTGACGGCCCCTTCGCGGGCAAGCCCGCTCCCACAGGTTCTGGGTTGATCACAGGTTAGATGATCGACTCGATCATTGTGGGAGCGGGCTTGCCCGCGAAAGCCGCGACGCGGTCTTTTAGCCCGGCACCCGTTCATTGGCAAACATGCTCCCACATTGGAACGCATTTCCCTGTGGGAGCGGGCTTGCCCGCGAAAGCCGCGACGCGGTCCCTCAGCCCGGCGCCCGTTCATTGGCAAACATGCTCACCGCCTGTACCGCTTCACTGGCGCCATCGCGGATCTGCAGAATCACGCTGCCGGCCTGGTCCGCCAGTTCAACGCCTTGCGCCGCCCGCCCGCGGGTGCCTTCCATGCTCTTGATCGCCTGCCGGGTTTCGCTCTGGATCAAACCGATCATGTTGGAAATCTCCGCCGTCGAGCCACTGGTGCGCGCCGCCAGTTGCCGCACTTCGTCCGCTACCACCGCGAACCCGCGACCCTGGTCACCGGCGCGCGCCGCTTCAATCGCCGCGTTGAGCGCCAGCAGATTGGTCTGGTCGGCAATCGCGCGGATGGTGTTGACGATCTCGGTGATCTGCTCCGAACGCTCGCCAAGTTGCGCGATCAGCGTTGATGACTGCGCGATATCGTCAGCGATTTCACGCATCTCGCTGGCCGCCTGCTGGATCACCTGAGTGCCTTGCTCGGCGACTTTCCGGGTTTCCACCGAGATGTGATAAGCGGCGCTGGCGCTGCGCGCATCGTGCTCGTGCTGCTCGACGCGGGCGGTGACGTCCGTGGCAAATTTCACCACCTTGCACAAGCGCCCGGCGGCGTCATACACCGGGTTGTAGTTGGCCTCCAGCCACACACTCTGGCCGCGCTTGTCGACACGTTCGAACTGGCCCTGGAACAACTCACCCTGATTCAACCGGCGCCAGAAATCCTCGTAGGCGCTGCTGTTGACCAGTTCCGCGCGGCAGAACAAACGGTGATGTTTACCCTTGAGTTCAGCGAGCGTGTAACCCATGCGCGTCAGAAAATTCTGGTTGGCCGTAAGAATACTGCCGTCGATGTCGAATTCGATCACCGCCATCGCTCGGTCGATCGCCTGCAGCTTGGCATTGGCCTCGCTTTCCTGCTGGACTTTGGTCGTCACGTCCATCGCGAACTTGACCACTTTGACCACGCGCCCCGACGCATCCTTGATCGGGTTGTAGTTGGCTTCCAGCCAGACCGGCTGGCCCTGGCTGTTGATCCGCTCGAAGGTACCGGACTGGAACTGGCCGTTTTTCAGGCGCGACCACAGTTCGGTGTATTGCGCGCTGCGGCCAAACTCCGGGGTGCAGAACAAGCGATGAGGCTGGCCGATCACCTGCTCGGCGCGGTAACCCATGGTTTTGAGGAAGTTGTCATTGGCCTTTAACACCACGCCTTCAAGATCGAACTCGATCACCGCCATGGAGCGATTGATCGCTTCAAGCAGGCCGTTCTGTTCGGTGATGGTGTGTTGAAGGTCGTTGAGTTCGGACTGGTGGCGTTTGAAAAACATAGGGGCAGTACCTGGAAGTAGGGAAAGACGAGGTTTGTGTCCCTGTTTCCGCGCTGGCAGAGCAAATGCCGGGTTGGCATTGGTCATTGACTGCAAAGTGCCAGCATCCAGGCTGACGAGCAGATCTTATACAAACTGATTTAAGTTGTACAAGAAATTGCGAATCAACATGTTTGCAGTTTTTTCAAGACTGAGAGGAGGCGCGTCTTCTTAACCCGGATTGCTCAGCGCCACACTGATGGTGTTGCGCCCCGTGTGTTTGGCGGTGTACAGCGCTTTGTCGGCGTCATCCAGCCAGGCAACCGCGTCGCTATACGACGGCTGAAACCGGGCCAGACCAATACTCAGGCTGACGCGCAGCGCTGGCACATCCGGGTGCCGGTATTGGTCCAGCGCCTGACGCAATCGTTCCATTTGCGCCTCGGCTTTATTGAGTGGCTGATCGGGCAGGATCAGGCAAAACTCGTCGCCGCCATAACGTCCGGCCCGTTCACCTTCGGCCAGCAGCCCGTTGAGTGCCTGGCTCAGCTCACGCAGCACGGCGTCGCCAACGAGGTGCCCGTATTATCGTTGATGGTCTTGAAGTGATCGATGTCGATCAGCGCCAGAATATCCTGGGTGTGGTGTTGCCGGCACAGCATGAAATGCGTGTACAGCAGATCCTTCCAGGCGCCGTGATTGAGCAACCCGGTGAGGCTGTCGGTGCGGCTCAGGTCCCTGAGCGCACGTTTGTGTCGTGCAAGTTTGATCGCCAGTTGGTAACAGACCATGCCCAGGGCCAAGGGGTACAAGGTCAGCATCGGCAGACAGGCCCAGACTTGGATCTGCGTCATCGTCAGGCTGAACTTGAAGCCGAACAGTAACCAGCCCAGCAACACGCCGGCGATTTGGGCCAGAGCACCCAGCAGGAACAGACGTCGTCCACCGGCGGCGACATTGTTCATGGTCATCATCGACAGGATGGTCACGGTGGTCAGCGGGTTGAACTGAAAACACGCGGTCCAGAAACCGCCGCACAACGAGTCGTACAACAGGTTGCGGCGTTCGGCGTGGTAGGGGAAGGTCGAGCGGGTTGAAACCTGATAGGCCAGATGCGGCCAGAGAAAACCGTTGAACACCAGCAGCGCCCAGAGCCAGGTCGGCATGTGCAACGGATACAGCGCGGCCGCGACGCTGAAAAAGCCGACGCCCAGACCGATGGTCCTTGGCAGATAAATGCGTCTGGCGAATGACAGGCCCTTGCCGCGTTGGTTTTCCATGATGTCCTGCGCCAGATTCATCCTGAAATACTTTTAAGTGTTTATTCAGGTTGACCGTTCGTCGGTAAATTGTCGGACATTGTCATTTATTCCACCGGGAATAATCAGTGTCCTTTCGAGCCATTTAATCGTGGTGGGCACAGGAGAGGAGCGGTCTAGAGCTGGTATCGCGCCAGGAACATCTCCAGTGCCGACTCGGCCACAGCTTTCTGCGTGTCCGCATCCAGTGGTGGCAGGCCCATGGAAATCTGCGGCCAGAACCCGAACGATTTCAACAGACCCTGCATCTGTTGCGCGGCGAATTCCGCCTCCACGGCTTTCAGTCGACCATCCGCCTGAGCGGCGCGAATCCACACCGTCAGGCCTTCTTCCCGCTCGCCCATGCGCGCCACCATGTCCTGCGCGCGTTCCGGGGAATGGATGGTGGCGGCAATCGCCACCCGGGCCAGTCCGAGAAAGTTGTCATCGGCCATCATCTGCAGTTTAGCCAGCAACATGGGCAGCAGTTGCTCGCGCAGCGGCTGATCCGCGCGATAGGACACGGTTTGCTCGTCGGTGATGCGTGCCCAGAGTTGGTTGAGAATTTCGGCGAACAGCTCTTCCTTGCTGGGGAAGTGGTTGTACACCGTGCGCTTCGACACCCCGGCGGTGGCTGCGATCTTGTCCATGCTGGTGATCTCGAAACCGTTGGCCCGGAACTCGGCAATCGCCGCCTGAATAATGGCTTCGCGTTTGCGGTCGGTGAGGCGCTTTGGAGCTGTCATAAGTACGCTTCGGCAGAGAAAGAGTGGAATTACACTTGGCAGTTTACTTGTCATCGAGTTTCATGCAACCTAGAAACTACACCGCCCAGTGTAATGTTGCGTTAATCCGCGCAACCTAAAAACCAGACAGTTCGGCTGATGCGTGCGTGCCTTGGCCATTTATCGTCCCACCGTAAAAAACCGTGAATTGCGCGGTTTTTCTGGAGTCTCTCAGTCATGGCCAATCCAGATTTTTCTGCGGATCAAACTTCCACGCCTGAAGCCTCTCGCCAGGATCAAGGGCTATTTCGCAACCATGCGCCGGTGCAACGCGAAGGCCTGCGCAAGATGCTGCGGATCATGTGGAACATGATCTTCCACAAGCCGCGCAACACCCGACCGGCCGCCGCGATCCCGGTGCAACCGCTGACTCGTGAAGACCTGCTGGCCGCGCCCAACCACAGTGTCTACCGCCTCGGTCATTCAACCCTGTTGCTGAAAATGCGCGACAAATTCTGGATCACCGACCCGGTCTTCGCCGAGCGCGCCTCGCCGGTGCAATGGGCCGGTCCGAAACGCTTTCACCAGCCGCCGATCAGCATCGACCAGTTGCCACCGATCGAAGCGGTGATCCTGTCGCACAATCACTACGACCACCTCGATCACCAGGCAGTGCTGAAACTCGCGGCCAAGACCAACTACTTCCTGACCCCGCTGGGCGTCGGCGACACCCTGATCAAGTGGGGCATCGAAGCCAGCAAAGTCCGCCAGTACGACTGGTGGCAGGGCACCGAAATCGCCGGCATCCGCTTCGTTGCCACCCCGTCGCAGCACTTTTCCGGCCGAGGCCTGTTCGACGGCAACAGCACCTTGTGGGCTTCGTGGGTGATGATCGATGGCGACACGCGAATTTTCTTCAGTGGCGACAGCGGCTACTTCGACGGTTTCAAACGCATCGGCGAACAGTACGGCCCTTTCGACCTGACCCTGATGGAAACCGGTGCCTACAACGTCGAATGGCCACACGTGCATATGCAACCCGAAGAAACCCTGCAAGCGCACCTCGACCTCAAGGGCCGTTGGCTGTTTCCGATCCACAACGGCACCTTCGACCTGGCGATGCACGCCTGGCATGAACCGTTTGATCGGATTCTGGCGCTGGCGTGGGAACGCAGTGTTTCGATCACCACGCCACGAATGGGCGAGGCGTTTAACCTGATGCAGCCGCAGCGGGGGCACACGTGGTGGCTGAATATGGAGCAAGATGTGTCGGAAAACGCCCCAATTGCTGGTAGCGGCTACAAGTCAGGATGACTTTTCCTACTGTCGGTAGTCCAGCTAGCTGACAGCTCTTTCCTATGTCCTCGGTAGGCTTGGTCGCGAGTGAATGAGTCACTCGTGATGAGCCTAAACAAGGACGATGTACATGAAAAACTTCTTTAAACGTCGCGTGAATACGCTGACGAAATCCATATTGGTCGCACTGGCAGCGACAGGTGCCGCTGCCACCGCCCATTCGGCAGCCGATCTTCATTACGCCAGCGTCAGTGAACTCAGCAAAATGATGGCCGACAATAAGCTCACTGCTGTTGAACTGGTTGAACACTTCCACCAGCGAATTGCCGAGCTGGACAAGCAAGGCCCTGCTATCCACGCCATCATCGAACTGAATTCACAAGCCATCGAAATGGCTACCGCGCTGGATAACGAGCGTAACGAGGGACAGTCGCGTGGTCCGTTGCATGGTATTCCGGTACTGCTCAAAGACAATTTTGATACCGCCGACAGCCTGCAAACCAGTGCCGGCTCCTTGGCCATGGTCGGTCAGCCGGCAGCCAACGATGCCTTTGTGGTTAAACAGCTGCGGGATGCCGGCGCGATTATTCTGGGTAAAGCCAACATGAGCGAATGGGCTTATGTGCGGGAGATGGGGTTGCCCCATGGTTGGAGCGGACGTGGTGGGCAAGGGAAAAATCCACACGCATTGAGCGAGGAAATCTGCGGTTCCAGTTCGGGGTCGGCCGCTGCCGTGGCGGCCGGTTTCGCGCCGATCTCCTTGGGCACGGAAACCAACGGTTCGATCACTTGCCCGGCATCGGCCAATGGTGTGGTTGGCGTCAAGCCCACCTTGGGTCTGTTCAGTCGAAGCGGGGTGGTGCCAATCACCCGTCTGCAAGACACCCCTGGTACTTTGACACGTACTGTCCGCGATGCGGCAATGATGTTCAACGTGTTGCAAGGCATGGATGCTGCGGACTCCGCGACATCGGCCGCCCCGACAGGAATCGACTACACGGCGTTACTGGCAAACGATGCCCTGCAAGGCAAGCGTATCGGTTATCCCGCCGCTTACGAGGGGACGGGCGGCGTGGTCCTGACTCCTGGAGTGGAGTTTCAAAAGGCAATGGCCACACTCGAGAAACAAGGTGCGACGCTCGTGCCAGTGACCGTTCGTTTACCTGATATCGATAATTTCGTACCCGGTCTGATGGGTGCGATGAAATACGAATTGCCTGAATATCTCGTCAGCCGTTCCGGCCTGCCGATCCAGTCGCTGCAGGACCTGATCGACTTCAATCAGCTCAATCCCGGCCAGGAGGGCTATGGGCAGGCCACGCTCGAAGCGATGCATGCGCTGGACATGACTCACGAACAGGCCAGCGCTTTGATCTTGGCCATCAGTAAAAACTTCAAGGACGCCATCGACGAGCAACTGCGGGAGCACAACCTCGACGCCATGGTTGCCGAAGCGGATGGTTACTCGCAATTTTCTGCCGCAGTGGCGGGTTACCCGGCGGTAACCCTGCCATCGGGCATGGGCGATAACGGCATACCCACGTCTGTGTTCTTTTTCGGCGAACCATGGAGCGAGCCGCAACTGTTCGCTATGGCCTACAGCTATGAACAAGCCTCGGCCGAACTGCGGCACCCTGCGTTCAAGTAATCATTGCACCTAAGCAAAATCCCCACGCTCTACAACGTTCTGCTGCATGGCCTGGGGATTCAATTTGCGACCCGGCGCAAACCCGGGAAAAAATACCAGCCCCTGCGCCTCGAACCGGTAAGCCAGCGCCAGCCGCGCCGCATCCGCCACGTCCTGCTGCGCTTCAAACCGCTGAATATCGTCCACCGCAACCTGCGCCTCGCGCGACAGCTGTTCCACGCTCCAGCCCAGCATCGCTCGGGCCTGGACGCAGTGCGTCGGGGTGAACTGGAAAAGGGCAATGCGTTCGAGGATGTGGTTCATCGCAAGAGAGGCCATGGTGTGCTCCGGGCTCAAGAGTGCTGATTGAAAATGTACTGTGTTTTTGTACAGTTGTTTTCGGCCGGGATCAAACGCATTTTTTGATTTGCCCTAGTTCGCCGCCTCCAACCAGACGGACGGTGCCTGTCCGAGGATGCGCCGGAACATCGTCGAGAACGACGCCGGGCTCTCATAACCGAAATCCAGGGCGATCCGCGTCACCGCCTCACCGGCGGCCAACCGCGCCAGCGCCAGCACCACGCAGGCCTGTTGCCGCCACTGGCTGAAGCTCAACCCGGTCTGCTGCCGAAACAATCTGTTGAAGGTGCGCAAGCTTATGTGCAACTGCTCGGCCCAGTGTTGTGGCGACTGGTGGGCGTTGGGTTGATCCAGAAAGTTCTGACACAAAGCCAAGAGCTTTCCGTCAGTCGGCAGCGGAATGTGCAAGGGCAGGGGCGCACTGCGCGCCAGTTCATGCAGCAGCAAGTCAACCAATACGCCGTCGCGTCCTTCGAGGTCATAAGTCAGCGGCACTTCCACCGCTTCCATCAACAAGTGCCGCATCAACGGCGAAACGCTGATCACCTGGCAGCGCTGGCCCAAGTCCACCGCCCCCGGCTCGATGTACAGACTGCGCGTGCTCACCCCAAGCATCAGCACCTCATGCGCCACTCCCGGCGGAATCCACACCGCCCGTTGTGGCGGCACCACCCAGTTGCCGTCATGGGTGCGGACCTGCATCACCCCGGTCGCGCCGTACAACAATTGCGCCCGCCGGTGTGTATGAAACGGCAACAGATGGCCGTGGGAATAATCCGTACCGATCGCCACCACCGGGCGCGGCGTGTCATCCAGCAGGTTGATCGAAACATTGCGCATCGAGCGTTTCCCAGTAGTTGGCGTAAATGCAAACATTATTGGCTGAGTTGCTGAAGCAGGCCAAGCCGCGTCGCTCTATCGTAGACCGCTCCACCACCGGAAGACGCGCCATGTTCTACCTACTGCTGACTATCTTCGGCTGCCTGACCGGCATCACCGCCGTGCTCTTTGGTTTCGGCGGCGGCTTCGTCGTCGTGCCGCTGCTCTACCGCATGCTCAGCGCCAGCCATGGCGCCGACGACCCCATCGGCCAATCGGCCATGCACATTGCCGTCGCCACCTCGACCTGCGTGATGATCGTCAACGCCCTGATCGCCACCGGCAAACACCGCCGCGCCGGCAACCTGATCCGCCATTACCTGTGGCCGCTCGGCGGCTTCATCGCCCTGGGCGCGATCATCGGCGCGATCGCTGCGGTGTGGGTCAGCGGCGAGGTCATCCGCTACGCCTTCGTCGCCTACCTCGGCGTGACCATCATCGACTGCTTGCTCAGACGCGGCTTCCTCACCCGCAACGAAGGCGTCATCCCACGCCGATTGGATCGCAAGGAAACATCCGCCGGCGGTGTAGGCATCGGCGCCATCGCCACGTTCCTCGGCGTAGGAGGAAGCGTTATGACCGTGCCGCTGTTGCGCCGCTGCGGGTTGAGCATGTCCCAGGCCACGTCCATGGCGAACCCGCTGAGCGTGCCGGTGGCCGTGGCCGGGACGCTGACCTACATGGCGCTGGCCGGTTTCAGCGAGACGGATCTGGGCGCATGGTTTGTCGGGTATGTGGATTTGCTGGCGTTTGCAGTGCTGACGCTGGGGTCGTTGGTCGGGATTCGGTTGGCCACGCCGTGGATCGGGCGGATACCGGATCGGGTGCATGCTTGGGTGTACATCGCACTGCTGATCATCGTGATGCTGGGCATGCTGCTCAAGTAGAGCCTCGATTCCTGCACGCATCCTCTGCATACTTCGCAGCCTCATTCATTCAGGGATCGATCCATGCTCAAGGGACTGCTGCGCCTGGCGCCATATGCTGCGGCGCTGTTCACACTGATTTCCACCGCCCATGCCGAAGATGGCCGACACGTGTTCACCGGTACGCTGGGCAAGATGCCAATTGTGCTGGAGCTCAACACCACACAACGGGACGAAGTGACCGGCCGTTACTTCTATGAGAAGTATCACCGCGACCTGGAACTCAGCGGCTCGCTGCAGGACAGCACGTTGAACCTGGTTGAAGGCAACAACCGCTATGGCGACGACAAACCGTTGCCAACCTTGAAGCTGAAATCCACCGCCAATGGTTGGCAGGGCGAATGGCAAAATCCCAAGGGCAAGAAGCTGCCGGTACAACTGACCGAAGCTAAACTTCCCGCGCCAACTGCAACGACGTTGCCCTTTATTGCCACTTTGCCGAAGAGCGATCCCTACGAGTATTTGCGCTTACAGGGACTCAAGCTCAAACCGGAGAAGAAAGAAAACTTCATGGGCTACGACCTGCAATGGTGGACGGAGCCTGAGTCGAAGATTTCGCTGTTCAGTGTCGAGTCTGGCTATACGAAGGAAGAGCAGCAGCGGATCAACAACCACTTGCTCGGACGGCTCTGGACTGAAGTCATCGACTATCACCGCTGCATGATGGATGGCGGGGAATATGCCGAGTTCGATCAAGGGGCTGCCCCGGAGTTTCTCTCGCCGGATGTGGTCAGCCTGGACATTTCCACCGGTTACAGCTGCGGCGGTGCCCACCCGGATTTCGGCAGTTCGCCAATCAACCTCGACGTCCACACCGGCGAATTGTTGAAACTCAAAAATGTACTGTGGATCGGTGAACCCAACAGCGCGGCCACCGAATATGATCAGATGAAAGTCATGGCACCGTGGCTGGTCAAACAGTTCACCACGCTCTATCCCGAAGAGATGAAGAAGCCCGCCGAAGATGACGGCAGTTGCGATTACACCGATGAAAGCGTCTGGGGTTATTCCAACTGGCACTTCACACCGAAGGGGATTTACCTGGGCGCTTACTTCGCCCGTTACCAACGTAACTGCGACAACCCTGATTGGTCAGTGCTGCCGTACTCGCTGGTCAACCAGCACCGTGGCGAAGCCAAACTGCAATTGCCCAAAGGCTAACCATCACGCCAACCCCGGCGCCTCCCGCACAATAAAGTGATCCAGGTTCTCGATGTTGGCACTGAACACCCCGAACGTCTGTTCGGGGTTCTTCTTGCTCGGCACCTGCTTCAACTCCGGCGTCACGCCATAGAAGAAACAGAACAACTCCTTGTCGCTGTCGATCGCATGCTTGATCTCTTCCAGAAACGCCTTGCGCTTGCGGTAGTTGTCGATCAACTTCTTGCTCAAGTACACGTTCACCGAATACGGCTTCTTCTTCGCCTCATCCGCCTGCTTGAACCAGACCTTCTGCTCGAAATCGATGCGAAAACTCTGGGTGTAATCCTTGATCTCCTTGATCTTGCCCCAGTAAATCAGCCCCTTGTTGTCCGTCAGATACTCGATCTTCTTGAAGAACGAGCTATAAGGCGCCGTGTGCTCGCCGATCTTCAACGGCATACGCTTGAGCAACTCCTTGTCGGCGAAGTTCGACACAAAACACTCCACCGGATGCGCAAACACACTGGTCTTGTCCGGCGCCGTCTCACGCCCCGGCGACTCCTTGGAACTCACCTGCGCCACCCGCACCGGATCATCCCGCAACACATCCGCCGCCCCCGCAGGCGCAGCTGGCTTGCGCACATACTCACGCCGCGTCAGCAACAACTCCGACGGAAAATGCTCCTCCCGCCCGTCATCCGTTTCGCCATCCACCGCCTCAACCCCGGATGCCGACGCCTTCAAACTCACATACGGACAACCCGCTACATGCTGCGTACCGGGCAAGTTCTTGAAGTGCGGCGTGCGCACGTAATTCACGTTCTTGGCGTTGAAAGTGCCCAACTCGTTAGATGCATCGAACGCCGCACGACAGGCGTCGTTGGGGCACTGGAAATGCTCCTTCGCAGAATCGAACGCCACCGTCTCATCAAAATTGAGATCGCGAACGTCATAGATCGACAACTTGTCGTCGAGGCTGAGGCAGTAGGCGAGATCGAATTTCATGGTGGGGCTCGGGTCCTTGAGTGGGGGAGGGGTATTAATAGCGGGAGGCGGCGCGGCTTGCACTGATTGTTTTCAGGATGATGCAAAACCTGTGGGAGTGAGCCTGTTGGCGATTCCGGGCATCAACCAGATTTCAATCCTCACCCCGCCACTGCAGGCAGCACATCACCCCTGTGGCGAGGGAGCTTGCTCCCGCTGGGCTGCGAAGCAGCCCCAAGCATTTTGAGCCAAAAAAAATCCGCTGCTTGAACCTCAAACAGCGGATCTTCAAACCATCAGCAACCACGCAACAATCGCGAAGCCTTACGCCACCAGGTTTCCTGCCGATTGAACGGATCTTCCGCCAGCAAACACGGCATGTCCCGCAACCGAATCCACGGCTCATCCTGCCAGTGCAACGTACTCAGAGACATCTGCGGCCAACTCAAGACACTCAATATCGGACGCTCAACCGAACGCGCCGGACGTGCATCACGCAGAGCAGGCACAACCTGATGCGTCAGCCACTCACGAAGCTGCCGGTACTCAGGACAGTAGTGATAGATCAGCAGTGCATACACACCGGACTCACTCACCATCATGTGGTCCTCGGTTTCGCCATAGGTCTCCACGCACATCATCTGACGCTGATCAGCGTCGAGTTTGCGCAACTGGCGCTCATCAAGATGTTTACCCATCAACCGGCCCAACTCATGGACGCAGAACCACGCCTGATTCTCGACCAGAAGGGCATGCAGGTGGGTTTTGTTTCGGGTGAAACGAGTCGGGAGAAGTGGTTCAGACATGGCATGCCTCCTGACCTGGATGCACGGGATTTGAACGGCGGGTACAGCGATTCACCTTCATCATGAAGGTTGGATAGTCAGGCATTTCCATTTACCTCTGGCTGCTTTCTTAGGGCATTCGTTAGGGTGTCGGGAGCTAAGAAACCCACCAGAGACGGGCCGGACATATTCCCCTTTCGGGTCTTGTATTCGCCCACTCCCGACATAACGGGACTTTTCGCAGGCGTAGAGAAACCGCAGACGAAAAAAGCCGCATGACTGTCGGGTGCGGAGGACCGCTCTGGATAAGGCGTTTCTTAGGCGCCAGAACAGCAGCCTAGGGCGTCAAAGTGGCTTGGTCAATCCTATAAAATTGATCATCGACTATTTGCCCGATGCCGTAGGTCTACGCATTCAAACCGAATACAAAACGGATTTCATTGTGTAGGACTTCTCTGTCTTTGGTGTGGCACTCCCAAACGATTACTACTTTCCAACCAAGCGCCTTCAGCTTCTCCTGAACCTGCAAGTCCCGCTCAACATTCTTCGCGAGTTTAGGAAGCCAAAAGTCGGGTCTGCTTTTTGGTGTGTACGCATATTTGCAGCCCGGGTGTCGGTGCCAAAAGCAGCCGTGGACGAAGATACATAATCGGTGTTTGGGGAATACCAGATCAGGAGAACCTGGCAGATCTTTTCGATGCAGGCGATAACGAAACCCCAATTCATGGCAAATTGAACGCACGATCATTTCAGGTTTGGTGTTTTTGCTCTTGATCATTGACATCATCTTGGAGCGGTGTTCGGGGGAGACAATGTCTGCACTCATCCAATAAGGCACCCGCGCTAGTCTATAGATTCGATTTATTGATCGAGACACTTGATCGAACAGCGAATTTGCCTTCCGACCCTCAGATTGAAGGACATCCTAACTCGCCGCCGACATAGGGGCGAATGGAATAGACAAACTGTAACCGCGTCGTTGACAACCGGTCAGTTATGCAAAAAGAGGGCATGGCCGCTTGGTCGCTCATGATGAATTCTCACTCACGCGGCTATCGACCTATAGCAACAGTGCACTAGTAGATAATCAAAGGATCTTTGAAAAGACTGAAAAGATATCGTTTTCTGACGGCGAGGAAATGTATGCGAGCAACGAAAGGCTTGCAATTCATGACTGCTCGGGAAAGGTGTTTTGCAAGGTTGCCGGCGCTATGCCACTATCCCGGTCCCTGACTTGGATGCAGCCGATATTCCTGATTCAAGTCGTCTTCCGAATACAGAAGGGATGCTAATGGCTGATTACATTATTGACCCAGCGTACGACAAATGTCGCGCGTTCATTGATGGTTGGCGCCTGAAAGGCAGGAGTTGGGAAGATATTGCCAAGCTCGGCCGAATGGGAGAGTCACTTGATAAAGTCAATGACTGGCTCCTTTTACAGGAGGAAATGGACGACTGGCCTTCGCTAGGCAATAGCCCGGAAGAGCGCTTTGAATGCTGGAAGGAGATTGTTCGGCACAAGGAGCAGGCGGAACAGCAATCTGTCGCCGCGGCGAGCCCCTTGATCATTGTAGGGGCGGAAGAGGCCGAGCCCGGCATGGCAGTGCCACAAGACGGGCGAAGTGCATGGCAGCTCTACAGAAAATATCTGATCGCGCAGGGCTGGAAGGGAACCTCGGTCGATAATATTCAGAGATCTGCCGTGCGCGTCCTGCAGCACCTTCGGCAGACAACAAAAGATCGCATGCCTGTGAAAGGGTTGGTGGTCGGTCATGTACAGTCCGGTAAGACGGCCAACATGGCGGGCCTGATTTCCATGGCAGCCGACTATCGATGGAACCTGTTCGTCGTGCTCACCGGGACACTCGAGAACCTACGGGTACAAACCAGCAAGCGTCTAGTCGGCGACTTGTTCCAGCATGATGCTAACGTTAGTTGGAAAGCGATCGAGCATCCGTCGAGAAACAGCCCTTATGGCGCTCGTGCACAGGACATGCAGTTCGACGCTGGCCGACGAGACCGTCACCTTGTTGTTTGTTTGAAGAACCCGGCCCGGCTGAGGCATCTTATTGACTGGATCGAGGCGCATTCTTTGGGGATGTCGCAGATGCGGCTCGTAGTGATTGATGACGAGGCGGATCAGGCGGGTATCAATTCGAATGACGTTTCGAAGGACGAACGTACTGTCATTAATGAACTCATCCTGCGGTTGATCAGTTTGCCGCTTCAATGCGTGAACTACGTCGCGTTCACAGCCACACCTGCCGCCAACTTTCTGAATGAAGGACCAGGCGATACTCTGTATCCCATGGATTTCATCGCGGCTCTGCCGCAGGCGGACGAACATTTCGGCCCTGTGCAGATTTTCGGTTACGCCGAACATAACAAGGAGCCGCTTGGAATCGTTCGTGAAGTCTCCGATGAAGATCTCAAACAGATTGGTAGGCTTCACAAGGGAGAAAACCTGATACTGCCGCTTGCGCTGCAAGAAAGTCTGATTTGGTACCTATGCTGCGTCGCCGTGATGAGATTGTCTGGCGCTGCAAAGCCCGTAAGCATGTTGATCCACACCAGCGCGAGGCAGCTTCATCATGATTACATGAGCGAAGCGGTGCAGGCGGCGCTCGAAACGTGGTCGAAGTATGGCGATGATGAATTAGCCGATACTTTAAGACCTGTGTGGGATAGGGTTTCGTCAGGTCTGGATGTTGCGCAGTTTGCCGAGCGCTTTCCCGACTACGGACGGCTCTCCGAGCTTTGTGAGCTGCCGACGTTTGATAGTTTCTTTGCAGAAATCCGGACACTTCTCGATACGGTAACGGCTATCCAGCTGGATGCAGATTCCAAACGGACGTACCACCGCGGTATCCACGTGTGTGTCGATAACTGCGCCAATAACGGGGTGACAGATGAGAACGAAGTTCGGAGGTTGTTCTATCCTGACACGGAGCAAGGCCTTGATTTTTGCACGGCGTTCATTGTCATCGGCGGCGGGACGCTTTCCCGAGGGCTGACTATTGAAAATCTGGTCAGTACCTTTTTCCTGCGCGGTTCCGCGCAAGCAGATTCCCTCATGCAGATGGGTCGCTGGTTTGGTTACCGAAAGGGCTATGAACTGCTGCCTCGTATCTGGATGTCCGATGATACGAGAGTGAAGTACGAGTTCATGACAGTGGCGGAGGAGGAGCTTCGTGACGATCTGCAGCGCTTCATGCATGGCGGCGCCAAGCCTGAGGAATTCGGGCCTCGTGTCCGCGTACATTCGCGCCTCGCTTGGATTCGCCCAACAGGTGCGAACAGGATGCAGCGCGCTATCAAGGCAGAATTCGACTTTTCGGGAATAAACCGACAAACAACCGTTTTCCATGACGGCGATGATGCTGCCGCGGTGCTGGATGCCAATTTGTCGTCAACGGAGAGATTTCTGAATTCGGCAGGCACAAACCTAACAAAGTCCGACTTGAAGGGAGCCAACAGCCTTGTTTGGCGTAACGTTGACGTCAATCAGGTAGCCGATTATCTGGGAGGCCTGTCATTTCATCCCGGGAATCAATTCTTCTCCGACATGAAAGCCTTTCTGAAATGGCTCGATGAGCACGCTGAGAACGCCAGCTACACGAATTGGAATGTCGTGGTGGCGGGCAGCACCCCCAAACCGGATAACAGCTGGGAGGTTTCTGGTAAGGCTGTTGGTCGGGTCAACCGTAGCCGCTTCGCTGACAAACGTTCGGATGGTGGCGTGTCCATTGGTGCACTGCGAGATCCGAAGGATCTGCTGGCTGATACCCAAGGCCTTGAAGAGCGTGACTTTTCGAAAGCCGGTTTTACCAATTTAGAGGTGGCAAAGCTTCGCAGCAAAGGTGGTGTCGGAACAGTACCTCAACTGCTGATCTACCTCATCGACAAAGACAGTCCCTATGATCCTTCTAGAAAAGTCGCTGCCGCGCCTCGCCGAGAGAGGGATTCGCTCAATGCCAAGGCGCACATCGTAGGCATCAGTCTTTATCTGCCTGGTTCCCAAGGCAAGCAAAAAAACTACGTCACTCATGTAACGGTCAATATCCCGGAAACCTTCACAGTATCGGAAGGTAATCTCGAAGAAACGATAGACGGGATCTGACCCATGAAGTATCACAGCCTTCAACTGCAACCCATGCAGGAATCTGGTGCATTCCTTCTTCGCGCGCTGCAGAACGAAGAAACGCCTCTTCTGGATCTGCTGGTACGTGAATCCATTCAGAATGCGCTCGACGCAGGACGCCACGGAAATCGAGCGACTCCGGTTTCGGTGGATTTCCATATTCGCGAGCATTCGCTGGATGCCATTGCCTCGACGTTCAGCGAAGGACTGAATCTACAGATGCTCGAGAAGCGTTATCCGCGCACTCCGAAACTGCTTGAAATTCGTGATTCGGGTACCGAGGGGCTGACTGGGCCTATGACCTTCGATAGCGTGGAAGCGAATGGTCAGCATGGCAACTTTCTGAAGCTTGCGTTCGAGATCGGTCGGACTCGTGCGGACGACGGTGCGGGTGGCTCGTGGGGATTGGGCAAGACCTGTTACTTCCGCATGGGTGCTGGTCTAGTTATCTACTACAGCCGGATCAAGACGGTCGAAGGGTACGAAGAGCGGCTGGTAGCTTCGCTGGTCGAAGATGAAAACCGTGTTGACCGCCTGCAGGTCACGACGCAAACCGGTATTGCCTGGTGGGTGGCGAATGATAGTTTGCGAGCAATCACCGCGCCGGAGCACGTTCACGAAATCTTGGAGGCATTCGGTGCTCACCCTTTCACCGGTAAAACAACTGGAACGGCAATCATCATTCCACTGCTCAAAGAAAACCTTTTGCCGGTGTTCGATGAAGAAAGAGGGCCGGCGCCATGGTGGTGCAGCAGTTATGAAGATTACGTGAATGTTGCGATTCAGCGCTGGTTCAATGCGCGGCTGGACAACCCCTTCTTCGCCAGTGGTAGATATCTGAGCGCATCGGTGAATGGCAAGGAGATCACTAGTGCGGACATGTTGCCGATATTTCGAGTGAGCCAGTGCTTGTATGACCGTGCAGTAGGAAAGGCGCCTGTGGAGGAAGATTATCTGACTGCTAGGGGCGTCAAGAGCAATGATCTACTCCGCAGACCTGTTCAGTTGCGCGGTGAATTTGTTAGTGGCAGTCAGGCGGGCTTGCTGCTTGCCTTGGCGGTAACCCCGCGCCAGTTGCAAATGGATGCGCCAGACAACGCTCCCAGCCCAGAAACCTGCATCTTCTCCAAAACAGACAGCGGTGCGCCCCATCGACCTATCATGACCTTCATGCGCTCGCCCGGTATGAACATATGTTGGGATGACAGTATTGATTCGCGAGGCTGGACCGGTGGATTCGCCGGTTTTGCGGACGGACGATACGTTGTGGGACTCTTTCTACCCGATTCGGACCAGCAGCTCCAGCCATCCGAAGCTCGAGGGTTACGTTCGACCATACAGAATCTCGAAGGGTATCTGAGGAGTTGCGAGCGTGCGGATCATGCAGAGTGGGTAGACATAAACGGAGGGCGAGTCGTTGAAAAGATTCGTGCCCAGTGTGGCCGTGCCTTGAAGGATTTCGGCGTACCGTCCCAGCCTAGCGTGACTGTCAAACCTTCCATGCGGATGTCACGCAAACTTGCCGAGCTCGTGCTGCCGAGTCGTGGGTTTGGTGCGGATGGGCGGTTTGGCAAAGCGGCACCCCGTGCGGCCATTGGACAAGTTTCCAGAGGAGGTGCGGTGCCTACGCCCGAGCTGGAGATAATGGAGGTTAGGCATACAGCATCCGCCATCGTCATGAAATGGTGTTTGAGATGGGGGATGCTGCAGCCAAATATACCTAGGGAAATCACCGTTTCTGTAGATTCCGAAGCCGGGCCAATTAGCTTTAGTAACTGGCTCGATAGCGGACTCGGCACGTTCCCGTTTCAACTGGACTCACCCCGCATCAGTAGTGTGATCCCTTCTATAAAAAGCACGGAAACTGCGAATGGAACCGGTGTCATGCTGAGGGTTGGTGCTGCGTTTGTTCAACCGGGGCTCGTGCTGGAGGGGGAGCTCCAGGTCAGGATGACTGACCTTGGTGGCAAGTTGTTGCGGCCGGTAATTGGAGTTCGGATTTCGGATGCAAATGGAGCGGCGGAATGAGTACTCGACTGCCGCTATATCGAATGCTGAATGCGCCACTTGGCGGTGGAAGCGAGTCGGAAGTGAACTATGTCTTCCGGTCACATGACGGTCTTGATCCGGGCGCGACGGCGATGAGTGGTGATCAATATGCCTTGGGTAAGGATAGTGATTGGAACCCGGCTGAACATCCCTTGATGGTTGAATGTTTGATCAAGAGGGCGCCGCTGATGGAGGCTATCTTTGGTCCCGACGGTGTAGCGAGCACGGACGCTAAGGTGTTGCTGGCGCTGGAATGGACATCTGCAGATTCCTGCTGGCGAACGCTTGGGGTAGTTCATGACCTGATGCACGACGAAGAGGGCGGGGCTGTGCTGCTCAACATCGAACTGGAGCCCGGGACTGTCAGAGGTAGCGGTTTTCTCTCGGTTCAAGCGTTTTTAGGCCAATACAACGCAGCATTCTCTCCCGGATTTGCGCATCAGTCAGGTTCACGACTAGGTCCGCTGGCACAACCAATCGAAATCGTAATTGACGGCGATGGCTCCCTTTTTCCGGTGCTAGAAGAGTCTTTGGGCGCAGAGGGACCGCTGTGGCAGTTGAGAGCTTGTTGGAGTGATCCGCAGGACGAGCCTTTCTCCAGCGACTACGTGGCCCTTGTACTTAACAACGCACATCCGCATTTCGAACAATTGCGCGACCGCCGTGGTTTAAATATCGAGCAGTCGCCGTTGATGCGTCAGGTGTTCGCAGCTTGGCTTGCGCTGGTCATTGCCCAAGTCAAGGAAGACATGGGGGTACAGTTCGATGCGTATCTAAGCGTGCCCGATGCCGATGAAGGCATCGCGAGTATCGCAGACGCAGTGCGCTCTTTCATTCGAATGGGGAATCTGAATACAGGCTCACTTCCGGATCTGTTCATATCTACTCAATGCTGGCTTGATCAACGGGTCCGGGAAGTGGAGAACGTGGTATGAGTTTCCCGACACTGAACTCTAAACTGTCGCAGCGCCACTTTGACGAGATGGTCAAAAACGATGCGTTTCTCCCCGATATATCCAACCCGGAACTGGAAAAAATACGCTGTCAACTACTTGCCAGTGTGTCGCTGTATGATCCAACCGCAAGGAGCAACGCTTCAGGTCCTGGCGCCTATGACATGAAAGTTGGCCTTGCCCTATACCGAATATTGGCAGAGGCGGGCATGGACATCCGCACCGCCGCAGATGATGGGTGGTGGCGCTTTCTTACCTTGCGCGTTCTACCGGATTTGGTGAAAAGTCGTTGGGGCGGTACCCCGCCTGTGCGGTTCTGGAAGGGGCGAAGCCGCATCTATTTAAGGGCGATGTGGTGGACCGTTCATCTGACGTGGCAGGGCTCCGAGGAAAGCACTCGAAAAGTACTGGAGAGTGTGACCACGGATACGGTCGTACAATTGGTCGAGCGGCCTGGCAAAGGCGGTTTCAGGATTGATCTGACACGGCTGATTTTCAGGATGCGAAGGTTGCGCACACCATCTCAGGATCAGTTCAGGGCAATCATGAAGCTAAATACAGCGCAGATTGTGCTAAAGGAGCCCGTATTCTGCGCAGGCGGTTTGTCTGGCTACGTCGACGCACTATTTGCCGACGTGGGATGCGCACCCATCGATTTGAATAGTGATCATGACTGATTTACTGAAAGAGATTCAGGAAGGCTTCGCTAACCTTGACCAGAGTGGCCGTATTTTGCCCATCAAGGCGATGCCTGCAGCGTGCCCAGCGTGGGTCTTCCGTGAAGGCGACAGGTTCGGCGTTGCCGTTGAGTGCTCCGAACCCTTGGAGATTTCAGAAGGGTTTGCTGGCGCCAAGCTCCGGACGGTGGAACGGGTTGTCGCGGGAAAGCATCAGAGGTTCCTGCGGCTGGAGTCATCCATTGAATGGCTCCGTAACGAGTTCGGTTTGATCTGCGAGCATATGATCAGCGTTGAATCCGGGATTGCTGTACGTCAAGCGCTGCTGGCAGACCCGTTAGCCTGGTGGCAACGGTGGCGGCATTTGCTGGGCAATGCATTAGTCGACAAGCATGGTTATGACGTACTTGCTGAACTGCTGGCCTTGGAAGCGCTGGTCATCAAAGGAGCTACCTATGAGTGGAGCGGCCCCTTCGGCGGCGTAGTTGATATCAAGACTCCGACGACAGATTACGAGGTCAAGTCAACGATCAGTCGCTACGGCTCTGTGATCAATATCTCCGGGCAGTTCCAGCTGGCCGCTTCATCTGGTAAACCGTTAAAACTGGTCCACTTCAGGTTTGAGCCGGTCAATGATGGTCTGTCGATCGATCTAATCTGTGATCGTCTCATTGCGCTCGGCGTAGACGCAGTCATGCTGGAGGGCGCGTTGCAGCGGCTCGGGATGGAGGCAGGATGTTCCGCTCGGAAGGAGGAATACAACCTGCTCGAAGCACGGTCCTATACTGTTGATGACAGCTTTCCCCGAATATCGCCTGCAAGCTTTATAGGTGGAGTGCTCCCAGAAGGCGTTGTTCAGTTTGAGTATAGAGTGGATCTTTCCGGTCTGACGTCTCAGCCTTATTAGAGATTGACTTTAGTTTCCTACCAAGAGTCGATTCGACGCACCAGCCGCCTGTACGGAGGATGTGATCGTCGCGAGCGTGGCTGAAGTGCGCTGCTGTTCTAATCCTGGTAGAGTGTCGCGACTCGGCAGCCTACGCAGTTGCCATTCTTGATTTTTTGACAAATGATGCCCATGACTCAATATCAGAACCTTCTTTTCCCGCCGAGGACAATCGCTGAGCCAGCTGTTGCAGTTGAGGACGCGATCCAGATCGTCGACCTTTTCGCTGGCCCCGGTGGCTTGGGTGAGGGTTTTTCATCCTCCGGTGATGGCCGTCATTTCGATATCATTGTTTCTGCCGAAATGGATCCTGTCGCTAGGAGGACGCTTAAGCTGCGAGCTTTCTACCGCTTGCTCAAGCGCGAGTACCCTGAAGGACTCAAGGATTACTACCAATACTGCAATGGTGAGGCAGCAGAGCCTAGCACCCCTGAAACAGCAGAGTTCTGGAGTCGGGCCGATCAGGAGGCACGGCAAATAACCTTGGGTTCGGATGCTGGCGACAAGGAGTTGAATGGTCTCATCAACGCCAGATTGAAAAAGGACGGGCGTCCGTGGGTCTTAATTGGCGGTCCTCCATGCCAAGCGTATTCACTCGCTGGTCGATCCAGAAACCAAGCAAAGCAGGGTTATATTCCCGAGAATGATCATCGGCACTTTCTGTATAAGGACTATTTACGCATCATCAAGGATTATCGCCCCACTGTTTTCGTTATGGAAAATGTGAAGGGGATCTTGTCTTCAAAAGTTGGAGGTAAAGGGATCTTTGCTCAAATTTTGGAAGATTTGGTGGATCCTACAAAAGCATTAGATAACGAAGAGGGCGGACAAAAATACAAGATATGTTCTCTGGTTTCCGAAGAGTCTTTCAGCTCTGCGGATTGTATGGATAAGATAAATCCGAAGTCTTTTATTATCGAAGCAGAAAAATACGGAATTCCACAGGCTCGCCATCGTGTCATCCTTCTGGGAATAGCGCTCGACGAGCACGGTAATGTTCCGCCCCATGATCTTTTGGAGACCACCGACCCCGTATCGGTGAGGCAAGCTATTGGTGGTCTGCCCAAGCTTAGAAGCAAGCTGTCAAAGCGTTTGGATTCTCAAGAGGCTTGGTATCAAGCCGTTGCTGACGAAGTAGATGATTTGCTGCATCACGCAGAACTTGAAAGTGGCGAACTGATTGCGCCTTTACGAGATACTCGGCAAGCGCTTTTCAATTCGCCAAAGAGTTCAGGTGGCGAACGAGTGTTAAAGGAGCAGGGTCAAGGTAATACAGGTATACCATCCTTGGATGCTTGGTATCAGGATCCCAAGATCAAGTATTGGATGAGCCACGATGCCCGAAGCCATATGCTGTCGGACCTGCGGCGATATGCGTTTGCGAGTACTTTCGCTGAACACCACAAATACTCGCCCAAAGGGCATCAACAATTTTCTCTCCCTGGTCTCGCTCCCGCTCACAAGAATTGGGAAAGCGGTAAGTTTAATGACCGTTTCAGGGTGCAGCTTGCAGAGCTTCCTGCAACTACTATCACTAGTCATATCTCTAAGGACGGGCACTACTTTATTCACTATGACTCTGCGCAGTGTCGAAGCTTGACCGTTCGCGAGGCTGCGCGACTTCAGACATTCCCAGACAACTATTATTTCGAAGGGAATAGAACCCAGCAATACCACCAAGTTGGTAATGCGGTGCCACCATTGTTGGCAAAAAAAATAGCGAAAACTGTTTATGATGTTGTCTGTCGTCGGGTTGCCGAATGTCTAAATGTTGCGGACAAATGATCTGCGCAAAATGAGTTGCCCTTTAGTGCTGTAGAACACGGATCGCATTTGAACCCGCGTGCGTAGATAACCTTTGCGAACTCTTGCTATGATTTCTAGAGTTTTATCGCAGAGATCGTCAATGATGCGCTATATTCAAGATTAATCTTGATATAAAGATATTTTGCTTCCTGAAGGTCTCGGCGACTACGTCGGTAATTTCAATCTAGTGGGCGTGGTAGTTGAATTAATATTTCTTATTCAATAAAAAAGCCCCGATCGGATCGGGGCTTTTCTTATTTTAATTTGTCGATTTAATCGTCAAATTGCGGAAGGCTCAAGGGGATTAATCCCAGCTCAACGCACCACCGGTTTGATACTCAATAACCCGCGTCTCAAAGAAATTCTTCTCTTTCTTCAAGTCCATAATCTCGCTCATCCAAGGGAACGGGTTAGTCGTCCCTGGGTACTCTTCTTTCAAACCAATCTGCGACAAACGACGGTTGGCGATGAACTTCAGGTAGTCCTCCATCATCGCCGCGTTCATGCCCAGTACGCCGCGAGGCATGGTGTCGCGGGCGTATTCGATTTCCAGCTGCGTACCCTGCAGGATCATCTGGGTCGCTTCTTCTTTCATTTCGGCATCCCACAGGTGTGGGTTTTCGATTTTGATCTGGTTGATCACGTCGATGCCGAAGTTCAGGTGCATGGATTCGTCGCGCAGGATGTATTGGAACTGCTCGGCGACGCCGGTCATTTTGTTGCGGCGGCCCATGGAGAGGATCTGGGTGAAGCCGCAGTAGAAGAAGATGCCTTCCAGTACGCAGTAGTAGGCGATCAGGTTGCGCAGCAACTCTTTGTCGGTGTCCGGGGTGCCGGTTTCGAACTTCGGATCGGAGATCGAACGGGTGTACTTCAGGCCCCAGGCTGCCTTTTTGGCGACCGACGGGATCTCGTGGTACATGTTGAAGATCTCGCCTTCATCCATGGCCAGCGATTCGATGCAGTACTGGTAGGCGTGGGTGTGGATCGCCTCTTCGAAGGCCTGGCGCAGGATGTACTGCCGGCATTCCGGGTTGGTGATCAGGCGGTACACGGCCAGGACCAGGTTGTTGGCAACCAGGGAGTCGGCGGTGGAGAAGAAGCCGAGGTTGCGCATCACGATGCGGCGCTCGTCGTCGGTCAGGCCTTCCGGGTTTTTCCAGAGGGCGATGTCGGCGGTCATGTTGACTTCTTGCGGCATCCAGTGGTTTGCGCAGCCGTCCAGGTACTTCTGCCAGGCCCAGTCGTACTTGAATGGTACGAGTTGGTTGAGGTCGGCGCGGCAGTTGATCATGCGCTTTTCGTCAACGGCGACACGGGCGGAGGCGCCTTCGAGTTCGGCGAGGCCTTCGGCGACGTCGAGGGAATCCAGTGCGGCCTTGGCGCGGGCCACGGCGGCCGAGTCGTCGGCGGTCACGGCGCGGGCTTCCAGCGCTGCGGCGCCGCCAGCGCTGTCGAGGCGGTCCATGTTGGCTTCAGTAGCGTGGCCGGCGTTGGCGCCTTTCACGGTTGCTACTTCACTGTCTTCTTTGTCGAATTCGTCCCAGCTCAGCATGACGTGTCGTCTCCTGCGTGAGGGCCTGTCGCCCCGTGTGAAACCTGATTGGTTGGTTTTTCACACGGTCGTACAGACCGCGTTGGATCTTAAGGAATCGTTTTTTGCAGTCGCTAAACGCACGCATAAAACATTGTCTTGTACGGGTTTCTGAAAGCCTCTGATGGGCGCTGCTTGCGTTGAACGCTGCTGCGGGGCTTCAGACTGGCTAATCATCCCTGTAAGGGAATATTGCTGACCCGATTAGGTCGGCATTATAGGGAAAAAAAGCAGTTTAGGTGGCACCATTCTGCGTAGAAACGGGTGGAGCGGGAGGGGGATTTCGGTCGGAGCGAGGGTTTACGGGGCTCAGAAAGGAATTGCCGAATGCAAATTTTTTTTGCGTGGTGTTGCTCGTGGCAGCTACTTGGTTAACAAATAACCAGAAAACCGGGTTTTTCACTATATCTTGTGTTTTGCAACCCTTTTGAGCGACTCCAGACACAACTGAGCCCGACCGAAGTCGGGCTGGAATCGACCCTCAAATGAGGCGCTGAGCGATCCGATTCGGTGCAGTCTCGATCATCAATTGGTGCATCCGTTACCCATCACGCTGTAACGCAGGATATGACGCTGACCCTTGGAGTCGTCGTATTCCATTTTCATCGGTACAACTTCGCAGACGTTTGGAACTTCGCTCATGGACACTACGTTAGCGATGTCCAGGTGAGTGGAGTAAGTGTATTCCTCGATCACCGGTTGTTGCTGTGCGACATCAGTCGGGACCTCGTCTGCCATGGCGGTTGCGCACAGACTGCTGAGGGCCAGAACCAATAAAGCTTTCATTTCAGATTTACCTTTTTGAGGTCGAGTGGGGTCACGCAACCTTTTTAGGGTTGCGTGTGGAACTTCATCGTTTGCAGTTATTGCTTGAGAACTGGATTAACGGCCTTCGTGGGGGCTGTAACTTTGTTAATCGCGTTTGCCTTGTCGGCGATGCGGATTTTAGGGAGGTGGGGTGGGGGTAAACAGGTGGGGTTTTGATAAACACTTTTCGCGGTTTTGGTAACAATCGCCGCAAAACACCGCCCAACCCTTGTAGGCGCTGCCGAAGGCTGCGATCTTTCGTCTTTGATTTTGCAAGGCAGGATCAAAAGATCGCAGCCTGCGGCAGCTCCTACAACCATCGTCGAATGGTTCTATGGGGCCGGCCCGGCTACAACGGGGTCATACAAAAACAACTATTTCACCGAGGTAAGAAAGATGAGTGCGGCTTCTCTGTATCCCGTTCGTCCCGAGGTTCTGGCCAATACGCTGACTGACGAGGCGACCTACAAAGCCATGTACCAGCAGTCGGTCGTCAACCCTGACGGTTTCTGGCGCGAGCAAGCCAAGCGCCTCGACTGGATCAAGCCTTTCACCACGGTGAAGCAGACTTCCTTCGACGATCACCATGTCGATATCAAGTGGTTCGCCGACGGCACCCTGAACGTTTCCTACAACTGCCTCGACCGTCATCTGGCCGAGCGCGGCGATCAGATCGCAATCATCTGGGAAGGCGACGATCCTTCCGAAAGCCGCAACATCACCTACCGCGAACTCCACGAACAAGTGTGCAAACTGGCCAACGCCCTGCGTGGTCAGGACGTGCACCGCGGCGACGTGGTGACTATCTATATGCCGATGATCCCCGAGGCCGTGGTCGCCATGCTGGCCTGCACCCGGATCGGCGCGATTCACTCGGTGGTGTTCGGCGGCTTCTCGCCGGAAGCGCTGGCGGGGCGGATCATCGACTGCCGCTCGAAAGTGGTAATCACTGCAGACGAAGGCATCCGTGCCGGCAAGAAGATCTCGCTGAAAGCCAACGTCGACGACGCGCTGACCAACCCGGAAACCAGCAGCATCCAGAAAGTCATCGTGTGCAAGCGCACCGGTGGCGACATCAAGTGGAACCAGCATCGCGACATCTGGTACGAAGACCTGATGAAAGTGGCGGGCACTGTCTGCGCGCCGAAAGAAATGGGCGCTGAAGAAGCGCTGTTCATCCTTTACACCTCGGGTTCGACCGGCAAGCCGAAGGGCGTGCAGCACACCACCGGCGGTTATTTGCTGTACGCGGCGATGACCCACGAGCGCGTGTTCGACTACCGTCCGGGCGAAATCTACTGGTGCACTGCCGACGTCGGCTGGGTCACCGGCCACAGTTACATCGTCTACGGCCCGCTGGCCAATGGCGCGACCACCGTGTTGTTCGAAGGTGTGCCGAACTACCCGGACATCACCCGGGTGGCGAAGATCGTCGACAAGCACAAGGTCAACATCCTCTACACCGCGCCGACTGCGATCCGCGCGATGATGGCGTCGGGCACGGCCGCCGTTGAAGGCGCGGATGGCAGCAGCCTGCGTCTGCTCGGTTCGGTAGGCGAGCCGATCAACCCGGAAGCCTGGGACTGGTACTACAAGAACGTCGGCAAGTCGCGTTGCCCGATCGTCGATACCTGGTGGCAAACCGAAACCGGCGGCAACATGATGAGCCCGCTGCCGGGTGCGCATGCACTGAAACCGGGGTCGGCGGCGCGTCCGTTCTTCGGCGTGGTGCCGGCGCTGGTCGATAACCTTGGCAACATCATCGAGGGCGAGGCCGAGGGTAATCTGGTGATTCTCGATTCGTGGCCGGGTCAGGCGCGCACGCTGTATGGCGACCATGACCGCTTCGTCGACACCTACTTCAAGACGTTCCGTGGCATGTACTTCACCGGTGACGGTGCGCGGCGTGATGCCGATGGTTACTACTGGATCACCGGGCGCGTGGATGACGTGCTCAACGTCTCCGGCCACCGCATGGGCACCGCCGAGATAGAAAGCGCCATGGTCGCCCACCCGAAAGTCGCCGAAGCGGCGGTGGTCGGTGTGCCGCACGACATCAAGGGGCAGGGCATTTATGTCTACGTCACCCTGAAAAACGGCGAAGAGCCGAGCGAGCAACTGCGCCAGGAACTGAAGAATTGGGTGCGCAAAGAGATCGGCCCGATTGCTTCGCCGGACGTGATCCAGTGGGCGCCGGGGCTGCCGAAGACCCGTTCGGGCAAGATCATGCGGCGGATTCTGCGCAAGATTGCTACGGCTGAGTACGATGGGTTGGGGGACATCTCGACCCTGGCGGATCCGGGTGTGGTGCAGCATTTGATTGATACGCACAAGACGATGAATGTGGCGTAAGCGTTAGCTTCACAGAAGCCCTGTCCGGTGATGCCGGGCGGGGCTTTTTTGTGTCTGGAGGGTTTGTGCTGGCCGGGCTGGCCTCATCGCGAGCAGGCTCGCACACAGGTTTGTGGTGTGTTGCAGGTTTGAGTTCCTGCGCAATTGTGGGGTGGCTGGACTGGCCTCATCGCTGGCAAGCCAGCTCCCACAGGTTTCCCAGGTGTGAACGGAATTTCAATCTCAATCGAAATCCGTGTGGGAGCTGGCTTGCCAGCGATAGCAATCTGTCAGACGCCGCAGTAATCCCCTGTCAGAAAGCCAAACCACCCAACCAATAATTATCGATTTCTCGCGTAAGACCTTTCCCGCTGTTACCCACCCGCATCCGAGTAACCAAATGTGTAACCGCCCGCCCCGCAGCGGGGCGAAGGGAAACGCAATGCCCCGTTTTAGAGCCTCAAAACCCCCGGTGAAAAATAAGACACAACGCTGCGCTTGCCGGATTAGAAGGGTTTGCGAATAATAGGCCCGCAATTTGCAGCATAGATCGGTTCACTGTCTTTCGCTCTTGCATGAATTTGCAAGGCTGTCAATGCGCTCAAGCGGGTTTCTCTGTGCATCTGTAATTAGTTGTCGCATTGAAGAAATATCGGCTTCGGGCCTGTCGTTAGAATGCCGATCACTCGCTCATCGTGGCTGACGTTGAAACCCCGAGGGTTTCAATGGGAAATTTCCCACCGATGCTGCACCGCTTTCCCGATTCACCCATTCGCATATTGGGCTGTCGCTCACTCTGCCGTTTTTGCCCTTTACCGATGGAGTCCCAAGATGAAGAAACTTGTGCTGCTTGGCGCCCTGGCACTGTCCGTGCTGTCGCTGAATTCCTTCGCTGATGAAAAACCTCTGAAGATCGGTATCGAAGCGGCTTACCCTCCGTTCGCTTCCAAAGCGCCGGACGGCAGCATCGTCGGTTTCGACTACGACATCGGCAACGCCCTGTGCGAGCAGATGCAGGTCAAGTGTGTGTGGGTCGAGCAAGAGTTCGACGGTCTGATCCCGGCACTGAAAGTGCGCAAGATCGACGCGATCCTGTCGTCGATGTCGATCACTGAAGACCGCAAGAAGTCCGTGGACTTCACCAACAAGTACTACAACACCCCGGCCCGTCTGGTCATGAAGCAAGGTACCGTTGTCAGCGACAACCTGTCTGAGCTCAAAGGCAAGAACATCGGCGTGCAACGTGGTTCGATCCACGAGCGTTTCGCTCGCGAAGTCCTGGCCCCGCTGGGTGCCGAGATCAAGCCATACGGCTCGCAGAACGAAATCTACCTCGACGTGGCCGCCGGTCGCCTCGACGGTACCGTGGCTGATGCCACCCTGCTGCAGGACGGCTTCCTGAACACTGATTCCGGCAAAGGCTTCGCCTTCGTTGGCCCGCAGTTCACCGACGTCAAATACTTCGGCGACGGCGTAGGCATCGCGGTGCGCAAGGGTGACGCGCTGAAAGACAAGATCAACGCAGCCATCACGGCCATCCGTGAAAACGGTAAATACAAAGCCATCCAGGACAAATACTTCGCCTTCGATATCTACGGCAAGTAACACGTCTCTGCGACAAGTCAGAAATGGCGCAAGCAACAGGATCTCTGCGGTTTGCGCCATTTTTTCATCCCAACTTTCGAGGACCTGAATCATGTTGAAAGGCTACGGGGCTGTCATCCTCGATGGCGCATGGCTGACGCTTCAGCTCGCCTTGTCGTCCATGGCCCTGGCCATCGTTCTCGGGCTGATCGGGGTCGCATTGCGTCTGTCGCCGATTCGCTGGCTGGCGTGGCTGGGCGATCTGTATTCCACGGTGATCCGCGGGATTCCCGACCTGGTGCTGATCCTGCTGATTTTCTACGGCGGTCAAGACCTGCTCAACCGCGTCGCGCCGATGCTCGGCTATGACGACTACATCGACCTGAACCCGCTTGCCGCCGGTATCGGCACCCTCGGTTTCATTTTCGGTGCATATCTGTCCGAGACGTTCCGCGGTGCGTTCATGGCGATCCCCAAGGGCCAGGCTGAAGCGGGCATGGCGTACGGCATGAGCAGTTTTCAGGTGTTCTTCCGGGTGATGGTGCCGCAGATGATTCGCCTGGCGATTCCTGGCTTCACCAACAACTGGCTGGTTCTGACCAAGGCGACCGCGCTGATTTCGGTGGTCGGTCTGCAAGACATGATGTTCAAGGCCAAGCAGGCGGCAGATGCCACCCGCGAGCCTTTCACCTTCTTCCTCGCAGTGGCGGCGATGTACCTGGTGATCACCAGTGTCTCGTTGCTGGCGCTGCGTCACCTTGAGAAGCGCTACTCGGTAGGCGTAAGGGCGGCTGATCTATGATCTTCGACTACAACGTCATTTGGGAGGCCATGCCGCTGTACCTCGGCGGCCTGCTGACCACCCTCAAACTGCTCGCGCTGTCGCTGTTGTTCGGTCTGTTGGCGGCACTGCCGCTGGGCCTGATGCGCGTCTCCAAGAACCCGATCGTCAACGGCGCCGCGTGGCTCTACACCTACGTGATCCGCGGCACGCCGATGCTGGTGCAGCTGTTTTTGATCTACTACGGTCTGGCGCAATTCGAAGCGGTACGTGAAAGCTTCTTGTGGCCGTGGCTGTCCAGCGCGACGTTCTGTGCGTGCCTGGCGTTCGCGATCAATACCAGCGCCTACACCGCCGAAATCATCGCCGGCAGCCTTAAGGCCACGCCGAACGGCGAGATCGAAGCCGCCAAGGCCATGGGCATGTCGCGCTTCAAACTGTACAAGCGCATTCTGTTGCCATCGGCCCTGCGCCGGGCGCTGCCGCAGTACAGCAACGAAGTGATCATGATGCTGCAGACCACCAGTCTGGCGTCCATCGTGACCCTGATCGACATCACCGGTGCGGCCCGTACCGTCAACGCGCAGTATTACCTGCCGTTCGAGGCGTACATCACCGCCGGCGTGTTCTACCTGTGCCTGACCTTCATTCTGGTGAAGCTGTTCAAGCTGGCCGAGCGCCGCTGGTTGAGCTACCTCGCCCCGCGGAAGCACTGATATGGAACGCATCGACCACGTATTGCCGTGGAGCCATCTGGGCAGCGAGCGCAAGATTTCGGTGTTCCGGTTTGGGAGCGGCGAGCGCAAGGCTTACATTCAGGCCAGCCTGCACGCCGACGAACTGCCGGGCATGCGCACCGCCTGGGAGCTGAAAAAGCGCCTCGGCGAACTCGAAGCCCAAGGTCTGCTCAACGGTGTGATCGAGCTGGTGCCGGTCGCCAACCCGCTGGGCCTCGGTCAGTTGCTGCAAGGCAATCATCAGGGGCGTTTCGAGGCGGGCAGCGGCAAGAATTTCAACCGCGATTTCGTCGAGCTGAGCGCGCCGATTGCGGCGGCATTGGCTGACAGCCTTGGTGACGATCCGCACGCCAACATTCGCCTGATCCGTCAGGCCATGGCTGATCATCTGGCGGCATTGCCCGAGGCGAGCAGCCAGTTGCAAGGCATGCAGCGCGTTTTGCTCAGCCACGCCTGCACCGCCGATGTGGTGCTTGATCTGCATTGCGACGCTGAAGCGGCGCTGCACATGTATGCGCTGCCGCAGCACTGGCCGCAGTGGCGTTCGCTGGCCGCACATCTGAATGTGAAGGTCGGTTTGCTGGCGGAAGATTCCGGCGGCAGTTCCTTCGATGAAGCGTGCTCGTTGCCGTGGTTGCGTCTGTCGCGGCAGTTCCCGGACGCGCAGATTCCACTGGCGTGCCTGGCGACCACCGTCGAGCTGGGCGGTCAGGCCAATACCGACCGCGCTGATGCGGTGGCTTGGGCTGAAGGCATTCTGGCGTTTCTCGCCGAGCAAGGCCTGATCACCGGCGAGTGGCCGAAGCCGGCCAGCGAACCGTGCGAAGGCATGCCGTTCGAAGGCACTGAATTGCTGTTGGCGCCGCACCCCGGTGTGGTGAGTTTTCTGCGTAAACCCGGCGAGTGGGTTGAAGCCGGGGAAGAGATTTTCGAAGTGATCGACCCTGTGTCCGATCGGGTCAGCACGGTGTGTGCTGGTACGTCCGGGGTGCTGTTTGCCATTGAACGGCTGCGCTATGCCCAACCCGGTTTCTGGCTGGCCAAGGTGGCGGGGCGCGAAGCGCTGCGTCACGGGCGCTTGCTCAACGACTGACTGACTGTTTTTGTGAGAACCGACCGCATGTACAAACTTGAAGTCCAAGACCTGCATAAACGCTATGGCAGTCACGAAGTGCTCAAGGGCGTGTCCCTGAAAGCGGCAGCCGGCGATGTGATCAGCATCATCGGCTCCAGTGGCTCCGGCAAAAGTACTTTCCTGCGCTGCATCAACCTGCTCGAGCAGCCGCACGCGGGCAAGATCCTGCTCAACAACGAAGAGCTGAAACTGGTGGCGAACAAGGACGGCGCGCTGAAAGCCGCTGATCCGAAACAGCTGCAGCGCATGCGTTCGCGCCTGTCGATGGTGTTCCAGCATTTCAACCTGTGGTCGCACATGACCGCGCTGGAAAACATCATGGAAGCGCCGGTTCACGTACTGGGCGTTTCCAAGGCTGAAGCGCGCGAGAAAGCCGAGCACTACCTGAACAAGGTTGGCGTGGCCCATCGTAAAGACGCGTTCCCGGGGCACATGTCCGGTGGCGAGCAACAGCGTGTGGCGATTGCCCGTGCGCTGGCGATGGAACCGGAAGTGATGCTGTTCGACGAACCGACTTCGGCGCTCGACCCGGAACTGGTCGGCGACGTGCTGAAAGTCATGCAAGCGCTGGCTCAGGAAGGTCGCACCATGGTCGTGGTCACGCACGAAATGGGCTTCGCCCGTGAAGTGTCGAACCAGTTGGTGTTCCTGCACAAAGGCGTTGTTGAAGAGAGCGGCAACCCGCGCGAAGTGCTGGTCAATCCGCAATCGGAGCGTTTGCAGCAATTCCTGTCGGGTAGCCTCAAGTAATCAGAGCTGCCGATATGCACCCGAATAGTGCATGCTTCGCAGCCTGAAGGCTGGCTCCGATCCCCTGTAGGAGCTGCCGAAGGCTGCGATCTTTTGATCTTCAACAACAAGATCAAAAGATCGCAGCCTCGTTTCACTCGTCAGCTCCTACAGGTGATCTGCGCCGGACTTATGATTTGCGTTCATTTACGGGCTAGCATTGGCCCATGCCTTCATCACCGTTCTTCGTTTCGGATTGCCCGCCCATGACTGCCCATCGAATTGGTTTCCTGATTTGGCCCAGCACTAAAGCTCTGACGCTGGCGCTGGCGGAGGAGGCCTTGCGGGTTGCTCAGCGTGTGCACCCGGACGTGGTGTACGAACTGTCGTTCCTGCAGGCCGAAGCCAATACCGAAGCGGCGGCCGACGGCGCATGGCAACTGCCCGGCGAAGCCTGGACCGGCAAGCTGGAAAACTTCCAGAAACTGTTCCTGCTCGCCGATGAGCCGCCGACCACGCTGGCCCCGGCCCTCAGCAGCGCGCTCAAGCAACTGGTGCGTGCCGGTTGCGTGATCGGTGGACTGTCGGCGGGTGTCTATCCGTTGGCGCAGCTTGGTCTGCTCGACGGTTATCGTGCGGCCGTGCACTGGCGCTGGCAGGACGACTTCGCCGAACGTTTCCCGAAAGTCATCGCCACCAGTCACCTGTTTGACTGGGATCGCGATCGCCTGACCGCGTGTGGCGGCATGTCGGTGCTCGACCTGCTGCTGGCGGTGCTGGCCCGTGATCATGGGGCAGAACTGGCCGGTGCGGTGTCCGAAGAACTGGTGGTCGAGCGCATCCGCGAGGGCGGCGAACGCCAGCGCATTCCACTGCAGAACCGCCTCGGTTCGAGCCATCCGAAGCTCACCCAAGCGGTGTTGCTGATGGAAGCCAACATCGAAGAGCCGCTGACCACCGACGAAATCGCCCAGCATGTGTGCGTGTCCCGTCGGCAGCTCGAGCGGATCTTCAAGCAATACCTCAACCGCGTGCCGAGCCAGTACTACCTGGAACTGCGCCTGAACAAGGCCCGGCAGATGTTGATGCAGACCAGCAAATCGATCATCCAGATCGGCCTGTCCTGCGGTTTCTCCTCGGGGCCGCATTTCTCCAGCGCCTATCGCAACTTCTTCGGCGCCACGCCGCGTGAAGATCGTAACCAGCGGCGCAGCAGCAGTCCGTTCGAGCTGTCGTCGGTGCCGCCGGAGCGCGGTTGACGCACCCCGGCGGCCCCCCCACGGAACGTCACTCATCGACCCCCGAATCTTCGGACGTGGACACCTCCATTTCTGCCCGTTCGATGACGGCTTCCACGCCAAAATCGATGCGGTGTTTTCGGAAGTAGGCGATCAGCCGTTGCAGGCTGAGCTCAGAGAGCGGATTGCCCCGCAGGCTGAATTTTTCCGCACGCTCTTCTGGCAACTCCAGAATATCGCTGGGAACCTGGGTGATTGCGTTGTCGCTCAGGTCGGCGATTTCCAGATGTTCGAGTTGCAGCATGCCCGGCGGCAGACCGGTAATGCCGCTGTTGTCCAGCATCAGCGTTGACAGGTTGGTCATCTGGCTGACATCCGGCGTCTCGCCCAACGGGTTGTCGCTCAAGTCCAGATGATCGAGGCGCTCCATTTGCGCAAGCTCAAGGGCGTTTTGCGGCGTGAGCGTCAGCTCGCACTGTGAGAGCGACAAATAGGTCAGGTCAGCCATGCGAAACACCGCCGGCGGAATGTGTTCCAGTCGATATTGGTAAATCGTCAGTCCCCGGAGGCTGGCAAACGTCTCGACAAACCTGTCCACTCCAAACGTCTGGCCCGGCAGGCTTCTGAGGTACAGATGGGTGACATGGCTGAAGTCGGCATTGAGCACTGGCAAGTCGCCGCTGATGATGGTCGTCAGGTTCAAGTCATGCAGTGGCTGCAGGTTCTGATCCAGATCGTCCTGCTCGGTTTCCCGGCGCCAGCACTGCTCGATGAGCGATTTGAATTCGTTGCGTGCGGCGTGCTCATTCAGCACTTGCTCAATCGTGAAGGGCTCGCCACTGATCGGGTGCAGGGCCGGATGGTCGATCGCCCAGGTGTCGAGGTGGCTACTCAAGTCGCTGTATTCCCGCTCAAGTCGTGCAAGTTCGACTCGCCCCTCGGCCAGGTCGCCAGGTAGCAGATAAAAGAACTCACTGGCCTGTTCCCGATCCATGTGCGTGTACAGCGTCTGTACGCGCAGCAAATCAGCTTGTTCGGCCATTACGCCGAAGTCCTGTCGGGTGTCGTTGAAGTGGCGTTTGACGCGCTCCCGGTCTGTGCTGGCGATCGGGTTGCCGCTCAGATCGAAGCCTTCCGGAACATTGCTGGGCAGCTTGAAGAGGGCGGGAGGCAATGACCGGATCTGATTGTCGTTGAGCAGCGCGGTACGCAATTGCGGGCGCGTGAGCAGGCCGGTTGGCAGTTCGGATATGCCGGTCTCCGACACATCGATGTAATTCAGCCGGGGCATTTTTTCGACATTGGGCGTGAGTCCGAGCGGGTTCCTGAACAGGTCGAGAGTTTTCAGTTGGTTCAGCGCCGCCAGCGTTGCCTGGCTTTCGGCGGTCAGGGTGATGCCGCAGTCGCTGAGAATCAGCTCGCGCAGTTGTGGTGAGCGACTGACTGCCTCCGGCAGGTCGCCGAGCTGGAAGTTGCGCAGCGCCAGACGGCGCAGGCCGGAGAAACTGTCCAGAAAACGCTGCACGCCCTGAGTGCTGCCGACACCCTCGATGGTCAGGTAGTCCACGTGACTGAAGTTCACCTCCAGCGCTGGCAGCTCTCCCAGGATTGGCTGTGACAGGCGCAGATCAATGGTCTGATCGGTGTTCTCCGGCAAGCAAACCTGCTGTTTCCAGCAGTCCAGAATGTCGACCAGCATCTGCCGTCGGCGATGGCGCTGGATCGCATGTTGCTCGGTGTTGAGGCGGGCGCCGGTCTCCGGATGAACCAGGGGAATCCCCTCGGCCCACGAATTCAGAACCTCGCCGAGGCGGCTGCGTTCAGCGATCAGACGGCTCAACTCCACTCGCGGGCCGTCCGGATGGCGTTGCAGACGCTCGACGAATGCGTTGAGCTCCTCGGGCAGCAGGTGCGGCAGCAGCCAGTGGGCATGGGCGTGCAGTGTTGGCGTGTTGACGGGCATGCGTCGATAGCCGCTGGTTCCGCCACGCAGGCGCATCACCGTTGGATCGTAGGCGTGTTTGCGAATCGGGTTTTGCGAGAACAGTTCCAGCAACGCTTGACGGTCGAGCGCGTGGTCACGAATCAGTTGCCTGAGCAGCAGATCTTGCGTGATGTGAATGTTCAGCGCCGAACGTTGTGCGTCGGGCAGAGCATGCAACAGGCTCGCATACAGAGACCCCGGCACGCTGAGCGACTCACCGGTAGCGTCGAACGGCTGATAGTCGCCCTGTTCAGTGAGTACCAGCACTTTGCGAGTGAGCGCGTCCTGTGCGCCGAGGCTGTCGATCAGTGGCCCGCTATGGCTGTAGTGCCTGAGCTCCAGTCGGATCGACGGCGACCAGCCCGGCAAGCGTGGCAGCGAATGGAGGGCCAGCCGATCGGTATCCAGATTATTGATCGTCGCTTGCAGCTCCAGTCCTTCGAGGGCTCGAGTCGTGCGCACTTGCAGACCCGTTTCCTGCGTCAGAGCGACCAGTCTTTCGGAGAGTGTTCCACGCTGTAATTGCAGGTATTCGCCGTCACTTGCGGTTTCCAGTATCGACTGCGCCAACGCCTTCGGCAGGCCGGGTTCGGCATCCATCAGTACCTGTACCAGCGGGCTGGCGCCCCGCTGCAATTGGCGATACCGATCCTCGAACAGGTTTTGGCGTTTGCGCTGTGCCAGCTCGGCGACGGTGCGCCGCAAGCGGTTTGCGCGGACTTCGGCCGAGGGGGCGGGCGTATGCAGTGCTTCGCTCAACAGCGTCCTTCGTTGCGATTCTGTCAGGCGTTGCAGGCAGGTCTTGAGCAGGTCGCCACCGTCCAGTCGTGAGCCCTCGATTTGTACGAAGGGCACATCGACGACAGGGCTGCGCCACAATGTTCTGCCCTGACGGTCGATCAGTTGCAGGCCTTGGTCAGCAGGCCAGTCGCCGTTGTCGAAAAGCAGTTGCAGTTGGGTGGCGGGGTCGGCCTTGAGGTAATTCTCGGCATGCGGGCTGCCGATCTGCTCGATGAACAATTGAATGTCCTGATCGATCTGCCAGCGCAGCAGCGTGTCACTCAGTAAGGGTGGCAACTGTTCGCGCTCGACGTGCATCTGGCGCAGGGTGTTTTCCTCGCAGCCACTGATATTCAGCAGTCGTTCCTGCAGAGCGGCGGGAAGGCGCTGCATCTGCGCACTGCTGCGGCTCAGCACAGTGGCGCGATCCCAACCCAGTGGCTGGTCAATTTCGGTTTGCCAGGCGCCTGCGGTGTTGTGCCTGAGTGCGGGTTTGTAAGCCTTGGGACGCGTCGGATGGTCGATGCGATAGGCGCCCGTTTCGGCATCAAGGCTGACGGCATACATCTTGTCTTCGAGGGCCAACAGGTTCTTGCCCTGGTGGGCTTGCAGGCCCAGCGCATCGGTTCTGGCGTCTTTGGGCGGCGTGCCGGGCCACTCGTAAGGGCGCAGGTCGGGTTTCCAGTAGCGGGGCTTGCCATCGGCTGCCTTCACCGGAATAAAGCGGTCGATAAACTGGACGACATCGGCAGGTAAAACCGCGCGAAACTCGCTGACGGCGATCGCGCCGCCAGCGGCGAAAGTGCCGACCTGCACCATGGACTCCACGACACCGATCAAATGCGCGAACGCTTCGCGGGATTGCCCTTCGGCCCAGTCGACGATGCTTTCGAACGTCTCGTCGAGCAGTTGGTAGGCCGTGTAGGCGAGCATCAGCTCGCCGAGAAATGGCACAAATGGCAAGGCGACGAACACGGCGATATCGAGCAGTGCCTGTGCGATGTCCGTAAAGGCATCCCAGAGTGCCCAGCGCGCCTTGCGATCGACCATGGCTGTCGAGACGGCGATGGCGCGGGCATCGTTGAGCATTTTGTCGAGCTTGCGTTGGTAGAGATATACCCACAGCTCACCCTGGATCGGGGTCGCGACGATCTGCAGAAAAGGTCGCGCGGCCGGATGCTCGCGCCAGGTCGGGCGTGGATCGCCGGCCGGCACGGGTTGCCAAGTGACGGGGCTAAGCAGCGACTGTAACTGACCGAAGAAAGCTCCGCGCTCGGCATGGTCGATGAAACGGCTGAAGAAGATCTGATAGTCCGGATCGCGCAAGCGTTGCGCCAGCTCCTCAGCGAAGGCAGCGGAACTGGCGTACTCCTTGACCGGGTGTTGCGGGTCATCGGGAATGTAAACCACAACTCGCGCTGCTGCGTGTGCTGCTTCAAGATTCGGGGCGAACAGTACGATGCCGGTCAGGCTGACTTTCATCATCGTCAGCGCATGGCACTGCCACGCCTGCCGATTGAGGCGCAAATGCTGCAAACCCTCGAGCAGCCCGAGAATCAGCCGATGGACATCGGCTCCCAGCAGCTTTTGCATATAGGCCATTTGCAGGGCGGCGACCAGTGCGGCTTTGTCGCTGGCGCAAACCTGTGGTTGCAACACGGCGGCAACCAACGGATTGCTGACGCCCAGGTTGTCTTGCAGATAAGTGTAATAGCGGCGGCCGATATCCAGTTCGCGACACAGGCGGGTGAAGTCAGGGATCGGCATCGCCTTGAGGATGTTCGGCAGCACGCTGAACCGGCCTTCGGGGGAGGGCTGGCTGATATAACCTGAGGCGGACTCAAAGGCGTCAGCGGCGGTCTCGCTGCTCTCAAAATTGTGCAGCGCGGCGTCCAGCAACGAGACGGTCCAGGTGCGTGCGGCGCCGGATTTGATGCGCAGCCACGGAACATGGTCGGGCAGATACAGGCGCAGGAAGGTCTGCCTGACATCCAGGTTCAAGCCAAAGCGCTTTTCCAGTTCGGCGCGCAGCAGTGGTTCGGCGAAGGTTCTGGCGTCTTGCAGTCGGGCAAGGCTTCGTTCGACGCGGTTGTGTGCGGTCCAGTGCGCGGCATTCAGCGCGCGCAGTTTTGCATGCTCGGTGCGTGATGCCTGGTTGAGGCTGGGGGGCAGTAGCGGACTGGCCCGTTTCAAAGCCGCGCGCTTGTGTGCCGCCGCCTGGCTCAGCCATGTCGGGATGGCCTGGAGTAGCGGTTGGTAGTGTGCGTCCTGCCGGGGTCGCAGCAGTGGGTCGGGCAGCGTCGCGAGGGCGGGTGTGGTTTCTTGAATCATGGGATGAGGCCGTTTGCCTGGAAAAGGTCAGTAGCAAACACCAGCCATTGATTCGATGTGCGGTACATATATACCGCACGCCACAAAACTCTCTTGATTAAGATCCCCGGTACGTCTGCGCAAATGACGGCGTGCAGTTTAAACTGCGCCTTTGCGACGCTATATGTCGCATTGCCGTAAACCCGGGAAAATCCGGGGTTTGCGCTATAAGAAGTTGTCGCTTGGCGGCAAGGCCGGGCTGAAAACTGTCCTTACAATCCCCCCATCGCTCGCCAGTTTCAGGCGGGTGTTCCTCTTCAGGAGACTCCGATGTCCGTTGAGCACGCTGCGGTACAACGCGCCGATTTCGACCAGGTAATGGTTCCCAACTACGCGCCTGCCGCTTTCATTCCGGTGCGTGGCGCCGGCTCCCGCGTCTGGGACCAGAGCGGTCGCGAGCTGATCGACTTCGCCGGCGGGATTGCCGTAAACGTATTGGGCCACGCGCATCCGGCGCTGGTCGGTGCCTTGACCGAGCAGGCGAACAAGCTGTGGCACGTGTCCAACGTGTTCACCAATGAGCCGGCCCTGCGCCTGGCGCACAAGCTGATCGACGCCACGTTCGCCGAGCGCGTGTTCTTCTGCAACTCGGGCGCCGAAGCCAACGAGGCCGCGTTCAAGCTGGCCCGTCGCGTGGCGTTCGACCGTTTCGGCAGCGAGAAGTACGAAATCATCGCCGCGCTCAACAGCTTCCACGGTCGTACTCTGTTCACCGTCAACGTCGGTGGCCAGTCGAAGTACTCCGACGGTTTCGGTCCGAAAATCACCGGTATCACTCACGTTCCTTACAACGATCTGGCCGCGCTGAAAGCGGCGGTTTCCGACAAGACCTGTGCGGTCGTGCTCGAACCGATCCAGGGCGAGGGCGGTGTGCTGCCGGCCGAACTGGCTTACCTGCAAGGTGCCCGTGAACTGTGCGACGCGCACAACGCGCTGCTGGTGTTCGACGAAGTGCAGACCGGCATGGGCCGTACCGGTCACCTGTTCGCCTATCAGCATTACGGCGTGACCCCGGACATCCTGACCAGCGCCAAGAGCCTGGGCGGTGGTTTCCCGATCGCGGCGATGCTGACCACCGAAGAGCTGGCCAAACATCTGGTCGTCGGCACCCACGGCACCACTTACGGCGGCAACCCGCTGGCGTGCGCGGTTGCCGAAGCGGTGATCGACGTGATCAACACCCCTGAGGTGCTGAACGGCGTCAACGCCAAGCACGACAAATTCAAGACCCGTCTGCAGCAGATCGGCGAGAAGTACGGCCTGTTCACTCAGGTGCGTGGCCTCGGTCTGTTGATCGGTTGCGTGCTGAGCGATGCCTGGAAAGGCAAGGCCAAGGACATCTTCAACGCCGCTGAAAAAGAAGGCCTGATGATTCTGCAGGCCGGCCCGGACGTGATCCGTTTCGCCCCGAGCCTGGTGGTGGAAGACGCCGATATCGATGCCGGTCTGGACCGCTTCGAACGCGCGGCTGCTGCACTGACGCAAGCCTGATAGACCCTTCGACGCCTGAGGATTCGGGCGTCGAACCCAATTTTGATACCGGACAGATTCAACTGTCGGAGTCAGCCTTTGTGGTGAGGGGATTTATCCCCGATGGGCAGCGAAGCGGCCCCCAAAATCTTGGGGCTGCTGCGCAACCCATCGGGGCGGTGCGACGTTTCGCTAAATCCCCTCACCACAGGGCTCACTCCCACAATGTCCGGTGTTTTTTCTGTGATTTTTATAAGAGAAAGGAGTGACACCATGCTGGTGATGCGCCCTGCGCAAATGGCTGATCTGGGCGAGGTACAGCGTCTGGCTGCGGACAGTCCGATTGGTGTCACTTCCTTGCCGGATGACGTGGAACGTCTGAGCGACAAGATCGCTGCGAGCGAAGCCTCGTTTGCTGCCGAAGTGAGTTTCAACGGTGAAGAGAGCTACTTCTTCGTCCTCGAAGACACCGCCACCGGCAAACTGGTCGGCTGCTCGGCGATCGTCGCCTCGGCCGGTTACTCCGAGCCGTTCTACAGCTTCCGTAACGAGACTTTCGTCCACGCGTCCCGCGAGCTGAAGATCCACAACAAGATCCACGTGCTCTCGCAATGCCACGACCTGACCGGCAACAGCTTGCTGACCAGTTTCTACGTGCAGCGCGAGCTGGTGGGGTCGCCGTGGTCCGAGCTCAACTCGCGTGGCCGCCTGCTGTTTGTCGCCAGCCACCCGGAGCGTTTTGCTGATTCGGTGGTAACCGAGATCGTCGGCTATAGCGACGAAAACGGCGACTCGCCTTTCTGGGATGCAATCGGGCGCAACTTCTTCGACCTCAACTACGCCGAGGCCGAGCGCCTGTGTGGCCTGAAGAGCCGCACGTTCCTCGCCGAACTGATGCCGCATTACCCGATCTACGTGCCGCTGCTGCCGGATTCCGCTCAGGAAGCGATGGGCCAGGTGCACCCGCGTGCGCAGATCACCTTCGACATCCTGATGCGCGAAGGCTTCGAGACCGATCATTACATCGACATTTTCGACGGTGGCCCGACCCTGCATGCGCGTGTTTCGGGGATCCGTTCGATCGCGCAGAGCCGCGTAGTGCCGGTGAAGATCGGCGAGCCGGTCAAAGGCGCCGGGCGCCAGTATCTGGTGGCCAACGCGCAGTTGCAGGATTACCGCGCGGTGCTGCTGGAACTGGACTACGCGCCGGGCAAACCGGTGACCCTGGATCTGGAAGCAGCCGAAGCCCTCGGCGTCGGTGAAGGTGCCAGCGTGCGCCTGGTGGCGGTTTAACGCCTTAGCGAGTTTCACGGGTGGCGAAGGCGGCCCGTTTGAGGAGATAGCATGATTGTTCGTCCCGTACGCAGCAGCGATTTATCCGCGCTGATCGACCTGGCCCGCAGCACCGGCACCGGCCTGACCACCTTGCCAGCCAACGAAGAACGCCTGACTCACCGGGTCGGCTGGGCCGAGAAGACCTTTCGCGGCGAAGCCGGCCGTGGCGATGCGGACTACCTGTTCGTGCTCGAAGACGACAACGGTCGTGTGGTGGGGATTTCCGCCATTGCCGGTGCCGTGGGCATGCGCGAGCCTTGGTACAACTTCCGCGTCGGCCTGACGGTCAGCGCCTCGCAAGAGCTGAACATCTATCGCGAGATTCCGACGCTGTTCCTCGCCAACGACCTGACCGGCAACTCCGAGCTGTGCTCGCTGTTCCTGCACGCCGATTACCGCAGCGGTCTGAACGGCCGCATGCTGTCCAAGGCGCGCATGCTGTTCATCGCCGAGTTCCCTGAGCTGTTCGGCAACAAGATCATCGCCGAGATGCGCGGCGTCTCCGATGAAGCCGGACGCTCGCCGTTCTGGGAGAGCCTCGGTCGGCACTTCTTCAAGATGGAATTCAGTCAGGCCGATTACCTGACCGGCGTTGGCAACAAGGCGTTCATCGCCGAACTGATGCCGAAATTCCCGCTGTACACCTGCTTCCTGTCGCCGGATGCGCGCAACGTCATCGGTCAAGTACACCCCGACACCGAGCCGGCGCTGGCGATGCTCAAGGGCGAGGGTTTCAGCTATCAGGGCTACGTCGATATCTTCGACGCCGGCCCGGCCATCGAATGCGAAACCAGCAAGATCCGCGCAGTCCGCGACAGCGAAGCGCTGGTGCTGGCGATTGGTACGCCGGGCGATGACGCCACGCCGTTCATCATCCATAACCGCAAGCGCGAAGACTGCCGCATCACTGCTGCGCCGGCCCGTCTGGCTGCCGGCACGCTGGTGGTCGATCCGCTGACCGCCAAACGTCTTCAACTCAACGCCGGTGATCAAGTGCGCGCCGTGGCGTTGTCCGCTGCTCGGGAGTCGAAATAATGAATTCGCTATACATCGCAGGTGAATGGCTGGCCGGTCAGGGCGAAGCCTTTCAGTCGCTAAACCCGGTGACCCAGCAAGTGCTGTGGTCGGGGGAGGGCGCCACTGCCGCTCAGGTCGAGTCGGCCGTGCAGGCAGCGCGTCAGGCCTTTCCGGGATGGGCGCGGCGTTCGCTGGACGAGCGCATCAGCGTGCTCGAAGCTTTCGCTGCGGCACTGAAAAACCACAGCGACGAGCTGGCCCGCACCATCGGTGAGGAAACCGGCAAGCCACTGTGGGAAGCCGCGACCGAAGTCACCAGCATGGTCAACAAGATCGCGATCTCGGTGCAGAGCTACCGCGAACGTACCGGCGAGAAGAGCGGCCCGCTGGGCGACGCCACCGCCGTACTGCGCCACAAGCCACATGGTGTGGTGGCGGTATTCGGCCCTTACAACTTCCCGGGCCACTTGCCGAACGGCCACATCGTGCCGGCGCTGCTGGCCGGTAACAGTGTGCTGTTCAAGCCAAGCGAACTGACGCCGAAAGTCGCCGAGCTGACGGTCAAGTGCTGGATCGAAGCCGGTCTGCCGGCCGGCGTTTTGAATTTGCTGCAAGGTGCGCGTGAAACCGGCATCGCGCTGGCGGCGAACCCGGGCATCGACGGTCTGTTCTTCACCGGTTCCAGCCGCACCGGCAATCACCTGCATCAGCAATTTGCCGGGCGTCCGGACAAGATTCTTGCGCTGGAAATGGGCGGCAACAATCCGCTGGTAGTTGATGAAGTGGCTGATCTGGACGCAGCGGTGTACACGATCATTCAGTCGGCTTTCATCTCCGCCGGTCAGCGCTGCACCTGTGCCCGTCGTCTGCTGGTGCCGCAAGGCGCGTGGGGCGACAGCCTGCTCAAGCGTCTGGTGGAAGTCAGCGCGACCATCGAAGTCGGTGCGTTCGATCAGCAACCCGCGCCGTTCATGGGCTCGGTGATTTCCCTCGGCGCGGCGAAAGCGCTGATGGATGCCCAGCAACACCTGCTGGCCAATGGCGCGGTGTCGCTGCTGGCGATGACTCAGCCGCAAGCGCAATCGGCGTTGCTGACTCCGGGCATTCTCGATGTGACCGCCGTGGCCGAGCGTCCGGACGAAGAACTGTTCGGCCCATTGCTGCAGGTGATTCGCTACGCCGATTTCGCTGCGGCGATCAGCGAGGCCAACGACACCGCTTACGGCTTGGCGGCGGGTTTGCTGTCGGATTCCGAAGATCGTTATCAGCAGTTCTGGCTGGAAAGCCGCGCCGGTATCGTCAACTGGAACAAACAACTGACCGGTGCCGCGAGCAGCGCGCCGTTCGGCGGCGTCGGTGCATCGGGCAACCATCGCGCCAGCGCCTACTACGCGGCGGATTACTGCGCGTACCCGGTGGCCTCGCTGGAAACGCCGAGCCTGGTGTTGCCGGCTGCCCTGACGCCTGGCGTGAAAATGGTGTGATGCCTATCGCTGGCAAGCCAGCTCCCACAGGATCGCAGGCGTTCACACATTTTGTGTACGACGCGATCACTGTGGGAGCTGGCTTGCCAGCGATGGCCGCGCCGCGGTCTTAAAGAATAGTTACTGAAGCCTATAACAACAGATTCTCGTGGAGCCTCGCTGATGAAATCCTATGAAGTCAATTTTGACGGTCTAGTGGGGCCGACCCATAACTACGGCGGTCTGTCCTACGGCAACGTTGCGTCCCAGAGCAACAGCCAGCAGTCTTCGAACCCGAAGGAAGCGGCGCTGCAAGGTCTGGCGAAAATGAAAGCGCTGATGGAAATGGGCTTTCAGCAAGGCGTGCTGGCGCCGCAGGAGCGTCCGGACGTGGCCGCTCTGCGCCGTCTGGGTTTCAGCGGCACCGACGCGCAAGTGATCGAGCGCGCCGCGAAAGAAGCCATGCCGCTGCTGGTCGCCAGTTGCTCGGCGTCGAGCATGTGGGTGGCCAACGCCGCCACGGTCAGCCCGAGTGCCGACACCGCTGATGGCCGCGTGCACTTCACCGCCGCCAACCTCAATTGCAAATACCACCGCAGCATCGAACACCCGACCACCAGCCGTGTGCTCGGTGCGATGTTCGCCGATCAGCAACACTTCGCCCACCACGCCGCGTTGCCGGCGGTGGCGCAGTTCGGTGACGAAGGCGCGGCCAACCACACGCGTTTCTGCCGTGAGTACGGCGAGGCCGGTGTCGAGTTCTTCGTGTTCGGGCGCAGTGCGTTCGACACCCGTTACCCGGCGCCGCAGAAGTACCCGGCGCGCCAGACCCTGGAAGCCTCGCAAGCGGTGGCGCGTCTGCACGGTTTGCGTGATGAAGGCGTGGTTTACGCGCAGCAGAACCCGGCGGTGATCGATCAGGGCGTGTTCCACAACGACGTGATCGCGGTGGGTAACGGCGAGGTGCTGTTCTATCACGAGGACGCGTTCCTCGACACCGAGCAGATGCTGGCCGAGCTGCAGGGCAAACTGGCCAAGGTTGGCGGCAAGTTCCAGTCGGTCTGCGTGCCGCGTTCGGCGGTCACCGTGGACGACGCGGTGCGCTCCTACCTGTTCAACAGCCAGTTGCTGTCGCGTCCTGACGGCTCGATGCTGCTGATCGTGCCGGAAGAATGCCGTGGCAACGAACGCGTGTGGAACTACCTGCAAGGTCTGACCAGCTCCGGCGGTCTGATCCGCGAAGTCAAAGTCTTCGACCTCAAGCAAAGCATGCAGAACGGCGGTGGCCCGGCGTGCCTGCGACTGCGCGTCGCGCTCAACGAAACCGAGCTGGCGGCGGTCAACCCAGGGGTTATCATGACGGCCCCGTTGTACGGTTCGTTGACCGCATGGGTTGAAAAGCACTACCGCGACCGCCTGAGCGAAAGCGATCTGGCGGACCCGCAGTTGCTGCTTGAATGCCGGACGGCACTGGATGAACTGACGCAAATCCTTAAACTGGGCGCGGTTTATCCCTTCCAGATCAATTGATGACCGGCGCGTCGCCGAACGCGGCGCGCGGCTTGTCTCCCCAAGAGAGTAAAAACATGAGCGATTCCCTGCAGCTGATCCTTGAAGACACCGACGGCAAGCAACTGGAAACTTCCTGCACCCGCGTCGCGGTCATGTGGCAAGGCAGAGAGCTGTGGATCCAGCAGGACGGCCGTGGCCAGCTGTTGATCGGTGTGGACGTCGAGGAAGGTGACGAAGAGTACGCCAACCTCCTGCTGCGCCCATTGGCAACTAATCTGGTAAGTCTGCAACTGGAAATGGAACCGGCTGAAGTCGGCGACGAAGATCACGTGCACGGCCCGGATTGCAACCACGATCACTAAGGAAACCGCTCTATGCTCGCCCTCGGCAAACTGCTTGAACTGACCCTCGCCGGCCGCGAACCGGCGGAGAAGACTCAACTGACTGTCGAAGGCGTGCGCATGCGCTGGTTGAGCGAGGGTGCGCTGGAAGTCCGGCCGCCCGAAGCGCGTGACAATGGCCTGGACCTGCTGCTGTCGGCAGGTATCCACGGCAACGAAACAGCGCCGATCGAGTTGCTCGACCGGCTGCTGCATGACATCGCTCGCGGCGATCTGAAGCCGCGTGCACGCATTCTGTTCCTGTTCGGCAACCCCGAAGCGATCCGCAAGGGCGAGCGCTTCGTCGAGCAGGACGTCAATCGGCTGTTCAACGGCCGGCATGAACAAACCAGCGGTTCCGAAGCCATCCGCGCCTGCGAGCTGGAACGCCTGGCGGCGAGTTTCTTCAGCCTGCCGGACCGTCAGCGTCTGCACTACGACCTGCACACCGCCATTCGTGGTTCGAAGATCGAACAGTTCGCGCTGTACCCGTGGAAGGACGGTCGTCAGCATTCGCGCCGCGAACTGGCACGTTTACGCGCTGCCGGCATGGAAGCGGTACTGCTGCAGAACAAGCCGTCGATCGTCTTCAGCTCCTACACCTACGACAAGCTCGGTGCCGAGGCTTTCACCCTGGAACTGGGCAAGGCACGGCCGTTCGGACAGAACGAAGGGGTGGATGTTTCACGTCTGGAAACCCGTCTGAAGCAGATCATCGAAGGCAATGAGCCGGATCTGGCTGCAGAAGGTCTGGATGGTTTGCAGCTGTTCAGCGTCGCCCGGGAAATCATCAAGCACAGCGATGCATTCCGCCTGAACCTGCCGGCGGACATCGAGAACTTTTCCGAACTGGATGTGGGTTATGTGCTGGCCGAAGACCTGGCCAATACCCGCTGGGTCATCGAGGAGGAGGGCGCGCGGATCATCTTCCCTAATCCCAAGGTCAAGAACGGCTTGCGCGCGGGCATCCTGATCGTGCCAGCCACCGACGAAAACCTCGCCTGACGCCATCCTCATCTGACAAAAAGCCCTGTAGGAGCTGCCGAAGGCTGCGATCTTTTGATCTTTTTTCTTAGAAGATCAAAAGATCGCAGCCTCGTTTCACTCGACAGCTCCTACAGGTTTTGCATTTGGATCAGACGGCGACTGCACGCGGCTCTGTGCGACGCAGCGCGCGAACCTTCTGCAACGTATCCGCGCAAGTGCGCGCCGCTTCCTGACCCTTGTGCACGAAGTGTTCGAAGAAGAACTTCTGATGTTCGTCACCGGCATGGAAGTGGTGCGGGGTCAGGGACACCGAGAACACCGGCACTTCGGTTTCCAGCTGCACCTGCATCAGGCCGCTGACCACTGACTGGGCGACGAACTCGTGACGGTAGATGCCGCCGTCCACCACCAGGGCTGCGGCGACGATACCGGCGTAACGACCGGTCTTGGCCAGCAACTTGGCGTGCAGGGGCATTTCAAAGGCGCCGCCGACTTCGAAGAAATCGATGTCCGATTCCTGATAACCCTGGGCCAGCATCTCGGCGACGAAGCCTTTACGGCTCTGGTCGACGATTTCCTTGTGCCAGCAGGCCTGGATGAACGCAACGCGCTCGCCGTGAGGGTGTTTGGTTTTGCTGTCGATAGCGGTGGGTTGCATGTTCTGACTCCTGTTTGTGTGAAAAACAGGGCGTTATGAATCGAAAGGGATTCAAGGGTACGCACGAGCACACAAGCGCGCGGGCGGCCCTTTGGTGTCAATCCCGTTCTCTCTTCATCCGGACTATGACCGTCGGCCCCGGAATCACACCGGGTCTGCTGACCTTGCCGCCGATCACAGCCTTTGCCGTGTTCGTCGCCAAGCGCTCGCGGGCTATGCGCATTGCGCGCAATTACCGCCGGTGGGGAATTGCACCCCGCCCTGAGAACGTTTTTGCCGCCCTTTGTCGGGCGGCGCAGCGTTTTTATCACATATTTTCCGGCCTTGCACAGAACCATGTGGGCGCGGGCTTGTTCCGGGCGGCGTTCCCACAGGGTTGTGCCCTCTCAAGGAATAAGTGCCTTTTTACTCGCTCAAGGGTTGATTAATCCGCGCCATGACCGCAGTAATTCACCTTCCAAAAGGGATTTCCCCTGCTGACTCCGAGGCCAGGTTCATGAGCGTTATCGATCTTCGCAGCGACACCGTCACCCAACCGACTCCTGCCATGCTCGACGCGATGACTGCGGCGGCCACCGGTGACGATGTGTACGGCGAAGATCCGACGGTCAATCGTCTGGAGGCGGAATTGGCAAAGCGTCTGGGTTTCGCCGCCGCGCTGTTCGTGCCGACCGGCACCATGAGCAATCTGCTGGGACTGATGGCGCACTGCGAACGTGGCGACGAATACATCGTCGGCCAGCAGGCGCACACCTATAAGTACGAAGGCGGTGGCGCGGCGGTACTCGGTTCGATCCAGCCGCAACCGCTGGAGTTGCAGGCCGACGGGTCGCTGGATCTGGATCAGGTCGCGGCGGCGATCAAACCCGATGACTTCCACTTCGCCCGTACCCGTCTGCTGGCGCTGGAAAACACCATGCAGGGCAAAGTGCTGCCGCTGGATTATCTGGCCCGAGCGCGCCGATTCACTCAGGATAAAGGCTTGCAACTGCACCTCGACGGCGCGCGCCTGTACAACGCGGCGGTCAAGCTGGGCGTCGATGCACGGGAAATCACTCAGTACTTTGATTCGGTGTCCGTGTGCCTGTCCAAAGGCCTTGGCGCGCCGGTCGGTTCGGTGCTCTGTGGCACTGAGCATCTGATCGGCAAGGCCCGCCGCCTGCGCAAAATGGTCGGCGGCGGCATGCGTCAGGCCGGGTTGCTGGCAGCGGCGGGGCTGTATGCGCTGGATCACCACGTCGAGCGCCTGGCGGATGACCATGCCAACGCGCAGTTTTTGGCTGAAGGCTTGCGCGAAGCCGGGTTCAGCGTCGAGCCGGTGCAGACCAACATGGTTTACGTGCAAATGGGCGATCAGGCTGAAGCGCTCAAGGCGTTTGCCGCCGAACGCGGGATCAAGTTGAGCGCCGCGGCGCGCTTGCGCATGGTCACGCACATGGACGTCAGTCGCTCGCAAATCGAGCAAGTGATCGCGACATTCGTCGAGTTTTCGCGCAAGTGACAGCGTTAGCCGTCCAATTGACCGTTACTATCGTATAAACACGCTGTACCCCGCGCGAAGGGCCGATATAATGCGGCCCTTTGCCGTCGTTTCGTCTGTTGACGTTTCGTACAGGCCTTTGGCCGCAGCCTCCGTGGAAGAACCTAATGAAAAGCGCAGAAATCCGTGAAGCCTTCCTTCGCTTCTTCGAAGAGCAAGGCCACACCCGTGTAGCCTCCAGCTCTTTGATTCCGGGCAACGACCCAACCCTGCTGTTCACCAACGCGGGGATGAACCAGTTCAAGGACTGCTTCCTGGGCCAGGAAAAGCGCGCGTACACCCGCGCAACCAGCAGCCAGAAGTGCGTGCGTGCCGGTGGCAAGAACAGCGACCTGGAAAACGTCGGTTATACCGCTCGTCACCACACCTTCTTCGAAATGCTCGGTAATTTCAGCTTCGGTGACTATTTCAAGCACGACGCGATTACCTTCGCCTGGACCTTCCTGACCGGCGTCCTGAAACTGCCGAAGGAAAAACTCTGGGTCACCGTCTACGCCTCCGACGACGAAGCGTATGACATCTGGACCAAAGAAATCGGCGTGCCGGTGGAGCGCATGATCCGCATCGGCGACAACAAAGGTGCGCCTTACGCGTCCGACAACTTCTGGACCATGGGCGATACCGGCCCGTGCGGCCCGTGCACCGAGATTTTCTACGATCACGGCGACCACATCTGGGGCGGCCCACCGGGTTCGCCGGAAGAAGACGGCGACCGTTACATCGAGATCTGGAACAACGTGTTCATGCAGTTCAACCGCACCGCCGATGGCGTGTTGCATCCGTTGCCAGCGCCGTCGGTCGACACCGGCATGGGCCTGGAGCGGATCAGTGCGGTGATGCAGCACGTCAATTCCAACTACGACATTGACCTGTTCAAGAACCTGCTGAAGGCCTCGGCCGAAGCGATCGGTTGCGAAAATGGCGATCAATCGTCGCTCAAAGTGGTGTCCGACCACATCCGTTCTTGCGGCTTCCTGATTGCCGACGGCGTGCTGCCGTCCAACGAAGGTCGCGGTTATGTGCTGCGCCGGATCATTCGTCGCGCCTGCCGTCACGGCAACAAGCTGGGCGCCACCGGCAGCTTCTTTTACAAGATCGTGGCTGCGCTGGTCGCCGAGATGGGCGAAGCCTTCCCGGAACTGAAGTCGCAGCAGAGCAACATCGAACGCGTACTGAAGGCCGAAGAAGAGCAGTTCTCCAAGACCCTGGAGCACGGTTTGAAGATCCTCGAGCAGGATCTGCTGGAACTCAAAGGCACCGTGGTGCCGGGCGACGTGGTGTTCAAACTCTACGACACCTACGGTTTCCCGATGGATCTTACGGCCGACATCGCTCGCGAGCGCGGCCTGACCGTCGACGAAGTCGGCTTCGAGCGTGAAATGGAAGCCCAGCGTGTTCGTGCGCGTTCCGCCAGCTCGTTCGGTCTGGACTACAACACCCTGGTCAAGGTGGATGTGGCCACCGAGTTCACCGGCTACAAAGACACCAGTGGTTCGGCAAAAATCGTCGCCATCTATAAAGATGGCCAGTCGGTCGACGTCTTGAATGAAGGCGAAGAGGCGGTGATCGTGCTGAACCAGACGCCGTTCTACGCTGAGTCCGGCGGTCAGATCGGCGACTGCGGTTTCCTCCAGGCGGGCAGCGCGCGTTTCGACGTCCGTGACACCACCAAGACCGGCGGCGCGTTCCTGCACCACGGCGTGCTGGATTCGGGCAGCCTGACCATCGGCGCGCCAGTGGAAACCCACGTCGATGCCGAGGTGCGTCACGCGACTTCGCTGAACCACTCGGCCACGCACCTGCTGCACGCTGCGCTGCGTCAGGTACTGGGCGAGCACGTTCAGCAGAAGGGTTCGTTGGTTGATAGCCAGCGTCTGCGCTTCGACTTCAGCCACTTTGAAGCGATCAAGCCTGAGCAGATCAAGGCGCTGGAAGACATCGTCAACGCCGAGATCCGCAAGAACTCCGCGGTTGAAACCGAAGAGACCGACATCGAAACCGCCAAGCAGAAAGGTGCGATGGCGCTGTTCGGCGAGAAGTACGGCGACAACGTGCGCGTGCTGAGCATGGGCGGCGATTTCTCCGTCGAGCTGTGTGGCGGTATCCACGCCAACCGTACCGGCGACATCGGCCTGCTGAAAATCATCAGCGAAGGCGGTGTGGCATCGGGCGTGCGTCGTATCGAGGCAGTCACCGGTGCTGCGGCACTGGCCTACTTGAACGCTGCTGAAGAACAACTCAAGGAAGCGGCCAACCTGGTCAAAGGTAGCCGCGACAATCTGATCGACAAGCTGTCGGCTGTGCTGGAGCGCAACCGCGCGCTGGAAAAGCAACTCGAGCAGTTGCAGGCCAAGGCCGCCAGCGCCGCGGGCGACGATCTGTCGAACTCGGCAGTCGACGTCAAAGGCGTGAAGGTTCTGGCCGCACGTCTGGATGGTCAGGACGGCAAGGCGCTGCTGGCGCTGGTCGATCAGCTGAAAAACAAACTCGGCCGCGCAGTGATCCTGCTCGGCAGTGTCCATGAGGAAAAGGTCGTACTGGTTGCAGGCGTGACCAAGGACCTGACTGGCCAACTCAAAGCCGGTGATTTGATGAAACAGGCTGCTGCGGCAGTGGGCGGGAAGGGCGGTGGTCGTCCGGACATGGCGCAGGGCGGCGGTGTCGACGCCGGCGCACTGGATGGCGCACTGGCGCTGACCGTTCCATTCGTCGAGCAGGGTTTATAAGACGGCCCGCCGGACCCGCAGTCTAGTGGCGGGCCCGGCGGCTGTTCGAGTGATTATTGGGCGCCCTTCATGGGCAGAGGCGGCTTTGAAATGGCTTTGATCGTACAGAAATTTGGAGGCACCTCGGTCGGTACTGTCGAGAGAATCGAGCAGGTCGCCGACAAGGTTAAGAAATTCCGCGATGCCGGCGAAGACCTGGTGGTTGTGCTGTCTGCAATGAGCGGCGAAACCAACCGTCTGATCGATCTGGCCAAGCAAATCAGTGGCGACGTGCAACCGGTTCCGCGTGAGCTGGACGTGATCGTTTCCACCGGTGAGCAGGTGACGATTGCCCTGTTGGCCATGGCGCTGATCAAGCGCGGTGTGCCGGCGGTGTCGTACACCGGTAATCAGGTGCGGATCCTGACGGACAGTGCGCACAATAAAGCGCGTATCTTGCAGATTGATGACCAGAAGATTCGTGGTGATCTGAAAGCGGGTCGCGTGGTGGTTGTCGCCGGTTTCCAGGGCGTCGACGAGCACGGCAACATCACCACCCTCGGCCGTGGCGGTTCCGACACCACGGGCGTGGCACTGGCGGCTGCCTTGAAGGCTGATGAGTGCCAGATCTACACCGACGTCGATGGTGTCTACACCACTGACCCGCGTGTGGTGCCGGTCGCTCAGCGACTGGACAAGATCACCTTTGAAGAGATGCTGGAAATGGCCAGCCTCGGTTCCAAGGTGCTGCAGATCCGTGCGGTGGAATTCGCCGGCAAGTACAACGTTCCGCTGCGCGTACTGCACAGCTTCAAGGAGGGTCCGGGCACCCTCATTACTATTGATGAAGAGGAAACCATGGAACAGCCGATCATTTCCGGCATCGCTTTCAACCGCGATGAAGCCAAGCTGACCATCCGTGGCGTGCCAGACACCCCGGGCGTGGCGTTCAAGATTCTCGGCCCGATCAGTGCCGCGAACATCGAAGTCGACATGATCGTGCAGAACGTTGCGCACGATAACACCACCGACTTCACCTTCACCGTGCACCGCAACGACTACCAGGCCGCACAGACCGTGCTGGAAAACACCGCTCGCGAGATCGGTGCCCGGGAAGTGGTGGGCGACACCAAGATTGCCAAGGTCTCGATCGTCGGCGTCGGCATGCGTTCCCACGCAGGCGTGGCCAGCCGCATGTTCGAATCCCTGGCGAAAGAAAGCATCAACATCCAGATGATCTCGACGTCGGAAATCAAGGTTTCCGTAGTGATCGAGGAGAAGTACCTGGAACTGGCCGTGCGCGCCCTGCACACGGCTTTCGAACTGGACGCGCCGGCCCGTCAGGGCGAGTAATCCGGTCATCTGAAGGGCGCGGTCTGACCGCGCCCTTTATTTTTTGAATGGCGCGAGCCCTGAACTGTTCTTTTGCTCGCGCTGGTCAATACTCAGGCATGTAGGGCTACGATCGCTCCGGTTGTAGGTCGGGTGCCTTTTTTTTGCAGACTGTTGTCCCTGAAATGAAATGCGTGAGGAGAAAGGTATGCTGATTCTGACTCGTCGGTGCGCAGAAAGCCTGATTATCGGTGATGGCGAAATCACCGTGACCGTGCTCGGCGTCAAAGGAAATCAAGTGCGCATCGGCGTCAACGCCCCGAAAGAGGTTGCCGTGCACCGTGAGGAAATTTACCTGCGTATAAAGAAAGAGAAGGACGAAGAACCAAGCCATTAATTTTTATCGATTTTTATGTTTGCAAACGGGGAAGAAGGTGGTTAATATACGCCCCGTGTTGCGGAGAGCTGGCCGAGTGGCCGAAGGCGCTCCCCTGCTAAGGGAGTACACCTCAAAAGGGTGTCGGGGGTTCGAATCCCCCGTTCTCCGCCATTATTTGCTTAGTACGTTGTAATCTGGCTTTTTCTGTAAGTTCTTGAATTTATTAGAAAAAGTGGTTGGAATAGAGATTAGACGGGCTATAATGCGGCGCAACAAATGCACTCGTAGCTCAGCTGGATAGAGTACTCGGCTACGAACCGAGCGGTCACAGGTTCGAATCCTGTCGAGTGCACCATTTAAGAGTTGTTTATAGCGATATAAAGAACTTGGCTTCAGCCAGTTGTGGTCTGGTCTAAAAACACAAATGCACTCGTAGCTCAGCTGGATAGAGTACTCGGCTACGAACCGAGCGGTCACAGGTTCGAATCCTGTCGAGTGCACCATTTAAGAGTCGTTTGTAGCAATACAGGCAACTTGGCTTCAACCAGTTGTGATCTGGTCTAAAAACACAAAATGCACTCGTAGCTCAGCTGGATAGAGTACTCGGCTACGAACCGAGCGGTCACAGGTTCGAATCCTGTCGAGTGCACCATATTCAAGAAGCCCGCGTTTAACGCGGGCTTTTTGTTGCCTGCGATTTGGCTTTTCCTTTCACGCATCCCTGCTCGTCAAAATCGACTTGAGCACTGCGGCCTCGTTTCAGGTCGTAGCGATAGCTCGTTGTCGACGTCCGAATATTCACCTTGTCCGGTTTGCCGAGCGCGCTTTCGACATCCTGTTGGCTCATGCCGGCAATCACCCGTCGGTTGATGATCGCTGCGCGGCGCTGACGGGCATCGATCAGGTTGCCGCATTTGTCCTCGAGGCGGCCAACAATACCCGGTTCACGTCCCCTGATTGTCATACCGGATATTTCCTCGTGGTTGTGTTCCGGCATGATCGGTATGACGGATCCGGGCGAGTAGGGATGAACCTGTTGCTCTGAAAGCTGCTCGTCGCTCGCGCAGCTCAGGCTGGTGAAGGTGATGCCGCCGTCGGGCGCTTCGCAACGGTGAAGGCTGGTGGCGGCCCCGGCGGGCGGCAGGCAGAGCAGGCTGGCGACTACAAAACGGGATGTTCTGGATAGCATTCGACGTCCTCCATGACGGTCTACGCTCAAGGGTAGTCGCTACATTTTTCAGTGCCGTTGTGTTTTCTTTTCAAGATGAGTCGTCGCATCTGGACGGGTCAGGACAGCGCTCAGCTTTGTCGCGCAAGCGCTTGTTTCAACCGCGATTTTTTAACGTTTAAAACCGTCAGGCGGTGTATCATTGCGCCCGTCAGCCCCGCCGGGGCTTATGGAAAACCTCCATGGACTTACCCAGTAGTTACTCAGTAGCCCGTTTCACCAATCATGAATTGACTGATTGATCCTTCCGGCGTGCCCCGCTGCTGGGAGTGGAGTTCGCCTATGTCCGAAATCGAAGTAAAGAAAACCCAGGAAAGCCTGCAGGATCGCCTGGCTCAGGTCGTTGAGCTGCTGCAGCGCCAGAAGGTTGTCGAAGACCTGACTCATCGCCAGGAAGGCGCGCATCACGACCGGGTCGAAAACCTGGTTCACCGGCAGAATCTCGTCGAGCTGCAACGCAAACTCGATGATCTGCACTCCGCCGACGTTGCCTACATCCTTGAAGCCTTGCCGCTGGACGACCGTCTGACGCTCTGGCAACTGGTCAAGGCTGATCGCGACGGCGACATTCTTCTCGAAGTATCCGATTCCGTTCGTGAAACGCTGATCGCCGACATGGACGATCACGAGCTCCTGGCTGCGGCCAAGGACATGGACGCCGACGAACTTGCTGACCTGGCCTCCGAGCTGCCGCGAGACGTCGTCCATGAGCTGATGGAGACGCTCGACCAGCAGCAACGCGAGCGCGTGCGTTCGGCCCTGTCCTATGACGAGGAGCAGGTCGGTGCGTTGATGGACTTCGAGATGGTGACCATCCGTGAGGATGTCAGCCTCGAAGTGGTTCTGCGTTACCTGCGTCGTCTCAAAGAGCTGCCGGGCCACACCGATAAACTGTTCGTGGTCGATTACGACGGTGTGCTCAAGGGCGTGCTGCCGATCAAGCGTCTGCTGGTCAACGACCCGGAGAAACAGGTTGCTGAAGTCATGGCCAGTGATCCGGTGAGTTTTCACCCGGACGAAGACGCCTATGACGCTGCTCAGGCGTTCGAGCGTTACGACTTGATCTCGGCCCCGGTGGTCGACAAGAACGGCAAGCTGATCGGCCGTCTGACCATCGACGAAATGGTCGACCTGATTCGTGAGGAGAGCGAAAGCGAAGTCCTCAACATGGCGGGTCTGCGCGAAGAGGAAGACATCTTCGCCTCGGTCTGGAAATCCCTGCGCAACCGTTGGGCGTGGCTGGCGATCAACCTGATCACGGCCTTTGTCGCGTCGCGGGTGATCGGTCTGTTCGAAGGCTCGATTGAAAAACTGGTGGCGCTGGCAGCGCTGATGCCGATCGTGGCGGGTATCGGCGGTAACTCCGGTAACCAGACGATCACCATGATCGTGCGTGCCATGGCGCTCGACCAGGTCAGCACCGGCAACACCTCGCGTTTGATGCGCAAAGAGCTGGCGGTGGCGTTGATCAACGGTCTGGTCTGGGGCGGGGTGATCGGCGTGGTCGCCTACCTGCTTTACGGCAGTTGGTCGCTGGGTGTGGTGATGACGGCGGCGATGACTCTCAACCTGCTGCTCGCGGCGCTGATGGGAGTGTTGATCCCGATGACGCTGGCCAAGATGGGCCGCGACCCGGCGATGGGCGCCAGTGTGATGATCACGGCCATGACCGACAGCGGTGGCTTCTTCATCTTTCTGGGGTTGGCGACGATCTTCCTGCTCTGATTCATTGCCATGCAAAAGCCCGCCAATTGGCGGGCTTTTTTGTGCCTGTGTATTTATCTGTGCCGGTGTATTGATCTGTGGTGAGGGGATAAATCCCCTCACTACAAAGTCTGTCTCGGATTGTCGTGATTAAAATCCGGGCAAAAAAAGCCAGCACTTAAGCTGGCTTGAGATGTTCGATGTAGATCAGGACGCGTCTGCGGCCATCTCGGCGTCGTGAGCGATCAGCGACACCAGAGCGTTCTGTTGACGGTGAGATAGCTGACGGAAGCGTTGCAGAAGCTCGCGCTCGTGCAGCGACAGCTCCGGGCTGTCCAGGCGCATGCTCAGCTCTTCGCCCAGTGCGCCTTCCTGAATAAGACTCTGCTCAAGGCGCGCAATGATTTCGGAGTTCATGCTGCGATGATGATTGCGAGCCACCTCGGCAATGCGTTCACGCATCCCGTCTGGCAGACGTACGACGAACTTGTCAGCCGTACGGCTGGAATAAATTGCCTGTTTCAATGGGCGCATATATTTAACCGGTTAGTTCAGGGGAGCGGTTCTCGGGATTGGCCGCAGGATGTGTGGTAGGACAAGCATCCGCGCCAAATGGTTCAACCTGAATTGTTAAGAGGCGCGCATCATGCCTCAAAATTGCCAGATCATTGGCGTCAATTCTGTGACAAATATTGAGCTGGGTAAAGGCGTAATGCCAGCACCAATTATCAGAAATGCGGACTGGTTTGAAATCTTTGCCCTGGCCCGCATCACTGACCGCTTCCGGGTGCACATCTGTTGATGTCCGATGACGTCAGAACGTGCATGCTATGCGGATTTCAATCCTTGTTCCTTACCTGTACAGGATAGTGGCAATCTGCCGATTTACTAGGGCAAACACCCGTTGGAGGGCGTTTTCAGGATGGATGGCAGGCTTATTTATCTGATGGGACCCTCCGGTTCAGGCAAGGACAGCCTGATCGAGGCCGCGCGTGAGTCTTTGCGCGAGTTGAACTGTGAAATCATTCGCAGGGTGATTACCCGATCAGCGGAATCGGTGGGTGAGGATGCCATTGGCGTGACGCCCGAAGAGTTCGAGCGACGCCAGCAAGCCGGGGATTTCTCGCTGGCCTGGCAGGCCAATGGGCTGGCTTATGGCATTCCCGCAGAAATGGACGAACGGTTACGCGCTGGGCAATCCGTGCTGGTGAACGGCTCGCGCGCCAATCTGCGTCAGGCGCTTGAGCGCTATCCAACGCTGCTGCCGGTACTGCTGACGGTCAAGGATGAGGTCTTGCGTGAACGTCTGCTTAGACGTGGCCGGGAGACGCCCGAGCAGATCGATGCGAGGCTGGCGCGCAATGCGCTGTTCAAGGACAGAAGGGCAACTGACTTGCCCGTGCATCTGATCGACAATTCCGGCGACCTGACGGATGCCGTCAAGCAACTGCTGGACTTGATCCGGCTTAACGCAGCACCGGATCAAACTTGATCTTGCGCCCGGCCACCAGGGCCAGCACAAACAACACCGCAAACACGCCGCAGCCAATCAGGGGCAGGGTGACTGAGGTTTCCTCGAACAGCGAAAAATGCACAACGCCACTCAATAAGGCGAGGATCAGAAATCCTGCGGCTGATCTGGACATGCTGTACTCCTGAAGATATTTCAAAAAACCAGACGTTCGGTGTCGCGCGTCGGCAGTGCTTGCTCAGGCTCATTGACCGCCTGTGCCGCGAAGTCGCTCTGGTCACTCAGCACCGCCCACTGCGGCGCTTTCTGCACCTGCAAGTAATGCGGCATACGCTGAGCCACCGGTTCAGCACTCTCGGGAACAAAATGAAAGCCGACCAAAACCGCCAGTGCGATTGCGTTTGCAAGCAAGAGAGTGCTGTTCATGGGGCCGACTCCGTTTGTGCTGTTATACGAACAGACAAAGCACCCGGCGTGCCAACAGTCTAACCGCTGTGAAGTCCTTTAAAAACAAGGATTTGCAAGGGTTTTTCCCAAGCTTCGGGTTGCAATCTGCAATGATGGCTTTTTCGCGGCAGTGCAAATTGCACGGTAAATGTTCCCGCAGTATCGCAGGGCGCCTGCCTACACTTAAAAAGCCCACGGACGACATGACAAATCAGGGGCTGGCCGTTAACATGCACGCCGTCCGTCGCGCCGTGTCCGGCCACGACAACTCAGTGTCTCAGTAGCTCAATTGGATAGAGCATCCCCCTCCTAAGGGGAAGGTTGGCAGTTCGAACCTGCCCTGGGACACCATATATTTCAAGGCTTCCGATAATTTCGTCACCGCACGTTTGAAACTCATGGGTGCATGGCGGGTGCAGCTGTCCTCGCTGTGCGTTTTTCTCTTCTCGTCGGCACGGATGCGAAATGGCGAAAAAATATCCGCTTTTTACGGAAATGCCACTGCAAACGGCGGAAGAGCTTTGGCTGGCTTTGTCTCCGACAAATGAATTAAGGCCCGGGCCATACAACTGCATCTTTCGAGGCCAAGCTGATTCCCGCTGGCCATTGATTCCTTCCATTCTTCGCCCGAGAAACCAGCCTCCAATTACCGTTGACGGAAAAATGGTCGACGCGAGTTTTATGGTTTTTCTCGAGCTGGAGTATCTGACCAGCTTTGCTCATCATTGTGACAACATCGGAATTGCAATTCCGAATGACTCTCAGGAGTTTCGGCGCGAAGTGATGAACACGCAGAGGGCCGACCGATTCTTCAAGCAACCTTCTCTTTGGCCGGATGAGCGCATTCTCGATCTGATGGCAATGGCGCAGCATCATGGTGTCCCGACGAGATTGCTGGATTGGACAACCAAGGCTTACACGGCTGCGTATTTTGCAGCTAGCTCGGCGTTAAGCAGGTTCAACGAGTGGGAAGAAAACGACTGTTTGGCAATTTGGGCTTTGGATATTGAGCTTATAGCGCACCATCCCGAGGTGATTTTGCATAGGTCACCGGGAGCCGTGAGTCGGCACCTCGCTGCACAAGGTGGGCTGTTTACTGTTCATCCGCATTCAGGGTTTCGCAATGGCACGTTCGTCGTTCAAGGGTTTGAAAACTACTTGTCCGATCTTCCCAACAGCCCCCTCATAAAAATCACGATTCCAGTGTTTGAATCATCGAAACTGCTCAAGCTCTGTTCTCAAGCGGGTTTCAGTGCTGCGCACATTTACCCTTCCGCGGATGGTGCAGGCCGCGCGGTAATCGATGGGATGAATATCGATGGGGCTGTGATGAGGTGGAACGGCAATAAAATCCGAGTCAGATAGTTAAGAGACCAAATCCCGAATTCTTAGTACCGTTGTCGTTGAGCAGTTCGCGTGCCTGGCCGTGGCCCGGATGCCAAGGCCCGCTCCGAGCAGTTCCTTTACCCGCTTGTGCAAGGTTTCATCGACTGGCCGCCCTTGGTACTTGCCAGCAGCTTTTGCCTTCTCGATACCTTGGGCCTGGCGCTCGCGCCGCTGCTCGTAATCCTTGCGCGCGATCGCTGCCATCATTTCCACCAGCATCGAGTTGATTGCGCCCAGCATCCGCCCGGTAAATTCGTCGCCTTTGGTGTCCTGCATTCCTTGGTGGCTCGTCGGCAGGTCGAGCGCGACGATGCGCAGTCCTTTGGAGTCGATCGCAGCCTTGAGCTTCTGCCAGTCCTCCACAGGAAGGCGCGAGAGGCGATCTATCGACTCCACCAGCAGGACATCACCCTTGCGCGCGTCTTTGAGCAGGCGCAACAACTCAGGCCGATCAGCCGAGGCGCCGCTGGCGTTCTCCAGGTATACGCTTGCGATGACTTTGTTGTGATCGGTGGCGAATTGCTCGAGCGATGCCCGGGCGCGGCCGGCGTCCTGCTCTTCGGTCGATGCTCGGAGGTATGCGCGGATAAACATGACTTGCCGTCCGTATCAGTTAAGGTGTTCTACTAATACTGTTGCACTATGAGTGTCACTTATCAAGCGGGATACGCGAATAAACACGAATTTACGCGTATCAGCTCAGGCATACATGACACTTCAAATAAATAATTGTGGGCACTCTGCGTAAGGGTGTCCTTGTAATCATTTTTGTGCGTTTTTTAATACGTACTGGTATCGTGCTATCACGACAGTCTCGTCACGGAAAATAGATAGAGGGGGCAAAATGAGCGATTTCGAACAGCAGCCGTTTGCAGACGTAGAGTTTGCTGAAAATCCGGAGCAACGGTGCCCTTGCGTGCTTCTGCTGGACACATCGGGCTCTATGAACGGTGCGCCCATTCAAATGCTGAACGATGCTTTGCAGTCGTTCAAGGATGATCTCTACGCCGATGCAATGGCCGCGAAGCGTGTGGAATTGGCAGTCGTGACTTTTGGTCCTGTCAATGTCCGCACTGAGTTCACAACAGTCGATGGTTTTTTTCCCGAGGTCTTGGAAGCAAGTGGTGTGACGCCCATGGGGGAGGCCGTTGTGCGTGCATTGGATCTTCTGCGTGAGCGAAAAGATCGTTACCGCTCTAATGGCGTTAAATATTACCGCCCTTGGATTTTTCTGATCACCGATGGTGCGCCGACTGATGATTGGCAAGAGGCACGGCGTCGTGTACATGAAGGGGAAGAACGTAAGGAGTTCATGTTCTACTCCGTTGGTGTTGATGGTGCGGATATGTCCGCTCTCTCGAAGTTGGGTACACGTCAACCACTGAAACTCAAGGGACTGGCGTTTCGAGAGCTCTTTGCTTGGCTCTCCAGTTCTTTGAGCGCTGTATCGCAATCGAATCCAGGCGATGCAGTACCACTTGCCAATCCTACTGGTCCAGAGGGTTGGGCAATTGCTGGATAGTCCTCGTTGGCGTTGGGCGGCTGCCTCGTGTGTTGGCACGTCCCATCAACGTATGGGTACTCGAAAGCAGGATGCTTTCAGTGTGGTTCGGATCAACCCGCATACGTTTTGCGCTGTAGTCTCTGATGGGGCGGGAAGCGCGAGTTACGGTGGGCAAGGTGCGTCCATAATTTGCCGCAGCCTAATAGCCAACTTCCGTTCATGGTTCAAACAACATAACTGCTTGCCACATAATGAAGTGATCCTGTGTTGGATAGATCTGGTCAGGGATCTTCTCTCCGAGGTCGCAGCGCGGCGTGGACTAACTCGACGGCAGTTTGCAGCGACATTGGTGATGCTGGTGGTTTTCAAAGGACGTGTCCTAGCTTTGCAGGTTGGCGATAGCGCGCTTGTCGCTCGTAAGGCTGGAGTATGGGAAGCTTTGTGCTGGCCAGAGAATGGTGAGTTTGCTTCGACAACCTATTTCGTTACGGATGATCCTGAGGTTCGGTTGCATACCTTCAATAAGGATTTTGAGTATGACGCCTTCGCTTTGTTTTCGGATGGGTTGGAGGCGGTCGCTTTGGAGCAGGCAACGCAACAGCCTTTTGCTGGGTTCTTTGATCCAATGCTGAAGCCGGTCGATCAAATGGATGGAGAGGGGCGCTTGGTTGAATTGTCAGGAGCACTGGCGCGATATTTAGAAAGTCCTGCGCTCTGCGAGCGTACAGATGATGACAAAACACTGATCCTCGTTTCATGTCGATGAAATCGCCACCGGTATGGATTGCCGGTAAGAATGAGCAGCTCGATAAACGTCTCGGCAAAGGGGGCGAGGGAGATGTCTATGCGCTATTGGGGCACGCTGATCGTGCCGTAAAAATCTACAAAGCTGAGCTTCGGCGCTCCCGCGAAAGTAAGGTTAGAGCTATGGTCGAGGGGCGGCTGGCAGACGCGACCACTCTTGTAGCTTTTCCATCTGAAGTGGTTACTGACTCATCTGGCGACTTCGCAGGTTTTTCAATGCGACTTGTTGCGGGGTACAGGCCACTCCATGAACTTTACAGCCCCAAGTCGAGAAAAATCCATTTTCCAAAAACAGACTATCGGTTTCTGGTGCGAGTGGCACAAAACGTTGCGCGTGCCGTCGCGACGGTACACCAAGCTGGCTGCATTATTGGTGATCTCAACCATTCTGGAGTTCTTGTTGCGCAGGACGCCACCGTCGCACTGATTGATGCCGATAGCTTTCAGTTTAGTTTGAAAGGGCAGTCCTACCCCTGTGTTGTTGGTATGGAGGACTTCACACCTCCTGAACTCCATGGTGTTAGCTTTAGTAGCGTCAAACGCACTCAGGCTCATGACAACTTCGGACTGGCAGTTGCCATTTTTCAATTGCTAGTCATGGGGAAACACCCCTATTCCGGACGCTTTAGTGGTGCAGATCTTAGTCTGGGCCAGTCGATTGCGCAGAATCGTTTTGCATTTTCAATTGCGCGACGCAATGAAACGCGAGCCTCTCCGCCGCCCGGTTCGGTGCTGTTGACAGATTTCCCGCCATCGCTTGCAGCAGCATTTGAGTCAGCCTTCGGGCTTGTTGCTACCTCTCGCCCGGATCCGGGGGTATGGGTGGGTTTGCTGCAAGGACTCGAAACTAACCTACGTCAATGCACGAATGTGCCAACGCACTATTTTCCTAATTCTGCAGGTAGCTGTCTCTGGTGCCGGCTAGCAAGTCAATCTGGCTTCGAAATGTTTCCCTTGGGCCTTGTTGTGGGGAATATTCCTACGGCAGGCCCCTTCGATCTTGAGGCTGTTTGGGCTGCTATCAAAGCGGTGCGAATTCCTGAGCCGGAAGAAACTCTGCCTACTTGGAGTGGAAATGGGGGGCTGCCGAGTGCGGCAGTTACTCAGGCAAAGAGTAGTAGCCCAGAAAAAACCATCTTCGGTGTTCTGGCGTTGTTGGCGGCAATCATCGGATTTGTCAACTTGCCTCGGTTAGGCCTCTTCTGGGGAGCTCTTGGTGTTTACGGCCTAGTAGCATTCTTCAAAAAGGCTAAGGTGGATCCGGTGCCATTTCGCAAGGCTTATGCGGATGCTGATAATCGGGTGCATTTGCTATCCCTGGCGCATTTGCAGCGCATTGGGCTGAAAGAGATCCTCGTTCTCCGTGCCGACTTGGAAGACTGCGTTGCTCGCTATCGGCGAATTGAAGGGGATCTCGCGGAAGTACTGACGAAGTTGAAGTCCACGCGAGAGTCACGACAGAGAATAGATTTCCTGGATCGTTTCCTGATCAGACGCGCAGCAATACCAGGTATAGGACCTGCGAAGACAGCTATGTTGGCTTCATTTGGTATTGAGACGGCTGCTGACGTAACGGCTTCTGCTGTTCGTGCGGTGCCAGGGTTTGGCGAGGCATTCACTGGAAAAATGCTCGCATGGCGTCAAAGTCACGAAGCTAAGTTTCGCTACAACGCCTCGGCAGATCCATCTGATATCCAAGCCGAAAACGCAGCACGTTCCGCATCCGCAGCTAGACAAATTGAGTTGCAAAACAAGCTTCGCTCGGGGCTGTCTGCTTTGCAATCTATGGCGCCTAGGTGCTTATCTGCTAAGTCTGTGCCAGATCAATCTCTCTTGCAGGCACTTGAAGAGCGTGCACAGGCACAAGTGGATTGCGTGGCTTTGGGTATTAATCTGCCTGCACCTAAAATCGCCACCATTGAGATTCCCAAAAGAGCCCCAGCTTTACCTGCTCGAACTTCGTCTGCGCTACCCCCGACATACCCGATTGCAGCTCGAACTCCTAGTTCGCGGGCATCGAACTCCTGCCCCATATGTGGTGCAGCTATGGTGCGTCGAACGGCTCGCAAGGGAAGTCGTGCGGGTAGCCAATTCTGGGGTTGTTCAAAGTATCCCTCTTGCAAAGGAACAAGGAGTTAAGGAGTAATGCTGGAGTAGGAATAAGAACTCGGCAAGTCAGGCATCGGGGAATTCAGAAGGATCGTATCCCGGCCTAACAGGAAAAATATGCTGCCCCCCTAGCTTTACGCCAAGAGAACAGCTCTTGGTTTCGCAAAAAAACACCGAGATGGCGAAGGTTCACCTGCCCAGGGACGCCATCCATTCCACACCAAAAAGCCCCTCGCAATTCCCATTGCGAGGGGGCTTTTTGCTTGGTTTATAAGTGCGTGCAAATGCCAAGCCCTAGTCCAGCTCGACTCTGCCAATGGAAGTGCCGACCTCAATCACCTGCCGGCGCCCATACACCTCATAAGTCAATCCATCGCCATCCCTGTCCGGCTTGCGCAATGCCAGTTGCGCAAACAAACCATTCTTCTCGCTGTAATTGCCGAACCAGTCGATCAAGGCGCCGATGTAACAGTCCTTGCCAATAAACACCGATAGGTCGGCGACTTTTTCAATGGTGTAGCTCGCCGGGCCATAACTGTAGTAATCATTTTCGCCAGCGCCAGTTGGCGGAATAGGGCACAGCGGTTCTTTGGACGTGGTAGCTGTTTCATTCACTTTGGCGACCGCTTGATTCAGCACACGGTGCAGATTAGGTTCCAGTTGGAACGTACTTTTGCCGTCGTCCTTGTGCTGAAGAGCAGGAACATCCAAGTCGTAGCTATAACGAACGGTCACCGTGGGTACCTGAACATTGATTTTAAGCGGATTGAGCAAGTAGAGCCGATCGGCGCCGTACTCGCTGTTGCGATAAGCCGCATAGGTTCTGCCGCGCAGGCTGATCCAGTCCGCCGATTGATTGGCGCCGCGATCATTGAGATAGAACAGCGAGCTTTCGGGCTCCACCGAACGTTTGACGAATCGCTCACCGTCGCGGCGCCAGGTTTCGACGTAAGTAAACAGGCCGGTGCCGCCGGCGTAGGTATTCACGATCAAATCGCGCTGACCGTCACCATCCAGATCCTGCAAAGTGTAAGAGGACAGGCCGGTTTCGGCGGCATCAGAAATCCGGGAAGCCGTCAGTGCTTTCCATTCAGCGCCTGTCGCACCTTTGGGTTTCGCGGTCGGAAAGTGTGTGATCGAAGCGTCGTCTTTATTCGCATCACCAGAAAAACCGCCGGCAGGCGTTTTCACGGCGAGGGCGGCAAGCGTGCGTTCCAAGGCAAATTCGGGATTGTTTTTACTGGCCGCTTGAATGCTCTTTTGCAGATCATCCAGAGCCTGTTTGTCGAGATCATCCGGTTGATTGGCGACGGCTGCCTGCCACTCGGCCTGCAACACTTGCAGGCGTTCGCGGTAGCGCTTATCGATACACGAAATGTCTTCGGCGCACTCATTGCGGGCTTTTACCCACAGTCGTTGCGTGCGCTTGAGTCCAGGTTGCGCAGGAGTGGAAACTTTGAACAGCGCGCGATAAACCGCGCCCATTTGCGCATCCAGTTCGTACAGACCTTTATTCGCGCAGACAAAATTTTCGACGGCAGTCGCGGCTTTTGTGCAGTCCATTCCACCCGCGAGTGATTGCTGAATGAATAGCAGAGCACAGGCGGATACGATGTAGCGTCCTTTGATGTACACGGAGTAAGCCTTGAAGGGAATTGTGAACAGGCCCGCAGGGTAATCGCTGCACAAGGAATCTTGAAGTGTCCGCTTCAGAGAACGTCACTTGTGGCCGATAACTCACTCGGTGACTTAAAAGTCGCGTGAAATCGCTTGATAGCATTTGGCCGGCAGCTATCATCTGCGCGCCTGAAATTGCCCTCACTTCAATTGCCTGGAAATCCTCGATGCTGTCGTATCACCAAAAGAGTTTTCTGATCGTCGATGATTTCTCGGATTTCCGCAGTTCCGTACGCTCGATGCTGCGCGAACTGGGGGTCAAGGATGTGGATACCGCCGATACCGGCGAGCAGGCGCTGAAGATGTGTGCGCAGAAGTCTTATGACTTCATTCTGCAGGATTTCCACCTCGGCGACGGCAAGAAGAACGGCCAGCAAGTGCTCGAAGACCTGATGTCGGAAAAGCTCATCAGTCATGAAGCGGTGTTTGTCATGGTGACGGCCGAAACCAGTCAGGCGATGGTGCTCAGTGCCTTGGAGCATGAGCCGGATGCGTACCTGACCAAGCCGTTCAACCGCTCCGGCCTGGCGCAGCGCCTGGAGCGTCTGGAGCAGCGCAAGACGTTGCTCAAACCGATTTTGCAAGCGCTTGATCGCGGTAAGCCGGTCGAGGTGCTCAATGCCTGTATTGCGCTGTGCAAGCAGGACATCCGTTATTCGCCGCTGTGCCTGCGCTATCGCGCCGATGCGCTGCGCGACATGAACCAGAACGAAGCGCTCGAACGCCTCTATGACAGCATCATCGCTGACCGGCCGTTGCCGTGGGCGTTTGCCGGGCTGGGCAAGTTGCTGTTCAAGCGGGGGCAAGTGGCGCAGGCCAAAGGTGTTTACGAAAAAGCGCTGAAAGTATTTCCGATGATGCCGGCGCTGTACGACGGCATGGCCGATGTGCTGGTCGCCGAGGGCGATACCAAAGGCGCGCAGCGGGTGCTGGAGGAGGCGATTCGTTTATCGCCGCTGGCGGTGCGCCGGCAGGCGCTGCTCGGCAAACTGGCGATGGCCAACGAAGACTTCGACACCGCGTCCCGCGCCTATCGGCAGGCTGTGGCGCAAGGCGCGCAGTCGCGCTTCAAGGATCCGGAAAGCAACCTTGGTCTGGCTCATGCGTTGATCAGCAAGGGCAGTGAGCGCGGTCTCGATACTCGCACGCGGCTGGAGATCAACACCACGCTCAGCGCCGTCGCCAAAGAGAACCCGTCTGACCCGGGCCTGCAGATTCGTGCGCGGCTGATGAAGGCCACCAGTCTGCTGCTCAACGATGCCGAGACTGCCGACAAGCTTACCGAACAAGCGCTGATGCGCCTCGACGGCATGGAACAGTTCATGAGCCCTGAAGCGGCGCTGCTGGTCGCCAAGCAATTGCAGATGCTCGGTCAGGCCGAGGCGGGCACTTCGATGCTCAAGAGCTGTGCGGAGATCTACGGTGACGATCCGGCGGTGATGAAAGACATCGCCAAGCTCACCGACGACCCGACTATCCTCAGTTCGAGCAACGCCGCTGCCGACCTCAACCGGCAGGGCGTGCGCGTGTACAAGACCGGCAACCTGGTGGAGGCCCGCGAGGTGTTCCGCAAGGCGCTGAAGATGCAACCGAAGAACATCAGTATCGCGCTGAACATGGCCCAGTCGCTGCTGCACGGCACCGACACCAGTGTGCCGTCGGCGGAGCTGGAAGAATGTCGGGCCTGCCTGAAAATGGTCGGCCTGATGCCCGACACCGACGCGCGTTATGCGCGTTATCAGAAGCTGAAAAGCAAGGCGTTTGGCGAATGAACCAAGACGAGCAGGCGCTGGATTTCTCCACGGTGATCGCCTCCACCGTTCACGACATGAAGAACTCGCTGGCGATGCTGATGCAGGCCCACAGCCAGTGGCTGGCGCGTTTGCCTCAAGAGCAGCGTAGTGGGGCGGAGCAGGGCGTGATCGACTTCGAGTTCGCCCACCTCAACGGCATGCTGGTGCAGTTGCTCGGGTTGTACAAACTCGGCGTCAACCAGTTACCGCTGCAACCGGCGTATCACGAACTGGATGATTTCATCGAGGCGCAACTGGCGGCGCATCAAGAGGTGTTCGCCAGTCGCGGGATCATTGCCACCTATGAAGTCGATCCCTTGAGCCCGCTGGGGTTCTTCGACCGCGAATTGGTAGCCTCGGTGTTGGGCAACTGCATCAACAACGCCATTCGTCATGCCCGCGAGTCGCTGCTGATTACCGTCAGCGACGAGGCCGGGCAACTGGTGTTGAGCATCAACGATGACGGCGACGGTTACCCGGCCGAGATGCTCGAGCGTCAGGCCGATTACGTACAGGGCATCAATCACGGCAGCGGCAGCACCGGCCTGGGTCTGTATTTCGCCAACCGTATTGCTGCGTTGCACCAGCGCAATGGCGTGGTCGGGCACACCGAAATTCGCAATGGCGGGCCATTGGGTGGCGGCATCTTCAGCCTCTACCTGCCGTGACCCGACACATACCCGTGTAGGAGCTGCCGCAGGCTGCGATCTTTTGATCTTAAAAACAAAGTCAAAAGATCGCAGCCTGCGGCAGCTCCTACAGGGGGAATGTAAGGTGGGTTTTTTGTTTGACGCTGCTTGATATTCCGAACAGCCGGAGCCTATTTTGTACGGTCGCCGTTCGCGGCTCGCACAATAACAAGGATTGCGTCATGACAACCGATGGCCAGCGTTCACTCGCGCAGCGACTGACCGGCATTGATGAGATTGAATGTGTCACGCCGGATTTGAACGGCGTGCCGCGCGGCAAGGTGATGACCGCCGAGGGTTTCCTCGAAGGGCGGCGTTTGCAGATGGCGCGGGGAGTGCTGCTGCAATGCATCATGGGCGGTTATCCGCCGGCGCGGTTTTACGGCAGTGATGACGGCGACCTCGCGCTGGTCGCCGAGCCGAGCATGATCCATCCCCTGCCATGGAGCGACGAGCCACGTGCCCTGGCCATCTGCGATGCCGACGAACTGAGCGGCGAAAGCTCCAATCTGTCAACCCGCGGTCAACTTAAGAAAGTCATCGCCCGTTACGCCGCGCGCGGTCTGGCGCCGGTGGTGGCGACCGAGCTGGAGTTCTTTGTCTTCGCGCCGAACACTGATCCGACTCAGCCGTTCCGCCCGCCAGTCGGCCTCGATGGGCGTCGCGAGGATGGGCAGTCAGCGTTCAGCGTCAGTTCCAACAATGGCCTGCGGCCATTCTTCAGCGAAGTCTATAAATGCATGGCAGCCCTCGGTCTGCCGCGCGATACCTTTATGCATGAAATGGGCGTCAGCCAGTTCGAGATCAATCTGCTGCACGGTGATCCGCTGTTGCTCGCCGACCAGACCTTCCTGTTCAAACACCTGCTCAAGGAAGTCGCGCTCAAGCATGGCCTGAGCGTGGTGTGCATGGCCAAGCCGCTGGCGCACACGCCGGGCAGTTCGATGCACATTCACCAGAGTCTCGTCGAGATCGCCACCGGCAACAATGTGTTCAGCGACCAGAGCGGCGAGCCGACGGCGATGTTCCGCCATTTCATCGGCGGGCAGCAGGCGGGCATGGCTGATTTCACTGCGCTGTTCGCGCCGAACGTGAACTCCTATCAGCGTCTGTGTCACCCGTATGCGTCGCCGAACAATGCCTGCTGGTCTCACGACAACCGCGCCGCCGGGCTGCGGATTCCAGCCAGTTCACCAGTGGCCCGGCGCGTCGAAAACCGCTTGCCCGGCGCCGATGCCAACCCGTATCTGGCGATTGCCGCGAGTCTGGCCGCCGGCTTGCATGGGATCGAGCATGAGCTGGAACCGACCGCGGCGATTCAGGGCGAATTCGAAGTGCCGGACAATCTTTCGCTGCCGTGTACCTTGCATGCCGCGCTCGAGCGTCTGAAACGTAGTCAATTGGCCAGGGAACTGTTCGGACAGGAGTTCATCGAAGGCTACATCGCTTCGAAGACCATGGAGTTGACCAGCTTCTTTGATGAAATCACTCCCTGGGAACGGCGTGTTCTAGCAGCCCAGGCCTGACGAACTGTCGTCGTCGGGCTATCGTTTGGATAGCCCGATACTCACTGCAAGGAGCCGCTCGGAACGCCGATGCGCCAAATCTGGAAATCCTTTCGAGCGCTGTATTTCGCCTCGCTGATGATGTTGATCGGCTCGGGCCTTCTATCTACTTATCTGGCATTGCGCCTGGCCGCTGACCATGTCGACGGACTGTGGGTCGGTGCGCTGATGGCGGCCAACTATTTCGGCCTGGTGCTGGGCGGCAAGATCGGTCACCGCTTGATCGCCCGGGTCGGACACATTCGAGCGTATTCGGCGTGTGCCGGGATCGTCGGCGCGGCGGTGCTTGGGCATGGCCTGGTCGACTGGCTGCCGGCGTGGCTGGTGCTGCGGACCATCGTCGGTCTGGGCATGATGTGCCAATACATGGTGATCGAGAGCTGGCTCAACGAGCAGGCCGATGCCAATCAGCGCGGGCTGGTGTTCAGCGGTTACATGATCGCTTCGTATCTGGGGCTGGTGCTCGGTCAGTTGATTCTGGTCATGCATCCGGGCCTCGGCCTGGAGCTGCTGATGCTGGTCGCGCTGTGTTTTGCCCTGTGTCTGGTGCCGGTGGCGCTGACCCGCCGGATTCACCCGGCGCCGCTGCATCCGGCACCGATGGAACCGCGCTTCTTTATCAAGCGCGTGCCGCAATCGTTGAGCACGGTGCTCGGTGCTGGTCTGATCATCGGCTCGTTCTACGGTCTGGCGCCGCTGTATGCCTCGCAGCAGGGGCTGTCGACCGAGCAGGTCGGTCTGTTCATGGGTAGCTGCATTTTTGCCGGACTGCTGGTGCAGTGGCCGTTGGGCTGGTTGTCCGACCGTTATGACCGGGCGCTGCTGATTCGCTGCTTTGCCGGGTTCCTCGCGGTCGCGGCGTTGCCGCTGGCGATCCTGCCGCAGGTGCCGCTGGAAGTTTTGTTTGTCGTCGGGTTCATGTGTTCGCTGGTGCAGTTCTGCCTGTATCCGCTGGCGGTGGCGTTCTCCAACGACCACGTCGAGGGCGATCGCCGGGTGTCGCTGACGGCGATGCTGCTGGTGACCTACGGGGTCGGCGCAAGTATCGGCCCGCTGTTGGCGGGCGTGCTGATGAAGCTGTTCGGCAGTCAGAGCCTGTACGCGTTCTTCAGCTTCTTCGCGTTGGTGCTGGTGTGGCGCATCCGGCCGAAAGCGGTGACCAATTTGCATCAGGTCGACGACGCACCGCTGCATCACGTGGCGATGCCGGACAGCATGTCGAGTTCGCCGCTGGTTGCAGCACTCGATCCGCGAGTGGATGAGCAGGTGGTGCAGGAGCAGATGCAGACCACGGTGGCGCCGGAACCGGAACCGGAGCCAGATCCCGAAGTGCAGCCTGAAGCAGCGGTGGAAACTGATTCGGCTGATGAGGGCGATAAACCGACACCGGACATCAGTGGGGCCAGACCCTGAGTCGGGTGAGAGTAAGGCTGTTCAGAGGCAGACGCTGTAACTGTAACTGTAACTGTGGCTGTGGCTGTGGCGAGGGAGCTTGCTCCCGCTGGACTGCGCAGCAGGCCCCGCTTGTCAGATAAGGGCGGGGAGCGCTTCGCGCCCCAGCGGGAGCAAGCTCCCTCGCCACAGGTGTTCGGTGCTGGCAGAAAAATTTCCGCCATAAAAAAGGGCAGTCCCGCGAGGGACTGCCCTTTCTATTTGCCTGTACGAATCACAGATCGTCTTTATCGAACCGGCGTGCTTCACGTTGCAGCTGATAAACGAAGCGCTCGACGTTGCGCGCTGCCTGGCCGCTGATGTTGTGGAAACGCAGACCGGCGAAGGTGATGTTGAGCTTTTCTTCGAAGTGCAGATAACGCAGTTCGACCGAGATGGGCTGATTGCCGAACAGCGGGGTGGCGATCATGCGGTCGTAGACCTGACCCAGTTGCAGGCGATCAGTAATGTCGCCTTCGAAGCGCAGCTTGCAGCCGGTGGCGGAAATATCCAGCAGTTTGCCGTTGATCGGCGCCTTGAGCTTTTCGCCGCCGAGTTCGACGCTGACCAGATCGGTCAGCTTCAGGGCTGCGCGAAAGGCGTTGCGACGCTGGTGGTAAACCACTTCGGTTGGCAGGTCGCCGGTGTAGAAGCGGTCGCCTTCGGACTCTTCGATGTTCAGCGTGCCGGTGCATTCCCAAGCGATGCGCACGCCCTCGTGGAAGCCTTCGACCTTGAACGGTTCGCCCGCCAGCAGAAAACGCTCGCCATCGCGCGGGATCATTTCGTCCAGGGCGATGGTCGCGGTATCGCGGTCGACCTTGATCAGGTAGCTCTGAAAGCGCTGGCTGCGCTCATGGAACGTGATGATCAGCGGATCGTGGCTTTCTTGCAGCTGGCGCAGGTTGCTGGAGATTTCCAGGGGCGTGGTCAGCACCTTTGGGGGCTGCGGACTGTCATCCGCGCTTAGGGCGTTTGGCACGTTTTCTCAATCTCCAGACAAAATTTGACTACGACTAGCCAGCATTTTGCCAGCATGTTTCGCGGGTTGATAGTGCAGGCACGTCGAATGGCTCACGCCTGGCTGAGCGTACGCGGCTTGGTCGGTTTGGCGAAAGTGCCCGAGGCGTCATACAACGCTGGCGGCTCGCCCCCGGTGAGGATTTTCAACTGATTGGCCGTGGCGGCCTGTTGAATCTGGATCGACTGGCCGTTCTTGACGTTGGCCGCCTGGCACTGGGCAATCAGGTCGGTCAGCACGTCGCTCTGAGCCAGCAACTGGTCGCCAATGCTCGAGTGGCTGGCCAGTTGCTCCAGGCCCTGACGGTCGAGCGGCAGGTTGAGGCTGGCGAGGATTTCGCTGCGCTTGCGGCCATGCTGTTCAAGCAGAATGATCAATGCCTGTTTGCGCGCCAGAATATCTTCGAGCAAAGGCATGTCGCGACCGTGCAAGGCGAGGGACTCGGTTTGCAGTAACTCCAGCAATTGTTGAGCTGGAGCAAAGTCGTCGGTGATCAGTTGCAATAAATTAGTGTCGTGCATGGCTGGCCTTGGGTTCTAAGCGTCCAAAAGCCTGGCGCCGGCAAAAGCCTAGCGCTGGGCTTCGAAGTTGAGCAGTTTGCTGGCTACACGGTTGCTGTCGACTTTATAGCTGCCATCGGCAATCGCTGCTTTCAACTCGGCCACGCGGGCTTTGTCGACGGCAGGCTGATCGCGCAGCTTGTCAGTGACCTTCTGCAACTGTTGAGCCTCATTGCTGAGGTGTACCGATTCCCCGCTTTTTGCGGTACTGGCCGTTTCGGCCTGGGTATTCAGCGGCGCGGAGGTGCCGGATTCGGCGGTTTCCTTGGCGTTGCTGGTACGTGTACTGCCCGTAAGTGACGAGGAGCTGTTCAAACGGCTGAAATCGATGACCATGTTAAAAACCTCTGGGAATTTGGACGCTTGCCATGTTCTCGGCCATTCCCTGGAAAACTTTAGGCTGACTTTGCAATGAGCTGCATGTGCCGAAGCGTGTTCTGCTTCGGCACAGTTTAGGGAAGCGTCGAGATCGGCGCCAGTTTTCTGCCTGAGCGTTTTACATGGCCACTTCCACCTGGCCTGGCGCGATGACTTGCGCCTTGATCACCCGGTTGGAATTGAGGTTTTTCACCCGGATCTGTTCTTTCAGACCGCCATTGGCCAGGGCTTCGCCGGGCATGCGCACGGCGAGGGTACCGCTGCGGGCGATGATGACCACCTGATCACCCTTGCGCACCACTTCAGCCTGTTCCAGATGCACCAGAGTGATCACCTGATCGGCGACCGTTGGTCGGGTTAATTTCTGCCCGATGGCTTCATCCACCGACGTCAGGAAACCCTGATTGATCTGGCTGATGTCGCGTTCACGCAAGGTCACGTCCTGCGGCTCGATAATTCCGGCGCGTTTCAGCGGGCGGGTGGTGGTGACAATCTCGCGAAACAGGCGGACTTGAGCGGGCACGAACACCGTCCACGGCGAGCTTCCCTCGCATCGCACCTTGACCGTAACCCGACCCAGCGGACGTGCCGGACTCTCCAGCGACGCTGTCAATTCCTTGTCGCACATAGGCATGCGCATACGCGGGTCGAGCTGGTTGACCTCGATTTCGTAGCGACCTTCCGTTTGACTGGTAGCCAGATAGTCTTCTACGGTGAACTCAAGAAAGCCCTGGGTGACGCCGATAAGCATGTCAGGCGAGGTAACCGTATCAGCACCGGCAGGGCTGCCAGCGAAAAACAAGCAGACGGCAGACGTCGCGCACAGCGCTTTGCGGGTGCGGGAGGTCAGGCGTCGGAAAAATGTCGTTTGAGCGTTCATACGAGTTAAAAAGCAAGCGCCGTGCCGTTTAGCAATGAATGTGCGTCGCAACAACACTTGGCGTTGGTGTAGGAGTCTGGGCATGGCTGGTGTAATGGATTCGGTGAACCAGCGCACGCAACTGGTAGGGCAGAATCGCCTGGAGCTGTTGTTGTTCCGTCTCGACGGTCAGCAGCTCTACGGAATCAACGTGTTCAAAGTGCGGGAAGTGCTGCAATGCCCGTCGCTGACGTTGATGCCCAAGTCCAGTCCTGTCGTGTGCGGGGTGGCGAATATCCGGGGGGCGACCATTCCGATCCTTGATCTGGCAATGGCGACCGGTTCCGGGGCGTTGAAAGACAAGAACAGTCCGTTCGTGATCATCACGGAGTACAACACCAAGACCCAGGGTTTCCTGGTCCGCTCGGTGGAGCGCATCGTCAACATGAACTGGGAAGAGATCCATCCGCCGCCCAAGGGCACGGGTCGCGATCACTACCTGACCGCTGTGACTCGGGTCGACAATCAGTTAGTCGAAATCATCGATGTCGAGAAGGTGCTGGCGGAAGTCGCGCCGACGCCGGAAGCGATTTCGGTCGGCGTGGTGGATGTCGAGACCCAGAGCAAGGCGTTGTCGCTGCGGGTGCTGACGGTCGATGACTCGTCGGTGGCGCGCAAGCAGGTCACGCGTTGCCTGCAGACGGTCGGGGTCGAGGTGGTGGCGCTGAACGACGGCAAGCAGGCACTGGATTACCTGCGCAAGCTGGTCGATGAGGGCAAGAAGCCGGAAGAAGAGTTCCTGATGATGATTTCCGACATCGAGATGCCGGAGATGGACGGGTACACCCTGACGGCGGAGATCCGCAGCGACCCGCGCATGCAAAAGCTTCATATCATCCTGCATACTTCGTTGTCGGGGGTATTCAATCAGGCGATGGTCAAGAAAGTCGGTGCCGATGACTTCCTGGCCAAATTCCGTCCTGATGACCTGGCATCCCGGGTAGTCGACCGGATCAAAGCAGCAGATATCAGCTAGGGACCTTTTGTCCCTGGCGGTCAACACGATTTAAGAGGCGGCATCATTGTCTACGGGTAATTTGGATTTCGAACAATTCCGGGTCTTCCTGGAAAAAGCCTGTGGCATTTTGCTCGGTGAAAACAAGCAGTACCTGGTCTCGAGCCGTCTCAACAAACTGATGGAGCAGCAAGGCATCAAGTCCCTGGGTGAGCTGGTGCAGCGCATCCAGACCCAGCCGCGCAGCGGTTTGCGCGAGCAGGTGGTCGATGCCATGACGACCAACGAAACCCTGTGGTTTCGTGACACCTATCCGTTTGAAGTCTTGAAGAACAAGGTGCTGCCCGAGGCGATCAAGGCCAGTCCCAACCAGCGTCTGCGGATCTGGTCGGCGGCGTGCTCGTCGGGTCAGGAACCGTATTCGCTGTCGATGTCGATCGATGAGTTCGAGCGCAGCAACCTCGGTCAGTTGAAGATGGGCGTGCAGATTGTTGCCACGGACTTGTCCGGCAGCATGCTGACCAACTGCAAGACCGGCGAGTACGACAGCCTGGCGATCGGTCGCGGTTTGTCCGCCGATCGTCTGCAGCGCTACTTCGACCCGAAAGGGCCGGGGCGCTGGGTGATCAAGGCGCCGATCAAGAACCGGGTGGAATTCCGTTCGTTTAACCTGCTCGACAGCTACGCGAGTCTGGGCAAGTTCGACATCGTGTTCTGCCGCAACGTGCTGATCTACTTCTCCGCCGAGGTGAAGAAAGACATCCTGTTGCGCATTCACAGCACGCTGAAGCCGGGCGGGTATCTGTTCCTTGGCGCTTCCGAAGCGCTGAACGGTTTGCCGGATCATTACCAGATGGTCCAGTGCAGCCCGGGGATCATCTACCAGGCGAAGTGATTGCACCGGCAACAGCAAAAAACGGCAGGCCCGCAAAGGCCTGCCGTTTTTTTGTGCCCGATGAATTTCTCCCTGACACCACAAATCCCTGTGGGAGCGGGCTTGCCCGCGATAGCGTCGTGTCAGTCGATGTAGATTAACCAGACATACCGCCATCGCGGGCAAGCCCGCTCCCACAGGGTTTCAGTGTTGGCTGATAGAAGGCAGTCAAGCGGCAGAAAAGCGGCATTCGGCGGAAACCGGTTGCCGCTTTTCTGGCATTGCCGCTTTGCCGATGCCCCGCAAAGCCCCGGTTTACGGGGGTTATTCTGTTTGGCACGCGCCTTGCTAAAGCTCAGGTACGAAAAACCGGTCACCCGAAGGTTCCCGACATGAGCATCAGCTTCGATAAAGCGCTCGGCATTCACGAAAAGGCATTGGGCTTCCGCGCCCAGCGCGCTGAAGTGTTGGCCAACAACATCGCCAACGCCGATACCCCGAATTACAAGGCTCGGGATCTGGACTTCTCCAAAGTGCTTGAAGCACAGACCCAGAAGAACGCCAACGGCACCATTGCCCTGAACATGACCAACAGCCGTCACATCGAAGCTGAAGGCCTGGGCAATGGCGACGAGTCGCTGATGTATCGCACGCCGATGCAGCCTTCGATCGACCAGAACACCGTGGACGCTCAGCTTGAGCAGTCGAACTACGCGGAAAACGCAGTCGGCTTCCAGGCCAGCTTCACCCTGCTCAACAGCAAATTCAAAGGGCTGGTGTCAGCCCTGCGCGGAGAGTAATCCATGTCCCTGTCCAGCGTTTTCAACATTGCCGGCAGCGGCATGAGCGCACAAACCACGCGTCTGAACACCGTGGCTTCGAACATCGCCAACGCCGAAACCGTTTCGTCGAGCATCGATCAGACTTACCGCGCCCGTCACCCGGTGTTCGCCACCATGTTCCAGGGCGGCCAGAACACCGGCAGCAACTCGCTGTTCCAGAGCCAGGACGCCGCAGGGCAGGGTGTGCAGGTACTCGGCGTGGTCGAAGACCAGAGCAACCTCGAAGCGCGCTACGAGCCGAACCATCCGGCCGCTGATGCCAAGGGCTATGTCTACTACCCGAACGTCAACGTGGTGGAAGAAATGGCTGACATGATTTCCGCGAGCCGGTCGTTCCAGACCAACGCCGAAATGATGAATACCGCCAAAACCATGATGCAGAAGGTACTGACCCTCGGTCAGTAATAAGGGGCGACTGCCATGAGCGTTACCGATACCACCAGCAGCCTGAGCATGAATGACATCCTGGCGAACTCGTCGAAAAAGACCAGTTCGACCGCCGATGGCATTGCTTCGGCCACGAACAGCTCCACCGGCGGCCAGGCCCTGGGCAAGGACGCGTTCCTGCAACTGCTGGTTACCCAGTTGAAGAACCAGAATCCGCTCGACCCGCAGGACAACAGTGCCTTCGTGGCGCAGTTGGCGCAGTTCAGCAGCCTTGAGGGCATTACCACCCTCAACAGCACCGTCAGTTCGCTGGCCGGCAACTACAACTCCTCGCAAGCCTTGCAGGCGTCGTCGCTGGTCGGTCGCAACGTGATCGTGCAGACCAACAGCGTTCAGATGGACGACCCGAGCAAAGGCATGACCGGTTCGGTCACCGTTCCGTCGTCGATTGCCGGCGGCACGGTCACCATCACCGACAGCAGCGGTACGGCGATTCGCACCATCGACCTGGGCAGTCGCGCAGCCGGCAACGCGAGCTTCACCTGGGACGGCAAGGACAAGGACGGCAATCTGGTCAAGGCCGGCACTTATACCGTCAAGGCCAACGCATCGATCAATGGCACCTCCACCGACCTGGCGACCTACCTGCCAGCGACGGTCACCAGTGTCACGATCAGCCAGACCGGTGGCGAGCTGATGCTCAACCTGTCCGGCAAGGGCACCGTTGCCCTGTCCAAAGTACAAACCATTGGTATATAGAGCCGACTAACCGGCACAAAGGAGTGGAATATGTCTTTCAATATCGGCCTTAGCGGTCTCTATGCAGCCAACAAACAACTGGACGTGACCGGCAACAACATCGCCAACGTCGCGACCGCCGGTTTCAAATCGTCCCGTGCAGAATTCGAAGACGTCTACTCGGCCACTCGCCTGGGCAGCGGCAGCAAGGTCATCGGCAACGGTGTGCGCCTGGCCAACGTCTCCCAGCAGTTCACCCAGGGTGACATTAACAACACCGGCAACGTGTTGGACATGGGCATCAACGGTTCCGGTTTCTTCACCATGAGCAACAACGGCGCGATCACCTACACCCGTGCCGGTACGTTCAAGGTCGATAACAACGGCTTCATCACCAACACCGACTACACCTCGCGCCTGCAAGGTTATGGTGTGGATGCCAACGGCAAGATCATCAACGGCGTGTTGACCGACCTGAAGATCGACACTTCGAACCTGGCGCCGAAATCGACTTCGCTGGTGACTTCGTCCATCAACCTGAACTCGTCGGCACCAGTGATCGACGATACAGTGGCAGCAGGCAAGTTCGACCCGGCGAAACTCGAAACCTACACCAAGTCCTTCAGCACGCCTATCTATGACTCTCAGGGCAACTCGCACGTCATGGATCAGTACATGGTGAAAACCGGCCAAAACACCTGGAAAGTCTACACCCTGGTGGACGGGCGCAATCCGGATGCAACCGGCAGCGATCCAACCAAGACCGCCCCGACTGCTTCGACACTGACGTTCGACAGTTCGGGCAATCTCACTCAGGTCAGCACGCCTAACCCGGCAGATCCGACCAAGCCGATCATCAGCAGCGATTTGAAGCTGACCGGCTGGGTACCGGGTAAAGTGATTGACGGCACCTTCACGCCAAACGGTGCGTCTGCCAACGCCAATGGCGTGACCATTTCCATGGCCAAGACCACTCAGTTCAACGCTGATACCGCGCGTTCGATCCCGACTCAGGATGGTTATGCCACTGGCCAGATCACCAACCTGACCATCGACGGCACCGGTACGCTGTTCGCCAACTTCAGCAACAACCAGAGCAAGGCCATCGGCCAGGTTGCGCTGGCCAGCTTCACCAACGAACAAGGCCTCCAGGCTGTCGGCGGTACCAGCTGGAAAGAGACTTTTGCCTCGGGTATCCCGGGTTACGATGCGCCGGAAACCGGTACGCTGGGTTCGATCGCGTCCAACTCGCTGGAAGAGTCCAACGTTAACCTGACCAACGAGCTGGTGGACCTGATCAAGGGCCAGAGCAACTATCAGGCGAACGCCAAGACCATTTCGACCCAGAGCACCATCATGCAGACCATCATTCAGATGACCTGATTGCGGTTTCTGGTTGTGTAAGGGAGCCCCTCTTTTTGAGGGGCTTTTTTGTGGACGGCTATCGGGTGGCGGTGGTTTTGATTGGGTGAATATCCGTTGCTTCGGGTGCTGCGGCTAGCGGTTTCGCCCTTACGGCGAGTCACTTTTTCAGACGCCAAAAAGTAACCAAAAGGCTGGGCCCCAGCGTTCGGCCCTCGCTTAGGCTCGGGTTCCTTCGCTGCGGGATTCATCCGGGGGCATCGCCTCCGGTTTGCTTCGCTGCACCTCCTCTCGATGTGTTTGGCTGCGCCAAACGGTCGCTGCGCTCCCACCCCCCGGATAAACCCCTCCACTCAGCCTGCCGACGGGGCCGGTACGGCAAGATCAAAAGCTTTCGGCGAGCTGACACTCGGCCATTGAGTGGGGCGGCTTTGCCGCATGGGCTCTACGCTTTCAGCCTGCTGGCGATAGCGGCCTGCCAGCCGACCAATCTTTAACTGACCGCATCCAATCCCAATGTGGGAGCTGACTTGCCAGCGATGGCGGCCTGCCAGATGTACTCATCCTCTGTAGGAGCTGCCGAAGGCCGCGATCTACTCGACAGCTCCTACAAATAAATGGCGGACAAAAGAAAACCCCCGACAAACCAGAAGTCTGTCGGGGGTTTCTTTTGTCTGGAAGAATCAGGCGTCTCGCGACGCCTGACCCGGCTCAGCTTATTGGCAAGCTTCGCAATCCGGCTCGTCGATCGCACAAGCCTTTGGCACTGGTGCCGGACCTGCCGGAGCGGCCAGAACCGAATCGTCGCCGTGGTTGCCGCCGCTGGAAACAGCGTTCAGCTTGCCGGTGTTGATGGTCGACTTCTCGGTGCTGGTCGCGGCCAGGGCACGGAGGTAGTAGGTGGTTTTCAGACCACGGTACCAGGCCATGCGGTAGGTCACGTCGAGCTTCTTGCCCGATGCGCCGGCGATGTACAGGTTCAGCGACTGGGCCTGGTCGATCCACTTCTGACGACGGCTGGCGGCGTCAACGATCCACTTGGTATCCACTTCGAACGCGGTCGCGTAGAGCTCTTTGAGTTCTTGCGGGATGCGCTCGATCTGCTGCACCGAACCGTCGTAGTACTTCAGGTCGTTGATCATGACCGAGTCCCACAGACCGCGTGCCTTGAGGTCGCGAACCAGGTACGGGTTGATCACGGTGAATTCGCCCGACAGGTTCGATTTCACATACAGGTTCTGGTAGGTCGGTTCGATCGACTGCGATACGCCGGTGATGTTGGCGATGGTCGCGGTCGGTGCGATGGCCATGATGTTGGAGTTACGAATGCCTTTCTGTACACGGGCGCGAACCGGTGCCCAGTCCAGGGTTTCGTTCAGGTCAACGTCGATGTACTTCTGGCCGCGTTGTTCGATCAGGATCTGTTGCGAATCCAGCGGCAGGATGCCTTTGGACCACAGCGAACCGTTGAAGGTCTCGTACGCGCCGCGCTCGTCAGCCAGGTCGCAGGACGCCTGGATCGCGTAGTAGCTGACCGCTTCCATCGACTTGTCGGCGAACTCGACGGCGGCGTCGGAACCGTAAGGGATGTGCTGCAGGTACAAAGCGTCCTGGAAGCCCATGATGCCCAGGCCGACCGGACGGTGGCGGAAGTTGGAGTTCTTCGCTTGCGGCACCGAGTAGTAGTTGATGTCGATCACGTTGTCGAGCATGCGCACGGCGGTGTTCACGGTGCGTTGCAGCTTGGCGGTGTCCAGCTTGCCGTCGACGATGTGGTTCGGCAGGTTGATCGAGCCCAGGTTGCAAACGGCGATCTCGTCCTTGTTGGTGTTCAAGGTGATCTCGGTGCACAGGTTCGAGCTGTGAACCACGCCGACGTGCTGCTGCGGGCTACGCAGGTTGCACGGGTCTTTGAAAGTCAGCCACGGGTGGCCGGTTTCGAACAGCATGGAGAGCATTTTGCGCCACAGGTCTTTGGCCTGAATGGTCTTGAACAGCTTGACCTTGCCCGGGTACTCGGTCAGGGCTTCGTAGTACTCGTAACGCTCTTCGAAGGCTTTACCGGTCAGGTCGTGCAGGTCCGGCACTTCGGATGGCGAGAACAGGGTCCACTTGCCGTCATCGAAGACACGCTTCATGAACAGGTCAGGGATCCAGTTGGCGGTGTTCATGTCGTGGGTACGACGACGATCATCACCGGTGTTCTTGCGCAGTTCGATGAACTCTTCGATGTCCATGTGCCAGGTTTCCAGGTAGGCACACACAGCGCCTTTGCGCTTGCCGCCCTGGTTAACGGCTACGGCGGTGTCGTTCACTACTTTGAGGAACGGAACCACGCCCTGCGACTTGCCGTTGGTGCCCTTGATGTACGAGCCCAGTGCGCGCACCGGGGTCCAGTCGTTGCCCAGGCCGCCAGCGAATTTCGACAACATGGCGTTGTCGTGGATCGCGTGGTAGATGCCCGACAGGTCGTCCGGAACGGTGGTCAGGTAGCAGCTCGACAGCTGTGGACGCAGGGTGCCGGCGTTGAACAGGGTCGGAGTCGAAGCCATGTAGTCGAAGGACGACAGCAGGTTGTAGAACTCGATCGCACGGTCTTCTTTCTGCTTCTCTTCGATCGCCAGGCCCATGGCCACGCGCATGAAGAAGATCTGCGGCAGTTCGAAACGCACGCCATCCTTGTGGATGAAGTAACGGTCGTACAGGGTCTGCAGGCCCAGGTAGGTGAATTGCTGATCGCGCTCGTGGTTGATCGCCTTGCCCAGTTTTTCCAGGTCGAAGGTGGCCAGCACAGGGTTCAGCAGTTCGAACTCGATACCTTTGGCGATGTAGGCCGGCAGCGCCTTGGCGTACAGGTCGGCCATTTCGTGGTGAGTGGCGCTTTCAGCCACTTCCAGGAAGCCCAGGCCTTCGGCACGCAGGGTGTCCATCAGCAGGCGAGCGGTGACGAACGAGTAGTTCGGCTCACGTTCAACCAGCGTACGCGCGGTCATCACCAGTGCAGTGTTGACGTCGTTCAGGGCCACGCCGTCGTACAGGTTTTTCAGGGTTTCGCGCTGGATCAGGTCGCCATCGACTTCGGCCAGGCCTTCGCAGGCTTCGGTAACGATGGTGTTCAGGCGGCCCATGTCCAGCGGCGCGAGGCTGCCGTCGGCACGGGTGATGCGGATCGACGGATGCGCGTTGACCGCAGCTTCCACCGGGGCGTGGGCAGCGCGTTCTTTCGAACGGCCGTCACGGTAGATCACGTAGTCGCGAGCGACTTTCTGCTCGCCGGCACGCATCAGGGCCAGTTCGACCTGGTCCTGGATTTCTTCGATGTGGATGGTGCCGCCCGACGGCATGCGACGCTTGAAAGTCGCGGTGACCTGTTCGGTCAGGCGGGCAACGGTGTCGTGGATTCGCGACGAAGCGGCAGCGGTGCCGCCCTCAACTGCGAGAAACGCTTTGGTGATAGCGACGGTGATCTTGTCATCGGTGTAAGGAACGACAGTGCCATTACGCTTGATCACGCGCAGTTGACCAGGCGCGGTGGCGGCCAGATCCGAATTCGAATCGGCGGCCTGCGGCAAGGTGCCCTGCGGGTTCTCGCGAGTTGTGTCGGTTTGCATGGGTGTCTCCACGTTCTCTATGTTTGTTTGGGCACCATCAAGGTGCCCACCGTTCCGTCCTGAAGCACTACAACCGGCACGCGCCGGGCATAACGACTTCGGGACAGTTCAGGAAGGGGGCCTTGTGGGCGCCGCTTCCATGCCGAAGTCTTCGGTTCGCGCGATACGCGTGAGACCGCATTCCTTTCGGGGAGCAGATTCGTCACTGCAACACCCGTACCGTTATCGTCGTGTTCGACTGAAAAACGGTAGCCATCCGCAGGCGCGGTTTGGGCTTTGGAAAATACGTTTGGTTCAACCCGACAATGGCAATAAAAAGCCTTGAATTCACTGTCCGGTTTGTGTTTGGTTTTTTGCGAAAACCCCTACATGTAGGGGTTTTTTACGCACGGGCTACAAGATAATGCGTTTTGGGGGAGTATTGCAACGTATAGCCTGTGGATAAACCTGTGCGTAAATTGTGTGCGAAAGGGCTGATTCGCGTGTAGGCCGCGAACCTGCTGAGCTAGACCGTTTGTCACTGTTTTTCACTCGGGAAAAACGCTTCAGCGGATTTTTAAGGGCGCGAACCCTATCACAAAAAACCGCCTTGTCCGAACGCATTTGGCGACTTGTGTTCTGGCTGTACGCCGTTTATACAATCGAGCGGTGTTTACCCGTTCTTATCCTCCCGAAAGATGACAAAAAGACCGGAGGATCCGAATCTGCGGGCAACCGCACACCCGTGTAGGCGCTGCCGCAGGGGGCAGTGCGTTTCTGCCTTATTAATAACAACAGCAAGCAGAGGTCACCGGTGGAGCAAGAAGCCTGGCAGGTATTGATAGTCGAGGACGACCAGCGTCTGGCCGAACTCACCCGCGAATACCTGCAAGCCAATGGATTGCGCGTGGAGATCGAAGGCAACGGCGCGCTGGCGGCGGCGCGGATCATCAAGGAGCAGCCGGACCTGGTGATCCTCGACCTGATGCTGCCCGGTGAAGACGGCCTGAGCATCTGCCGCAAGGTGCGCGACCGTTATGACGGGCCGATCCTGATGCTCACCGCGCGCACCGACGATGCCGATCAGATCCAGGGGCTGGACCTCGGTGCCGATGATTACGTGTGCAAACCGGTGCGCCCACGGCTGTTGCTGGCGCGGATTCAGGCCTTGCTGCGACGCAGTGACACAGCCGAGCCGATCGCGGAAAAAAGCCGTCGTCTGCAATTCGGCCCGCTGGTGGTGGACAACGCTTTGCGCGAAGCCTGGCTCAGCGACAACGGTATCGAACTGACCAGCGCCGAGTTCGACCTGCTCTGGCTGCTGGTGTCGAACGCCGGGCGGATCCTCTCTCGCGAAGAAATCTTCACTGCGCTGCGCGGTATCGGTTACGACGGCCAGGATCGTTCGATCGATGTGCGCATCTCGCGCATTCGCCCGAAAATCGGTGATGACCCCGACCATCCGCGCCTGATCAAGACCATCCGCAGCAAAGGCTATCTGTTCGTTCCTGAAGCCTGTGTGGATCTGGCGCTGTGAACTCGATCTTTCTGCGCATCTATGGCGGCATGTGCGCGGCGCTGATTCTGGTGGCGGTGCTCGGCGTGCTGGCGCTGCACCTGCTCAATCAGGTGCGCAGCGAGCAATACCGCGAGCGCCTGGCCCATGGCACGTTTTCGCTGATGGCCGACAACCTGCAACCGATGAACGAAACCGAGCGCCATCGGGCGTTACTGGTCTGGGAGCGTCTGCTGGGGATTCCGCTGGCGCTGAAGAAGTTTTCCGAGACCGATCTGGATTTGTCCCAACGCACCCGGGTGCAGCGCGGTCAGGCGCTGGTGGAACAGACCGGCCCGCATGCGGCGCGGGTCTATCGACTGGTCAGCGACAAGGAACAACTGCTGCTGACCGGTGACGTGCAGCAGATCAGCGAGCAACTGGCCCGCGCGACTATTTATCTGCTGGCCGACGAACTGGTGCGTTTTCCGGTGGGCGAGCAGCCCAAACGGCTGGCGCAGTTAAAGGAAGAGAAGGGCTTCGGTTTCGATCTGCGACTGGTCACGGTCAACGAGGCCGACATGGACGAAGACCAGAGCCGCCGCGTGTCCGAGGGCGATACGGTAATGGCGCTGGGCAAGGGCGGCGACTCGATCCGGGTGTTTGCCGGCATGGTCGGCACGCCGTGGGTGCTGGAGATCGGTCCGCTGTATCAGATGAATCCGTACCCGCCGCAATGGCTGGTGCTGATTGCGGCCCTCGGTCTGACCTTGATCGGGCTGATCGTCTACTTGCTGGTGCGTCAGCTCGAACGGCGTTTGCGTGGCCTCGAAGCGGCGGCCACGCGCATCGCCAAGGGCAGTCTGGAAACCCGCGTGCCGGCCCGAGGGGCTGACTCGGTGGGGCGTCTCGCGTCGGCATTCAACGGCATGGCTGAGCACTTGCAGCAGTTGCTGGCGATCCAGCGCGAACTGGTGCGTGCGGTGTCCCACGAACTGCGCACGCCAGTGGCGCGCCTGCGTTTCGGGCTGGAGATGATCGGCTCGGCCACCACCCCGCAGGCGCTGGAAAAGTACCGCGAGGGCATGGATCACGACATCGAGGATCTCGATAAGCTGGTCGACGAAATGCTCACTTACGCGCGTCTGGAACAGGGTTCGCCGGCACTGACCTTTCAACGCATTGACCTCGATGCGCTGGTCAATCAGGTGATCGCAGAACTGGCGCCGTTGCGTGCCGAGGTCACGGTGCAGCGCGGGTTGTGCCTGTCAGCGGCGGACAACGATGGCGCCTGGGTCGAAGCCGAGCCGCGCTTCCTGCACCGCGCGTTGCAGAATCTGGTGAGCAACGCGATGCGCCATGCGCGCTCGAATGTCACGGTGAGTTATCAGGTCGGGCAGTTGCGCTGCCGGGTCGATGTCGAGGATGACGGGCCGGGCGTGCCGGAGGTGGCGTGGGAGCGGATCTTCACGCCGTTCCTGCGTCTGGATGACAGCCGCACGCGGGCCTCTGGTGGGCACGGGCTGGGGCTGTCGATTGTGCGGCGGATCATCCACTGGCATGACGGTCGGGCGCTGATCAACAAGAGCAAGAGTCTGGGTGGTGCTTGTTTCAGTCTGAGCTGGCCGCGGAATCAGGAGCGCCGTTGAGTTTTGTGGCGGTTTTGCCGGCCCCATCGCTGGCAAGCCAGCTCCCACAGGTTTCAGGGGTGTATCCAAAATCTGTGCTCACCACGGACACTGTGGGAGCTGGCTTGCCAGCGATGGGGGCCTCACTGGCGCAGAAAAACATCAGGCAGGAATGCTCACCAGACTTAACAACTGCCCCTCCTGCAGCCCGAACTGCGCCTCCAGCTCGGTGCCGTGACGCCATTCAGCGGACAGATCAGTCAGCAGACGCAACCGGACCTGACCCTGCTCCGTCCACTCCAGCACCTCGGCGTGCTCGAAATAAAAGCGCTTCTGCACAATCGGATACAGCGCCTTGAACAGGCTCTCTTTCACCGAAAACGTCAGGGTCACCAGCAACGCCAGTTGTTCCCGCGTACTGGCGGCCATGCGCTGCAGTTCCGCCGGCGTCAGAATCTCCCCGGCCAGGCGTTCGGCGCGCTCGGTCTCGAGCAGGTTTTCCAGATCCATGCCCAGCCCACGCCAGTGCCGCTTGTTGGCGACAATCGCTGCCGCACGCCCGGTGCTGTGGGTGATCGAGCCGCAGATGTGCGCCGGCCACACCGGCGCACGGTCTTCGCCAATCGCCGGAATCACGTTTGAGCCTTCCAGTTGCTGCAACGCGGCCCGGGCACAGATCCGCCCGGCAAGAAACTCGGCCTGCCGTTTGGCCACCGAGCGCTGAATGCTCGGCGGCGGCGCGATGGCGCTGCGCTGGAAGTCATCGCCGAGCAGTTGTTTCGGGTCGAAACGGGTACTCAGCAGGACGGTCTCGGGCAACGCGTTGGGCAACGGCCAATGGGCGTCGAGCGGGGTGCAGCAGGCGGGGAGGGACGGGGTTGGATTCATGGCGGGCATTTTGCCGGTTGAAGTCACGACTGGGTAGAGGCTGCACACTTTTGTGGCGAGGGAGCTTGCTCCCGCTGGGGGCAAAGCCCCCAAAATCTGTGGACGAGATCTGTCAGGTAAACCGCGTCGGCAGGTTTTTGCGACGGCTTCGCCGCCGAGCGGGAGCAAGCTCCCTCGCCACAGGGGCAACCGTCAGCTGAAGATCTTCTGGAAGAACGCCTTCATGTCCGCCCAGGATTTTTCATCGGCCGCCTTGTTGTAGCCGATATCCGGGCCACCGTGATCGCCGTGGCTCAAGCGATCGGCATCGGGATTGGTGAAACCGTGCTTGGCGCCGTCGAGGCTGACGAATCTGTAGTCGGCGCCGGCCTTGTCCATTTCAGCTTTGAACGCGGTGACGTTGTCGGCAGTGACCATGCTGTCCAGCGCGCCATGTTCGACCAGAATTTTCGCCTTCACACTGCCAGGTGTGGCCGGGGTGGTGGTCGCCAGCGCACCGTGGAAACTCACCACGCCCGCCAGCGGCTCGCCCTGACGCGCGGCGTTGAGCACCACGCCACCACCGAAGCAGTAACCGATGGCGGCGATTTTATTGACGTCGGTCTGCGGCTGCTTTTTCAGCAGGTTCAACCCGGCCTCGAAACGTTTGCTGGAGGCCGCAGCATCCTTGGTCGCGGCCTGCATGAACGCCATCGCATCCTTGGGATGTTCGGTGTTCTTGCCTTCGCCATACATGTCGATCGCCAGCGCGCTGTAACCCAGTTCGGCGAGGTCGCGGGCGCGGCGTTTGGCGTAATCGTTCAGGCCCCACCATTCATGCACCACCACCACGCCCGGGCGCTTGCCCTTGATCGCGTCGTCGTAGGCGTAATAGCCGATCAGTTTTGTGCCGTCGGCGCTCTGGTAGGGAATCTCCTGAGTCTTGATCGCAGCATTGGCCAGGCTGCTGGCAGCGAGCAAGGCGAGGGCGAGGAACAGGCGCATGGTCGGTCTCCTTATCGAAAGTAGTCAGGACAGCCTAGTCGATTTGATTCAGCGCAGGTTCAGAGAACGTTCAGGGCCGGTACAGGGGCAGGTCAGTAACCTTGCGCCATACCCAAACAGCACTGAGAAAGAGGAAACTCGATGACTCGTCTGAACAAACTGCTGCTGGCTTTCACCTTGTTGGGCTCCAGCATTGCGGCACACGCCGATGACACCACCAACTTCGCCGGCCTGACCTTTGGCCAGACCAGCGACAAAATCAAAAAGTCCCATGCACTGAACGACAACCTCGGCCACCCGGACGCCAGCGGCGCGATTGACGGCAACAACACCTACGGCGTACGCCTCGGTCAGCAAAACTCGCAAGGTCGTTACTACGCGACCTACGACAACGTGTCCGGTTCGCACAATGGCATTAAACTGCGCCAGGAAAACCTGCTGGGCAGCTACGATCTGTTCTATCCAGTGGGCGGCAGCACCAAACTGTTCGGTGGTGCAACGGCCGGTTTGACCAAGCTGACTCAGGACTCGCCGGGCTATAGCCGTGACAGCGACATCGGTTACGCCGTCGGTGGCCAGTTCGGTGTGCTGCAACAAGTGGCGCAGAACGTTTCGGTGGAACTCGGTTACCGTTACCTGATGAGCAACGCCAGCACTGAAATGAAAGAGAGCGGTGGCAGCAAGCAAGGCTCGCTGGACTTGACCAGCAGCGCCCAGACTTACCTGTCGGCGAACTACGCTTTCTAAAGCGCGGTTCGCTCTAGACCCTGTGGGAGCGAGCTTGCTCGCGAAAGCCTTCTATCAGTCGACAACAATGTTGGCTGATACATCGCCTTCGCGAGCAAACCCGCTCCCACAGGTGCGTTGTTGGAGTTTTTGATTTACCCGGGAGAGCGTTATGAAACTGTTGGTCGTCGAAGATGAAGCGCTGTTGCGCCATCACCTGCAAACCCGCCTGACGGAGAGCGGTCACGTGGTCGAGTCCGTGGCCAATGCCGAAGAGGCGCTGTACCAGACCGGGCAGTTCAACTTCGATCTGGCGGTGATTGACCTCGGGCTGCCGGGCATGGGCGGTCTGGATCTGATCCGGCAGTTGCGCTCGAGCGGCAAGACCTTTCCGATCCTGATCCTCACCGCGCGCGGCAATTGGCAGGACAAGGTCGAAGGACTCGCCGCCGGTGCCGACGACTACGTGGTCAAGCCGTTCCAGTTCGAGGAACTCGACGCGCGCCTGAATGCCTTGCTGCGTCGCTCCAGCGGCTTCACCCAGTCGACCATCGTCGCCGGGCCGCTGTTGCTGGACCTCAATCGCAAGCAGGCGTCGCTGGATGAAGAGCCGCTGGCACTGACCGCCTACGAATACCGCATCCTCGAATACCTGATGCGCCACCACCAGCAAGTGGTGCCCAAGGATCGCCTGATGGAGCAGCTCTATCCGGATGACGACGAGCGTGATCCGAACGTGATCGAAGTGCTGGTCGGCCGTCTGCGCCGCAAGCTCGAAGGACCGGGCGGGTTCAAGCCGATCGACACCGTGCGCGGTCTTGGCTACCTGTTCAATGAGCGCTGCACTTGATTCGTTCTCTACGCGTTCGCTTGATGCTCGCCGCCACCACGTTGGCGGTGTTGTTCATGCTCGGCTTGCTGCCGGCCATGCAGGGCGCGTTCAGCCTGGCGCTGCAGGACTCGATCGAGCAGCGCCTGGCCTCGGACGTCACTACGCTGATCTCGGCGGCACGCGTCGACAGTGGCCATCTGGTGATGCCGGCGCAGCTGCCGGATGAGCGCTTCAACCTCACCGACAACCGCCTGCTCGGCTACATCTACGACCGCGAAGGCAAACTGGTCTGGCGCTCGAAAGGCACGCAGGAAGAGCAGATCAACTACAAGCCGCGTTACGACGGCATGGGCAACGAGTTCGCGCGGATCCGCGAGAGCAATGGCCAGGAGTTCTTCGTCTACGACGTCGAAGTCAAACTGCTCGGCGGTAAAAGTGCTGCGTTCAGCATCGTCGCTCTGCAACCGGTGCGCGAATACGAAAATACCCTCGAAGGCCTGCGCGAAAATCTCTACCTGGGCTTCGGCGCCGCATTGCTGGTGCTGCTGGCGCTGTTGTGGATCGGCCTGACCTGGGGCCTTAAGGCGCTACGCCGGCTCAGCCAGGAACTCGACGAAATCGAAAGCGGCACCCGTGAAAGTCTCACCGAACAGCATCCGCGCGAACTGCTGCGGCTGACCGGCTCGCTTAACCGTCTGCTGCACAGCGAACGCCAGCAACGCAGCCGCTACCGTGACTCCCTCGATGATCTGGCGCACAGCCTGAAAACCCCGCTGGCGGTGTTGCAAGGGGTCAGTGAAGACATGGCGCAACGCCCGGAAGATCGCGATCAGGCTTGGGTGCTGCAAACCCAGATCGAGCGCATGAGCCAGCAGATCAGCTATCAACTGCAGCGCGCCAGCTTGCGCAAAAGCGGTCTGGTGCGCCATCAGGTGCGTCTGCAACCGGTGCTCAAGAGCCTGTGCGACACGCTGGACAAGGTCTATCGCGACAAGCACGTACGGGTGGCGTTCGACCTGCCGGAACATTGCTATGTGCCGATCGAACAAGGCGCGCTGCTGGAGATGATGGGCAACCTGCTGGAGAACGCCTATCGCCTGTGCCTGGGCGAAGTGCGCATCAGCGTGCGCGAGAGCCTGGCCGGTATCGAGCTGTGCATCGAGGACGACGGCCCCGGCGTGCCGCCGAATCAGCGTGCGCGGATTCTTGAGCGTGGTGAGCGTCTGGACCGTCAGCATCCAGGGCAGGGCATCGGCCTGGCGGTGGTTAAGGACATCATCGAGAGCTACAACGCCAAGCTGATGCTCGGGGATTCGCCGATGGGCGGGGCGGCGTTCAGGATTCAGTTTCCTGCGGTTTAGGTGTTGGTCTTTCGGGCGCTATCGCTGGCAAGCCAGCTCCCACAGTGTCCGAGTCGAATACAAATTCCTTGAACGACATCAAAACCTGTGGGAGCTGGCTTGCCAGCGATGAGGCCAGTCAAGGCGCCACAGACGGCGAACAGATCACTGCTCCTGCGCCCGATACGCCCCCGGTGTCAGCCCGGTCCATTTCTTGAACGCCCGGTGAAACGCCGACGGCTCGGAAAACCCCAACTGCTCGGCAATCTGTTGCAACGACAGATCTGCCCGGCCCAGGTGATAAATGGCAATGTCGCGGCGCAACTGATCCTTCAATTCCTGAAAGCTGCTGCCTTCCTCACGCAAATGCCGACGCAGGGTTTGCGGGCTGATGTGCAACTGCGCGGCCACGGCTTCGAGGTCCGGCCACTGCGCGCTGTCGCGGCTGAGCAAGCGGCGCAGGCGACTGCTGAGGCTGTCGCCGTCGTCCGGGCGTGACAGCAGGTCGGCGGGGGAGCGTTCGAGGAAATGCTTCAGCGTGCGTTCATCCTGTAACAACGGCATGTGCAGATAGCGGCTGTGAAACAGCAGGCTGCTCTGCTTGGCCGAAAACACCAGCGGGCAGGGAAACAGCAGGTCGTATTCGGCACCGTGCGCCGGTTTCGGATAACTGAAGGTGGCCTGTTCCAGGCGAATGCGCTGGCCAATCAGCCAACTGCCGAGGCGATGCCAGATCACCAGCAGACTCTCGCTGAGAAAGTGATCCGGGTCCCACAACTGCGCATCATCGAGGCTCAGGCGCACCCATTCGTCTTCGCGGCTCAGGCTCAGGCGCGGGGCGTCGGGGAATAGGCTATAAAACAATAAACCGCGTTGCAGTGCCTTCTCCAGGCTGCGGCAGTGGATCAGGGCGTGGCACATCATCGCGAAGCTGCCGGGCTTGCTCGGCGCGTTGCCAAAACCCAGGTATTCGTCATCCAGCGCCAGCCACAGGCTCTGGATCAGTTGAGTGAATTGCTCCGGGGCAATCCTCGCCCGTGGTTCATCGAGCAACTCGGGGCTGATGCCCAGTTGCTGCAGCAGCGGCGCATAGTCGAACCCCGAACGGCGAGCGCCACCGAGGGCGGCGCGGGCGAAATGACTGGCGATGGTACGTTCGCGCATAAGCGGCAGATCCTTCCTCAAGCGCCGGATGGTAGCCGGGGCATGCGCAGGGCAACAAGGCGGATTTCCGCCAAATTGTAGGACGAGATCCGCTGAGTTGGCGGAAATCCGCCACACCTGCGTCACCGGGCAGTGACAAAAAATACTCTGCATCCCCTGATATCAAAAGGCTTGCAGCGAATTGCACCAAAGTGGCACGGCGTTTGCGATAAGAGCGACAGAAGTGTGCGTCTATCCCGCGGGAAAAACGCCGCTCGAACAACAAATCCCTCCAGTGCAGGAGGGTTCGCAATTCAGGTTCTGCGCTCAACAGATGGATGTTGCCCGCGGGACGCTTGAGGAAACTTGCAATGACGACTCGTCAGCCACTGTACAAATCCCTGTATTTCCAGGTGATCGTCGCAATCATCATCGGTATTGCGCTTGGTCACTACTACCCGCAGTTCGGTGTGGCGGTAAAGCCGCTGGGTGACGGGTTCATCAAGCTGATCAAAATGATCATCGCCCCGATCATCTTCTGCACCGTGGTCAGCGGTATCGCCGGCATGCAAAGCATGAAGTCGGTCGGCAAGACCGGCGGTTACGCACTCCTGTACTTCGAAATCGTTTCGACCATCGCCTTGCTGGTCGGTCTGATCGTGGTCAACATCGTGCAGCCGGGCAACGGCATGCACATCGACGTCAGCACCCTGGACGCCTCGAAAGTCGCGACCTACGTGCAGCAAGGCGCAGACCAGAGCGTTGTCGGCTTCCTGCTCAACGTGATCCCGACCACCATCGTCGGCGCGTTCGCCACCGGTGACATCCTGCAAGTGCTGATGTTCTCGGTGATCTTCGGTTTCGCCCTGCATCGCCTGGGTGACTACGGCCGTCCGATCCTCGACTTCATCGATCGCTTCGCCCACGTGATGTTCAACATCATCAACATGATCATGAAGCTCGCGCCGATCGGTGCCTTCGGTGCGATGGCGTTCACCATCGGTGCCTACGGTGTCGGTTCGCTGGTGCAGCTGGGTCAACTGATGGCCTGCTTCTACATCACTTGCGTGCTGTTCATCCTGATCGTGCTGGGCGCCATCGCTCGCATGCACGGCTTCAGCGTGCTGAAGATGATCCGCTACATCCGTGAAGAACTGCTGATCGTGCTGGGTACTTCCTCGTCGGAATCGGTACTGCCACGCATGCTGATCAAGATGGAGCGTCTGGGTGCGAAGAAATCGGTGGTGGGTCTGGTGATCCCGACCGGTTACTCGTTCAACCTCGACGGTACCGCGATCTACCTGACCATGGCTGCAGTGTTCATTGCGCAGGCCACCGACACGCACATGGACATCACCCATCAGATCACTCTGCTGGTGGTATTGCTGCTGTCGTCCAAAGGTGCCGCCGGTGTGACCGGTTCGGGCTTCATCGTGCTGGCCGCCACCCTGTCGGCGGTTGGTCACCTGCCGGTGGCCGGTCTGGCGCTGATTCTGGGTATCGACCGCTTCATGTCCGAAGCCCGCGCCCTGACCAACCTGGTCGGCAACGCCGTCGCGACCATCGTGGTTGCCAAGTGGGTGAAAGAGCTGGACACCGACGTATTGCAATCCGAGCTGGCCTCGGGTGGTCGCGGTATCGCTGACACCCGTCCGGAAGATGACCTGGGTGTGGCTGAAGGGGCTACTCCGAGCAACGTCAAGTAACTGCATTTGTTAATACCTTGTGGCGAGGGAGCTTGCTCCCGCTGGACTGCGCAGCAGGCCCCTCTTTGAAGAGCGGGGCCGCTTCGCGCCCCAGCGGGAGCAAGCTCCCTCGCCACAGGTGTCCTGAAAAACCTGCTTTGGCAGGTTTTTTATTGCCTGCGATTTGAGCATTACGGTCACTGCCGCTGATGCATCCGGTGATTGCCGTGCGCGGCAGCGCTGCCTAGGCTGGGTGTATCGCCCAAGGAGATCACCCATGTCCGCGCCGCTGGCCTCACTGAAGATTCTGGATTTCTCGACCCTGCTGCCGGGCCCGTTCGCCTCGCTGTTGCTGGCGGACATGGGCGCCGAAGTACTGCGCATCGAATCGCCGACCCGCATGGACCTGCTGCGGGTGCTGCCGCCCCACGATCAGGGCATGTCCGCCAGTCACGCTTATCTGAACCGCAACAAGCGCAGTCTGGCGCTGGATCTCAAGCAGCCGGAGGCGCTGGAGGTGGTCAGGCAGTTGCTGGCCGACTACGACATCGTGCTGGAACAGTTTCGTCCCGGTGTGATGGAGCGTCTGGGCCTGGGGTATGAGGCGCTGAAGGCGATCAACCCGAAACTGATTTACGTGTCGATCACCGGCTACGGCCAGACCGGGCCGTACAAGGATCGCGCCGGGCATGACATCAACTATCTGGCGCTGGCCGGTCTTTCCAGTTACACCGGCCGCGCCGACAGCGGGCCGTTGCCGCTGGGCATGCAGGTGGCGGATATCGCTGGCGGTTCGCTGCATGGGGTGATCGGCCTGCTGGCGGCGGTCATCGCCCGGCAGCAGAGCGGGCAGGGCACGCATCTGGACGTGAGCATGACCGATTGCGCCTTCAGCCTGAACGCCATGGCTGGCGCCGGGTATCTGGCCTGTGGCGAGGAGCCGCACTGGGAAGAGCAGATGCTCAATGGCGGCAGCTTCTACGACTACTACCGCACTCGCGACGGGCGCTGGTTGTCGGTGGGCAGTCTGGAACCGGGGTTCATGCAGCAACTGTGTTCGGCGTTGGGCCGGCCGGAGCTGGCGGCGCAGGGTTTGTCACCGAAACCTGAGCAGCAAAAGTTATTGAAGGACGCCCTGAAAGTCGAATTCGAAAAACACGACTTTGCCGAGCTGTGCGAACTGTTCGCCGGGGTCGACGCCTGTGTCGAACCGGTGTTGAACCTGAGCGAGGCGCTGCAGCATCCGCAGTTGCAGGCGCGGGAACTGGTGACTCAGGTGCCGCGTGGCGATGGCACGACACAGGCGCAGATCGCCTGTCCGCTGAAATTTTCCGAAGCGCTGCCGGCGCCGCGGCATGTCGGGGCGGGGTTGGGGCAACATACTGAGCAGGTGTTGGGGGAGCTGGGCTTTGGTGCTGAGCGGATTGCCGAGTTGCGGCGTGCCAAGGTGATTCTCTAGCGTCTGTACCGGCCTCTTCGCTGGCAAGCCAGCTCCCACAGTTTTTCGGGGTGTTCACAGACTCTGTGTACGACACAAAACCTGTGGGAGCTGGCTTGCCAGCGATGAGGCCCTCCAATGCAGCAACGAACCGGCTATTCGACGCGCATCTCACCACTGAACACCAAGGTGTTGCGACAACGCCGGCACAAATACCGCCGCCCCTGCCTTACCAGACTATGGCGCTGCGCCGAAAACGGAAAATCACTGTCGGCGCACGGGCATTTGTAGATGTAGCGGGTCACGCTGCGGCGTTTGATTGCATAGGTGTGGCAACGATCCGGCGGCAGCTCGTAAACCCCGCGCATGATCAGTTGCCACTCCTCGCCGTGCGGCTGGATGCGGTCGCCGAACAGTTGATGGGCGATCAGGTGCGCGACTTCGTGGGCCACGGTCTGCTTGAGGAAGTGTTCGGTGTTTTCCCGGTACAGCTGCGGATTGAAGCGCAGCAGGTTCTCGTGCAGATGCGCGACACCGGCTTTCTGCCCGCGCAGCTTGAGGCTGACGACGGGGCGTTGGAAATGACGTTTGAAAAAGGCTTCAGCGAGTTGGTAACAGTCTTCGACGCGGGTATTGAGTTGCTCGGGCATGCTTGATGGATCTCCAGAGGCGTCGAGTATGCCGCAACCTCCCGGACTTGCGAATCGCTGACCTGCCGAATGGTCATCCTGCATACGAGAAGGCCGCCTTGCGGCGGCCTGTATTGGCAGATCTTGTTTTTCTCGGGGTTGAAGCCTGTCAGTTGGTGTACACCGGCCCCACGCCGAGGCCCCAGACAATCACGGTGAACGCCATGATGGCCACCAGCACCACCAGACCCACCGCCAGCACCGAGCTGGAAAACAGGAAGCCTTCGTCCGACGGAATGTTCATGAACGTCGGCAGCCCCACGTAGAGCAGGTACACCGTGTAGCAGATGGCCGCCGTGCCGACGATCATCCCCAGCCACATGTGCGGATACAGCGCCGCCAGCCCGCCGACGAACAACGGCGTCGCGGTGTAGGTAGCGAAGGCCACGCAACGGGCCAGGCTCGGATTGGCGTCGTAGGTGCGCGCCATCCAGTGCACGAAGGCGCCCATCACCGCGACCCCGCCGAGCATCGCCAGGTACGACATCACCGTCATCCAGATCGCACTTTCGACGGTGAGCATCACCGGCGCGCGGTTGCCGATCACCCAGCCGACCTGCGTGGTGCCGATAAACGCCGAAATCGCCGGAATCGCCGCCAGAATCAGCGTGTGCGTCAGGTACATGTGGCTGATGCTTTCCTCTTGGTCGCCACGGATTTCCTTCCATTCCTGATCGGGGTGGGTAAAAAGTCCCACTACGTGATGGATCATGCCAGTCACTCCTCTTGTTATTGCCATCGCCCCCCAACGGAGCGCCTACGGGCCAAGGTGGCCGAGCAAATACAGGTCTTCAGATGTGTGCGACCTTATGTCGCAGTATAGAAAGGACTTAACCGCACAGGGACTAGGGGCTTAGAGCAAATCGCGCTGTAAACACGGGGTGTAATCGCGGCAGGGTCTTGCACATTTGAGGCCGGATCACTTCTGTGGCGAGGGAGCTTGCTCCCGCTCGGCTGCGCAGCAGTCGCCAATCCTTCCGGTTCGGTGTGTCAGGAAAATAGCGGGTGCGGGTTTGGAGGCGCTTCGCACCTCAGCGGGAGCAAGCTCCCTCGCCACAGAGGAGGTGAGTCAATGCGACCGCGGCCCTTCGCCCCCGGTGGGTTTTTGCGTAAAATGCCCGCCTTTCGTCACACCTCACGGATTTCGCGTCATGGGCACTCTTACGGTCAACCAGAACAAACTGCAAAAGCGCCTGCGCCGCCTGGCCGGCGAAGCGGTCGCCGATTTCAACATGATCGAAGACGGCGACAAGGTCATGGTCTGCCTGTCCGGGGGCAAGGACAGCTACACCATGCTCGACGTGCTGCTGCACCTGCAGAAGGTTGCACCGATCAAGTTCGAGATCGTCGCGGTGAACATGGACCAGAAGCAGCCGGGTTTCCCCGAGCACGTGCTGCCGGCCTACCTGAAAGAGCTGGGCGTCGAGTACCACATCGTCGAGAAAGACACCTACTCGGTGGTCAAGGAACTGGTGCCGGAAGGCAAGACCACCTGCTCGCTGTGCTCGCGCCTGCGTCGCGGTACGCTGTACACCTTTGCTGACGAAATCGGCGCGACCAAAATGGCCCTCGGTCACCATCGCGATGACATCGTCGAGACGTTCTTCCTCAACATGTTCTTCAACGGCACCCTCAAGGCAATGCCGCCGAAGCTGCGCGCCGATGACGGGCGCAACGTGGTGATCCGTCCGCTGGCCTACTGCAACGAGAAAGACATCCAGGCCTACTCGGACTTCAAGGAATTCCCGATCATCCCGTGCAACCTTTGCGGTTCGCAGGAAAACCTGCAGCGTCAGGTGGTCAAGGAAATGCTTCAGGACTGGGAACGCAAGACTCCGGGCCGAACTGAAAGCATCTTCCGCAGTCTGCAGAACGTGGTGCCGTCGCAACTGGCCGACCGCAACCTGTTCGACTTCACCAGCCTGAAGATCGACGAGACGGCGGCTTCGCGCTTCGTCAACGTCGTCAATCTGTAAACACTGTCCCTGTGGGAGCGAGCTTGCTCGCGAAGGCGGTGTATCAGTCGCTATATGCGCCGACTGACACTCAGTCTTCGCGAGCAAGCCCGCTCCCACATTGGTTTTTTGTTTCATTCAATAGGAGAGGGCATGCGCGATTACAAGTGGCTGCACGAATACTGTCTGAACCGCTTCGGTTCGGCGGCTGAACTGGAAGCCCATCTGCCCGTTCCCAAAACTCCCGCGCAACTGCGCAAGATCAGCGACGATCGCTACCTCTCGACCATGGCCCTGCGCGTGTTCCGCGCCGGACTCAAGCACAGTCTGGTGGACGCCAAGTGGCCGGCCTTCGAAGAAGTGTTCTTCAAGTTCGACCCGGAAAAAGTCGTGCTGATGAGCGCCGAACACCTTGAGCGCCTGATGCAGGATGCGCGGATCATCCGCCACCTGGGCAAGCTCAAGAGCGTGCCGCGCAACGCGCAGTTCATCCTTGATGTCGAGAAAGAGAAGGGCAGTTTCGGCGCGCTGATCGCCGACTGGCCGGTGACCGATATCGTTGGTCTGTGGACCTACCTGAAAAAGCACGGGAGTCAGTTGGGCGGGTTGTCGGCGCCACGCTTCCTGCGCATGGTCGGCAAGGACACCTTCGTGCCGAGTTACGACGTGGTCGCCGCGCTGAATGCACAGAAGATCGTCGACAAGGTGCCAACCAGCCTGCGCGATCTGGCGATTGTGCAGAACGCGTTCAACCAGTGGCATGAACAGAGTGGCGGTCGGCCGATGAGCCAGATTTCGATGATGCTGGCGTACACCGTCAATCACTGACATCGAGTCGCTTCAATCGCTGGCAAGCCAGCTCCCACAGGATCCTTGTTGAATCACAATTCTGTGATCGACACAAAAACGGTGGGAGCTGGCTTGCCAGCGATAGCGATCTGTCAGGCGACGGAAATCTCGCCTTCGCCCGCCAGTTTGCGATTCAACTGATACCGCCACCGCACATACAGCAACGCCGAGCAGAACACTGCCAGGCTCGCCACCATTTCCAGCACCCCGAACAGCTGCCGGCTCGGGTCATACGCTGCCAATGCGCCTTTGATGAAATACAGATTCACCACAAAGCACATCCACGAATGCGCTCGGGCACTGCCCATGATCATTCCCGGTGCGAGGACGATCCACGGGATCAGCTCGATCAACAGAATCACCCACGGTCGGGCACCATGCAGGTTGGCGAATGCCAGATAGTAGGCGGCGAGCAGCCCGGCGAGGCCGAAGAAGCACAGCAGGCTGATGGCCCGCATCGCTTTCACGCGCGGTTCGAGCCACTCGATGGAAGGCAGGACTTTCGGCTTCCTGGCCACGCTCAGCCCTCCAGTTTTTGCGCGGTTTTCGCCAGGCGTGCGCCGAGTGCGCGACACAGTGCCATCTCGTGCTGATCAAGACCTTTTTTGCCATCAGCCCCGGCGTGGTGGCTGGCGCCATACGGCGTGCCGCCGCCCTGGGTTTCCAGCAGCGCCGACTCGCTGTACGGCAGGCCGGTGATCAGCATGCCGTGGTGCAACAGCGGCAGCATCATCGACAGCAGGGTGGTTTCCTGGCCGCCGTGCAGGCTGGCGGTGGAGGTGAACACGCCAGCCGGTTTGCCGACCAGCGCGCCGGTCAGCCACAGGTTGCTGGTGCCGTCGAGGAAGTACTTGAGCGGTGCAGCCATGTTGCCGAAGCGGGTCGGGCTGCCAAGAGCGAGACCGGCGCAGTTCTTCAGGTCATCGAGGGTGGCGTAGAGCGCGCCTTCGTCGGGAATGTCCGGAGCCACCGCTTCACACTCGGTGGAAATCGCCGGCACGGTACGCAGACGTGCTTCGAGGCCGGCCTGTTCGACCCCGCGGGCAATCTGCCGCGCCATTTCGTTGGTCGAGCCGCTGCGGCTGTAATACAGCACCAGAATGTAAGGCGCGCTCACGGCAACAACTCCAGCACATTTTCCGGCGGACGACCGATCACGGCTTTGTCGCCGACTTCAAGAATTGGCCGTTCCATCAGTTTTGGATGCTGAGCGATGGCGTCGATCAATTGCGCTTCGCTGAGGCTCTCGTCAGCCAGCTGAAGCATTTTGTATTCATCTTCTCCGCTGCGCAGCAACTGACGCGCGCTGATCCCGAGCTTGCCGAGCAAGGCCTTGATCTGCGCGGCGTTCAGCGGCGTTTCCAGGTAACGCACCACGTTCGGGGTCAGGCCACGGGCCTCAAGAAGTTCCAGCGCGCCGCGGGATTTCGAGCAGCGCGGATTGTGATAAAGCGTCAGATCGGTCATGGCGGGTCGCTTCTGGCGTAAAGTGGCGGCTATTCTAACTGTGCAGCGCGCAATCCAGAACCTTCAGAGGCGATGGGTCGCAGGCGCCTTCAATTTTTGACCAGGGAACATGACATGACACGGCGATTGGCAGCGGCATTGACGATAATCGGGGCGTTGATGCTGGGGGGCTGCGGCAACGACTACGGCATTGACCAGAACGGTCAGAAAGTCGCGTCCGAGCGTCTGGACAAGCAATGGGTAGTGCTCAATTACTGGGCCGAGTGGTGCGGCCCGTGCCGCACGGAAATTCCCGAGCTCAATCATTTGGCTGAAGAACTCAAGAGCAAGAATGTGGGTGTGTTCGGGGTCAACTTCGACAACGTCCAGGGTGAAGACCTGAAAAGCGCCAGCGAGAAACTGGGCATCAAGTTCACCGTGCTGGCGCAGGATCCGGCGGACCTGTTCGACCTGCCGCGCAGTGAGGCCTTGCCGGTGACCTACATCATCGACAACAAGGGCAAGGTGCGCGAGCAATTGATGGGCGAGCAGACGGCGGCGGGGGTGATGGCCAAGCTGGAGGCGTTGCAGGCGACAAAATGAGCTGAATGGGCTTTTGTGGCGAGGGAGCTTGCTCCCGCTGGGCGGCGAAGCAGCCCCAAACCCTGCTGACTCGGTGTCTGTGACAACGTGCGGTTGACGATTTTGCGACTGCTGCGCAGCCGAGCGGGAGCAAGCTCCCTCGCCACAGTAAATGGCGTTCAAAAAAAGATCGCAGCCTGCGGCAGCTCCTACAGGTGTACACATGACCTTGTAGGAGCTGCCGCAGGCTGCGATCTTTTTTGCGGCTGAACGATCAGCCCTCTTCCAGCCACCAGCGCAGCGGCTTGCCTTCGGCCGGCCAGAAGCGCATCTGTTCGATCGGCGAGATGTCCCAGCGCTCGACACCTTGCAGCGCCTGCAGGAAGCGTTGTTCCTGCTCCATCAGCGCCGGCGCGCAGAGTTTGCGGGTCTTGCCGATCGGGCCGAAGCTCAGCTTGTCGCCGTCGAGGGTGTACGGTGCGAACCAGTGGTTGCAGCCGCCATTGCCATACGCGCGGCCATCGTCGCCGAGGGTCACGGTCAGATGGCTGTAATCCATCAATGGCCGCTCGCCGATCCATTCCAGAATGTAGCTGCGGTTCTGCTGCAATTGCACCGGCTCTGCGGCGCAGCCCACCAGAGCGGCACCGACCAGCAGCGGCAGGGCAAGGCGTTTCATCACGCAGGCTCCTGGCATTTCGGGCACAGATGCTTGTCGCCGACGGCTTTCCAGCCCAGCTCGGCGATGCGCGCCGTGGCGGCCGGTTTCTCGGCGGTCTTGCCCAGCTTGGCGTCCACCGCGAACTCGAAGTTCAGCTCTTTGGCGCAGCTGTCGCAGTTGACCTGCCAGGTGTGGATCGCCAGTTCACCGAATACCGGGCCGGTGGTCATTGCGGTCCATTGGCCCGGCGGATTGATCAGGTGGCGCACGGTGTCGACGGTCAGTCGCATGGACAAGTCCTTGCTGCCTTTGAGAGTGACCAACAGGACGTCACCGTTGCGGATCGAGCCACCGTTGCCGGTGACCTGATAGCGGCCCGGTACGAGGGCGCGGCATTCGGTGAGGGTGTGTTGCGGGTTCATCAGGGTGTAGCGGAAATCGTGTTCGACCATGGGTCCTCCAAATCTGCGCGACATGCTAGCACGGGCTGGATTACAGGATGGCGTACGTGTGCGACCTTCGATCCGGTTCAAATCGGCTGGCGCTCATGGCAAACTGCCGCCCTTCACTCTGAGGGAACGGAACATGGCGCTGATCGAATGTTATGAATGCAAGCGGAGCATCAGCTCTGAAGTCAAGGCGTGCATTCATTGTGGTGCTCCGATGGCGCAGCAACACCCGCACACACCGGCGCAAGCCGCCGCGACGATTTCATTTGGCAGCCTGCCGCGCAACAAATCCGTGCCCGAGGCGTTTATCCCGCCAGCAGCCCCTGAGCCCGCGCCGCGAGTTTCACCGGCGGCGGTCGGTCGCCGCCGTCGGCAACCGGAACCCGCACCTCAACTTCAAGCCAACGCCGACGGTTCGCGTCCGGTGGAAGGCTGGTTGAAAATCATGGTGTTTCTGTTGCCGATGGTCTTTGTCTGGTTCCTGCTGCGTAACGGCCACTCGATGAAGCAGCGCTTTTTCGGTTTTGGCTGGCTGGCGCTGTTGATCCTGGCCTCGTCGCTGTCGCCGAAGTAAACCGGCAAGCCTTCAACCCTCGACCTGGTTCTGCGGCGCGCCTGCGGCCCAGGTCGCGATGTTGTGCAGGGTGGTCGCGGCAATCGCGCCCAGCGCCTCGTGAGTCAGAAACGCCTGATGCGCGGTGATGATCACATTCGGGAAGGTCAGCAGCCGTGCCAATACGTCGTCCTGCAACGGCAAGTCGCTGCGATCCTCGAAAAACAGCTGCGCCTCTTCTTCATACACATCCAGTCCCAGATAGCCCAGTTGGCCGTCCTTCAAGGCGTCGATCAGCGCCGGCGTGTCCACCAGCCCGCCGCGTCCGGTGTTGATCAGCATCGCCCCCGGTTGCAGGTGTGCCAGTGACTCGCGGTTGATCAAGTGTTTGCTCTGGGCGTTGAGCGGGCAGTGCAGGCTGATGATCCGTGACTGCGCGAGCAGCTCCGGCAGACTCAGGTAACGTGCGCCCAAGGCCACCACCTCGGGGTTTGGATACGGGTCGAAGGCCAGCAATTCACAACCGAAACCGTGCATGATTTTCGCGAACGTCGCGCCGATCTGCCCGGTGCCGACAATCCCCACGGTTTTGCCCACCAGATCGAAACCGGTCAGGCCGTGCAGGGTGAAATCGCCTTCGCGGGTGCGGTTGTAGGCGCGGTGCAGGCGCCGGTTGAGCGCCAGAATCAGCGCCACCGCATGTTCGGCCACCGCATGCGGCGAGTAGGCCGGGACCCGCACCACGGCCAGTCCGAGGCGTTTTGCTGCGAGCAGGTCGACGTGGTTGTAGCCCGCCGAGCGCAGGGCGATCAGCCGCGTGCCACCAGCGGCAAGGCGCTCCAGCACCGGCGCACTGAGGTCATCGTTGATGAAGGCGCAGACCACCTCATGCTGGTCGGCCAAAGCAGCGGTGTCGAGACTGAGCCGGGCCGGCTGAAAGTGCAGTTCTATCCCGGCCGGGCAGGCGGCGCCGAGGAAGCTGTCGCGGTCGTAGGTCTGGCTGCTGAAAACGAGCGTGCGCATGAATTCCTCCTGGAACGGGGTGGCGAGTCAGCGTTGACGGCCACCACTTTAACGGCGGATGCCGTTGCCGGCATTGCCGTGGATCAGGCGCTGATCCTGGCTTGGGTCGCGAGGCGATTGATCGCCCGCTCCAGCTCTTCCAGCGCCGCCACGGCTTTGGGATCGCCCTGTTTGAGCAGGGTTTCACTGCGCTGACAGGCCGCGCGTAATTGTGGGACGCCGCAATACCGGGTCGCGCCGTGCAGGCGATGCACGCGCTCGATCAATGCGTTCTGATCACGCGCTTCACTGGCGGCGCGAATCGCTTCGCGGTCGGCTTCCAGCGAGGCGAGCAGCATGGCCAACATGTCCGCCGCCAGATCGGCCTTGCCGGCGGCCAGACGCAGGCCTTCTTCGTGGTCGAGCACCGGCAACTCATTGGCGCCCGCCGCGCTGTCGCTGGCCCGCTCCGTCCCCTGATTGCGCAAGGCCAGACCGGTCCATTTCAGCACCACTTGCGCCAGTTGCCGTTCGCTGATCGGTTTGGTCAGGTAGTCATCCATGCCGCTTTGCAGCAGGGCGCGTTTTTCGTTGGCCATGGCATGAGCGGTGAGGGCGACGATCGGCAGCGGCGTGCAATGCCGTTCGCTTTCCCACTGGCGGATGGTTTCGGTGGTCTGGCGTCCGTCCATGCCCGGCATCTGCACGTCCATCAGCACCAGATCGAAGGACTCGCTCTGCACCGCTTTGACCGCCGCGTAGCCGCTTTCCACCGCAAGCACCTTGGCGCCCATGTCTTCGAGCAGGGTCTGCACCAGCAACAGGTTGGCCGGGTTGTCGTCGACGCACAGCACTTTCGGTGCGCGACTCGACAGCGGTTCGCCCGGCTCGTTGCGCGGCTGGCGCGGATTGGCCAGATCCGCCAGCGCCCGACGCAATTTGCGCGTGCAGGCCGGTTTGGCCTGCAGCTGGCTGTGTGGGTTGGGCACCGAGAGATGGAACAGCGTCTGTTCGGTGGTCGGGCACAGCACCAGCACTTTGCAACCCAGGTGTTCCAGATCCCAGATGTGCTGGTTCAGGCGCTCCGGGAGCATGTCGTTGCTGGTGATGCCGAGCACCGCAAGGTCGATGGCCTGATCGGTCTGGTGCGCGCCGGTGACGCCGTTGGTCAGGCTCTCCAGGGTATTGAACGGCGTGACGTCGAGGCCGCAGTCTTCCAGTTGATGCTGCAACGCCTGACGCGCCAGTTCGTGATTTTCCAGCACCGCCACACGCCGTCCGAGCAGCGGCGGGGCCGGCAGGTCTTCGCTGTCGTCGCGGGCTTTCGGCAGGCTCAGGCTGATCCAGAACTCCGAGCCTTCGCCCGGGGTGCTGTCGACGCCGATTTCGCCGCCCATCTGTTCGATCAGGCGCTTGGAAATCACCAGCCCCAGACCGGTGCCGCCGGGCTGGCGCGACAGCGAGTTGTCGGCCTGACTGAAGGCCTGGAACAACGCGCGCACATCCTGACTCGACAGGCCGATGCCGGTGTCCTGAATGCTGATGCGCAACTGCACGCTGTCTTCATGCTCTTCTTCAAGCATGGCGCGGGCGACGATGGTGCCTTCGCGGGTGAATTTGATCGCATTGCTGACCAGGTTGGTGAGGATCTGTTTCAGGCGCAGCGGATCGCCGACCAGCGACAGCGGCGTGTCGCGATAGACCAGACTCACCAGCTCCAACTGCTTGGCGTGGGCCGCCGGCGCCAGAATCGTCAGAGTGTCCTGCAACAGGTCGCGCAGGTTGAACGGGATATGGTCGAGCACCAGTTTGCCGGCCTCGATCTTCGAGAAGTCGAGGATCTCGTTGATGATCCCGAGCAGGCTGTCGGCAGACTTTTCGATGGTGCCCAGATAGTCGAGCTGGCGCGGGGTCAGCTCGCTTTTCTGCAACAGATGCGTGAAACCGAGAATGCCGTTGAGCGGGGTGCGGATCTCGTGGCTCATGTTGGCGAGGAACTCGGATTTGATCCGGCTCGCTTCCAGTGCCTCTTTGCGCGCCAGATCCAGTTCGATGTTCTGGATCTCGATGGTTTCCAGATTCTGCCGCACGTCTTCGGTAGCCTGATCGACGCTGTGCTGCAGTTCTTCGCGAGCGTTCTGCAGCGTGCCGGCCATACGGTTGATGCCCGAGGCCAATTCGTCCAGCTCCTGACTGCCGAGCGGTGGCAGACGGGTTTCCAGATGACCGTCCTTGAGCTGGGCGACCGCGTGTTTGATCTGGCTCAGCGGGCGGTTGATGGTGCGGCCCATGCGCAACGCGAGCAGGGCCGCGCCGGCCAGGCCAGCGGCGATCAGCAAAAGGCTGGCAAACAGGCTGCGATAACCGCGCAGCAGCATGCCGTTGTGCGACAGCTCCAGTTCGACCCAGCCGAGCAGGCGCTCGGACTCTTGCGGGATGACGTCGCCGGCAAGGTTGCGATGCTTGCCGAATACCGGCATCAGGTAACGGGTGGCGTCATTGCCGCTGCGCCGTTGCAGTTGCGCACTGTCGCCGCTGGGCGCCTGATTGAGCATGGTCGGGCCGGCGTGCGCCAGCGGTGTGCGGTCGGGGGCGAGGAAGGTAACGGCGCGCACGTCAGGCTGTTCGAGGGACTGGGTGGCGATGCGTTCGAGCAAATCGGTGTTGCCGTGGCCCATGGCGGGCGCCACCAGCGGCGCCAGTTGCTCGGCGATCATTTCACCGCGCTGCATCAGTTGGGTCTGCAGATCGGACTGTTGCATCCAGGTGAAATAGCCCCCGAGGACCAACGCCATCAGGCTGGTCGGCAACAGGGTCAGCAACAATACGCGACCTTTGATTCCCAGTTTCTTGAGCACACCCATCTCCTGCATCCCGCTGAACTGTTGACTCGCACGTGCATCCGGCACGCGACATGGGCGCAGTGTAGCGATTTGCAGGCAGGCAATCTTCGGAAAAATCATCTCGGCATCGGTCAGCAGGTCACGGTTCGTTTGTCCGGCCGGTCAACCTTGGGTTGCCCGATGGCGGGCAATCTTGAATAATCGGCCAACTGAGAATTATTTGCAGATACTCATGACTCTTGTCTCCATCGATTCGCCACGCATTCTTGCCATCGAGGACGACCCGGTGCTGGGCGCCTATGTTCACGAACATCTGGGCCGCAGCGGCTTTGCGGTGACCTGGTGCCAGAACGGTCAAGAGGGGCTGAACATCGCCCGTCACCAGCCGTTCGACGTGGTGCTGATGGACATTCTGTTGCCGGGGCTCGACGGCCTGAAGGTGCTGACGCAATTGCGTCAAAGCCATTCGACACCAGTGCTGCTGATGTCGGCGCTGGGCGCCGAGGCCGATCGCATCAGCGGTTTTCGCCTGGGCGCCGATGATTACCTGCCCAAGCCGTTCAGCATGGCCGAGCTGCATGTGCGGATCGAAGCGATCCTGCGCCGGGTGGCGCTGGATCGGCGCCCGGCAGCCATTGCACCGGCGGCGATCCACGGCGCGCTGCGTTTCGACGACGAACAATGCGAAGTCTTCTATAACGCGCAAGCCGCCGGCCTGACCCGAAGCGAATACCGTTTGCTGGAAACCCTCAATCGCAACGACGAAGAAGTGCTGAGCAAGGCTTTCCTTTATCAGCACGTTTTGCAGCGCGGCTACGCGGCCCACGACCGCAGCCTCGACATGCACATCAGCCAGATCCGCCGCAAACTCAAGGCCATCGGTTACACCGAACGGGAAGTGCGCACGGTGTGGGGCAAGGGTTATGTGCTGAGTGCGTCCGATGAAAGTCTCTGACCTGCCGGGACGGCATTCGCTGTTCTGGAAACTGGCGTGTCTGCTGGTGGCGTTCTGTCTGCTGATGATCTGGCTCAGTTGGTCGTGGGGCCGTTACATGGAGGAGCGCAACCAGTTCCTCTCCGACGAGGCACGCGGCACGCTTAGTCGCTATGCCGGCGAAGCCGAGCGGGCGTGGCAACGCGGCGAGCGTGACGGGGTCGATAACTGGTTGCAGAGCATGGAGCTGCGCGAAGCCGCATGGGTCGGGGTGATCGACCGCAATCTGCAGTCGATGAGTAGCGAGCCGCTGAATGAACAGGAAATCCAGCACCTGACCTTTTTGCGCGGCCTCGACTGGCCGATCCACAAGAAGGGCCGGCCGTGGCTGCGGGTGCCGTTTCCCCAGGACCCGTCTGCCGGCAGTCTGGTGATCGAGTTGCCCGAGCGATTCCTGCCGGGGAAATACCGGGTGTTCTGGCGGGTGATCACCAACGGGGTGATTCCGGGGCTGTTCACCTTGCTGCTGTGTGTCGGCCTGTATCGCTTGCTGGTGGTGCCGCTGAACAACTTGCGCGAACAGGCCAATGCCTGGCGCGCCGATCAACTGAATGTGCGCCTGTCGAGCGGCATTACCCAGCGCCCGGACGAACTCGGCGAGCTGGCCCGGGCCTTCGACTCGATGTCCGAACGCCTGCAATCCACCGTCGCCCTGCAACAGCAACTGCTGCGTGATTTGTCCCACGAGCTGCGCACGCCGTTGAGTCGGCTGCGGGTGGCCAGTGAGAGCGAGCAGGATCTGTTGCAACTGCGCGAACGCATCGGCCGTGAAGTCGACGGCATGCAACGGCTGGTCGAAGACACCCTGCAACTGGCGTGGCTCGACACCGAGCGTGCGCCGTTGCCGGACGAAGCGATCCAGATTCAGGCGCTGTGGGAGATGCTCACCGATAATGCCTGTTACGAAAGCGGCTGGCCAAGTCTGCAATTGCAGTGTGCGGTGCCGGCGTCGTGCTGGGTGCGCGGCAACCTCAATACTTTGGCCCAAGCGCTGGAGAACATTCTGCGCAACGCCATTCGGCATTCGCCCGAGGGCGGCATCGTGCGCCTCGATGGACGGCGTGACGGCGATTACTGGCATTTGTGGCTGGAGGATCAGGGCGGCGGGGTGGCCGAGGGCGATCTGCAACGGATCTTCTCACCCTTCACCCGCCTCGACGGCTCGCGCCCGGGGGATGGCGGTTTTGGTCTGGGGTTGAGCATTGCCAGGAATGCGGTGCAAAGGCAGGGCGGGATGTTGTGGGCGGAGAATGCCGGGGCAGGGTTGCGCCTGAATTTGCGCCTGGCGGCTGACGATGATGTCGCATCGACTGATGCTATCGCGAGCAGGCTCGCTCCTGCACTGGAACTCGTTTCGCCGCCGAACGTGTGAACAACGCAGGTCTCCTGTAGGAGTGAGCCTGCTCGCGATGGGGAATTTCGCCTCACCGCTGTCAGCCCATGCGGGAGGGTTCGCGTATTTTTGTACGACCTTTCCTAAAGGACTTTATCGACGTTTTAACCCGTCCTTGACCGTTTATTCTCGGGGCTCCGCTCGTCCTCAAGGAACTGGTCATGACTGCAGCTGACATCCCCGGCAATACCTCCGATAACCGTTTCAATGAAGTACTGGCGCTGATTCAGAACGCCAGGCAGCAAGCCGTGCAAGCAGTAAATACTCAACTGATCGAGTTGTACTGGCAGGTGGGGGGGTACATCAGTCGCAAGATCGCTCGCGCTGAGTGGGGCGCTGCGGTGGTTAGGCAACTGGCCGAACATCTGGCTCGAACGCAGCCAGGGCTGCGTGGGTTTACCCGTTCGAACTTGTTCCGCATGTGCCAGTTCTACGAGACTTATCACGCTGAAGAAAAAGTCGCACCACTGGTGCGACAATTGTCTTGGTCTCACAATTTGATCATTTTCAGCCAAAGCAAACGTCCAGAAGAACGCGAGTTCTACGTCCGCATGGCGATTCAGGAAAAGTGGTCAAAGCGCGAACTCGAACGCCAGCTCAAGGCTGCGCTCTTCGAACGCAGTGTCACCCAGCCAGCAAAGGCTTCTGCTGTCCTCAAACAGACTCATCCCGCTGCGCTCGAGATCTTCCGTGACGCCTACATGGTCGAGTTTCTCGATCTGCCCGGCGTGCACGCCGAAACCGATCTGCATCGAGGTTTGCTAGGGCGACTGAAGGAATTTCTGATCGAGTTGGGGCGCGATTTCTGCTTCGTCGGTTCGGAGTATCCGGTGCAAGTGGGCGGCCGTGATTTCGCCCTTGATCTGCTGTTCTTCCATCGTGGGCTCAACTGTCTTGTCGCCATCGAGCTCAAGGTCGGACGTTTTGAGCCTGAATATCTGGGCAAGCTAAATTTCTACCTTGAAGCGCTGGATCGCGGTGTTCGCAAACCTCACGAGAATCCGGCCATCGGCGTATTGCTGTGTGCCAGCAAGGAGGATGAGGTCGTCGAGTACGCCCTCAACCGCAGCTTGTCTGCGGCGCTGATCGCGGAATATCAGGTGCAGTTGCCAGACAAACAATTGCTGCAAGCCAAATTGCACGAGTTCTATGCGATGAATGTCGCAGGGCAAGAGGAAGGCTGAGTTCTCTGCTTATTCCCAGAAACCATAAGCACCGCACTTTGCGTGATATGGCCTGCGAACGTTTGCCGGTATGATAGGCGCCCCCGCACGTCTGGATTGCGAATACGCCATGACCCTGCAGTACCCAACCATCGCCGATTGCGTCGGCAACACTCCGCTGGTGCGTTTGCAGCGCCTGCCCGGTGCCACCAGCAACACTCTGTTGCTCAAGCTCGAAGGGAACAACCCGGCGGGTTCGGTCAAGGACCGTCCGGCGCTGTCGATGATCACCCGTGCCGAACTGCGCGGGCAGATTCACGCCGGCGACACGTTGATCGAAGCGACCTCGGGCAACACCGGGATTGCGCTGGCCATGGCCGCCGCGATCAAGGGTTACAAGATGATCCTGATCATGCCGGACAACTCCAGCGCCGAGCGCAAGGCGGCGATGACCGCTTACGGTGCCGAGCTGATTCTGGTCAGCCAGGAAGAGGGCATGGAAGGCGCTCGCGATCTCGCCCAGCGCATGGAAGCCGAAGGCCGTGGCAAGGTGCTCGATCAGTTCGCCAACGGCGACAACCCGGAAGCGCACTACACCACCACCGGCCCGGAAATCTGGCGTCAGACCCAGGGCACCATCACCCATTTCGTCAGTTCGATGGGCACCACCGGCACCATCATGGGCGTGTCGCGCTACTTGAAAGAGCAGAGCGACAGCGTGCAGATCATCGGGCTGCAGCCGATGGAAGGCTCGGCCATTCCCGGCATTCGTCGCTGGCCGCAGGAATACCTGCCGAAGATCTATCAGGCTGACCGCGTTGACCGCATCGTCGACATGGCGCAAAGCGAAGCCGAGGACGTCACCCGACGTCTGGCCCGCGAAGAAGGCATCTTCTGTGGCGTGTCCTCGGGCGGTGCGGTGGCAGCGATGCTGCGCCTGTCCAGAGAAGTTGAAAACGCGGTGATCGTCGCGATCATCTGCGACCGTGGCGACCGTTATCTGTCGACCGGCATTTTCGACGCGCCCAACTGATGGCCAGGCATGAGAGAGGCCTGCGCTTCCAGCCCACCGGCGGCAGCAAGGCCACGCAAATCCCGACCGGCAAAAAGCAGCGCTTGAACATCGAGCGCTTGGCCAATGACGGTCGCGGCATCGCGTTTTTCGAAGGCAAAACCTGGTTCGTCCTCGGTGCCCTCGCCGGTGAAGAAGTCGAGGCGCGGGTGCTTGGCGCCCACGGCAAAGTGGTCGAGGCGCGCACCGAGCGCGTGTTCAAGGCCAGCGAGTTGCGTCGCCCAGCAGCCTGTCAGCACGCCGGTCGTTGCGGTGGCTGCAGCGTGCAACACCTGCCCCACGCCGAACAGCTTGCCCTGAAACAGCGCATGCTCGCCGAGCAGTTGTCGAAGGTTGCAGGCGTTGCGCCTGAAGAATGGGCGGCGCCGTTGACCGGTCCGGAATTCGGCTATCGCCGCCGCGCGCGGATTGCCGTGCGCTGGGACATGAAGGCGAAGCAGCTTGAAGTCGGTTTCCGCGCCGCTGGCAGCCAGGACATCGTCGCCATCAATGAATGCCCGGTGCTGGTACAGCCCTTGCAACCGATCATGACCCGTTTGCCGGAAATGCTCCGTCGTTTGAGCAAACCGCAGGCGCTGGGGCATGTCGAGTTGTTCAGTGGTTCGTCGCTGGCGGTGTTGTTGCGTCACATGGCGCCGCTGTCGGAAGCCGACCTGACGATTCTCAAGGATTTCTGCCAGTTCCATGCAGCGCAACTGTGGCTGCATGGCGCAGGCGAGCCGCAACCGGTGGATGCCACGCAGTCGCTTGGCTATCGCCTGGAACAGTGGGATCTGGGTCTGGCCTGGCGGCCAGGGGACTTCATTCAGGTCAACGCCGGGGTTAATGAGGCGATGGTCGCGCAGGCGCTGGACTGGCTGAAGCCGAGCGGTGACGAGCGCGTGCTCGACCTGTTCTGCGGTCTGGGCAACTTCGCCTTGCCACTGGCCAAAAGCGTACGTGAAGTGGTGGCGGTGGAGGGCGTGCAGGCCATGGTCGATCGTGCCGCTGCAAACGCTGCTAGCAACAATTTGCATAACACAAAGTTTTTTCAAGCCGATTTATCCCAGCCTTTGACCGATGCCCAGTGGATCGGAAACGGCTTTTCTGCGGTACTCTTGGACCCACCGCGTGACGGTGCTTTCGAGGTGGTGCGCAAGCTCGCGACCCTGGGTGCCAAACGGCTGGTCTACGTGTCGTGCAACCCTGCAACTCTGGCGCGCGATACGGTCGAATTGATCAAGCAGGGCTACCGGTTAAAACGTGCCGGGATTCTCGATATGTTTCCTCAGACGGCGCATGTCGAGGCCATGGCGTTATTTGAAGCGAGCCAGGATGGCTCGTCTGAATCCGTCTGACCTGTCCGGGCGGCGCTCGCTTTAGCCCCGCGAGCGCATACGGGCGTTGAGGGTCAGCGATTTGACGCATTGAATCTGCGTCGTAGGGAAGGTAAAGCAGCATGGTACAGGTGAGAGCACACCAGCCGATCAACACTGACGGCAGTATCAATCTCGAGGCTTGGCTCGATCATGCGGTCAGTGTCGACATGGCACTGGATCGCGAAGCCTTGAAGGAAGCCTGCGAGTTCGCTCGCGAGGCCGAACAGCAGTCCAATGCCAAGAAGAATCTGTGGGCCGAAGGCTCCGGCAGTTTCAGCACGGGACTGGAGATCGCCGAGATCCTCGCCGATCTCAAACTCGATCAGGATTCGCTGGTCGCGGCGGTGCTGTATCGCGGCGTGCGCGAAGGCCAGATCGAGCTCGCGGCCGTCGGCCAGCGCTTCGGCCCGGTGGTGGCCAAGCTGATCGACGGCGTGCAGCGTATGGCGGCGATCAGCGCCAGCCTCAGCCCGCGCCAGTCGATGGTGATGGGCACCCAGGGCCAGGTGGAAAACCTGCGCAAGATGCTGGTGGCGATGGTCGATGACGTTCGCGTCGCGCTGATCAAACTGGCCGAACGTACCTGCGCCATTCGTGCGGTGAAAACCGCCGATGACGAGAAGCGCAACCGCGTCGCCCGGGAAGTTTTCGACATCTATGCGCCGCTCGCGCATCGACTTGGCATCGGTCATATCAAGTGGGAACTGGAGGATTTGTCCTTCCGGTACCTGGAGCCCGATCAATACAAACAGATCGCCAAGCTGCTCCACGAGCGGCGGCTGGACCGCGAGCGGTTCATCAGCGATGTGATGACCCAGCTCAAGGATGAATTGCAGGCCACCGGCGTCGACGCCGACATCAGTGGCCGGGCCAAACACATCTATTCGATCTGGCGCAAAATGCAGCGCAAGGGTCTGGAATTCAGCCAGATCTACGACGTGCGCGCCGTGCGCGTGCTGGTGCCGGAAATGCGCGACTGCTACACCGCGCTCGGCATCGTCCACACCCTGTGGCGGCACATCCCGAAAGAATTCGACGACTACATCGCCAACCCGAAAGAGAACGGCTACCGCTCGCTGCACACCGCGGTAATCGGCCCGGAAGGCAAGGTGCTGGAAGTACAGATCCGTACGCACTCGATGCACGAAGAGGCCGAACTCGGCGTCTGCGCGCACTGGCGCTACAAGGGCACCGACGTCAAATCCGGCTCGAACCACTACGAAGAGAAAATCTCCTGGCTGCGTCAGGTGCTCGAGTGGCACGAGGAGCTGGGCGATATCGGTGGTCTGGCCGAACAGCTGCGGGTCGATATCGAACCGGACCGGGTCTACATCTTCACCCCGGACGGCCACGCCATCGACTTGCCGAAAGGCGCGACGCCGCTGGATTTTGCCTACCGCGTGCACACCGAAATCGGTCACAACTGCCGTGGCGCGAAGATCAACGGGCGGATCGTGCCGCTCAACTACAGCCTGCAGACCGGTGAACAGGTCGAGATCATCACCAGCAAGCACGGCACGCCGAGCCGCGACTGGCTGAACCCGAACCTGGGTTACGTCACCACCTCGCGGGCGCGGGCGAAGATCGTCCACTGGTTCAAGTTGCAGGCCCGTGACCAGAACGTCGCGGCCGGTAAAACTCTGATCGAACGCGAACTCAATCGCCTCGGTCTGCCGGCGGTGGACTTCGACAAGCTGGCCGAAAAGGCCAACATGAAAACCGCCGAAGACATGTTCGCCGCTCTCGGTGCCGGCGACTTGCGTCTGGCGCAACTGGTCAACCTGGCGCAGCAACTGGTCGAGCCGGAACGCGGCAACGAACAGCTGGAGCTGATCCCGCGCAAGGCCACCGGTTACAAGCCGGGCAAGCGCGGCGACATTCAGATTCAGGGTGTCGGCAACCTGATGACGCAGATGGCCGGCTGCTGCCAGCCGCTGCCGGGCGACGCGATCGTCGGCTATATCACTCAGGGGCGTGGCGTGAGCATTCACCGTCAGGACTGCGCCTCGGTGCTGCAACTGGCCGGGCGCGAGCCGGAGCGGATCATTCAGGTCAGCTGGGGCCCGGTGCCGGTGCTCACCTATCCGGTGGACATCGTCATTCGCGCCTACGACCGTTCCGGTCTGCTGCGTGACGTCTCGCAGGTGCTGCTCAACGAGCGCATCAACGTGCTGGCGGTCAACACCCGCTCGAACAAGGAAGACAACACCGCGCTGATGTCGCTGACCATCGAGATCCCCGGGCTGGATGCACTGGGGCGCTTGCTGGGGCGGATCTCGCAGTTGCCGAACATCATCGAGACGCGGCGTAACCGTACCCCGTGATGAGATCACGATCCCTGTGGGAGCTGGCTTGCCAGCGATTGCATCACCTCGGTTTTCCTGAGAGACCGAGTTGTTTGTATCGCTGGCAAGCCAGCTCCCACAGGTTCTTGTAGAGACAGACAGATGTATTCACTTGAAGACCTGCTCCACCTGATGAACCGTCTGCGCGACCCGCAGTACGGTTGCCCGTGGGACATCAAGCAAACCTACGCGACCATCGTCCCGCACACCCTCGAAGAAGCCTACGAAGTGGCTGATGCCATCGAGCGCGGCGACTTCGATCACTTGCAGGGCGAGCTGGGTGATCTGCTGTTTCAGGTGGTCTATTACAGCCAGTTGGCCAAGGAAGAAGGGCGCTTCGAATTCGCCGGAGTGATCGACAGCATCACCCGCAAACTGATCCGCCGTCATCCGCATGTGTTTCCCACCGGCGATCTGTATGCGCCGCTGGATGTGCCGCGCCTGAGCGAAGAGCAGGTCAAGCAGCGCTGGGAAGAGATCAAGGCCGAAGAACGCGCCGAGAAATCCGCCGCGCCCGAGCAGCTGTCACTGCTCGATGACGTACCGGCCGCGTTGCCGGCACTGTCGCGTTCGGCGAAGTTGCAAAAGCGTGCCGGGCAGGTCGGGTTCGACTGGCCGGATGCGTTGCCGGTGTTGGACAAGGTGCGTGAAGAGCTCGATGAAGTGCTCGAAGCCATGTCCGAAAACGATGCAGAGGCGGTGGCTGACGAGATCGGCGACCTGCTGTTTTCCGTGGTCAATCTGGCCCGGCACCTGAAGGTCGATCCGGAAACCGCGCTGCGTGGCGCCAACGCGAAGTTTGAAAGACGTTTCCGTTTTATCGAACAGGCATTGCGCGACACCCGTCGTCCCATGGAAGATTGCACCCTCGAAGAGTTGGACGCCCTGTGGGGTGAAGCCAAACGTCAGGAAAAGAATTTGCCCAGCTGCGGCTGAGCCGTTGCCCAAGTGAGTAAGCATTAATGAGCCTTTCCCTTCGCGACCAGTTGCTCAAAGCAGGCCTGGTCAACCAAAAGCAGGCCAAGCAGGTCAGCAAAGACAAGCAGAAGCAACAGCGTCTGGCCCACAAAGGGCAGGCTGAGCTGGATGATTCGCAGCAGCGCGCCGCTCAGGAAGCCATGGCCGAGAAGGTCAAGCGCGACCAGGAACTGAACCGCCAGCAGCAGGAGAAAGCCGAGGCCAAGGCCCGTGCCGCGCAGGTCAAGCAGCTGATCGAAGTCTCGCGTCTGCCGAAGCTGACCACCGAGGATTACTACAACTTCGTCGACGACAAGAAGGTCAAGCGAATCTCGGTCAACACGCTGATGCGCAACAAGCTCAGCAGCGGTTCGCTGGCGATCGTGCACCATGCCGGCGGCTACGAAGTGATCCCCCGTGAAGCGGCCCTGAAGATCCAGGAGCGCGACCCGCAGCGCATCGTCCAGCTCAACGTGCAGACCGAAGAGGTCAATGCCGAGGACGATCCGTACGCGGCCTATCAGATCCCTGATGACCTGATGTGGTAAACCGATAAAGCTGTAACAACCCAAACTGTGGCGAGGGAGCTTGCTCCCGCTTGGGGCGCGAAGCGGCCCTTGTTTTTGAAACAGGGCCTCCTGCGCAGTCCAGCGGGAGCAAGCTCCCTCGCCACAGGTTCAATATTCGCCTAAGCGGATTTCAGATCCCGTTGCTGTTCCTGCAGTTCCAGCTCGGCTTTGTAATTGTGGGCGTCGATCTCGTTGTGGAACATGCCGACCAGCAAGTCTTGTTGATGCACATCCCAGATCCGTACGCCGGCGGCTACGCCTTCATGGGACATGTGTGAATCGTCGCGTTCAGTTACTTTTACAGTCATCTGCTAGCTCCAAATCTCAAGTTATCTGCAGCAAGGCGTGTGCAGGACTCTTTTATATGATTTGTTAGCTTGCTAAGTAAACGCTTGATTTGCGCAAGGTGTTGTTGCGGTTTTTGCAACAGTGCTGCAGGCCGCTGAATCCGCGACATTCGGTCGCAGGGGGCAAAGTTTCATGACAGAAGTTTCATTTTCAACCCCACGCAACCCTATGTAGGAGCTGCCGCAGGCTGCGATCTTTTGATCTTGTTTTTTAAAAATCGAAGTCAAAAGATCGTCCGATCGCGGCCCGAGCCTTCGGCAGCTCCTACAGGGGTAATGCGTTTCTCGGTAATTTCTCCAGGCCAAAAAAACGCCCCGAACCAGTCGGGGCGTTTTCATGTGTGGCTCAAGCCTGGGGAATTACTTGCCTTCCCAGCGCTTCAGCACCAGCGTGGCGTTGGTGCCGCCGAAGCCGAAGCTGTTGCTCATCACGGTGTTGATGGTGGCGTTCTCGCGGGTCTTGGTCAGCACCGGCAGATCGGCCACTTCAGGGTCCAGTTCGTCGATGTTGGCGGAACCGGCGATGAAGTTGCCTTCCATCATCAGCATGCAGTAGATCGCTTCGTGAACGCCGGCGGCGCCCAGGGAGTGACCGGACAGGCTCTTGGTCGAGCTGATCGCTGGAGCCTTGTCGCCGAACACTTCACGCACACCTTTCATTTCCGCGACGTCGCCGACCGGAGTCGAGGTGCCGTGGGTGTTCAGGTAGTCGATCGGTGTGTCGACGGTGGACATTGCCATCTGCATGCAGCGGATCGCGCCTTCGCCACTTGGGGCAACCATGTCGTAGCCGTCGGACGTTGCGCCGTAGCCAACGATTTCGGCGTAGATCTTGGCGCCACGGGCCAGCGCGTGTTCCAGCTCTTCAACCACGACCATGCCGCCACCGCCAGCGATGACGAAACCGTCACGGTCAGCGTCGTAGGCGCGGGAGGCTTGTTCCGGGGTGTCGTTACGCTTGCTGGACAGGGCGCCCATCGCGTCGAACAGGAACGACTGGCTCCAGTGCTCTTCTTCACCGCCACCGGCAAAGACGATGTCCTGCTTGCCCATCTGGATCTGTTCCATGGCGGTACCGATGCAGTGAGCACTGGTGGCGCAGGCAGAAGCGATGGAGTAGTTCAGGCCCTTGATCTTGAACGGCGTGGCCAGGCATGCGGAAACGGTGCTGCTCATGGTCCGCGTTACACGGTATGGGCCAACGCGTTTCACGCCTTTTTCGCGCAGGATGTCCAGCGCTTCCATCTGGTTCAGGGTCGACGCGCCGCCGGAGCCGGCGATCAGGCCGGTACGCGGGTTGGACACTTGCTCTTCGGTCAGGCCGGAGTCAGTGATCGCGTCTTTCATGGCCAGGTAGGCGTAAGCCGCTGCGTGGCCGACGAAACGATAGATCTTGCGATCGATCAGTTCTTCAAGGTTGAGGTCGATGGAGCCGGAAACCTGGCTACGCAGACCCATTTCAGCATATTCCGGGTTGAACCGGATGCCAGGGCGGCTTGCACGCAGGTTAGCGGAGACGGTCTCTTTGTCATTGCCCAGGCACGAAACAATGCCCAGACCAGTGATAACGACGCGGCGCATGCGAATAACCCTTAGAAGTTGTCAGTGGAGGTGAACACGCCGACGCGAAGGCCTTCGGCGGTGTAGATTTCGCGACCGTCGACAGTCACCGAACCGTCGGCGATGGCCAGGTTCAGCTTGCCCTTGAGGACGCGTTTGATATGAATGTTGTAGGTGACTTTCTTGGCGGTCGGCAGGACCTGGCCGAAGAATTTCACTTCGCCCGAACCCAGCGCACGGCCACGGCCCGGCAGGCCTTGCCAGCCCAGGAAGAAGCCGACCAGTTGCCACATGGCATCCAGACCCAGGCAGCCCGGCATCACCGGATCGCCTTCGAAGTGGCACGCGAAGAACCACAGGTCCGGGTTGATATCCAGCTCGGCGACCAATTCACCTTTGCCGTACTTGCCGCCTTCTTCGCTGATCAGGGTGATGCGATCCACCATCAGCATGTTCGGGGCGGGCAGTTGCGCGTTACCTGGGCCGAACAGCTCACCGCGACTGCAGCGCAGCAGGTCTTCCCGAGTAAAGGCGTTTTGTTTGGTCATGCGAGCTCCTCAATAATCCCATGCGGCAGGTGGGGCAAAACTTCCCGGCCGATCGACGCGTTCATGCCTCGTACCGGCAGCCTACTCATAGACTATTGCGTTGTGGTGAAAGTCACAGCACCAAGGACATGAATGTACACTTGTGCACTGAAATTTTTATTCAAGCCTCTTTTGAGGCTTGTTCGGGTGCCTAAGACTGCCGCACTTTCGCTTTTCACGCCAGTCGCAGATGGTCGAAAAACCGTCACTACTGGACCCAGCGCTGCAGAATCTGTTGTAGGTCATTGCGTTTGAACGGCTTCGCCAGGTAATCGTTCATGCCCGCCGCAAGACAGGTTTCACGGTCGCCCTGCAAAGCATTGGCGGTCAGCGCGATGATCGGCACCTCGCCGCGTCCGGGCAGTTGGCGGATCTGCCGGGTCGCCTCGTAACCGTCGATGATCGGCAGCCGGCAGTCCATCAGAATCACTTCGAAAGCATTGCCTTCAGCACTGCGCACCGCTTGCGCGCCATCGGTGGCGACGCTGACGGTAAACCCAAGGCTGCGCAGCATCGCTTCGATGACCGTCTGGTTGACCGGGTTGTCCTCCACCAGCAACACATTGCGTCCTTCGCCATGCCCATTGCCGTTGCCCGCGCGCGGTGGTGCCAGCTGCGGCAGCGTCTGTTTATATAAGGCCAGCGGGATTTCCAGGGTGAACACCGACCCCAGACCTTCTTCGCTTTGCGCGCGCAACGTCCCGCCCATGCGTTCGGCCAGGGTGCGGGCGATCGGTAAACCGAGACCGGTGCCGCCATAGCGTCGGGAAATCGAACTGTCGGCCTGCTGGAACGCATTGAACATCAACTCCAGACTTTCCGGGGAGATGCCGATGCCGCTGTCGCGCACCGAGCAGGTGAACCACAGCAGTTCGTGGTCCAGCGACTGCCACTGCGCCTCGATGCTGACCCGGCCACGCTCGGTGAACTTCAAGGCATTGCCCACCAGATTGACCAGAATCTGCCGGATCCGCGTCGGATCGCCCTGCACCTGCAAGTCGCGCATGTCCTCGGGGATCCGCAGGTTCAGGTCCAGGCCACGCTGCACTGCGCTGTGCTGGAACGACTGGGCACACGCGCCGATCAGGTCGGCGAGGTTGAATGGAATGTGCTCAAGCTCCAGCTCCGAGCGTTCGATCCGCGAGAAGTCGAGAATGTCATTGATGACTTTCAGCAGGTGTTCGGTGGACTCGGAAGCGAGCGCCGCGTACTCGATCTGCTCCTCGGTCATGTCCGTGGTTTCCAGCAACTGCAACATGCCCAGCACACCGTTCATGGGGGTGCGCAGTTCGTGACTCATCATCGCCAGAAAATCGGATTTGGCGTTGTTGGCCTTTTCCGCTTCCTCGCGGGTCTGGATCAGTTGCGCCATCGCCTGGTGCTGTTCGCGGCTGGCCTGCTCCAGTGCCTGGGCGAGGTTATTGATGTGCTGCGACAGGGCGCCCAATTCGGTGTCATCGACGATCGGCAGCGGGGTCTTGTAGTCGCCTTGCTGAATCGCCTTGACCGCGTTGCCGATATCGCGGATCGGCGCTGACAGACTGCCGGCCAGACGCCGCGCCAGAACAAACGTGAAGAGCAGGGCGAACAGCGCCAGAATCCCGGCCTTGAGTAGAATTTCCTGTTGGCGCTGACTGAAGGCATCGTTGGACAGACCGACGATCACCCGGCCCAGATAGTCCTCGCTGGTCACGTTGTTGCTGGCCTTGGCGTCGTGGAAAAAATCGCTGTTGAGGGCGATCCGTTGCAGGCGCACCGGGGCCTGGAACACCTCGACCTGATGCGGGCGGTTGTGCGCGTCGGCGGCTTGTTCAACGTAGGCGAGAATCCGGTTGGCGCTGTCCTGCACTTCCAGAAAACGCACGTTGGGTGTGGCCAGGGTCGCTTTGAGCAGGCTTTCCAGCACTTCGTTGTTGCCGGAAATCACTCCGTATTCGGTGGCGGGCGCCAGTTGGTTGGCGATCAGTTGCCCGGTGTGATTGAGCTCCTGCCGTAAATCCTGAATTCGTACGAAGGTAAAGAAACTGATCAGCAGCAGCGTGAGCAGCAAGGCCGGGCCGAGGCTGATCAATTGCGTGCGGGTGTTGATGTCCCAGCGGCGACGCAGATTCATGGGTGGCTTTCTCCTTCAGCCAACTGGCGGGCAACAGACACTTCATCGATTGGCTCGATACCCAGTGAACGAGCGACCTGCGCATTACTTGAAACTTTGAAACGATCGGGGTAGAGCGTGCGCGGCCACGTTGCCGGCGGGCGATCCAGCAACTGGTCGAGGATCGCCAGCCAGTCAGGCTGATCGCTGTAAGTGCTGGCGAGGCTCCCTGCGCGTACGAACGCCGCGTTCGGCCCGACCAGCGCCACTTGCCGGGAGTAACTGCTCAGCAGCAGGTTTTTTGCGGTTTTCGGGTTGTACAGATCGGGATCGTCGAGGCCCAGCAACACATCACTGTTTCTCAGCACGCTTTGCAACGGGCGACTGTCCTGGGTGTTGTGCCAACGCTGGCTGACGATTTGCAGATTCAGCGGCTCTGCGGCGTGGTGCAGCTCCTTGAGCAGAAATTCGCTGTGCTGATCGAACAGCACGCCGACCCGCCGCACCTGCGGCAGAATCCGCCGAATCAGTTGCAGTTGCCGCCCCAACGGCGGGTCGCTCCACAACAGACTCAAGTGCGGCGGTTGTGCGCCACCCAGGCGTTGCCGCGCTTGCAATCGGCTGATGCGCAACACCAGCGTCGCCGGCCCCTGGGACTCCTGCAGGCGCCAGTCGAGGCTGGGCAGGTCGAGCAGAATCATTCGCAGGTTGCTCGGCAACTTGCCCGGCGTCGGCAGGCTGGCCAAAGGCTGGAACCGCACGTTGTCAGTGGGGCGTAGCTCGCTTAATGCCTGGACGAAGGCCTGCACGCCAGGGCTTTCTTCGGCGCCGGTCAACAGAATGTCGGCCGCTTGCACCGCCACGCCGTGCAGCCACGCGGTCAAAAACAGACAGACACCGGCCAGCCAGTGGCCAAGGGTTGGCGTCTTGTTCAGCGTGCCGTAGCGCACCCTAGAACTCCAGCTCGGCGCTGAAGTACAGCACCCGGCGTTCGTCGTAATTGTTGTCGACGAAAGTGGTCGGCTGGTTGTCGAGCCGCTGTTGCAGCACGCCGGCCAATTGCAGTTGCGCCTTGCCCAGCGGGATGCGTTTGGCGATGCGCGTGTCGACCCGTTCGAAGCGGTAGCCGTTGAGCGCGTTGTCGCCGTAATAGAACAGGGCGCTGTTCCAGCCGTGGCCCCAGTCGCGCAGCCAGCCGGCAGAACCGCTGTTGCGCGAGGTAAATTGCTGATCCAGCGGATTGCTCGCCTCGGCATCGACGTAGGCATAGGTCAGGCGCAAGCGATCGATCAGGCTCAGGCGCCAGTCGAGCTGGGTTTCGGTGCCGCGAAAGCGTGAGCTGTTGGCGTTGCTGGCGATGTACTGGTTGTTGCGCAGCGGCTCGCTGATCATCCCGGTGATTTCGTCGTAGAACAGCTTCACGTCCACGGCCAGCCCCAGCTCGGCGAAATAGCCGTTGTAGCCCAGTTCGCGCGAGCGCATGTGTTCCTGATCCAGATCACCCGGGCCACGGGTCTTGACGAAGTAGCGCGCCGAAGACTGACCGTAGGCCGAGGGGCGCAGGTTGCTCACCTGATAGCTCCAGTTGACGTTGTTCTCGAACATGTCCGGCGAACGGATCGCCTCCGAGTACACGGCGCGCAGGCCATGGCGCGGGTTGATCAGATAGTTGACGGCGAATCTTGGCGTCAGCGAGCTGCCGATCAGTTGAGTGTTTTCGAACATCGCGCCGCCCTGCAACAGCCAATGTTCACTGGCGCGCCACTCCAGTTGGCCGAACGCGCGCCAGGTGGTGTCGTCCAGCGTGCCGTTGAAGTAGGTCTCGGAGTCGGCCCGGTCGTAACGATAGTTCATGCCGCTGACCAGCCGCAGGCTGTCGGACAGACTGAGGGTGTCCTGCAATTCGAGGTCGTAGCGCGACTCGCGGGCGCTTTGATCGATGTCGCCGCACAGGGTCTGGCTGGCACCGTTGCGCCATTGATCCAGCACCTGATTGGCCAGGGCCATTTCCTGCGGCGTTCCGGCTTCCGGACCGGGGCCGGTGAAGCGGTTGATGTTGCGCGCCAGGCGTTCGGTGTAGTTCGGGTTGAGTTGCCACAGCTGGGTCAGTTGCGGGCTGAACGACACTTCGGCATCGCAGGCGCGCCACACCTGCTGGCGATCCCAATGCTGGGCCGAGCCTTGTATATAAAGGCTGTGTTCGGGGTTGATGTCGAGATTCCAGCGCACCGAGCCGGCGTAATCCTTGGCGACCACGTCGGAATTGTTCCCGGCAGCGGTAATCCCCGAGAACACCGGACGGTAGGTGTAGGGCCGCTGGTTGCTGCCGTCCTTGGCGTTGACCTGCCAGTCGAGGCTCTGGTTGTCGCTCAGGGTCTGGCTGACGGCGAGACTGAAGCGGTTCAAGCGACGGCTGTCGCGGTAATCGGCGCCGGTGCGGTCGCTGTCAAAACCGTCGTCCTCCTGGCCGGACAGCGACAGGCGCAGATCACCGCCGTTCCACCCCGTGCCCTGGCTGGCGTAGAAGTCGTTGATGCCGCGCTGGCCACGGGTGTACTTCAGGCGCGTGCCGTGGCTGTCCGCCGGGTTGCGGGTGATGATGTTGACCACCGCCATCAGTGCGTTGGCGCCGTAGCTGACGGTGTTCGGCCCACGGAAAACCTCGATGCGCTCGATGTCTTCCATGGCCACCGGAATGTCGCTCCAGTCCACCGTGGCCAGGCCTGCGCGGTACACCGAGCGGCCATCGATCAGCACCTGCATGCGCCGCGCTTCACTGGCATTGGTTCCGTGATAATTGACCGCCGCCTGATTGCCGTTGATGTTGCCGACCATCATCCCCGGCACCAGCCGCAGCAGCTCGCTGATGTCTCGTGCACCGCTGGCGTTGATCAGCTCACTGTCGAGCACGGTCATGCTCCCTGGCACTTCCGCCGGCGTCTGCTTCAGGCGCGTGGCCGTCAGCACCTGCGGCAGCGCGTCGCTGTCGACAAACAGGTCGTCCGCCTGCAACACCGGGCTGAACAGCAGCGCCAGCAGCAGCGACGAACGCGAGGGGGGAGAGCCAAAAGACACGACACAGCCTTGATCACAGAGAATTGGCGCGCATGTTAACCGAGGACAGTGACTTTTCCAGTCACGATGCTGGCATTTTCCTCGGGTTTATTGGTCTTCTTCCTACAAGTGTCGGTAATTGACGCGGGGGCTGGCCGCGCTTCGGTCGCCCCGTATAATGCCGACATCGCCACTGGTATGGATTAACGGATTGCATATGACTGAACAGCGCCCGATTGCGGTCCTGGGAGGCGGAAGTTTTGGTACCGCCGTGGCCAATCTATTGGCCGAGAACGGCCATCAAGTCCGGCAGTGGATGCGTGACCCCGAGCAGGCCGAGGCCATCCGGGTCAACCGCGAGAACCCGCGTTACCTCAAAGGCATCAAGATTCTGCCGGGAGTGACTGCGGTCACTGACCTACAGGCCACCCTCGATGCCTGCGAGCTGTGCTTCGTCGCGCTGCCGTCGAGCGCGTTGCGCACGGTGCTGGCTGCCCACGCCGAGCGCCTGAGCGGCAAGATGCTGGTCAGCCTGACCAAGGGCATCGAAGCCCACACCTTCAAACTGATGAGCCAGATCCTCGAAGAGATCGCTCCGCAAGCGCGCATTGGCGTGCTGTCCGGGCCGAACCTGGCGCGGGAGATCGCCGAGCACGCGCTGACCGCCACCGTGGTCGCCAGCGAAGACGAAGAGTTGTGCAAACATGTGCAGGCTGCGCTGCATGGTCGCACCTTCCGCGTTTACGCCAGTGCCGACCGCTTCGGTGTCGAGCTGGGCGGCGCGTTGAAAAACGTCTACGCGATCATCGCCGGCATGGCGGTGGCGCTGGAGATGGGCGAGAACACCAAGAGCATGCTGATCACTCGCGCCCTGGCCGAGATGACCCGGTTCGCGGTGAATCAGGGCGCCAACCCGATGACCTTCCTCGGTCTGGCCGGGGTCGGCGACTTGATCGTGACCTGCTCGTCGCCGAAGAGCCGCAACTATCAGGTTGGGTTTGCCCTAGGTCAGGGCCTGAGCCTCGATGAAGCGGTGTCGCGCCTGGGCGAAGTCGCCGAGGGCGTGAACACCCTGAAGGTGCTCAAGGCCAAGTCCCAGGAGGTTGGCGTGTACATGCCGCTGGTCGCCGGGTTGCATGCGATCCTGTTTGAAGGGCGCACGCTGGAGCAGGTGATCGGTCTACTGATGCGGGCCGAGCCGAAAACCGACGTCGACTTTATTTCCACCAGCGGTTTCAACTGATTCAACAGGAAGCGAGCCATGAACGATCCGAAAACCGAAGCCAAGTACGAATCCATCCTCCTGCGGGTGCTGTGGATGATCGTCTATGTGCTGGTCTGGCAAGTGGCGCAGTTCATCCTCGGCGCGGTGGTGCTGGTGCAACTGATCTATCGTTTGATTTACGGCGCGCCGAGCGCCAGCCTGATGAACTTCGGCGACAGTCTGAGCCAGTTCCTCGCGCAGATCGGCCGCTTCGGCAGCTTTCACAGCGACCAGAAACCCTGGCCGTTCGCCGACTGGCCAACCCCGCGTGCTCCGGAAGGCGAGGCGCCGCACGCCGTGCCGCCAGCCCCGCATCCGGTCCGCGATGAGGAACCCAAGCTATGAAACTCTGGGTATTGCGTCACGGTGAGGCCGTGCCTTACGGCTCGTGCCCCGACTCCGAACGGGCGTTGACCGAGCACGGTCGTCAAGAAGCCTTGAAGAGTGCGGCCCGGCTGATCGGCCAGCCGCTGACGGCGATCTATGCCAGCCCTTATCTGCGTGCGCAACAGACTGCGCAGATTGTCCGCGAGGCGCTGGGGTTCGAGCCGGAGATTCGCACGGTCGAATGGCTGACGCCGGAGACTGATCCGGACAAGGTCACCGATCAACTGGTCTCAGTGAGCAATGTGCTGCTGGTCAGCCACAACCCGCTGGTGGGCAATCTGCTGAGTTATCTGCAGCATGGTGCCGGGTATCCGCCGGAGAAGGTCGGCACCGCTGGCCTTGCCGAGCTGGAAAGCCCTGAATTGCTGATTGGCTCGATGACCCTCAACAGCCTCAAGCACCCTTAAAAGCAAAAGATCGCAGCCTTCGGCAGCTCCTACATTGTTCCGTGTAGGAGCTGCCGCAGGCTGCGATCTTTTGATCTTGTTTCTTTTGGTAAAAAATCCAACCAAGCACTTGCTTGGTTGACTACGCTTGCTCCAGACCAAAAAAACAGGAGCGAGTCGCATGTCTGCCGCATTCCGTTTGCCGCTGGACGTGTTCTACGAACGTGAGGCCCGGCACCCGCGCCAACGCTTTCTGGTGCAGCCTATCGGTGGCGGGCAGGTCGAGACCCTGACCTGGGCCGATGTCGGTCATCAGGCCCGTTGTGCCGCGCACTGGCTGCGCGCACGTGAATTACCGCAGGGCAGCCACATCGCGCTGATCTCGAAAAACTGCGCGCACTGGATCATTGCCGATCTGGCGATCTGGATGGCCGGGCATGTGTCGGTGCCGCTGTATCCCAACCTCACGGCAGACTCGGTCAATCAAGTGCTGACGCATTCGGAAAGTGTGCTGGCGTTCATCGGCAAACTCGATGACTGGCCGGGCATGTCCGCCGGGATACCGGCGGACATGCCCACCATCAGCCTGCCGCTGCATCCGCCCGGCGAGTTTGATTTCAGCTGGGACGACTTGCAGAAAAGCTCGCCGATCCGGGACGATCCGCGCCCGGCAGGCGAACAACTGGCAACCATCATCTACACCTCCGGCACCACCGGGTCGCCCAAAGGCGTGATGCACAGCTTTGCCAATCTGGGGTTTGCCACCACTCGCGGGACGCAGTTATTTGGGCTCAACGAGAACGACCGGCTGCTGTCGTACCTGCCGCTGTGCCATGTCGCCGAACGCATGTTCGTTGAGCTGGCCTCGATCTACACCGGGCAAACCGTGTTTTTTGCCGAAAGCCTCGACACCTTCATCACCGACCTGCAACGGGCACGACCCACCGCGATGTTCGGCGTGCCGCGGATCTGGACCAAATTCCAGATGGGCGTGTACGGCAAGATCCTGGCCAAGCGCCTGGATTTTCTGCTGGGTCTGCCATGGATTGGCAAGCGGGTCGGGCACAAGGTGCTGGCCGGGTTGGGTCTGGATGCATTGCGCGTGGCCCTGTCCGGTGCGGCGCCGGTGCCGCAGACCTTGCTCAGTTGGTATCAGAAGCTTGGCCTCGATGTGCTGGAGGTGTATGGCATGACCGAGAGTTGTGGTTACTCGCACATCTGTCTACCAGGCCAGTACAAACAGGGCTGGATCGGCAAGCCGTGCCCGGAGGTCGAGGTGCGCATCGATGAGTCCGGCGAGGTGCTGGTGCGCAGTCAGGCGAACATGCTCGGCTATTTCAAGGAACCGCAGAAAACCGCCGAAACCCTCACCGAGGACGGTTTTCTGCGTACCGGCGACAAGGGCGAACAGGACGCCGAGGGGCGCTTGCGCCTGACCGGGCGACTCAAGGAAATCTTCAAGACCAGCAAAGGCAAATACGTCGCCCCGGCGCCGATTGAAAACCGTCTGGCAGTGCATTCGCGGATCGAGCAGGTCTGTGTGGTCGGCGATGGTTTGAGTGCGCCGCTGGGCTTGTGCGTGATCTCCACCGTCAATCAGGACGAGGGGCGGGCCAGTCTGCATTCGAGCCTGGAAAAACTGCTGGAAGAGGTCAACGCCGTGCTCGACAAGCATGAACGGCTGCGGCGGCTGGTGGTGGTCAAGGACAGTTGGGCGGTGGAAAACGGCTTTCTCACGCCGACCTTGAAGATCAAGCGTAATGTCATCGAAGACACCTATGGTGCACGTTTTGAGGAATGGAGCGAGCGCAGCGAGGCGGTGCTGTGGCAGGATTGACTGACGATCAAAACAACAAAGGAAGCCTGCGATGACCTTGTGGCGCACCACTCCAAACATCGAGCAGTTGAACGCAATCCAGAAAAACACCATCGGCGAAGTGCTGGATATTCGTTTCGAGTCTTTTGACGACGAGTCGTTGACGGCGAGCATGGTCATCGACCACCGCACCCACCAACCCTACGGTCTGCTGCACGGCGGTGCCTCGGTGGTGCTGGCGGAAACCGTCGGCTCGATGGCCAGTTATCTGTGCATCGATGCCAGCAAGTTCTATTGCGTGGGGCTGGAAATCAACGCCAACCATTTGCGCGGTTTGCGCAGCGGGCGGGTGACAGCGGTGGCTAAATCGATTCACATCGGTCGCACCACGCACGTCTGGGATATCCGCCTGACCAGCGACGAGGGCAAGGCCAGTTGTGTGTCGCGCCTTACCATGGCGGTGGTGCCGTTGGGTGAGCAGCCGCCGCTGCGGTGATGATCTATAAGATCAAAAGATCGCAGGCTGCGCCAGCTCCTACATGGGATCGTATTTCAATGCAGGAGCTGGCGCAGGTTCGGGCCGCGATCGGACGATCTTTTGCTTTTCACGACATCTCCACCACCCTTTCTGGCAGTTATGGTCATTGCTGCGGCTCCTGGTCTTACGGACAATCAACATCACGTTTCCCGTTCATGGATAAGCCCGCATGTCGCAACCGATCTTTTTCGCCCACGCCAACGGCTTTCCCTCGGGCACCTATGGCAAGTTGTTCGCGGCGCTGGCGCCCGAGTACCGGGTCGCGCATCTGGAGCAGCATGCCCATGACCCGCGTTTCCCGGCGGACGACAACTGGTACAACCTGGTCGACGAACTGATCCACCATCTGCAGCAGCAGGATCAACCGGTGTGGGGCGTCGGCCATTCATTTGGTGGCGTGTTGCACCTGCACGCGGCGTTGCGTTGCCCTGAGCTGTATCGCGGCGTGGTGATGCTCGATTCGCCGGTGCTGACTCGCACTGACCAGTGGGTGATCCGCGCGGCGAAGCGCTTCGGGTTCATCGACAGACTGACCCCGGCCGGACGTACGTTGGGGCGGCGCGAAGAGTTCGCCGATCTCGACACGGCGCGCAGCTATTTTGCCGGCAAGACCCTGTTCCGCGGTTTCGATCCGGAATGCTTCGATGCCTATCTGCAACACGGATTGCATACGGTCGGTGGCAAGTTGCGTCTGCGCTTCGACCCGGCCACCGAAATCAGTATCTACCGCGGCGTGCCACACACCAGTCCGGGGCGCACACGCCAATTGCAGGTGCCACTGGCCGTGGTGCGTGGCCACAAGAGCCGGGTGGTCATGCGTCATCACAGCCGATTCGTCGGGCGCCTGCCGCAGGGTGAAGCGCTGAGCATGCCTGGCGGGCACATGTTCCCGCTCGAGCGTCCGCAAGACACGGCGCGCCTGCTCAAAGAGCTGTTTACGCGCTGGGAGCGCCGCCAACAGAAGGACTGCGCATGAGCCCGATCTTCGAAGAAGTGCGCCTGAGCCTGCCGCATATCGAACTGGCCGCGCATTTGTTCGGGCCCGAGGATGGTCTGCCGGTGATCGCCCTGCATGGCTGGCTCGACAACGCCAACAGCTTTGCGCGCCTGGCGCCCAAGCTCAAAAGCTTGCGCATTATCGCGCTGGACATGGCCGGGCATGGGCATTCCGGGCATCGGCCCAACGGCGCCGGTTATGCGCTGTGGGACTACGCGCACGACGTGTTGCAGGTCGCCGAGCAATTGGGCTGGAAGCGCTTCGGCCTGCTCGGGCATTCGATGGGCGCGATCGTTTCGCTGGTGCTGGCCGGGTCGTTGCCGGAGCGCATCAGCCACTTGGCGTTGATCGACGGGGTGATTCCTCCTACGGACAAAGGCGAAAATGCCGCCGAGCGTATGGGCATGGCCCTGCAAGCGCAGCTGGATTTGCGCGAGAAGCGCAAGCCGGTCTACAACACCCTTGATCGTGCCATCGAAGCGCGGATGAAGGGGCTGGTGGCGGTCAGTCGCGAAGCCGCGGAACTGCTGGCGCAACGCGGTTTGATGCCGGTGCCCGGTGGATATACCTGGCGCACCGACAATCGCCTGACCCTGCCGTCGCCGTTGCGCCTGACCCAGGAGCAGGCGATGGCCTTCGTTCAGCGTGTCACCTGCCCGGCGCAATTGGTAGTGGCCGTCGACGGCATGCTGGCCAAACATCCGGAGTTGCTGGAGCGTCTACCCTTTAGCCAGGAACAGCTGGCGGGCGGGCATCATTTGCACCTGAACGAGGAGTCCGGTGCCGACCTTGTCGCAGACTGTTTCAATCGCTTCTTCGCCATTCCTTGACTTGCACCGGGCAACTGTCGAGGCTGGGCGGGTTGAAATGGGAGACAAACACGATGGATTTCTATACCGCTGCGCCCCCGACCCGCCAAGCCATGCCGATCCGATGAGCCTGACTATGCGGTCACTCAGTCTGTTGGCGCTGTGCTGTTTCAGTTCCTTTTCGTTCGCCGCCGACGTGCCCGGCAGCCAGGATCTGCAGATCGTGCCGCGTCTGGCCGATGCACAGATCGTCGACTATCGCCCTCCCGTTGAGCTTGAGCGGATCTATCCACTGGGCTCGATCCGCAAGATCAGCGGCCAGTTGCGCTTTGACGGCCAGGTCACGGCGCGCGGCCAGACCACTTCGGTCACTTACGAGTTGCCGCCTGAGCATTCCGCCACCGAAGCCTTCACCGCCGCCCGCGAAGCCCTGCAAAAGCAGGACGCCGAGTTGCTGTTCTGGTGTCAGGCCCGCGATTGTGGCGAAAGCAGCCTGTGGGCCAATGAAGTGTTTGGCAACTCCAAGCTGTACGGTGCCGACGAGCAACAGGCCTATCTGCTGTTGCGTCTGGCCGCACCGAAGGACAATACCCTGGTGGCGCTCTACAGCATCACCCGCGGCAATCGCAAAGCCTACCTGCATGTCGAACAGTTCGAAGCGGGCGCGCCGCTGGGCGAGTTGTTGCCGACCTCGGCCACGCTGTTGCGACAGCTCAAAAGCACCGGTGAACTGGACTTTCCCAAGCTGACCGGGGATCCGGATGACACCTGGCTGCGGCTGATTTCCCGTGGCTTGAACCTCGACACCACCCAGCGCGTGACGATTGCCGGACCCAAGGCCGAGGCCTGGCGTCAGGCGCTGATCGGCCAGGGTGTGCGGGCGGCGCGGATGGAGGCGGGGAGCGTCGACGGCCCTGGCCTGCGCATCGATCTGTTGCGATAAGCTGCACCGGGCGTGCACGCGTGGCGTGTTCGCCTACTCTTTGACCGACTGACTTCTTCGAGACTTTACATGCTCAATAACGATCGGCTGTTGGTGCAAATCCTCCTGCTGGTGCTGTTCGGTGCCAGCCTGTGGGTGATGGCGCCGTTCTGGTCGGCGCTGTTCTGGGGCGCGGTGCTGGCGTTCGCCAGTTGGCCGCTGATGCGTCTGCTGACCCGCTGGCTCAATGGCCGCGAATCACTCGCCGCAGCTATTTTGACCCTGGGCTGGATGTTGCTGGTGGCGGCGCCGCTGGTGTGGCTCGGGTTCAACCTGGCCGATCACGTGCGCGATGCCACGGCGTTCATCAAGGATGTGCAGGTCGATGGTCTGCCGGAGGCGCCGGCCTGGCTCGGCAGCGTGCCATTGGTGGGCGAGCGGCTGGTCGGGGTCTGGAACAGCATTGATCAGCAGGGCGCAGCGCTGATGGTGTCGATCAAGCCGTATCTGGGGCAGGTCGGGAACTGGCTGCTGGCGCGCAGTGCGCAGATTGGCGGCGGGATTCTCGAGCTGACCCTGAGCATTGTCTTCGTGTTCTTTTTCTATCGCGACGGGCCGCGCTTGGCGGCATTTGTACACGGTCTGCTGGAGCGGCTGATTGGTGAGCGTGCCGGGTATTACATCGAACTGGTGGCCGGTACGGTGCAGCGGGTGGTCAACGGGGTGATCGGTACGGCGGCGGCGCAGGCGGTTCTGGCGTTGATCGGCTTTCTGATTGCCGGGGTTCCGGGGGCGTTGGTGCTGGGGATCGTGACCTTTTTGTTGAGTCTGATTCCGATGGGTCCACCGTTGGTGTGGATTCCGGCCACGGCCTGGCTGGCGTGGAAGGGCGAGTACGGGATGGCGGTGTTTCTCGGGATTTGGGGGACGTTCATCATCAGTGGCGTGGATAACGTGTTGAAGCCTTATCTGATCAGTCGCGGTGGGAACCTGCCGTTGGTGATTGTGTTGCTTGGGGTGTTTGGCGGGTTGATTGCGTTTGGGTTTATCGGGTTGTTTATCGGGCCTACGTTGTTGGCGGTGGCTTATAGTTTGTTGACGGATTGGAGCAAGAGTCAGGCTCGGGTCTAGGTTTGGCTTGGCGGCCTTTGGGCCGACCAGGTTCCTGGGGGTTTGGGTGAATATCCGTTTTTTTGGGTGTTGCGGCTGGCGGTTTCGCCCTTACGGCGAGTCACTTTTTACAAACGCCTAAAAAGTAACCCAAAACGCTTGCTCCTACGTTCGGCCCGCTCGCTGGGGCTCGGGGTCCCTTCGCTCCGGGATTGATCCGGGCGCAGCGCCTACGGTTTGCTTCGCTGCACCTCCTCTCGCTGTGTTTGGCTGCGCCAAACGGTCGCTGCGCTCCCACCCCCGGATCAATCCCTCCTCTCAGCCTTCCGATGTCGCCCGTAGGTCAAGATCAAGAGCTTTCGGCGAGCGGACACTCGGCCATTGAGTGGGGCGGCTTTGCCGCATGCGGTGCAAACAGTTCAAAATTGTGGGAGCCAGCCTGCTGGCGATGGCGGCCTTATAGCCGACCAATTTCCAACTGAATGCCTTCAATCCCTGTGGGAGCTGGCTTGCCAGCGATGACGGTCTTACAGCCGACCAATTTCCAACTGAATGCCTTCAATCCCTGTGGGAGCTGGCTAGCCAGCGATGGCGGCCTTACAGCCAACCAATCTCTAACTTCCTGTACTCGATCCAATTGTAGGAGTGAGCCTGCTCGCGAAGAGGCCTATAAGGCAACCAGCCTCTCACGGTCACACCCAGATGACCGTTCCCACACCACTGCATGGAAACGATCACTCGTCACGACATCAACTCAAGTCGCCACATTCAGGTACTTGCCCACCGGCGCAGCATTGTCCAGCGAATACTGCTTGCTCAAGTTGGCAATCATCCGGTTCAGCGCTTCGCTGGTGGTCTGGGTGCTGGCGTCCTGTTGTGCGTGCGGGCGTTCCCGACCTGCTTGTAGCGCCGCTTTCAGTTCGTCGCTGCTCACGTCGCCACTGCTGTCACTGTCGAGGACTTTGAGCAATGCGGCGCTGGTATCAGTGTTACTCGTCGAAGTGCTGTCGCTGCTTTGCAGCGCGCTGCTCAGTTCGGAGGCGCTGATGCTGCCATCGCCATCAGCGTCCAGTTGGCTGAACAGTTCGTCGCTGGAGGCGTGTTGTGGCGGTGGAGGCGGTGGTGGGGTCAGGCTGGCGGTGAGTTCGTCCTGGCTGACGGTGCCGTCCTTGTTCTTGTCCAAGGCCGAGAAGATCTGGTTGCTGTCGGCGCTGCTGCCGGCGCTGGTCAGGCCGTTGCTTAGTTCGTCGCTGCTGATGACGCCGTCGCCATCGGTGTCGAGGGCGCTGATCAGGGCGTCGGCGAGGTCGGTGTTGGGCGCTTGATCCTGCAGTGGCGGTGGGGGCGCCATGGCGCTCATTTCTTCGGCGCTGAGGCCGCCGCTGGCATCGCTGTCCAGATCGCCGAATTGTTTGCTCAGGTTGACCAGCAGGCCGTCGTCGGATTTCTGCGACAGAGCACTTTTCAGTTCGTCCTGATCCACCGCGCCGTCGCCATTGCTGTCGAGTTTGGCGAACAGCTGCTTTTGCAATTGCTGGCTGCGGGCGTTCTGGGTGGAGGTGCTGCTGGTGCTGGTATAGCTCGTGTAATTGCTGACGCTACTGATCATGGGCTCACTCCTTGGACTGTAAAACCGGTGGGTATACCGGCTTGTGCAGACTCAATGGGCAAGATGTCCTGGGTGTTTTGGCTTTGTACCGGTGGGTATACACGATGGAGTGAACACCACTGAAACCTGTGGGAGCGGGCTTGCTCGCGAAGGCGGCCGATCATTCAACACAGAAGTCGACTGACACACCGCTTTCGCGAGCAAGTCCGCTCCCACGGGGGATAGGTGTGTTTCTCAAGTGCGCGGTAGGCGGATGATTGCGGTCAAGCCGCCGCCCGGGGTTTCTTCCAGATTCAACTGACCACCCAGACGCTGCGCGGCTTCGCGGGCGATGGTCATGCCCAGGCCGACGCCGCCGGAGTTGCGGTTGCGTGAGCCTTCCAGGCGAAAGAACGGTTCGAACACCGCTTCGCGTTTGTCTTCGGCAATGCCCGGGCCGTGGTCGATCACGCGGATCAGCAGTTGCTCGCGTTGATCCTGCAGTTCGATGCGCGCCTGTCCGGCGTAGCGCAGGGCGTTGTCCATCAGGTTGTTGATGCACGAGCGCAGCGCCATCGGCTGCACCTGCAGCGGTGCGCAATGGCCGCTGACTTCAACGTCCGCGCCTTGATCCTGAGCGTTCTCGCACAACGATTCGACCAGCGCCTGCACATCCATCAACTGCAGGGCTTCGCTGGTGCGTTGTTCGTGCAGGTAGGTGAGGGTGGCGTCGAGCATGCCGATCATGTCGTTGAGGTCCTGGCGCATCTGGCCTTGCAGTTTTTCGTCGGCGATCTGTTCCAGGCGCAGCTTCAACCGCGACAGTGGGGTGCGCAGGTCGTGGGAGACGGCGCCGAGCATGCGTGCCCGTTGCTGCACCTGTTCGCGAATGCGTTGTTGCATCAGGTTGAAGGTGTGCGCCGCTTGCCGTGCCTCGCGCGGGCCGGACTCGTCCAGCGGCGGGCTGTCGAGGTTTTCGCTGAGGCGTTCGGCGGCGTCGCTCAGGCGCTGGATCGGCCGGCTGAGCAGTTTGGCGCCGTACCACGCAGCAATCATCAGCGAGATGAACTGGAAGGTCAGCGGCACCAGCGGCCCGCCGAACCACGGACGCGGCGGGCGATGGGCGAAACGCGGATCCGGCGGCGGCCGCTGGCCGTCGACGTCCTCGGTAAACTCCGGCGGGGGTGGCGGTGGGGGCGGGCCGTAGTGGTGAAACCAGGCAAAGGCCAGCAGGTGCGCCAGGACGATCGCCACGAACAGCATGCCAAACAGGCGGCCGAACAGCGTGTCGAAGCGCGCTCGCATCAGCCGATGTCCCGCGCGTCGAACAGGTAACCTTCACCGCGTACGGTTTTGATCAACTGCGGGGCTTTCGGGTCGTCGCCGAGTTTTTGCCGCAGGCGCGACACCAGCAAATCGATGCTGCGGTCGAACGCCTCGATCGAACGGCCACGGGCGGCATCCAGCAGTTGTTCGCGGCTGAGTACGCGGCGCGGGCGTTCGATGAAGACCCAGAGCAGGCGGAATTCGGCGTTGGACAGCGGCACCACCAGGCCATCGTCGGCAATCAATTGGCGCAGCACACTGTTCAGGCGCCAGTTGTCGAAGCGAATGTTGGCGCGCTGTTCGGTGCGGTCATCGCGCACGCGGCGCAGGATGGTCTGGATCCGCGCCACCAGTTCCCGGGGTTCGAACGGTTTGGCCATGTAGTCATCGGCGCCCAGCTCAAGACCGATAATACGGTCGGTGGGTTCGCAGCGGGCGGTGAGCATCAGGATCGGGATGTCCGATTCGGCGCGCAGCCAGCGGCACAGCGACAGGCCGTCTTCGCCGGGCAGCATCAGGTCGAGCACCACCACGTCGAAATGCTCGGCTTGCATCGCCTGACGCATGGCTGCGCCGTCGGTGACACCGCTGGCGTGGATGTTGAAGCGCGCGAGGTAGTCGATCATCAGCTCGCGAATCGGCACATCGTCATCGACGATCAGCGCACGGATGCTCCAGCGCTTGTCGTCTTTCTGCTCATCAGTCACGGTGGTCTGGGTGTTGTGCATGGGGCTGTTCATCTGCCAGTAGGCCGCCAACCACAAAGATGGGCTGCGAGGTGGTGGTTTCAGCATAGGCGTCCTGCCGTGAGGCGGGAAGTGCTGATGTAAGGACGTGTTGCGGCTGGCGAGGCTAGCGCGGGCGCTTGTTGGCGGCGTGTCGGTTGTGTATCGGGTTCGACACAATTGCACCGAGCGCTATGCTGATCACGTTTGCGGCGACGATTTACCGATCATCGGGTGCCGCGCTGGCGCCGCTTCCGCTACAATGCGCGCCGATTTCGACTTGCCTGAGAGCCCATCCATGTCCGCCTGCCAGACTCCTATCATCGTCGCCCTGGATTTCCCCACCCGTGACGCCGCACTGAAGCTGGCCGACCAGTTGGATCCGAAACTGTGCCGGGTCAAAGTGGGCAAGGAACTGTTCACCAGTTGCGCCGCGGAAATCGTCGGCACCCTGCGTGACAAGGGCTTCGAGGTGTTCCTCGACCTGAAATTCCATGACATTCCCAACACCACCGCGATGGCGGTGAAAGCCGCCGCCGAGATGGGCGTGTGGATGGTCAACGTGCATTGCTCCGGTGGTCTGCGCATGATGGCCGCTTGCCGTGAAGAGCTGGACAAGCGCAGCGGCCCGCAGCCGTTGCTGATTGGCGTGACCGTGCTGACCAGCATGGAACGCGAGGATCTGGCCGGTATCGGTCTGGACATCGAGCCGCAGGAGCAGGTGCTGCGTCTGGCTGCGCTGGCCGAGAAGGCCGGGATGGACGGTCTGGTGTGCTCGGCACTGGAAGCCACTGCGCTGAAGTCGGCCCACCCGTCGCTGCAACTGGTGACCCCGGGGATTCGCCCGGCGGGCAGTGCGCAAGATGACCAGCGCCGTATCCTGACGCCGCGTCAGGCGCTGGATGCCGGTTCCGATTACCTGGTGATCGGCCGCCCGATCAGCCAGGCGGCGGATCCGGCCAAGGCACTGGCGTCGGTCGTGGCCGAACTGACCTAAAAAGATCGCAGCCTTCGGCAGCTCCTACAGGGGTTATGTGAACACCTGTAGGAGCTGGCGCAGCCTGCGATCTTTTGATCTTGCTTCAGACCTTCAGCACCAACTTGCCGAAATTCTCCCCGCTGAACAATTTCATCAGCGTCTCCGGAAAGGTCTGCAGACCTTCGACGATGTCCTCCTTGCTCTTGAGCTGCCCCTTGGCCATCCAGCCGGCCATTTCCTGCGCGGCACTGGCGTACTGCGCGGCGTAGTCCATCACCACAAAGCCTTCCATGCGCGCACGGTTTACCAGCAATGACAGGTAGTTGGCCGGGCCTTTGACCGCTTCCTTGTTGTTGTACTGGCTGATGGCGCCGCAGATCACCACCCGGGCTTTCGGTGCCAGACGGCTGAGCACAGCGTCGAGAATCTCACCGCCGACGTTATCGAAGTACACGTCGACGCCTTTCGGGCACTCGCGCTTGAGTCCGGCCAGTACATCTTCGTGCTTGTAGTCGATGGCGCCGTCGAAGCCCAGTTCATCGATCAGGTATTTGCACTTGTCGGCACCACCAGCGATGCCGACGACCCGGCAGCCTTTGATCTTGGCGATTTGCCCGGCAATGCTGCCCACCGCCCCGGCAGCCCCGGACAGCACCACGGTGTCGCCAGCCTTCGGTGTGCCGACGTCGAGCAGCGCGAAGTAAGCGGTCATGCCGGTCATGCCCAGGGCGGACAAATACACCGGCAGCGGTGCCAGTTTCGGATCGACCTTGTAGAAACCTCTGGACTCACCGAGGAAATAATCCTGCACGCCAAGGGCGCCGTTGACGTAGTCGCCGACGGCAAAGCCCGGGTTGTTCGAAGCGATGACCTGGCCGACGCCCAGGGCGCGCATGACTTCACCGATTTCTACCGGCGGGATGTAGGACTTGCCCTCGTTCATCCAGCCGCGCATGGCCGGGTCGAGGGACAGGTATTGGTTTTTCACCAGGATCTGGCCTGCGCCCGGTTCGCCGACCGGGACTTCCTGATAAGTGAAGGTCTCACGGGTCGCTGCCCCCACCGGGCGTTTGGCGAGCAGAAACTGGCGATTGGTCTGGCTGGTCATGGCAGGCACTCGAACTGAATGAAGCCTTGTTGATAGACCCTCGAGGCCAATGCCGCAAGGTTGGCTGATACGGCGAATGCGCGATGATCCAGTGCAGTGATAGTCCCCCGGCAGCTTTTATCACTGCGATGCATGAAGGCATAAACAGCCTTCTGATAGTGCTGCCGTGGGGCGCGCGTCGTTGGCTATGCTGCCATTCTGCAAATCCCTCCTGCATCTCTCCCTTCGAGGACATAACAATGAGCATGACGTTTTCCGGCCAAGTGGTCGTAGTCACCGGAGCGGCCAACGGTATCGGCCGGGCGACCGCCCAGGCATTCGCTGCCGAAGGTTTGAAAGTGGTGGTGGCCGATCTGGACGCGGCAGGGGGCGAAGGCACGGTGGCGCTGATTCGTACAGCCGGTGGCGAAGCGACCTTCGTGCGCTGCAACGTTACTGTCGAAAACGAAGTGAAGAATCTGATGGACGAGGTGATCAATACTTACGGGCGCCTCGACTACGCCTTCAACAATGCCGGGATCGAAATCGAGCAAGGCAAGCTGGCCGACGGCTCGATGGACGAGTTCGACGCGATCATGGGCGTCAACGTCAAAGGCGTGTGGTTGTGCATGAAGTATCAGTTGCCGTTGTTGCTCGCTCAGGGCGGCGGGGCGATCGTCAACACCGCGTCGGTGGCGGGGCTCGGCGCGGCTCCGAAGATGAGCATTTATGCGGCGTCGAAACACGCGGTGATCGGCCTGACCAAATCGGCGGCGATCGAATATGCGAAGAAGAAAATCCGCGTCAACGCCGTGTGCCCGGCGGTGATCGACACCGACATGTTCCGCCGCGCCTACGAGGCCGACCCGAAGAAAGGCGAGTTCGCCAACGCGATGCACCCGGTCGGGCGCATCGGCAAGGTCGAGGAAATTGCCAGCGCCGTGCTGTATCTGTGCAGCGATGGCGCGGCGTTTACCACTGGCCATTCTCTGGCGGTGGATGGTGGCGTCACCGCCTTCTGATGGGTTGCCGCAAGACTTGAGAAAGCCCGCCTTGCTGCGGGTTTTCTTGTTGTCGCCCGTCAATTCCGCGAATCCGTTAAACAATGTGTATCAAATAGTTAGAACTGTCGCTTTTGACGGCTTTGTCGCACAGCCTGCAGGCCGTGGCTGTGATTTACTGCCGCCAGCAAAACGGACAGGAGTTTGCGTGCTCATGGAATTGAGAATTGACCGACTGGCAATGGTGCCGGTCGTACAGCAGATTGTTGATGGCATGACCGAGTGGATCTCCCGAAGTGGTGTGGCGCCGAGCACGCGGCTGCCCTCCGTCAGGCAGATTGCGCGCGCCAATCTGCTCAGTCAGTCGTGTGTGGCCGAGGCCTGCGAGCGGTTGGTGGCGCAAGGCATTCTGGCTCCCCGTCAGGGCGCCGGGTTCATGGTGGCCGCCCACGGCGGCGGGTTGGTCGGGATTGACTGCGAGCAAGTGGAGGACGGCTTGAAACTCGGCGAGGGTGGCTTGCCGCAAAGCTGGCGGGAGTCCGATGACTTGAGTTACGCGATCCGTCAGGTGGCCCGTACCGACATGGCCAGTCTGTTCAATTACAGCAGCCCGCTGGGTCTGCCGGCCCTGCGCGAACAGATCGTCAAACGCTTGAGGCTGATCGGCGTCCAGTCCCGAAATGAGCAGGTGCTGACGACCTCCGGTGCCAGCCACGCGCTTGATCTGCTCGTGCGCACGCTGTTCAAGTCCGGGGATTGCGTGGTGGTCGAAACCCCCGGGTACGCGCAACTGTTTGATTTGTTGCGCCTGCACGGGGTGCAGATGCTGGAAGTGCGTCGCACCCCGAGCGGGCCGGACCCCCAGGGCCTCGAAGCGCTGTTGCGACAGTTCCGGCCGGTGGCGATGTTCATCAACAGCCACCACCACAATCCCACCGGCTCCTGCCTGACCCTGGGCGTTGCACAACAGATCCTGCAATTGTGCAACGCCCACGATGTGCGCGTTATCGAAGATGATGTCTACGCTGACCTGCACAATGGTAATGGCACACGCCTGGCGGCACTCGACGAGCGAGTGATCTACATCGGCAGTTTTTCCAAGACCCTGAGCAGCTCGCTACGTGTCGGGTTCGTGTATGCCGAGCCGCCGCTGATAGCGCGTCTGGCGCGGGTCAAGATGATCAGCAGCATGGGCACCTCGAGTTTCAATGAGGCAGTGCTGGCCAGTCTTCTGGCCAATGGTGCGTATCGCAAAATGGTCCAGCGTCAGCGTCAGCGCCTGAACACTGATCGGATTGCCGCGTTGCAGGCGTTGGAAGATGCCGAATGGGAGGTTTTCGGCAAGCCGTGTGGCGGCCTGTTCATCTGGGCCCGGGCACCGCTGAGCGATCCCGCCCGTTTGCATGGGCAGGCGCAATGCAGTGGCGTGCGCCTGTGTGCTCCGGGGGCTTTCAGCCCCAGTGGCGAAGTCGGTGAGTGGCAGCGGATCAATGTCGCCTATGCCTGTGATCCACGGGCCCGGCAGTTTTTTCGCAGCACTCGCGTGAATCGACCTCAAGCGTTCTGAAAACGACGCGTGCGTAGCTTTTTGCCATTATTCCGACTCCAGAGACTTGTGCTGCTCCATGGCCGTTGCGAATCTTCGGCAACAGACTTTGGCAGGGGACTACGCGCAATGATTTCCGCCGTGCAAGGACGTTTTGCCAACCTCGGTATGGCGAAGAAACTGGGTATCGGGTTCGTGCTGGTGCTGCTGTTGACCGCGCTGGTGGCCGCCATCGGTGTCTGGTCCCTGCTGACCATCAGTCAGCGCTTCGATGGGCTGAAGCAGATGTCGTCGCTCAACAGTGCACTGCTCAAGGTGCGGCTGCTGGAGCAGGATTATGCGCTGCACAGCAACCCGAAAACCGTCGATGCCTTGCACGAAGGCGTAGACGCTTTGCTGGCTCAGGCGGCGCAGCTCAAGGCGCAGTCACCGGCCAACGTGGCGGTGATGGGCGATGTCGAGCAGGCATTGGGCGCTTATCGCAAGGCTTTCGATGAGTTTGTCTCGCTGACCCAGGCCAAGGATCTGGCGCTGGAAATGGCCAGTTGGTCGGTGTCCAGCGTGGCCAATAACCTGGATGTGCTGCAAGCCGGGCTGGCCGATGACGGCGCGTATACCTTGAAGGACACCGAGGGCAAGGACGGCGCGCAATTCATCGAGCAGGCCAGTCAGGTCAGCCAGGTGTCGCGGCTGATGCTGCAGGCGATGAACGAGGCGCGGATTCGTCTCGACCAGAGCCGCAAGGGCGATGCCGAGAGTGCCGGCAAGGGCAACATCGAGCAGGCCGCTCAGGCCCAGGCTCAGGCCGAGCAGTTGAAGACCACGGTCAAGGATGAGGGCTACCTGACGGTCCTCAATGAAGTGTCCGGGCACATCGCCGGTTTCAACGACAAACTCGCCGAGTACACCGGCCTGCTGGCCCAGGAAAAAACCGTCTACGAACAGTTGCACCAGCGTGCGTCGCAGGTGATGGAGCGCGTGGATCAGGCCTATGGCGCCGAGGACGGCGCGATGCAGGCGGAACTGAAGAAGAACTCCGCGTTGATCATCGGTTCTTCGGCGCTGGCATTGCTGGTCGGGCTGATTGCCGCGTGGGTCATCACCCGCTTGATTGTCGCGCCGTTGCGCAGCGTGATGCGGGTTGCACAGCAGATTGCGGCCGGGGATTTGAGTGCGAGGGTAGAGGTCACCCGGCGTGATGAAATCGGTCAACTGATGCTGGCGATGCAGCAGATGGGCACCGGGCTGAGCACGATCGTCAGCGGTTTGCAGGCGGGGATCGAGCAGTTGGCCAGTTCCGCGCAGTCGCTGTCGGCGGTCACCGAGCAGACCAACCTCGAGGTCAATAGTCAGAAGGAAGAGACCGAGCAGGTGGCCACGGCCATGAACCAGATGACCGCCACCGTGCATGACGTGGCGCGCAATGCCGAGGAGGCGGCACTGGCTGCGCAAACGGCGGATGGCAAGGTCGAAAGCGGTCAGCAGGTGGTGCGCCAGAGCATGGCGCGGATCGAGCAACTGGCGGACTCGGCGACGTCGGCCAGTTCGAGCATCGAAAGTCTCAGTGCGCAGATCCAGAACATCGGAACGGTGCTGGATGTGATCAAGAGCGTTGCCGAGCAGACCAATCTGCTGGCGCTCAACGCCGCGATCGAGGCGGCGCGGGCCGGGGAGCAGGGCAGGGGCTTTGCGGTGGTGGCCGATGAGGTTCGCGCGTTGGCGCGGCGTACGCAGCAATCGACCGAGGAGATCGAGCGGCTGGTCAGTGCATTGCGTTCGGCGGCGCATTCGTCGGTGCAGCAGATTCAGAGCAGTGGTGAATTGGTGAAGCTGGCGGTCAGTGATGCGCTGCAGACCGAGAGTGCGCTGGGCAGTATTGCGGCGGCGGTTTCGTTGATTCAACAGATGAATCAGCAGATTGCGGCGGCGGCCGAGGAGCAGAGTTCGGTGGCCGAGGAGATCAATCGCAGTGTGACGAGTATTCGTGCGAGTGCGGATCAGTCTTCGATGGCGATGCGGGGGAATGCGGTTTCGAGTGTTGAGCTGGCGCGGTTGGGGGGGGAGCTCAAGGGGATGGTTGGGCATTTTCGGCTTTGACGCTTTTGACTTGGCGGCCTCTGGGCCGACCAGGTTCTTGGGGTTTTGGGTGTATATCCGTTGCTTCGGGTGTTGCGGCTGGCGGTTTCGCCCTTACGGCGACTCCCTTTGGCAAACGCCCCAAAGGAAGCAAAGGTCTGGGCCCCGGCGTTCGGCCCTCGCCTAGGCTCGGGTTCCTTCGCTGCGGGATTCATCCGGGCGCATCGCCTCCGGTTTGCTTCGCTGCACCTCCTCTCGATGTGTTTGGCTGCGCCAAACGGTCGCTGCGCTCCCACCCCCGGATAAACCCCTTCACTCAGCCTGCCGAAGGGGCCGGCACGGCAAGATCAAGAGCTGCAGTCGAGCTAACGCTCATCCTGTGTAGGAGCTGCCGAAGGCTCGGGCCGCGTTCGGACGATCTTTTGATCTTGATCTTGATCTTGTGGGAGCTGGCTTGCCAGCGATGGCGGCCTGACAGCCGACCAGTCTCCAAATGACCACACCCATTCCAACTGTAGGAGTGAGCCTGCTCGCGATGGCGCCCTGAGAGCCGACCATTCTCTAACTGAATATTTTCAATGGCAGCCAGCCACCACCCACAAAAAAGCCACCTCTCGGTGGCTTCTCTCAACTCTCGATCATCAGTCGTAGATCACTTTCTTCTTCCAGTCCGCATCGGCTTCGACTTCTTTGAGGCCTTCGGTCAACTGGTTCACTTCGCCCTCAACCGGAGCAATCTTGTCCATGACCTGGGCATTGGCGCGGGCCAGGAGTTTTTCCAGGTATTGCAGTTGTTCCGCGTACATCTGCGGATCTTGCTGTTTGCGCAGGTATTGCACGCCGCGTTCGAAGGCGAGGCGGGCCTGGCCGGGTTGGTTTTGTTGCAGGGACTGTTGGCCGAGGTTGTTGAAGAATTCGATGTGCAGCAGGACCAGGATGTGGCGGACTTCCTTGATCCAGTGTTTGGCTTCGTTTGGTGGCAGGAAGCCGTCGTGGGCGGCGCGGGTGATCTGGCCGTGCAGGGCTTCGAGCAGAAAGCGGACGTCTTTGGCTTTGGCCTCGGTCAGGATCGGTGCCGGCGGGTTGTTGACCGGGATCGATTCGCCCTGGGCCACCAGTGCGCTGAGTTCGGTGATCCGCGCTTTCAGGGTAGCGCTGGTTTTTTCCAGGTTCAGCAGGCGCTGGCAGACGTTCAGCTCCAGTCGGGTCAGCAGCAGCTTGAGTGCCGGGGTCATGAACTGGCCGGGGAAGGTTTCGGTCAGTTCGCCGCAGCGGCGCAGGCGGTCGTTGAGTTCGACTTTGGTGCGGGCCTTCTCCAGTTTGTTGTTTTCCACCACATGGTTCATGTAGCCAATGGCGATCAGAATTGCGATCCCGGCTATGACTAGCAGGGTGATCATGAGTGGTGTCACCGGTAAGACCTCTTTATAGGGTTCGCATGCGAGTGTAGTGGCTGGACATTCAGGCGCCCAGCGCCGCTCGACGAGTTGATTCAGCAGCTTCTGTCTATATCGGCTGCACACTGCTTATATGAATGCTGGCGCGAGGTGCGCAGATTGCCATCATTGTGTTGCGGACTATAACGCCTTGGCGAGTGGCGGAATATAGGCGTCAATCGTCGGGCGATGGAAAAGTCCGAATGCTCCCGTAAAGCAGGTCGAAGTCATTGATTTAAATAAATTTATATTCGGGGGTTGACGACCTCCCAAACCATCCATAGAATGCGCGCCACTTGCAGCGTAAAGCACACAGCGAAACGCGGCAGGGAGTGAATGTTGTAGCGTGTCCCCTTCGTCTAGTGGCCTAGGACACCGCCCTTTCACGGCGGTAACAGGGGTTCGAGTCCCCTAGGGGACGCCAATGCGGGAATAGCTCAGTTGGTAGAGCACGACCTTGCCAAGGTCGGGGTCGCGAGTTCGAGTCTCGTTTCCCGCTCCAATTTTAAACAGCACTGCTTTCGGGCGGGGCTGAGTGAAACCAGAACCAAGTCTTCGGATGCGGATCTGGACACCGAAACACACACCATGTGTTCCGGGTAGCGTGTCCCCTTCGTCTAGTGGCCTAGGACACCGCCCTTTCACGGCGGTAACAGGGGTTCGAGTCCCCTAGGGGACGCCATTTGCGGGAATAGCTCAGTTGGTAGAGCACGACCTTGCCAAGGTCGGGGTCGCGAGTTCGAGTCTCGTTTCCCGCTCCAAATTCTAAAAGCGCCGCTCAGTGAGCGGCGTTTTTATTAGTGAAAGTTGTAGCCTGTCCCCTTCGTCTAGTGGCCTAGGACACCGCCCTTTCACGGCGGTAACAGGGGTTCGAGTCCCCTAGGGGACGCCATTGCGGGAATAGCTCAGTTGGTAGAGCACGACCTTGCCAAGGTCGGGGTCGCGAGTTCGAGTCTCGTTTCCCGCTCCAATTTCACAAAAACGCCGATCAGTGATGATCGGCGTTTTTGTTTGTGCAGCGTTTTGTACGCAACAAAAAAGGACCTTCGGGTCCTTTTTTGTTTTCACGTCAGGCCCGCTGAAGCACGGGCCTGTGCCTTATCAGAGCTTCGGTAGCTGGCCGACACGGCCCATCATTTCAGTGACGATCTGCAGGTCGAGCAGGAACTGGTCAACCGTCTTGAACTCGCCATCGGTATGCCCGGTGTATTTCACCTCAGGTCGCGCCAGGCCGAATTGCACGCCATTCGGCAGTTCATGTACCGAGGTTGCGCCGGCAGACGTGCCGAACTCGTGCTTCATGCCCAGATTTTCGGTGGACACTGCCAGCAGGGCTTTGACCCATTCGCCTTCCGGATTGCGGTACATCGGTTCGGCGATCGAGTAGGTGAAGTTCACGGCAACGTGGGTTTTCTTGCTCCAGGCCGCCAGCTTGTCAGCGATTTCTTTCTTCAGCACTTCTGGCGATTTGCCCTTCGGCACGCGCAGGTTGACTGCCAGTTTGAAGGCTTTGTCGTCCACGCCAACGTAGGTCAGCGAGGTGGTCAGCGGACCCATGAACGAATCGGAGAAGCCCACGCCGAGTTTTTTCCCCAGGTAATCCAGGCCCCAGTTGTTGGACGCATAGCGTGCAGCGTCGGTGATCTGGTTGTGCTTGAGCGCCACCTTGCCGTCGAGGCTGTTGATGAAGTCGAGCATCCGTGCGACCGGGTTGACGCCGGACTCGGGCTCGGAGGAGTGCGCGGACACACCGGTGACGCTCAGCTTGACGTCTTTGCCATCAACCTTGGCCGCGACTTCGAAGTCACCACCGTGTTTTTTTGCGTACTCGTTGCCGGCCTTTTGCAGGCTCGCCGCCAGTTGCTCGGGCTGGTCGCTGACGAGGGTCGCGACCGAAACCGATGGAATCTGGTTGGTTGCCAGGCCGCCGGTCATCGAGATGATTTCTGCGCCGCTGCCTTCAGCCTTGCGCAGCGGGAAGTTGGCCATGACCGTGCCGTAGCCTTTTTCGGCAATGACCACCGGGTAGCCACCGTCCAGCGCCATGTTGTAGTTCGGCGTCGGGTTGTGTTCGAAGTAGTACGGGATCGCGTCGCCGGTGGTTTCTTCGGTGGTGTCCACCAGCAGTTTGAAGTTGCGTGCCAGCGGCAGTTTTTCTTCCTTGATCACTTTCATCGCGTACATCGCGACGACGATGCCGTTCTTGTCGTCCTCGGTGCCGCGACCGTACATGCGGTCGCCGATCAGCGTGACTTTGAACGGATCGAGTTTGGTGCCGTCCTTCAGCACCCAGTTTTCCGGGGTGACAGGGACCACGTCGGCATGCGCGTGGATGCCCACGACTTCGTCGCCACTGCCGTCGAGGGAAATTTCATAGACGCGGTTGTCGACGTTGCGGAACTTCAGGTTGAACGATTCGGCGAGGTTCTTGATCTTTTCGGCGATCTTGATGAACTCCGGATTGTCGTGCTGGGCCACGCCTTCTTTCTGGAAGGTCGGGATTTCCACCAGTTCGCGCAGGGTTTCCAAGGCGGCTTTGCCGTACTTGGCGCGGGTGTAGATGCCCAGCAGGCGATTGATCTCGTTCTGCTGCTCGGCGGTCAAGGTCTTGTTGTCGAGAAAACCGTTGATCGCCGGGGCGAGGTTGTCGGTCTTGCTCAGATCGCTTTTCGCTACGGCACCGAGAAACTGACGAAAATCGCTGACCGTCGTATCGTTGAAGGTCTTGAGGATCGCAGCACTTTGCTCAGGGGTGATGTTGGCCTGGGCAGGCAGGGTGAACGACGAAAGACTGGCCAGAGCCAGGCTGGCAGCGGCCAGGCGCTTGAGAGAAAAATTCATTGCGGTGGGCATTCCTTTGCAGGCAGTTGAGAGGGAAGTGTTTGAAAGTTGAAACAAATCTTTTCCAAACTAACACCACGAAGGTGTTGAAGGGGAGTCCCTGAAGTGGGATCCGTCGCACAGAAATGCAAAAGCGGCGCACAAACGAAAAAGGCCCGATCGGCGTTCAACCGATCGGGCCTTTGCTCTGAACGCGGCTTACATCGACAACACCAGCCTGCCGGCGAACAGAATCAGGATCACACCCATGCTGCGCTCGAACCAATGGCCCATGCGCATGAACAGGGTCCGCACCCGGCTGCTGGAAAAAAACAGCGCGACGATCACGAACCACAGCGCATTGACGAAGCACATCCAGACACCGTACAGCGCCTGGATATTCAGCGGGGTGCTGGCGCTGATGATCGTGGTGAAGATCGCCAGGAAGAACAGCGTGGCTTTGGGGTTGGTGGCATTGGTCAGAAAACCGGTGCTGAACGCCTTGAACAGCGACTGCTCGACCAGCGGCTCGTCAGCGCTCTTTTCGCCTTCTAGCGTGGTCTTCGGTTTACTGCGGATCAGACTGATGCCGAGGTAGAAGATGTACGCGCCACCGATCACCTTGGCCACCGTCAGCAACCACGGCGTGGTGTGCATCAGGGCGCCAACCCCGAGCAAAGTGTAGAGAACGTGCACGGAAATGCCGGCGCCGATGCCCAGTGCGGTGCAGATGCCTACCAGTCGGCCGAAGCGTACGCTCTGGCGAATGGTCACGGCGAAGTCCGGGCCGGGAGCGACCACGGCCAGAAAGTGAATGGTGGCCAGCGCCAGAAACTCGCCCAGGTAGTTCGATAACATCTCAGCTCCAGAAGGTCAGGGGTGAAGCATTGCCGCGATAGCCGACAAAGAACGAAAGGCTCAGTCGCGGATCCGTTACGCCCGGGGTCACCGAGTGCATGCAGCGCGAATTGAACATGATGAAATCTCCCGGCTGCGGCCGCACTTCCAGGGTCGGTGGACCGAGCAGCGCCGGGTCGATGCCGTAACTGTCGCCACGCATCTGGTCGAACTGATCCGGGGTGATGTCGTCGTCCCACATCTGCAGTGCGCCGCCCTCGGTCGGCATGTTCAGGTACACGTTGCAGGCGAATTGCGCTTCCAGGCTGCGGGCCTGAAAGCTGTCCGGGGCGTCCTTGGCGAAAATGTCGTGGTGGGCGAGGAAGCACACGCCGGGTTTGACCACCCGCGACAGGCCGACATACATCTTGCGCCCATAGAGGTTTTCCAGATGTGCGCCGGCCGGCCATGATTCGTCGAGCATGCAGCGCAGAGTGTCGACCGGCGAGGAGTAGGGCGCACAGCGCTCGCGCAGTTCGGCGATGTTGCGGGTGGCGCGTTCGAAGTAGTCCTCGATCAGCAGCGGCTGATTTTCCGCCTCGTAAAACGCCATGCCGATGCGGCCGATGCTCGGCGCGTTGATGTAGCCCTCGAAGCCCGGAGCAAGAATCTTGTCGCCAATCTCGATCGCCAGCGGCTCGGGCAAGAAGCCTTTGACGCGGATGGCGAGGACTTCTTCGTTGGCCAGTTTTTTTATGCACGTCTCATCGAGACGCTCGACGTCTAGCATCATTGTTTTTAGGTCCATCTATCGATAGTCAACGGAACCGGCGAGTGCGGTTCCCCGGCGTCGAACGCTGCGCGGAGCAGCGTCCGAGATGCTTAATCCACGCTGTAGTGGACGGATAACGTGCCTTTCTTCTGCGAAAGCGAGGCGATCGTGACTGTGCCCAAATCCTTCAGGCTGCGTACATGGGTGCCACCGCAGCCATAGGCCGGCAGCTCGCCGAAGCCGATTTCCCGTGCGCCTTCGCGCAGCGAGGTCAGGCGCGGCAGATCGTGTTCGATCCACTGACTGATACCGTGTTGAACGGTTGGCGCGTCGACTTCCTGAGCGGCATCGCCCGGCTTGAATTGCACCCGGCCCTCGTCCGGCCAGTGGTGCGCCTTGATCGGCGTCCAGCCCATGGCCTGCAGGAAATGCCCGATCAGGTGCCCGGCCGAATGCATGCGGGTGTTGTAGCGGCGACGTTGTTCATCCACGTGAATACAGGTCATGCCGGGTTTTACCGGGCGATCGACGTAATGCACGATCCGGTCAGGTTCCTGCACCACGCGCAGCACCTGGCTTTCGCCAATCATGCCGGTGTCACAAGGCTGACCACCGCCTTGCGGATGAAACAGCGTGGCGCGCAGCACCACGGCAAATTCGTTCTCGTGGGGCGTGCAGTCGAGGACTTCCACATTAGCCTTGAGGTCATCACTATGGAAAAAGAGGCGAAGCGTCATATTCCATGCCCTTATTAAAGTGTCTGTTTTTATTATATGAATCGTGCAATAACGTGATAATCCGTTCAAACATCAAAGGACTTGTGCGCTGTGAGCATCAATCTTCCGCTGCCACTGCTTGGTGAAATGGCGATCTTCGTCAAGGTCGTGGAGACCGGCAGTTTTTCCGAGGCGGCCCGTCAGCTGGGCTCGTCGCCTTCCGCGATCAGTCGCAGCATTTCGCGGCTGGAAAAGGCCCTGGCCACGCGTTTGCTGCAGCGCACCACGCGCAAACTGCGTCTGAGTGACGGAGGCGAGGAAGTGTTCAAGCGTTGTCAGGAGATGGTCAGCGCCGCCAAGTCGGTGATGGAGATCAGCGGGCAGTTCACTCACGAAGCGGAAGGGCTGGTGCGGGTCAGTGTGCCGAAAGCGGTCGGGCGATTCGTGATTCATCCGCACATGCCCGAGTTTCTGCGGCGTTATCCGAAGGTCGATGTCGAGTTGCTGCTGGAAGACCGTCAGGTTGATCTGATCGACGATCATGTCGACCTGGCGATTCGTATCACTGACCGTCCGCCGGCCGGGCTGGTCGGGCGGCAGTTGCTGACCATCGACCATTTGCTCTGCGCCACCCCGCAATACCTGGCCGAACACGGTACGCCGACTCACCCGCATGACCTGCTGAATCACAGTTGCATCTATCTGGGGGAAACCCCGAGCGATGCGCGCTGGAAATTCAAGAAGGGCAGCAAAGCGGTGACCGTCGGCGTGCGTGGTCGTTATGCCGCCAACCATACCGGCGTGCGGCTCGGGGCAGTGTTGCAGCACATTGGTATTGGCAGCTTGCCGTATTTCACCGCGCGTTATGCGCTGGAGCAGAAGTTGATTGTGCAGGTGTTGCCGGAGTGGACGTTTCTCGCTTCCTACCATGGCGGCCTGTGGCTGCTGCATTCACCGACGCGTTATCTGCCGCCGAAGCTGCGAGTGTTCATCGATTATTTGGTGGAATGTCTGGAGAAAGAGCCGACGTTGAGCAAGCCGGGCAAGGCGGGGGCGCCGAATAATCTGGCGCTGGCGTATGAATTGCCGGAGAGCGAGGGGCTGCTTTAAAAGCAAAAGATCGTCCGAACGCGGCCCGAGCCTGCGGCAGCTCCTACACAATCCCTGTAGGAGCTGCCGCAGGCTGCGATCTTTTGATCTTTGGACGCTTAGTGCTTGCTGTCCTGGGCAGACATCGCCAGCAACTGTTTTTCCTGACTCCAGTCGAACGGTTCGTCGTTCTGTTCGGCTTCGTAGCGACGTTCTTCCAGTGCCTGATACAGATCGATTTCTTCATCAGACAGATAGTGCAGGCAGTCCCCAGCGAAGAACCACAGCAGATCCCGCGGAATCAGGTGGGCAATTTGCGGATAACGGGTAATTACTTGGGTCAGGATGTCCTGGCCCAGGTACTGGCTTTCGATCGGATTGATCGGCAGGGACGCCAGCAGTTCGTCAAAGCGCTCCAGGAACAAGGCATGGCTTTCTTCGGGAACCTGTTCGGCCTCACCTACGGCGACCAGGATACTGCGCAGGTGGTCGAGCAAAACCAGATGATCGGCAACGACGTTGGACACGAGATAAGTCCTCAAGAGCAAAACGGGCGCGGGAGTATAAAGCTCTCGCGCCCGTTTTTCACAAATAAACAGCTACACGGTCGTCAGCATCAGCGGACTTTGCCCTCAGCCTGCTTCAGTTCTTCCTTGTCGAAATCATCGACGTCGATCACTTTGCGGCGTGCCGCTTCGGCGTCGCGCAGGGTCTGCGCTTCCGCCGCTTGCAACACCCCGGCCTCCAGTGCGGCGTCGATGGCGTGTTCGCCGGCGACCGGTTTGACCTGACCGCTTTTCAGCGCCGTGTGCAGTTTCTTGTGCAGCGGTTGTGCGGCATTCAGCAGATCGCTGGCGTGTTGCAGAGCACCAACGGCATCGTCGGCGGACTGCGGGCGATAGCAGCCGGCGAGCAGTTCTTCGAGGGTCGGATCGCCTTTGGCCCGGCCGATCACTGCGGCGACTTCGGCACCGAGCTTGTCCGATGGGCCTTTGTGGCGACGGCCGAACGGGAACACGATCACTCGCAGCAGGCAGCCAAACACTTTGTTCGGGAAGTTGCTCAGCAGCTCATCCAGCGCCCGTTCCGACTGGCCGATGCTTTCTTCCATGGCCCAGCGGAACAGCGGCTCCATATGCGCCGGCGAATCCAGGTCGTGATAACGCTTGAGCGCAGCGGAGGCCAGATACAGGTTGCTCAACACATCGCCCAGACGTGCGGACAGGCGTTCGCGACGCTTCAGTTCGCCCCCCAGCAACATCATGCTGAAGTCGGCGAGCATGGCGAAAGCCGCTGCCTGCCGATTGAGGGCACGGAAGTAGCCCTGACTGATCCTGTCTCCGGGCGCATGTTCGAAGTGTCCCAGGCCCAGGTTCAGCACCAGGGTGCTGGCGGCATTGCTGACGGCAAAACCGATGTGCTTGAGCAGCAGGCCATCGAATTCTTTCAGTGCCTGTTCCTTGTCTTCACGGCCGGCGAGGGCCATTTCCTTGAGGACGAACGGATGGCAGCGAATGGCGCCCTGACCGAAGATCATCAGGTTGCGCGAGAGGATGTTCGCGCCTTCCACGGTGATGAAGATTGGCGCGCCGTTCCAGCTGCGCCCCAGGTAGTTGTTCGGCCCCATGATGATCGCCTTGCCGCCGTGCACGTCCATGGCGTGGGTGATGCACTCGCGGCCGCGTTCGGTCAGGTGATACTTGAGGATCGCCGACAGCACCGACGGTTTCTCGCCCAGATCCACCGCGTTGGCGGTGAGCATGCGCGCGGCGTCCATCATCCAGGCGTTGCCGCCGATGCGCGCCATGGCTTCCTGAATGCCTTCGAAGGCCGACAGCGGCACGTTGAACTGTTCACGAATCTGCGCGTATTGACCGGTCACCAGACTGGTGAACTTGGCCGCGCCGGTGCCGACTGCCGGCAGCGAAATCGAACGCCCGACCGACAGGCAGTTCATCAGCATCATCCAGCCCTTGCCGAGCATGTCCTGGCCGCCGATGAGGTAGTCCAGCGGGATGAACACGTCTTTGCCGGAGTTCGGGCCGTTCATGAATGCGGCACCCAGTGGCAGGTGACGACGGCCGATTTCCACACCCGGTGTATCGGTGGGAATCAGCGCCAGACTGATGCCGAGATCTTCCTTGTCGCCCAGCAGATGCTCCGGGTCATAGGCTTTGAAGGCCAGACCGAGCAGGGTCGCGACCGGACCGAGGGTGATGTAGCGTTTTTCCCAGTTCAGGCGCAAGCCGATGACTTCCTCGCCTTCCCACTGGCCCTTGCAGATGATCCCGGTGTCCGGCATGGCGCCGGCGTCGGACCCGGCCAGCGGGCCGGTGAGGGCGAAGCACGGAATGTCATCACCACGGGCCAGTCGCGGCAGGTAGTGATTGCGTTGTTCGTCCGTGCCGTAATGCAACAGCAGTTCGGCCGGGCCGAGGGAGTTGGGCACCATCACCGTGGAAGCGAGGTCGCCGCTGCGGGTGGCGAGTTTCATTGCCACTTGCGAGTGGGCGTAGGCGGAAAAGCCCTTGCCGCCGAATTCCTTGGGAATGATCAGGGCGAAGAAGCCGTGTTCCTTGATGTGGCTCCAGGCTTCGGGCGGCAGGTCCATCGACTGGCCGATCTGCCAGTCAGTGACCATCGCGCAGAGCTCTTCGGTCGGGCCGTCGATGAACGCCTGTTCCTCTTCGCTCAGTTGCGCCTTGGGATAGGACAGCAGTTTGTCCCAGTCGGGGCGGCCGCTGAACAGCTCGCCGTCCCACCACACGGTGCCGGCATCGATCGCGTCGCGTTCGGTCTGCGACATCGGTGGCAGGGTTTTCTGGAACCAGTTGAACAGCGGCGCGGTGAAGTGTTTGCGGCGCAGGTCAGGCAGCAGCAACGGTGCGGCAACTGCCGCAAGCACCACCCACAACACCAGCAGCAACCAGCCCGGGGCATGGCTGAAAATGCCCATCGCCAGCAGGTAAATGGCGACGATACCCAACGCGGGCAGGGGGGCGATGCGGCGGTGGGCGAGGTACGCCACACCGACGATCAGAACCAGTATCCACAACAACAGCATATGTAATCCTCCGTGAACCAAGGCAAACCGACCCTCCAGAGCTTAGACGGCATCTGTAAAACGGGGTGGTCAGAACCTGGTGATTGAACTCGTGGGAAACCCCGGATGGTTTTCGTAGGTTCGGTGGGCAACACCCGTGGGAAATCGTTCGCCGTTCCCGCGTCTTCGCGTGCATGTTTGGCCGAAACGTCGTTATCTCTGTGCTTGAGCTGTCGCTAGACTCGGGGCTCACCCAGGAGAACATCGTCATGCGCGAGTATCTGAGCCCCGGCCGCTTCATCGATAGTGACCACCCGGCGGTGGTGGAGTTCGCCGAACAACAGCGTGGTGCCAGCCGCGACCCGCTCGCGCAGGCGATCAGTCTCTATTACGCCGTGCGCGAAGCAGTGCGCTACAACCCGTATACCTTCAGCCTCGACCCGCAGACCCTGTGCGGCAGTCATGCGCTGGCGGCCGGGGAAAGTTATTGCGTGCCCAAGGCCACATTGCTGGCCGGGTGCGCACGGCATTGCGGCATTCCCGCACGCATCGGACTGGCCGACGTCAAGAATCACCTGTCGACCCCGCGTTTGCTGGAGTTGTTGCGCAGCGATGTGTTCGCCATGCACGGTTACACCGAACTGTTCCTCAACGAGCGCTGGGTCAAAGCTACGCCGGCCTTCAATCAGCAACTCTGCGAATTGTTCAATGTCGCACCGTTGGAGTTCGACGGGATCAATGACAGCGTTTTCCATCCGTACAACCGTGACGGCGCGCTGTTGATGGAGTATCTGGTCGATCACGGCCAGTTCGCCGATGTGCCGGAACAGTTCTTCTTCGAACACCTGGAAAAGTGCTATCCGCATCTGTTCGGCGATCAACAGGCGAGGGTGCTGGGCGATATGCAGAGTGATTTGAGTCGGGTCTGATCCGGCGTATGCTGCCTGCCCACTCACTTGAAAAGAGGCGGTCATGCTGAAGATCTGGGGACGGAAAAACTCATCGAATGTCAGGAAGCCGCTGTGGGCCGCCGAGGAACTGGGCCTGGCCTACGAGGCGATTGACGCGGGCGGCGCCTTCGGTGTGGTCGACACGCCTGAATACCGGGCGATGAACCCGAACGGCCGGGTGCCGGTGATCGAAGATGACGGCTTCGTGCTGTGGGAATCGAATGCCATCGTGCGATACCTGCTGGCCAGGCATGCACCGAACAGCGCCTGGTATCCGGCAGACCTGCAAGCCCGGGCCATCGCGGACAAGTGGATGGATTGGACCACCTCGAGTTTTGCCGGGCCGTTCCGCACCGTGTTCTGGGGCGTGTTGCGTACCCCAGCGGACCAGCAGGACTGGCCGGCGATCAACGCCGCAATCAAGGAATGCACCGCGCTGCTGGCCATGGCCGATCAGGCCCTCGCCAGCCAGCCGTACCTGTCCGGCAGCGAAATCGGCATGGGCGATATTCCGCTGGGCAGTTTCATTTATGCCTGGTTCGAGATGCCGATCGAACGCGCCGCGCAGCCGCATCTGGAAGCGTGGTATGCACGGTTGAAGCAGCGTCCGGCTTATCAGAAAGCAGTCATGACCGCGTTGACTTGATAATAACTATCGACACTCTTGACTGTACTTGTGTAGCGGCGGCAAGCACCATTGCGCTCATGCGCCGTGGTTGTTTTGTTCGCCGCCCGGCCCAATCTTTCCTTTTCTTCCCTTCTTGGTGCGTAAATCCGATATGAGTTCCGCTCTGTCCATCCGGCAGCTAACCAAAACCTACGGCAACGGGTTCCAGGCCTTGAGTGGTATCGATCTGGACGTCGCCGAAGGTGACTTTTTCGCCTTGCTCGGCCCCAACGGCGCCGGCAAATCCACGACCATCGGCATTCTCTCGACCCTGGTCAACAAGACCAGCGGCACGGTGAATATCTTTGGTCATGACCTGGACAAGAATCCCGCCGCGCTCAAGCGCTCGATCGGCGTGGTGCCCCAGGAATTCAACTTCAACCAGTTCGAAAAAACTTTCGACATCGTCGTGACCCAGGCCGGTTACTACGGCATCCCGGCGAAGATCGCCAAGGAACGCGCCGAGCAGTACCTGACCCAGCTCGGCCTGTGGGACAAGCGCGATGTACCGTCGCGTTCGCTGTCCGGCGGCATGAAACGGCGTCTGATGATTGCCCGCGCGCTGGTGCATGAACCGCGGCTGCTGATCCTCGATGAGCCGACCGCTGGCGTCGACATCGAACTGCGTCGCTCGATGTGGACGTTCCTCACCGAGCTGAACCAGAAAGGCATCACCATCATTCTCACCACGCACTACCTGGAAGAGGCCGAGCAGTTGTGCCGCAACATCGGCATCATCGACCACGGCACCATCGTCGAGAACACCAGCATGAAACAGCTGCTGGGCCAGTTGCACGTCGAAACCTTCCTGCTCGACCTGAAAAACGACTTGCACGCCGCGCCGCAATTGCTCGGCTATCCCGCGCGGTTGCTCGACGGCCATACCCTGGAAGTCCAGGTCGACAAATCCATGGGCATCACCGCGCTGTTCACCCAATTGGCGCAGCAGAAGATCGAAGTGTTGAGCCTGCGTAACAAAACCAATCGCCTCGAGGAGCTGTTCGTGTCCCTGGTGGAGAAAAATCTGTCGAAGGTGGCGGTATGAGTTCCGAGTTCCGCCCCAACCTCGTCGCCCTCCAGACCATCGTTTATCGCGAGGTCAAACGCTTCACGCGGATCTGGCCGCAGACCTTGCTGCCGCCGGCGATCACCATGGTTCTGTACTTCGTGATTTTCGGTAACCTGATCGGCAAGCAGATTGGCGGCATGGGTGGCTTCAGTTACATGGAGTACATCGTGCCGGGGCTGATCATGATGTCGGTGATCACCAACTCCTACGGCAACGTGGTCTCGAGTTTCTTCGGCAGCAAGTTTCAGCGTTCCATTGAGGAGCTGATGGTCTCGCCGGTGTCGCCGCACACCATCCTGATCGGCTTCACCATTGGCGGCGTGCTGCGCGGTTTGATGGTCGGGGTCATCGTGACCATTCTGTCGTTGTTCTTCACCCATCTGCAGGTGCATCACCTCGGCGTGACCTTGCTGGTGGTGATCCTGACCGCGACGATCTTCTCACTGCTGGGCTTCATCAACGCGGTGTTTGCGCGCAACTTCGATGATATTTCGATCATCCCGACGTTTGTGCTGACGCCGCTGACCTACCTCGGTGGGGTGTTCTACTCGATCACCTTGCTGCCGCCGTTCTGGCAGACCGTGTCGCTGGCCAACCCGGTGCTGCATATGGTCAATGCCTTCCGTTACGGCATTCTCGGGGTGTCGGATATCCGCATCGGCATCGCGATCACCTTCATGCTGGTGGCGACCGTGGTGCTGTACCTCGGTTGTGCGCGGTTGCTGGTGAGTGGGCGCGGGATGCGGACCTGATCCGAAACCGCGTCGCTGCCATCGCGAGCAGGCTCACTCCTACAGAAGGGCGTGTTCCTATGTAGGAGTGAGCCTGCTCGCGATGGGGCCTATTCAGACGCTACAAAAAAAACGGCCTCCCACTGCGGAGGCCGTTTTGCATTCAAGATTTGCGGCTTTTCTTGCGCCGCGCCCATTGCCGCGCCACCCACCAACGCCAGTACAGCATGACCGTGAAGTAGGCGAGGATGCCGAGTAGCAGCCCGCATACCACCGACCCGAGCAAAAACGGCTGCCACATGGTCGACAACTCTCCACTGATCCATTCCCAGGTCAACGAATCGGGCAGGGTGCGGGCGGGTACATTCATCAACCAGGCCCCGGTCTGGTACGTGCAGAAAAATACCGCCGGCATGGTGATCGGGTTGGTCAGCCAGACCAGGCTGACGGCAATCGGCATGTTGCCGCGCACGGTGATCGCCAGTGCCGCCGCCACCAGCATCTGCGCCGGAATCGGCAGGAACGCGGCGAACAGGCCGACGGCCATCGCCCGGGCCACCGAGTGCCGATTGAGGTGCCAGAGGTTCGGGTCATGCAGCAACTTGCCGAGAAAGCGTAAGGATTTGTGTTCCCTGATGCTCGTCGGATCGGGCATGTAACGTTTGAATAAGCGCCGGGGCATAAGGCTTCTCGGTCGGTTAAGGCGGCAAGTATGTCTGGATTCTACGAAGCGCCCATTCAGACTTTGTGACAATTGTTGACGACGACCCAGCTACGTACCCGCTAAGCCTAATGCAGGAACTCTCAAGGACGGGCTTATGCGCACAGGGATGATGGCGCTGGCAGTCGGTCTGCTGGTGCCGGTTTTTTTGCCGGTTTTACCGCCGGTCGGGTTGATGATGTTGTTACCGCTGGTGGGACTGATGTTGCTGCCGTTTCGCAGCTATCCCCTGGCGTTTCTGCTATTCGGTTTCACCTGGGCGTGCGTCAGTGCGCAATGGGCGTTGAATGATCGTCTGCCCGCAGCGCTTGACGGCGAAACCCGTTGGGTCGAAGGACGGGTGGTCGGCTTGCCGCAAAACAGCGAGGGCGTGGTGCGTTTCGAGTTGGCCGATGCCCGCTCGCGTCACGAGAAGCTGCCTTCGTTGATGCGCCTGGCGTGGTACGGCGGGCCGCCGCTTAACAGCGGCGAGCGCTGGCGGCTGGCGGTAAAGCTTAAGCGCCCGGTTGGTTTGCTCAATCCCGATGCCTTCGATTACGAGGCCTGGCTGTTGGCGCAACGCATTGGCGCGACGGGCACGATCAAGGACGGTCAGCGCCTTGCCGAGGCGAGTTGGGCATGGCGCGACAGCATTCGGCAGCGCTTGCTTGAAATGGACGCGCAGGGCCGGGGCGGTGCATTGGCGGCGCTGGTGCTCGGCGACGGCTCCGGGCTCAGTCGCGAGGACTGGCAGATCCTGCAGGACACCGGCACCGTGCATCTGCTGGTGATTTCCGGTCAACACATCGGGATGTTGGCGGCGGTGATGTATCTGCTGGTCGCCGGGCTGGCGCGTTTAGGGCTGTGGCCGCTGCGCTGGCCCTGGCTGCCTTGGGCCTGTGGGCTGGCGTTTGCCGCGGCGCTCGGTTACGGCTTGCTCGCCGGGTTTGACGTGCCGGTGCAACGGGCCTGCGTGATGGTCGGGCTGGTGTTGTTGTGGCGCCTGCGTTTTCGCCATCTCGGCGCGTGGTGGCCACTGTTGCTGGCATTCGATGCGCTGCTGTTGTTCGATCCGTTGGCCAGTTTGCGTCCGGGTTTGTGGCTGTCGTTCGCCGCAGTGGGGATTTTGATTTTCACCTTCGGCGGGCGGCTCGGCGCGTGGAAATGGTGGCAGACCTGGACTCGCGCGCAATGGCTGATTGCGCTGGGGCTGTGCCCGGTGTTGCTGGCGCTGAACCTGCCGATCAGCCTCAGCGGGCCATTGGCAAATCTGCTCGCGGTGCCGTGGGTCAGTCTGCTGGTGCTGCCACCGGCGCTGCTCGGCACGCTGTTGTTGCCGGTGCCTTACGTCGGTGCAGGCTTGTTGTGGCTGGCCGGTGGTTTGATCGACTGGCTGTTTCGCGGCTTGTCGGTGATCGCCGGGGCTTGGCCGGCGTGGATCTCGCCGTCGCTGCCGTGGTGGGTTTTGCTGCTCGGCAGTCTCGGCGCCTTGCTGTTGCTGTTGCCGCGCGGGGTGCCATTGCGACCACTGGGCTGGCCGTTGCTGTTGATTCTGCTGGCGCCGCCTCGCGAGCGAGTGGCCGAGGGCCTGGCCGATATCTGGCAGCTCGATGTCGGTCAGGGTCTGGCGATCCTGATCCGCACGCGTCATCACACGTTGCTCTACGACGCCGGTCCACGCTTTGGCGATTTCGATCTGGGGGAGCGGGTGGTGCTGCCGGCGCTGCACAAACTGGGGGTCGAGCGCATTGATTTGATGCTGCTCAGTCATGCCGACGCCGACCATGCCGGTGGTGCGCTGGCGGTATCGCGGGGCCTGAAAGTGACGCGGGTGATCAGCGGCGATCCGCCGGGGCTGCCCGCCATCCTGCGGGCCGAAGCCTGTGAAACCGGGCGCCAATGGCAGTGGGACGGCGTCAGTTTTCAGCTGTGGCAATGGTCGGCGGCCCATGACAGCAATCAGCGCTCCTGCGTGTTGCAGATCGAGGCCAATGGCGAGCGTCTGCTGCTGACCGGTGATATCGACACGGCTGCCGAACGGGTTCTGCTGGAGAGTCCGTTGGCGGTGCCGACGCACTGGCTGCAAGCGCCGCATCATGGCAGTCGTAGTTCTTCTTCGATGGCTTTGCTGCGGGCATTACGCCCGCATTCGGTGCTGATCTCCCGGGGGCAGGGCAATTCGTTCGGCCATCCGCATCCACTGGTGCTGGCGCGTTATCGCCAGCAAGGGCTGCGCATCTACGACAGCGCGCAGCACGGCGCCATTCATCTGCGCCTGGGCAGCTTTCAGGCGCCGTGGCTGATGCGTCAACAGCGGCGTTTCTGGCGTTGAAACACCATTGATCGCGGGATCGCCGAATGCGGCATCAGGTCGTCGGGGCGGCGGGTCTTAATCGCGAACCGGTATGGTAAAGTGGCGCACTTTTTCGAGGGGACTGTCACTGTGTGGGAATTGGTCAAATCCGGCGGCTGGATGATGTTGCCGATCATTCTGAGTTCCATCGCGGCCATGGCGATTGTCGCCGAGCGCCTGTGGACCCTGCGCGCCAGCCGCGTCACCCCCGAGCATCTGCTGGGCCAGGTCTGGGTCTGGATCAAGGACAAGCAGCTCAATAAAGAAAAGCTCAAGGAATTGCGCGCCAATTCGCCGCTGGGTGAAATCCTCGCCGCGGGTCTGGCCAACTCCAAGCATGGTCGCGAGATCATGAAGGAATGCATCGAAGAAGCCGCGGCGCGGGTGATTCACGAGCTCGAACGCTACGTCAACGCGCTGGGCACGATTGCCGCCATGTCGCCGTTGCTGGGCCTGTTGGGCACGGTACTGGGCATGATCGACATTTTCAGCGCCTTCACCGGTTCCGGCATGACCACCAACGCCTCGGTCCTGGCCGGCGGTATTTCCAAGGCACTGATCACCACGGCGGCGGGCCTGATGGTCGGTATTCCGTCGGTGTTCTTCCACCGTTTCCTGCAACGCCGCATCGATGAGCTGGTGGTGGGCATGGAGCAGGAAGCGATCAAACTGGTCGAAGTGGTGCAGGGCGACCGTGACGTCGATCTGGCCGGGGACAAAGCGTGAAATTCCGTCGCAAACCCCGGGAAACGATCGACATCAACCTCGCGTCGCTGATCGACGTGGTGTTCATCCTGTTGCTGTTTTTCGTCGTGACCACCACCTTCACCCGCGAAACCCAGCTGCGTGTCGATTTGCCGGAGTCGGTCAGCGGATCGCCGGCCGAAGACCAGCAGCTCAAACAACTGGACGTCGCGATCAGCGCCGAAGGCGTATTTTCGGTGAACAACAGGATTCTGCCGAAAAACGACCTGGCAACGCTGATGGAAGCCATGCAGAAAGAAGCCAACGGTGACACCAATATGCCGTTGTCGATCAGCGCTGACGGCAAGACCCAACACCAATCAGTGATCACCGCCATGGACGCGGCCGGCAAGCTCGGTTTCAGCCATCTGCGCATGACCACGGTCGAGGCGGCGCCCAAATCCTGATGAGCCTGTCCGATCGTTTGCTCGCCGCGTGGTATCAGGGGCATCCGGCCCTGACGCTGCTGCGGCCGCTGGAAATGCTCTACCGCCGCGTGGTGGTCAACAAGCGTCAGCGTTTTCTCGACGGTGAAGGCCAGATCTATCAGCCACCGGTGCCGTTAATCGTGGTCGGCAACATCACGGTGGGCGGCACCGGCAAGACACCGATGATCCTGTGGCTGATCGAGCATTGCCGCCGCGCCGGTCTGCGCGTCGGCGTGGTCAGCCGTGGCTATGGCGCCAAACCGCCGCAACTGCCGTGGCGGGTCGAGGCCGATCAAGGCGCCGATATCGCCGGTGACGAACCGCTGCTGATCGTGCAGCGCACCGGTGTGCCGCTGATGATCGATCCTGATCGCAGCGCGGCGGTCAAAGCGCTGCTCGCCAGTGAACCTCTGGACCTGATCCTCTCCGACGACGGCATGCAGCACTACCGCTTGGCGCGGGATCTGGAGCTGGTGCTGATCGACGCCGCCCGAGGCCTGGGCAACAAGCGTTGCCTGCCGGCCGGTCCGTTGCGCGAGCCGATCGAGCGCTTGCAAAGCGTCGATGGCGTGCTGTTCAACGGTGCCACGGCGGATCGCGAAGACGGTTTCGCCTTTCGCCTGCAACCGACGGCGCTGGTCAATCTGCGCAGCGGCGAGCGCCAGCCGCTGGCGCATTTTGCGCCCGGTCAAGCGGTGCACGCGGTGGCCGGGATCGGCAATCCGCAACGTTTCTTCAATACCCTCGAAGCGCTAGACTGGCGGGCAATCCCCCATGCGTTTGCCGACCACGCCGAATACAGCGTGCAGGCCTTGAATTTCACACCGTCATTGCCGTTGGTGATGACCGAAAAGGACGCGGTGAAGTGCCGTGCCTTCGCCGCAGACGACTGGTGGTATCTGGCGGTCGATGCCGTGCCGTCACCGGCCTTCGTGGCCTGGTTCGACACCCAGTTGATGCGCCTGTTGCCCGATCGTCTTTTGCCTTAACTCTTTATCCAGGGAATGTTCATGGACACCAAATTGCTCGATATCCTCGCGTGCCCGATCTGCAAAGGCCCGCTCAAGCTCAGCGCCGACAAGACCGAACTGATCAGCAAGGGCGCCGGCCTGGCCTATCCGATCCGCGACGGCATCCCGGTGATGCTCGAAAGCGAAGCACGTACCCTGACCACCGACGAGCGTCTGGATAAATGACCACTGCCTTCACCGTTGTCATCCCGTCGCGTTACGCCTCGACCCGCCTGCCGGGCAAACCGCTGCTGGACATCGCTGGCAAATCGATGATCCAGCACGTCTGGGAACAGGCGAGCAAAAGCAGCGCCAGCCGTGTGGTGGTGGCGACCGACGATGTGCGCATCGTAGAGGCGTGCAAGGCGTTCGGCGCGGAAGTGGTGCTGACCCGTGAAGACCACAATTCCGGCACCGATCGTCTGGCGGAAGTCGCCGCCAAACTGGGCCTTGCGCCGGACGCGATCGTGGTCAACGTGCAGGGTGACGAGCCGCTGATTCCGCCAAGCGTGATCGATCAGGTCGCGGCCAATCTCGCGGCCCATACCGAAGCGCGCATGGCCACCCTGGCTGAGCCGATCGAAGACGTGGAGACCCTGTTCAACCCGAACGTGGTCAAGGTCGTCAGCGACCTCAATGGTCTGGCGCTGACCTTCAGTCGCGCGACCTTGCCGTGGGCCCGCGATGCCTTCGCCAAGAGCCGCGAGCAGTTGCCGGAAGGCGTGCCGTATCGTCGCCACATCGGCATTTATGCCTACCGTGCCGGATTCCTCCAGGACTTCGTGAGCTGGGGCCCGTGCTGGCTGGAAAACACGGAATCCCTCGAACAACTGCGTGCCCTGTGGCACGGCGTGCGGATTCATGTCGCCGATGCGTTGATCGCGCCGCCAACCGGCGTCGACACCGTTGAAGACCTCGAGCGCGTTCGTCGCCTGCTGGAGGCCTGATGCGCGTTCTGTTCGTGTGCCTGGGCAACATCTGCCGTTCGCCCACCGCTGAAGGCGTGTTGCGTCACAAACTGCGTGCAGCCGGGCTGGCGGATCAGGTCGAAGTGGCCTCCGCCGGCACCGGTGACTGGCACGTCGGCAACCCGCCGGACAAGCGCAGCCAGGCCGCAGCCAAACTGCGTGGTTATGACCTGTCGGCGCAACGCGCGCAGCAGGTCAGCCGTGCCGATTTCGCCAGTTACGACCTGATTCTGGCCATGGACAACAGCAACCTGCGTAACCTCAAGGCTCTGCAGCCGTCCACTGGCAAGGCCGAGCTGGACCTGTTCCTGCGCCGTTATGCCGGTGTGGTCGATGAAGTGCCGGATCCGTACTACGACGGCGATCAGGGTTTCGAGCAGGTACTGGACCTGATCGAGGCAGCGTGTGACCAACTGTTGATCGAAGTGAAGGGCCGGTTATGAGTTTGCAGCTTCAATCACAGGTTTCGCTGAAACCGTTCAACAGTTTTGGCGTGGATGTGCGCGCGCAGTTGTTCGCCGAGGCCCACAGCGACGCCGACGTGCGCGAAGCCCTGGCCTATGCGACTGCCCATGATCTGCCGTTACTGGTGATCGGCGGCGGCAGCAACTTGCTGCTGACTGCTGACATTCCAGCGCTGGTGCTGCGCATGGCCAGCCGAGGCATTCGGCTGATCGACGACGGCGACCGCGTGGTGATCGAAGCCGAAGCCGGCGAGCCGTGGCATCCGTTCGTGCAGCACACGCTGGCGCAGGGTTTTTCCGGTCTGGAAAACCTCAGCCTGATCCCCGGTACTGTTGGCGCGGCGCCGATGCAGAACATCGGCGCCTACGGCGTCGAGATCAAGGACGTGTTTGCCGGCCTCACCGCACTGGATCGCGAGACCGGCGAACTGCGCGACTTCAGCCTGGAAGAATGCAACTTCGCCTACCGCGACAGCCTGTTCAAGCAGCAGCCGGGGCGTTGGCTGATCCTGCGGGTGCGCTTCAAGCTCGATCGTGTCGCGCACCTGCATCTGGAGTACGGCCCGGTGCGTCAACGCCTGACCGAGCAGGGCATCGAGCAACCGACGCCCACCGACGTCAGCCGCGCGATCTGCAGCATCCGCAGCGAAAAACTGCCTGATCCGGCAGTGCTCGGCAATGCCGGCAGTTTCTTCAAGAATCCTCTGGTATCAGCGGCGTTGGTCGAGCAGATCAAGGCGCAACACCCGGATCTGGTGGCCTATGCGCAGCCGGACGGGCAGATGAAACTGGCTGCCGGCTGGCTGATCGAGCGCGCTGGCTGGAAAGGTTTTCGCGAGGCCGATGCGGGCGTGCACAAGTTGCAGGCGCTGGTGCTGGTCAACTACGGCGCGGCCACCGGCCTGCAATTGCTGGATCTGGCGCAACGCATCCAGAAAGACATTGCCGAACGTTTCAATGTCGAACTGGAAATGGAGCCCAATCGCTATTGAGGCTACGCTTTCAAGCAGCACCCAGAGCCCTGCACGAATGGAAAGTGCAGGGCTTTTTTGTTGGTCGCAGGGTTGACGTAAACTGCCGGCCATAGCCGAAACCTTCTGCGGATGAACCCATGATTACCCTGAAATTTCAGGTCTGGCACTCTCAACAGCGGATATTCGCCTGATGGACAGCGCCGATCTCAACGTCCTGCGCAGCGTGCTCGAATGGCGCCGCGCCGGGCAGCGGGTGGTGCTGTTCAGTGTGGTGCAGACCTGGGGCACCGCGCCCCGGGCGCCGGGAGCGATGCTCGCGTTGCGCGAGGATGGCGTGGTGATCGGCTCGGTGTCGGGCGGTTGTGTCGAGGATGACTTGATCGCCCGCCTGCACGACGGGCGCATCACCAGCGACAGCCCGCCGGTGCAGCTGATTACCTATGGCGTCACCCGCGAGGAGGCGGCGCGGTTCGGCTTGCCCTGTGGCGGCACGCTGCGCCTGACCGAAGAGCGGGTCGCTGATCCGGCGTGGGTCGCCGAATTGCTCGCCCGCTGTGAAGCCCATGAGATTGTCGCCCGTGAGCTGAACATCGAAACCGGTGAGGTTGTGCTGTCGACGGCGAGCAAATCCGATGCGCTCGAATTCGACGGCAAGACTCTGCGCACCATTTATGGCCCGCGCTGGCGTCTGCTGTTGATCGGCGCCGGACAGCTGTCACGGTATGTGGCTGATATGGCCCGGCTGCTGGATTTCGAAGTGCTGATCTGCGATCCGCGCACCGAGTTCGCCTACGGCTGGGAGGAACACCATGGGCGTTTCGTTTCGGGCATGCCGGACGATGCGGTGCTGAGCATTCAGACGGACGAACGCACGGCCATCGTCGCGCTGACCCACGATCCCCGTCTGGATGATATGGCGTTGCTCACCGCGCTCGATTCGCCGGCGTTCTATGTCGGCGCACTGGGTTCGCGGGTCAACAGCCAGAAGCGCCGGGACAATCTGGCTCAGCTAGGCTTGTCAGAATCAGCCATTGCGCGATTGCACGGGCCGATCGGTCTGCACATCGGCAGCCATTCACCGGCGGAGATTGCCCTGTCGTTATTGGCGGAAATCGTCGCGATCAAGAACGGCGTCGAGTTGAAACAGAAGAAAGTCGTGGAGGGCGCATGAGTCGATCCATTGCAGTGATTGTGCTGGCGGCGGGCGAGGGCAGCCGCTTTCGCCAGGTTGCCGGTGCCGACAAGGACAAGTTGCTGGCCGATTGCACCGGGCGTGATGGCGCGGTGCGCTCGGTGATCGAGCAAGTGTTGCTGAATCTGCCGGCCAACCTCGACAAGCGGGTGCTGGTGACCACTGAAGCGCGGCCGCAGGCGATGCGCATGGCGCAGGCCTATGGCTGTGCGGTGGTCTCGATTGAATCGACCGGGATGGGTGACAGTATTGCGGCTGGCGTCGCAGCCTGCCCCGAGGCGGATGGCTGGTTGATCGTGCTGGGTGACATGCCGTTTATCCTGCCGTCGAGTATTGAGCGGGTGGCGGCGGCGATTGCCGAGGATGCGGTGAGTGTGCCGGTGCAGGAGGGCGAGTTCGGCCATCCGGTGGGGTTCGGGCGTTCGTTCGGGCCGGGGTTGCAGGCGTTGAGTGGTGATCGCGGCGCCAGGCCGTTGTTCAAGCAGGGGCGGGTGGTTGAAGTGGTGGTGGATGATCCCGGGGTGTTGTGGGATATCGATGTGCCTGAGGCGTTGGTGTTTAAATAAAAGCCAGATCAAAAGATCGCAGCCTTCGGCAGCTCCTACAGGGACTGCGATCTTTTGATCTTTTGAACGGCATAAAAAGCCCCGCCAGGTTTTCACCGGGCGGGGCTTTTTATTGGCTTTCGGAATCAGACGAGCGGTTTAGGCTCGTGCTCTTTTTCCTCGGCCGCTTGGTGATGCTCGACCGCGTCCTGAACGGAGCGTGGTGCTTCGGCGATGACCGACTCAACCACCGCTTCTTCAGTCACGGAAGCAGCAACCTCGACCACTTCAGCAGCCGGAGCAGCGGCGGCAGCCAGTTCGGCTTCCTTCTGCAGGCGCTCGGCTTCACGCTTGCGGCGACGCACTTCACGTGGGTCGTTTGGCGCACGGCCGTTTGGCGTCAGGGCGCTGACCGGAGGGGCTTCAACCACTGGAGCAGGCTCTTCGGCAACCACTGGCGCCTCGACGGCTGGCGCTTCTACCACTGGCGCTGGAGCAGGTGCAGCGGCTTCAACCACTGGCTCGGCAGCCTTGGCTTCTTCAACCACTGGAGCTTCAACAACCGGCGCTGGCGTTTCGGTGACAGCAGGCTCGGCAACCCAGTTGAACGCGGTCTGTTCTTCGCGAACTTCACGCACGGTTTCGGTCACGGTTTCAGCGACGGTTTCAGCCACCGGCTCTGCGGCCACGACGGACGCTTCAACGGCAGGTTCTGCAGCGGCTTCAACCTGAGGCAGCGTTTCTTGAACCGGTGCCACTTCGACTTCCGGAGCAGCAACCACTTCCACTGGGGTAGTGGCCTCAACAACCGGCGCTTCCACTGGAGCGGTTTCCTGAACAGCGGCGGTGGCGCGTTCGGCTTGCTCGTGAGCCTGTGCCTCGGCCGGAGCGCTGATCACGCTGCTGGCAACAGCGGCGGTCACGGCCAGGCCGGCAGCCAGATCGGCAGTGCTTGGTGCTGTTTCAGCGTTTTCGCCGGACTCGGACTCTTCCGAACCTTCGATCACGTTGCCGTTGGCATCACGCTGACGCTCGCGACGGTTGCTGCGACGACGCTGACCACGGGAGCGACGACGTGGACGATCGCCTTCGGCGTTGTCCTGACCGTCTTCCGGCAGTTGCTCTTCACCGGTGAGCACTTCTTCTTCGGCTACCGCAGCAGCCTGTTCGGCACGCGGTTGACGCTCTTCACGCGGTGGGCGCGGTGCGCGCTCTTCGCGTGGCTGACGGGCCGGACGCTCTTCTGCGACCACAGCGGCAGCAGCAGCGACTGGTGCAGCCGGAGCGGCGTCCAGTGGCTCGCGCAGTTCACGCACGCGCTCTTCACGCTCGCCACGTGGCTTGCGGTCTTCACGTGGCGCACGTGGTGCACGTTCTTCACGCGGAGCACGTGGAGCACGTTCTTCGCGGGCGGCTGGCGCCTCGGTGCGCGCCTCACGCGGCTCGCGAACTTCACGGGCTTCACGTGGCTGACGCTCTTCACGCGGCTCGCGTGGCGCGCGTTCTTCACGCGGTGCACGTTCTTCGCGCGGCTTGCGCTCTTCATCGCGGCGACCGTTACGGTTGCGGCTCTGCTGACGACCGTTGCGACGCTCTTCGTTGCGGGCCGGACGCTCGGTGGCCGGTTTTTCAACGACGACCGGAGCGGCTGGCTCTTCTTTGGTAGCGAACAGGCTGACCAGCGATTTCACCAGGCCCTTGAACAGGCTTGGCTCTGGCGCGGCAACCGGAGCCGGTGCAGCAGCGGCAGGCGCGGCGACTTCGGTTGGCACCGGCGCATTGGCGCGGGCCGGGGCAGTCTTGACCGCGGCTTCCTGGCGAACCAGGGTGCGGGTCGCAGCGGCTGGCTGGACTTCTTCGACTTCGGCAGCGGCCGCAGCGATTTCGTAGCTGGACTGGTTGGTCGCGGCTTCCGGGCTGTCGTCACGCAGCCGCTGAACTTCGAAGTGCGGGGTTTCGAGGTGATCGTTCGGCAGAATGACGATACGGGCACGGGTGCGCAGTTCGATCTTGGTGATCGAGTTGCGTTTTTCGTTGAGCAGGAACGCGGCGACCGGGATCGGCACCTGGGCGCGCACTTCGGCAGTGCGGTCTTTCAGGGCTTCTTCTTCGATCAGGCGCAGGATCGCCAGCGACAGCGATTCGACGTCACGGATGATGCCGGTACCGTTGCAGCGCGGGCAGACGATGCCGCTGCTTTCGCCCAGCGATGGACGCAGGCGTTGACGGGACATTTCCAGCAGGCCGAAGCGCGAAATGCGGCCGATCTGCACGCGAGCGCGGTCGGCTTCCAGGCATTCGCGGACTTTCTCTTCCACGGCGCGCTGGTTCTTGGCAGGGGTCATGTCGATGAAGTCGATGACGATCAGGCCGCCGATGTCGCGCAGGCGCAACTGACGGGCGATTTCTTCGGCGGCTTCAAGGTTGGTCTGCAGGGCGGTTTCTTCGATGTCGCTGCCTTTGGTGGCGCGCGCCGAGTTGATGTCGATGGACACCAGGGCTTCGGTCGGATCGATGACGATGGAGCCACCGGAAGGCAGTTCGACGACGCGCTGGAAAGCGGTCTCGATCTGGCTTTCGATCTGGAAACGGTTGAACAGCGGCACGCTGTCTTCGTACAGCTTGATCTTGCTGGCGTACTGCGGCATCACCTGGCGGATGAAAGTCAGGGCTTCGTCCTGGGCTTCAACGCTGTCGATCAGCACTTCGCCGATGTCCTGGCGCAGGTAATCGCGGATGGCGCGGATGATCACGTTGCTTTCCTGGTAGATCAGGAATGGCGCGGAGCGATCCAGCGAGGCTTCTTTGATGGCGGTCCACAGTTGCAGCAGGTAGTCGAGGTCCCACTGCATTTCTTCGCTGCTGCGGCCCAGGCCGGCAGTACGCACGATCAGACCCATGTCGGCGGGTGCAACCAGGCCGTTCAGCGCTTCACGCAGTTCGTTGCGCTCTTCGCCTTCGATGCGACGGGAGATACCGCCGGCACGCGGGTTGTTCGGCATCAGCACGAGGTAACGACCGGCCAGGCTGATGAAGGTGGTCAGGGCAGCGCCCTTGTTGCCACGTTCTTCTTTTTCGACCTGAACGATGACTTCCTGGCCTTCGCTCAGGACGTCCTTGATGTTGACGCGGCCTTCAGGGGCTTTCTTGAAGTATTCGCGGGAGATTTCTTTGAGGGGCAGGAAGCCGTGGCGCTCGGAGCCGAAATCGACAAAGGCAGCCTCAAGGCTTGGTTCGATGCGAGTGATACGGCCTTTGTAGATGTTGGCCTTCTTCTGCTCGCGTGCACCGGATTCGATGTCCAGGTCGTAGAGGCGTTGGCCATCTACCAGTGCAACACGCAACTCTTCGGGTTGAGTTGCGTTAATCAGCATTCTTTTCATGTAGTACCGTCGGTTTCCGGGCTGCCGGAAACGGCGTTCGGCACACACGACTTCTCACGGTCGGTGTCAGGTGCGTCGGGAGTGGTTGGCCATTCCCGTGTCCAGCGATGTCAGGCCAATTGGGCCGATATCGCGACGTACGCGTCCTGCTTGCTGTGGCTACTTAAGCACTCAGTCAGGAGGAGGAATCAACCAGCGGCTGTGGACGAGATGAAGCGTCTTGATAAAGCCTATTGCTACACAGTCCGGCGGTTGTGCATCTCCACCCTACACGTATCCCTGATAATTCGGGTGCTGCCGCGCGCAGAATCCGCAGCGGGTTGGCATTTACCGTGAGCTCCGAAAGGGGAGGTCACGCATCATGGCTAATTCAGGCGATGTTTCCGAAGCCTTCGCTCGGGGTCATCTGCAGCTGACTGCACTTTGTGAACTGGCCTCGAATATGTGCCTGTCAGGCGAGTGAAAACTCTGCTCGACGGTGTAATTCAGGCCTCATGTCACCTGCGCTTGTTACAACTGCAAACTCCACCGTTACGTAGCGAAAGCCCCGTAGGACGGCCTCGCGTCCTGGTGAATTGCGTTGGTCAGGGCCGGTTTTTGACCGTGGTTCCGCTGTCCAGGCCGCTTTTGGCGGCGTTCGCGACTATAGCAGCAATGATTAAGTGCTTCAATTCCATAAAAATTGTTATCATCCGCGGCATGACAACTACTGCCCCTTCGACTCCAGGCGTTCAACTGCTTGAAGTCTCGCCGGAGTATGCCGGCCAACGAATCGACAATTTCCTCCTTGCCCGGCTCAAAGGCGTGCCCAAGACCTTGATTTACCGCATTTTGCGTAAAGGCGAAGTGCGCGTGAACAAGGGGCGGATCAAGCCCGAATACAAGCTGCAGGCCGGCGATATCGTGCGCGTGCCGCCGGTTCGTGTGCCTGAGCGCGACGAACCGGTGCCACTGGCTCAAGGCCTGTTGCAGCGTCTGGAAGCCTCGATTGTCTACGAAGACAAAGCCTTGATCGTGATCAACAAGCCCGCCGGCATTGCGGTTCACGGCGGCAGCGGCTTGAATTACGGCGTGATCGAAGCCTTTCGTCAGTTGCGCCCCGATGCCAAGGAGCTGGAGCTGGTTCACCGTCTCGACCGTGACACCTCCGGTCTGCTGATGATCGCCAAGAAGCGCAGCATGTTGCGGCACTTGCACGCCGCTTTGCGCGGTGACGGTGTCGACAAGCGCTATATGGCGCTGGTTCGCGGCAACTGGGCGACCTCGATCAAGCAAGTCCGCGCGGCGCTCGGCAAGAGCAACCTGCGCTCCGGCGAGCGCATGGTCGAGGTTGACGAGGAGGAGGGCAAGGAGTCGGTGACCGTGTTCAAGGTCCTGCGTCGCTTCGGCGACTTTGCCACCCTGATCGAAGCCAAGCCGATCACCGGCCGCACTCACCAGATCCGCGTCCACACGTTGCACGCCGGGCACTGCATTGCCGGCGACACCAAGTACGGCGATGACGGTTTCAGCAAGGAAATCCGTGATCTGGGCGGCAAGCGCCTGTTTCTGCACGCCTACATGCTGACCGTGCCGCTGCCCGATGGCGGTGAACTCAAGTTGCAGGCGCCGGTCGATGAAATGTGGGCCAAGACCGTGGAGCGATTGAGTGCGCCCATCTGATTACAAACTGCTGATTTTCGATTGGGACGGCACGCTGGCCGATTCCATTCATCGGATTGTCGAGGCGATGCATTCTGCGTCCGCGCGTTCCGGTTTCGAGTTGCGCGATGATTTTGCCGTCAAGGGCATCATCGGCTTGGGCTTGCCCGAGGCGATCCGCACCTTGTACCCGGACATCAGTGATGCCGAGATGACCTCGTTTCGCGAGTATTACGCTGATCACTACATCGCGGCAGAAGCCGTGCCTTCGCCACTGTTCGAGGGTGTAGTCGAGTCGATGGCGTCGTTTCGCGAGCAGGGCTATCACCTGGCGGTCGCGACCGGCAAGAATCGTCGCGGACTGGATCGGGTGCTCAAGGCCAATGGCTGGGAAGATTATTTCGATATCACCCGCGCTGCGGACGAAACCGCAAGCAAGCCGCACCCGTTGATGCTCGAGCAGATTCTCGCGCATTGCGGCGTACGTCCTGAGCAGGCGCTGATGGTCGGGGATTCGTCCTTCGATCTGCTGATGGCGCGCAATGCGGGCATGGCTTCGGTGGCGGTTAGTTACGGTGCGCAGTCGATTGAATCGCTGCAGCAGTTTGAGCCGTGCCTGTCGATCGACCATTTTAGTGAGTTGCATGCCTGGCTGGGGCAGCAGGCCAAATAAGTTTTTTCTGGGGTGGACTGGATGACCGACGAATGGAAAGCACCGGCCAAGGCAAGTGCCGACGACGGTGACGCAAAGAGCTGGAAGCTGTTGGAGAAAACCCTGCTGGCCAGCGTGCAGGAGCAGCGTCGCTCACGGCGTTGGGGGATTTTCTTCAAGCTGCTGACGTTTGTTTATCTGTTCGTTGCGCTGATCCTGTTCACGCCGTTGATGGACATGGAAAAAAGCGCAACTCGTGGCCCGAACTACACCGCGCTGATCGACGTCACCGGCATGATTGCCGACAAGGAGCCGGCCAGTGCCGACAACATCGTCGGCAGCCTGCGCGCAGCCTTTGAGGACAAGAAAGTCAAAGGTGTGATCCTGCGGATCAACAGCCCTGGCGGCAGTCCGGTGCAGTCGGGTTACGTATACGACGAGATCAAGCGTTTGCGCGCCCTGCACCCGGATACCAAGGTGTACGCGGTGATTTCCGATCTTGGCGCATCCGGTGCCTATTACATCGCCAGCGCGGCGGATCAGATCTATGCCGACAAGGCCAGTCTGGTCGGCTCCATCGGTGTGACGGCGGCGGGTTACGGTTTTGTCGGCACCATGGACAAGCTGGGCGTCGAGCGTCGTACTTACACCTCGGGTGAGCACAAATCGTTTCTGGATCCGTTCCAGCCGCAGAAGCCTGACGAGACTGCGTTCTGGCAGACCGTGCTCGACACCACGCACAAGCAATTCATCAATAGCGTCAAGCAGGGTCGTGGCGATCGCCTGAAGGACAAGGAACATCCGGAGTTGTTTTCCGGGCTGGTCTGGTCCGGCGAGCAGGCGCTGCCGTTGGGCTTGATCGATGGTCTGGGCAATGCCAGTTCGGTGGCGCGTGATGTGATCGGTGAGAAAGAGTTGGTGGATTTCACCGTGCAGGAATCGCCGTTCGACCGCTTCTCGAAGAAGCTTGGTGCCAGTGTGGCTGAGCAGTTGGCGATGTGGATGGGGTTCCACGGGCCATCGTTGCGCTGATTCGCTGGTAGATCAAAAGATCGCAGCCTGCGGCAGCTCCTACAGGTTTCATGTCCGATCGCATTTTTTGCGGTGACATGAAACCTGTAGGCGCTGCCGCAGGCTGCGATCTTTTGCTTTAAGGGATTTGCACGCCCTCGGCCAGCAACATGTCGATCAGGCGAATCAGCGGCAGGCCGATCAGGCTGGTGGCGTCAGGCCCTTCGGTGGACTGAAACAGGCTTACGCCCAAGCCCTCGGCCTTGAAGCTGCCGGCGCAGTCGTAGGGTTCCTCCAGGTGCAGGTAGCGTTCGATACGCGCTTCGTCGAGCTGGCGCATGTGTACGGTGAACGGCACGCAGTCGACCTGGCAGTGGCCGGTCTGGCTGTTGAGCAAGGCCAGGCCGGTGAGGAAGGTCACGCTGGCGCCGCTGGCGGCCAGCAACTGCTCGCGGGCCTTGTCGAAGGTGTGTGGCTTGCCGATGATGCGTTCGCCGAGCACTGCGACCTGGTCCGAGCCGATGATCAGGTGAGCGGGGTGGCTGGCAGCCAGTGCCCGGGCTTTCTGTTCGGCGAGGCGCTTGACCAGTTCGATGGCCGATTCGCCAGATTGGTGGCTTTCGTCGATATCCGGCGAGCTGCAGACGAACGGCAGGCGCAGGCGGGCGAGCAATTCCCGGCGATAAGTCGAGCTGGAAGCAAGTAATAAAGGCAGCATTGGCGTCTCCTGAGGCAGGCGCGAATTCTAGCGGAGGCACGCAAGTGACGGACAGGGCACAATTTCCTTTGACATGGGTGGGGGCATCCCTATAATGCTGCGCCTATGTTGAATGACCCGATTCCACCTCACGTTGACCCGCGCAAATTGGCTGACCGTGGCACCACCCTTCAAGGTGAACTGCTGCTGGCCGATTTGAAGAGACTCTGCGACCCGCTTTCCGACGATGTCGGTACGGTGCAGGCCAAATTCGTTTTTGAACGAGATGAACGTAAATCTGTGGTGATCCACAGCTTTATCGACACCGAAGTCAAAATGGTTTGCCAGCGTTGTCTTGAGCTGGTCACCCTGCCGATCCACAGCGAATGCAGTTACGCTGTCGTGAAGGAGGGTGCGAATACCCAGTCGTTACCGAAAGGTTATGACGTGCTGGAACTGGGCGAAGATCCATTGGATCTGCAGTCACTGATCGAGGAGGAGCTTCTGCTCGCCTTGCCCATTGTGCCTGCTCATCATCCGGAAGAATGCCAGCAGCCGGCGGGAGCAGATGAACCCGAACCGAGCGAGGACGAGGTAACGCGGTCCAACCCGTTCAGTGTATTGGCGCAGTTAAAGCGTGACCCAAACGTTTAGGAGTTAATCAATTATGGCTGTTCAGCAGAACAAAAAATCCCGCTCTGCCCGTGACATGCGCCGTTCGCACGACGCTCTCGAGGCTAGCACCCTGTCTGTAGAAAAAACCACTGGTGAAGTTCACCTGCGTCACCACGTATCGCCAGAAGGCGTATACCGTGGCCGTAAAGTGATCGACAAGGGCGCTGACGAGTAATCACTTGTCTGCTCAAGTCATCGCGATTGACGCAATGGGCGGGGACTTCGGTCCCCGCAGCATTGTTCAGGCCAGCCTTGCTTGCCTTTCTGCTACGCCCTCGCTGCACCTGACCCTCGTCGGTCAACCCTCCCTACTTGAAGAACTGATCAACGGTCAATCGGCTGCCGATCGCGCGCGCCTGACGATTGTCCCGGCGTCTGAAGTCATCACCATGGACGAAAAGCCGACCCAGGCCTTGCGTGGCAAGCCGGACTCGTCGATGCGTGTCGCCCTGGAACTGGTGCGTGACGGCAAGGCTCAGGCCTGTGTCAGTGCCGGCAATACCGGTGCGTTGATGGCGCTGTCGCGTTTCGTGCTCAAGACCTTGCCGGGGATTGATCGGCCGGCGATGGTGGCGGCGATTCCGACGCAAAAGGGTTATTGCCAGTTGCTCGACCTGGGCGCCAACGTCGATTGCAGCGCCGAGCATCTGTTGCAGTTCGCGGTGATGGGCTCGGTGGCGGCGCAGACGCTGGGCATCGCCCGGCCGCGCGTCGCGCTGCTGAATATCGGCACCGAGGACATCAAGGGCAATCAGCAGGTCAAGCTGGCGGCGACGCTGCTGCAGGCTGCGCGCGGCATCAACTACATCGGTTTTGTCGAGGGCGATGGTCTGTATCGCGGCGAGGCGGATGTGGTGGTCTGTGACGGTTTTGTCGGCAATATCCTGCTCAAGTCCAGCGAAGGGCTGGCGACGATGATCGCCGCGCGCATCGAAGCCTTGTTCAGGAAAAACCTTGCTTCGCGCGTGGTAGGTGCTTTGGCCCTGCCATTGATGAAGCGCCTGCAGGCTGATCTGGCGCCGGCGCGACATAACGGCGCAAGCTTCCTCGGCTTGCAGGGTATCGTGGTGAAAAGTCACGGTTCGGCCGGGGTTCAGGGCTTTCAGAGCGCGATTCAGCGCGCGCTGATCGAGATTCAGGAGAACTTGCCCGAGCGCCTCCACGGTCGTCTGGAGGATCTGTTGTCTTAGGCGTTTTCGTCGGACAATGCTTAAATGTGACCGCCCGGTTCAAAGGGCCATCCAACTGTCAGTTTCTTGCGTCCCCCAGCGGGACGTCATTTTCGACGACAAGATCATTAGGGGCTTGTTACATGTCTGCTTCCCTCGCATTCGTCTTTCCAGGACAGGGTTCGCAGTCCCTCGGCATGCTCGCCGAGCTGGGCGCGGAATATCCGTTGATCCTCGAAACCTTCAAAGAAGCCTCTGAGGCTCTGGGCTATGACCTGTGGGCACTGACCCAGCAGGGCCCGGAAGAGCTGCTCAATCAAACCGACAAAACCCAACCGGCCATTCTGACCGCTTCGATCGCCCTGTGGCGTCTGTGGCTGGCTGAAGGCGGCGCGCGTCCGGCATTTGTTGCCGGTCACAGCCTGGGTGAATACAGCGCACTGGTTGCTGCCGGCAGCCTGAGCCTGGCGGACGCGGTGAAGCTCGTTGAGCGCCGTGGCCAGCTGATGCAGGAAGCCGTTCCGGCCGGGCAGGGCGGCATGGCTGCCATCCTCGGTCTGGAAGACGCTGATGTGTTGGCAGCCTGCGCCGAAGCGGCGCAAGGCGAAGTGGTCAGTGCGGTGAACTTCAACTCGCCAGGCCAGGTAGTGATTGCCGGTGCCAAGGCTGCCGTCGAGCGCGCCATCGAAGGCTGCAAGGCCCGTGGTGCCAAGCGTGCCATGCCGTTGCCGGTGAGCGTACCTTCGCACTGCGAGCTGATGCGTCCGGCTGCCGAGCGCTTTGCCGAATCCATCGCCGCCATTAACTGGCAGGCGCCGCAGATTCCGGTGGTACAGAACGTCAGCGCGCAAGTGCCGGCCGATCTGGAAACCCTCAAGCGTGATCTGCTCGAACAACTGTACAAGCCGGTTCGCTGGGTTGAATCGGTTCAGACGCTGGCGGCCAAAGGCGCTACCAGTCTGGTCGAATGCGGCCCGGGCAAAGTGCTGGCCGGTCTGAACAAACGTTGCGCCGAAGGCGTTTCGACTTCCAACCTCAATACCCCAGACGCTTTCGCTGCCGCCCGTGCAGCGCTGGCCTGAATCAGGAGAAACTTGCATGAGTCTGCAAGGTAAAGTTGCACTGGTCACCGGTGCAAGCCGCGGTATCGGCCAGGCTATCGCACTGGAACTGGGTCGTCAGGGCGCCATCGTTGTTGGCACCGCGACCTCCGCCAAGGGTGCCGAGGCGATTGCTGCCACGCTCAAGGAGCACGGCATTCAAGGTACCGGCCTGGAACTGAACGTCACCAGCGACGAATCCGTTGCCGCCGTGATCGCGAGCATTCAGGAGCAGTTCGGCGCGCCGGCGATTCTGGTCAATAATGCCGGCATCACCCGCGATAACCTGATGATGCGCATGAAAGACGATGAATGGTACGACGTGATCGATACCAACCTGAACAGTCTGTATCGCCTGTCCAAGGGCGTTTTGCGTGGCATGACCAAGGCGCGCTGGGGCCGAATTATCAGTATTGGCTCGGTGGTGGGTGCCATGGGCAACGCAGGCCAAGTAAACTATGCAGCCGCCAAGGCCGGTCTGGAAGGTTTCAGCCGTGCAATGGCGCGTGAAGTCGGTTCGCGTTCGATTACGGTCAACTCGGTAACCCCAGGGTTCATCGACACCGATATGACCCGCGAACTGCCGGAAGCACAGCGTGAAGCCTTGCAGACGCAGATTCCGCTGGGCCGTCTGGGACAAGCTCAAGAGATCGCTTCGGTGGTCGCTTTTCTTGCATCCGACGGTGCGGCATACGTCACTGGGGCTACAATCCCGGTGAACGGTGGGATGTACATGTAAGTAAAATGTGACGGATTGCTTCAAAAAAATGTCATACGAGCTGTCTAAAATCCGTTATAAAGCTGCAATCTATTTATAGGCAGAGGGCCGCAGGGTTTGAGGAGTGAAGCTTTCAGTTGAAAAGCTGAAAAGCCTTTCTATACACTTACCCACTGGCCAGCTGCCTGAATTTGTCCATTAGGAGTGAAAACAAGGTATGAGCACCATCGAAGAGCGCGTCAAGAAAATCGTTGCCGAGCAACTGGGCGTTAAAGAAGAAGAAGTGGTCAACACTGCTTCCTTCGTTGAAGACCTGGGTGCCGACTCCCTTGACACCGTTGAGCTGGTGATGGCTCTGGAAGAGGAATTCGAGACCGAAATCCCTGACGAAGAAGCTGAGAAGATCACTACTGTACAAGCTGCAATCGACTACGTTACTAGCCACCAGGCGTAATAGTTTGTAATCGTTGTCTGCTGTCATGGAAAAACCGCACTGCCATCATGGCGTGCGGTTTTTTCTTTAGGCCTGATGCAAAGTCGTCATTTGAAAAAGGAGAGTGCTGTGTCGCGTAGACGCGTCGTAGTCACCGGTATGGGTATGTTGTCGCCACTGGGCACGGATGTGCCGAGCAGTTGGCAGGGCATTCTGGCTGGCCGCAGTGGCATTGGTCTGATCGAACACACCGACCTTTCTGCCTATTCCACCCGTTTTGGCGGCTCGGTAAAGGGCTTCAATGTCGAGGAATACCTGTCGGTCAAGGAAGCACGCAAGCTCGACCTGTTCATTCAGTACGGTCTGGCCGCGGGTTTTCAGGCTGTTCGCAATGCTGGTCTGGAAGTCACCGACGCCAACCGTGAGCGCATTGGCGTGGCCATGGGTTCGGGCATCGGCGGTCTGACCAACATCGAAGAAACCAGCCGTACCCTGCATGAGACGGGCCCGCGTCGAATCTCGCCATTCTTCGTGCCAGGCTCGATCATCAATATGATTTCCGGTTTTCTGTCCATCCATCTGGGTGCACAGGGGCCGAACTACGCCATTTCCACTGCCTGTACCACCGGTACGCACTGCATTGGCATGGCCGCGCGCAACATCATGTACGACGAGGCCGACGTAATGATCGCCGGCGGCGCCGAGATGGCCGCGTGCGGTCTGGGCATGGGCGGCTTCGGCGCGTCCCGTGCGCTGTCGACCCGCAACGACGAGCCGACCCGCGCCAGCCGTCCGTGGGACAAGGGCCGTGATGGCTTCGTGTTGTCTGACGGTGCCGGTGCATTGGTACTCGAAGAACTTGAACACGCCAAGGCCCGTGGTGCGACGATCTATGCCGAGCTGATCGGCTTCGGCACCAGTGGCGATGCGTTCCACATGACGTCACCACCCGCTGATGGTGCTGGTGCAGCGCGCTGCATCACCAATGCCCTGCGCGATGCGAAGATCAATATCGACCAGGTGCAGTACATCAACGCCCACGGTACCTCGACCCCGGCCGGCGACCTTGCCGAAGCCAACGCGATCAAGACCGTGTTCGGTGATCACGCCTACAACCTGGCGGTCAGCTCCACCAAGTCGATGACCGGTCACCTGTTGGGTGCGGCGGGCGCGGTCGAGGCGATCTTCAGTGTGCTGGCGATCAATAGCCAGGTGGCCCCGCCGACCATCAACCTCGACGAGCCGGATGAAGGCTGCGATCTCGACTTCGTGCCGCACACTGCGCGCAACATGGATATCGACGTCGTACTGTCCAACTCCTTCGGGTTTGGCGGCACCAACGGCACGTTGGCGTTCCGTCGGTTCGCCGGTTGATGGACAGCTGGGTCGACGGTCAACCGGCTGACGCTCTGTCGCTGAAAGATCGCGGCCTGGCTTACGGCGATGGTCTGTTCGAGACCATTGCCGTGCACGGCGGCCAGCCGGTATTGCTGGAGCGTCATTTGACGCGTTTGGCCGAAGGTTGCTCGCGTCTGGCCATCTCGGCCGATATCGAACTGGTTCGCAGCGAGCTGCTGGCTTATGCCGCGGCAATGGGCGAGGGCGTGCTCAAGCTGATCCTCACCCGAGGTGATGGCTTGCGTGGCTATGCGCCCGATCCTGCGGCGCAGGGCCGGCGCATTCTGCAAGGCAACCCGCCTGCGGCTTATCCTGCCGTGCATGGCGAGCAGGGCGTGCGTCTGTTTCCCTGCGTCACGCGGTTGTCGAATCAGCCATTGCTGGCCGGGCTCAAGCATCTCAATCGTCTGGAGCAAGTACTTGCCCGCGCCGAATGGCACGACAGCGAACACGCCGAAGGCTTGATGCTCGATCAGGCCGGGCGGGTCATCGAAGGCGTGTTCAGCAACCTGTTTGTGGTGCGCGACGGCGTATTGATCACCCCGGATCTGAAACGCTGCGGCGTGGCCGGTGTGATGCGTGCTGAAATATTGTTTCAGGCCGAGTCATTGGCCATCCCCAGCCAAATCACCGACATCAGCCTCGAACAGCTGCAATGGGCTGATGAAGTCTTTATCTGCAACAGCGTGTATGGCGTCTGGCCGGTACGCGCCTACGCTGCACTGAGCTGGCCGGTTGGCCCGCTCACCCGTAAACTGCAGACCATTGCCCGCGCGCTACTGGATGCCTGATTCGTGAGACGTAAACTCTTGCTGCTGCTGGAAACCGGACTGGTTCTGGCAGGGCTGCTGATGGGCGCCAGCGCCTGGAAAATTCATTCGGCGCTGGAACAGCCCCTGAACATCACGCAGGAAGAACTGCTGGATGTGCCGAAAGGCTCGACGCCGACCCGTACCTTCCTTGAACTTGAAACCGATGGAGTCATCAAGGACGCCTTCTGGCTGCGCATCTACTGGCGCTTCAACCTGGCCGGCACGCCGATCCATAGTGGTGAATACCGCATGCAGCCGGGCATGACTGTCAACGGTCTGATCGACTTGTGGAAACGTGGTGAAGTGGTGCAGTACAGCCTGACGCTGGTCGAGGGCTGGAATTTTCACCAGGTCCGCGCCGCACTGGCCAAAGATGAAAAGATCGAGCAGACCCTCAAGGGTTTGAGCGACAGTGAGGTGATGGAGAAAATCGGTCATCGCGGATTGTTCCCCGAGGGTCGATTCTTCCCGGACACTTATCGCTTCGTGCGGGGTTTCTCCGACGTCGACTTGCTGAAGAAAGCCTATGATCGTCTCGATGAAGTGTTGGCCAAGGAGTGGGAGAACCGCTCGGCCGATGCACCGTACACTGAACCTTATCAGGCGCTGATCATGGCCTCGCTGGTGGAAAAGGAAACCGGTGTGCCGCAGGAGCGGGGGCAGATTGCCGGCGTGTTCGTGCGCCGCATGGCGCTGGGCATGCAGTTGCAAACCGACCCGACCGTGATCTACGGCCTGGGCGATCGCTACACCGGCAAGTTGACCCGTGCTCATCTCAAGGAGCCGACACCCTACAACACCTATGTGATTCCCGGATTGCCGCCGACGCCGATTGCCATGGTCGGCCGCGAGGCGATTCATGCCGCGCTGAATCCGGTGGAAGGCAACAGTCTGTATTTTGTTGCCCGTGGCGACGGTAGCCATGTGTTCTCCGATGATCTGGATGCGCACAACAGCGCGGTGCGCGAGTTCCAGCTCAAGCGCCGCGCCGATTACCGCTCCAGCCCGGCCCCGGCGAATGCGCCGGCCGCTCCGGCCACGGCGACGGAGGAAACGATTCCTGCTGCCTCTCCGGATACCGCACCTGAAGCGTTGCCACAGGTTCCCGCTCAGGAACCTGCACCGACACCGGCTCCTGCTGCCGAGCCCGGCGCGACCGCACCGCAAAACGCGCAATGACTTTGATGAAGGACTGCCTGTGACTGGCTTGTTTATTACCCTGGAAGGCCCGGAAGGCGCCGGCAAGAGCACCAACCGCGAATACCTCGCCGAGCGCCTGCGCGCCGAAGGTGTCGAAGTGGTGCTGACCCGCGAGCCCGGCGGTACGCCACTCGCCGAGCGCATCCGCGATGTGCTGCTGGCCCCGGCCGATGAAGTCATGAACCCCGACACCGAGCTGCTGCTGGTGTTCGCCGCACGCGCTCAGCATCTGGCTGAAGTGATTCGCCCGGCACTGGCTCGCGGCGCGGTGGTGCTGTGTGATCGCTTTACCGACTCGACGTACGCCTATCAGGGCGGCGGTCGCGGTTTGTCGCTGGAGCGCATTGCCGCGCTGGAGACGTTCGTTCAGGGCGACCTGCGTCCGGATCTGACGCTGATTTTCGATCTGCCGGTGGAAATCGGCCTGGCCCGCGCCAGTGCCCGTGGCCGTCTGGACCGGTTTGAGCTGGAAGGCCGGGCGTTTTTCGAAGCGGTACGCAATGCGTTTCTGCAGCGCGCAGAAGCCGATCCAGCGCGCTATGTGCGCATCGATGCCGGTCAGCCATTGGTCAAGGTTCAGCAATCGCTGGATACTCTGATTCCGAACTTGCTGGAGCTGATTCGTGGCTGAGGCCTATCCATGGCAGGACAGCCTCTGGCAGCAACTGGCCGGACGTAGCCAGCACGCCCACGCGTACCTGCTGCACGGCCCGGCCGGGATCGGCAAGCGCGCGCTGGCCGAGCGTCTGATGGCCAGCCTGCTGTGTCAGCGTCCGACGCCGGAGGCGTGCGGTGAGTGCAAATCCTGCCTGCTGCTCAAGGCCGGCAGCCACCCGGACAACTACATCCTTGAGCCGGAAGAAGCCGACAAGGCGATCAAGGTCGATCAGGTCCGTGATCTGGTCAGTTTCGTGGTGCAGACCGCGCAACTGGGCGGGCGCAAGGTGGTGCTGATCGAGCCGGTGGAGTCGATGAACATCAACGCCGCCAACGCTTTGCTCAAGAGCCTTGAGGAGCCCTCCGGCGATACGGTGCTGTTGCTGGTCAGTCACCAGCCGAGCCGTTTGCTGCCGACGATCAAGAGCCGCTGCGTGCAGCAGGCATGTCCGCTGCCGGGCGAGGCCATGAGCCTGCAATGGCTGGCGCAGGCGCTGCCGGAGTGTTCCGAAGACGAACGCATCGAATTGCTGACGCTGGCAGCCGGTTCGCCACTGGCGGCGGTCAGTCTGCAGTCCCAGGGCGTGCGCGAACAGCGGGCGCAGGTGGTCGAAGGGGTGAAGAAGCTGCTCAAGCAGCAGCAATCGCCGACGCAACTGGCCGAGGAGTGGAAAAACATTCCGATGCTGCGCCTGTTCGACTGGTACTGCGACTGGTCGAGCCTGATCCTGCGCTACCAACTGACCCAGGATGAAACCGGCCTCGGTCTGACCGACATGCGTAAAGTCGTGCAGTACCTGGCGCAGAAAAGCGCCCAGGGCAAAGTCCTCGATATTCAAGACTGGATTCTCGCCCAGCGGCAGAAAGTCCTGAGCAAAGCCAACCTCAACCCGGCACTGCTGCTGGAAGCGTTGTTGGTGCAATGGGCGGGATTGCCTGGTCAAAGATAAGAATGTGTACCTAGACTCTGAACATCAGCAGTGGAGGTCAACATGAATGAAGCCATCAGCCCCGGGCCGCGTAACGGCATCCTGTCCCTGACGATCAAGGACAAATCGGTGCTGTACGCCGCCTACATGCCGTTCATCAAGAACGGTGGCCTGTTCATCCCGACCAACAAGAGCTACAAGTTGGGCGACGAGGTGTTCATGCTGCTGAACCTGATGGACGAGGCGGAGAAGATTCCGGTGGCCGGCAAGGTCGCCTGGATTACCCCCAAAGGCGCCCAGGGCAACCGTGCAGCCGGCGTCGGCGTGCAATTCAACGATGGCGACAACACCGCCCGCAGTCGCATCGAAACCCATCTGGCCGGAGCACTGAAATCCGACCGTCCCACTCATACGATGTAAGTTGCAGTCTCTTTTATGCTCGTAGATTCCCATTGTCACCTTGATCGCCTCGACCTCGCCGCCCATGACGGCTCGCTGGATGCTGCGCTCGTTGCAGCTCGCCAGCGCGGGGTAGGGCACTTTCTGTGCATCGGCGTGAGTGCCGACAACGCCGCCGACGTCAAAGCCCTCGCCGAACGCTATGACGACGTCGATTGCTCGGTCGGTGTGCATCCGCTGGATGTGCAACCGGGCGCGGCGCCGGCGCTGGACTGGCTGCTGCACGAGCTCAACCACCCGAAAGTGGTGGCGATCGGTGAAACCGGTCTGGATTATCATTACGAACCGGAAGCCGCCGAGCTGCAGCAGGCCTCCTTCCGCCTGCACCTGCAAGCGGCGCAGCAGACCGGCAAACCGGTGATCATCCACACCCGTGGCGCCCGTGCCGATACCCTTGAGCTGCTGCGAGAAGCGGCGTTGCCCCAGGCTGGTGTGCTGCATTGCTTCACCGAAGACTGGGACATGGCCAAAGCGGCGCTGGACATGGGTTATTACATTTCCCTGTCGGGCATTGTCACCTTCCGCAACGCCGACGCTCTGCGCGACGTGGCGAGCAAAGTGCCGGCCGATCGCCTGCTGGTGGAGACCGACTCACCGTATCTGGCGCCGATCCCGTATCGCGGCAAGCCGAACCTGCCGCAGTACGTGCGCGAAGTCGCGGAGTTTCTGGCGATGCTGCGCGGTGAGAACTACGAACGTTTCGCCGAGCAGACCACCGAGAACTTCAAGCGCCTGTTCCCCTTGGCGAGTGTTAAATCCGCCATGTAGGAGCTGCCGAAGGCTGCGATCTTTTGATGTTGATTTTTAAGATTCAAAATCAAAAGATCGCAGGCTTACGGCAGCTCCTGCAAGTGTGATGTACGTAATGACAGGGGTTTTTCAGCAAATTCCGGGCAAAAAAAACCCGGGTTCTGGGGGGTGAATCCGGGTTAAGACCATTAGGAGTAAAACAAAGGCACGCGGTCCCTTGGTACCTTTACCGGCGCGGCACTTGGGGGAGATGCCGGCCGACAGTTCAAGTATTGATCAGTCTGGCGTTCAGTCCAGTTAGCCGGTCGGGGTTTTTAAACAAATTTGGAATACGGGCGCTTCAGTTGAGTTCTCATTGAGCCCCAAGCGTTCGCAAAATGAACAAGAAACACAGATATGGTCGGATGATCCGTGCATTTTTGCGCAAGTTAGGCATAATACGCGGCTTCGAATTTTGACCCTTCAGACCTTTTCTTATGCACAAAGAACCTCGTAAGGTCCGTGAGTTTCGTCGCCGCGAGCAAGAAATTCTCGATACCGCGCTCAAGCTGTTCCTCGAACAAGGTGAAGACAGTGTCACCGTCGAGATGATTGCTGATGCCGTGGGTATCGGCAAAGGCACGATCTACAAGCATTTCAAATCCAAGGCCGAGATCTATCTGCGCCTGATGCTCGATTACGAGCGTGATTTGAACGAGCTGCTGCATTCGGCCGATGTCGACAAGGACAAGGAAGCGCTGTCCCGTGCCTACTTCGAATTCCGCATGCGCGACCCGCAGCGCTACCGCCTGTTCGACCGTCTTGAAGAGAAGGTCGTAAAAGGCAATCAGGTGCCGGAAATGGTCGAGGAGCTGCACAAGATCCGTGCCTCGAACTTCGAACGCCTGACCTTGCTCATCAAGGGCCGGATCAGCGAAGGCAAGCTCGAAGACGTGCCGCCATACTTCCACTACTGCGCGTCCTGGGCGCTGGTGCACGGCGCGGTGGCGCTGTATCACTCGCCGTTCTGGAGCAATGTGCTGGAAGATCAGGAAGGTTTCTTCCAGTTCCTGATGGACATTGGCGTGCGCATGGGCAACAAGCGCAAGCGCGACCCGGAAACCCCGAGCAGCTGAATCATTCAGCGGCCTTATTGCGCCATGATTTCGCTACATGACGCAGTACCGCAGGAATATACTCAGGCATAGGGCTTGCTAAAACTTGATTTGTGAGTCAAGTTTTAGCGGCTCGAAATTCTATCGCCGGAGTGATCATGATCGTTGACCGTCAAGGCAGGCGTTTTCGCAATTTGCGCATCAGCCTGACCTCAGCCTGCAATTACGCCTGTACCTACTGCGTGCCCAACGGCAAGCGGCTGGTGGCTGCGCAGGATGAACTGTCGGCCGAGGCCATGGCACGCGGCGTGGCGTATCTGATCGAAGCCGCCGGCATCGAACGCTTGCGCATCACCGGTGGCGAGCCACTGGTCAGCCCCAAACTCGAATCTTTCATGAGCGCCGTCGGCAAGATGGGCCTGGAAGACATCAGCCTGACCACCAACGGTCAACTCCTGGCGAAGAAGCTGCCGCTGCTGGTGGACGCCGGTCTGCGCCGGATCAACGTATCCCTCGATACCCTGGATGCCGGCGCGTTTCGCAGCATCGCCCGTGGCGGCGATCTGGCGACCGTGCTCGATGGCATGGACCAGGCGAAAGCGGCGGGGCTGAAGATCAAGGTCAACATGGTGCCGTTGCGCGGGCAGAATCTGGATCAGGTGATGCCGCTGCTCGATTACTGCCTGGAGCGTGGCTACGAGCTGCGTTTCATCGAGCTGATGCGCATGGGCCACCTCGCCACCGACTCCAATGCCTTCCTGCAACAGTTCGTCAGCCTGCAGCAACTGCTGAGTCTGATCGGCGAGCGCTACGAGTACGCCCAGGCTGATGCGCCAGTGGATGCCACGGCCGTGCGCTATGCGATCCCGGGCGTAGGCCATTTCGGCGTGATCGCCAACGAAAGCGTGCCGTTCTGCCGGACCTGTTCGCGCTTGCGTCTGTCGTCGACCGGCTGGCTGCATGGCTGCCTGTCGTCGAGCAATCGCCACTATGTCGGTGATCTGCTCGACAAGCCGCGTCATCAGGCATTGCCGGCATTGCAGCGTTTGCTGGTCAAGGCGTTGGGCGACAAGCAGGAAGTGGCGTTCTCCGGTGGTGCGACGGTCATGAAGATCATCGGCGGCTGAACTGGCTTTTGTGGCGAGGGAGCTTGCTCCCGCTGGGTTGCCAGTCAACCCGAAATCCATTCATGTCAGCTCGTCCGGCTTACTCTAAATCCCGGATTTTCGAGCGCGGCGCCGCCGAGCGGGAGCAAGCTCCCTCGCCACAAATACCTTATTTCAAATCGGATACCTGCGCAGTTACAAGGACTGGCGCAAAAGCTGCATCCAACGGCCATTCGCCGGTTTTCCGTCACCGGCTTCTGGAGGATGAGGATGCGTAGCCTGGTTTTGCTGCTGGCCGTTTTGGCGCTTGGCGGCTGTATGACTGTCAGCGATATGGCCGAAGGCACTCGCTATCAGATGAGCGACGCGGGGCTGCTGGATCACAGCGACAGCCGTCGGGTGAACAATTTCCGCATTCAGCCGGACTCGTTCATCTACATCGCCCAAGGTTCATTCGCACCGCCGGGTGGCTCCTACCCACGGCCGAACGTGGTGGCTGAAGAAGCGTTCAAGGGCTTTGTCGAATACTTCCCGATGGTCCGCCGCGCCCGTGCCCCGGAAGGTCTTGACCAAGCGATGGGCGAAGCTCGAGATGCCGGCGCGCACTACCTGCTGTACACCCGCTTCGCCAAGGCTGACGACCGCATCGGCAACTCTGACGAATGGCTCGATCAGGAAGCCGTGGATCGCCTGGGCATCGACGGCGGGGTGATTCAGATCATGTTGATCGAGACCAGCACCCAGTATTTGATTGATACTGCGCGCATCAAGAGTCGTGGCGGTTTACTGACGTTCCACGATAACAAGCCGGAAGACCTGATCGGCCCGCCGCTGGCGCAATATGCGCGCAGCCTGTTGGGGGTCGGCGACCAATAAACCAAGGAGTACGCCATGAGTGGACCGCAAAAAGCCAATGACCTGTTGGGGCAGATCCCCAAAACCAAAGGCCTGCCGCCGGTGCACTTGTGGAACCCGGACTTCTGCGGCGACATCGACATGCGCATCGCCCGCGACGGCACCTGGTATTACCTGGGCACGCCTATCGGGCGCAAGCCGATGGTCAAGCTGTTCTCCACCATCATCCGCCGCGACGGCGATGATTATTTCCTGATTACCCCGGTCGAGAAGGTCGGGATCAAGGTCGACGACGCGCCGTTCGTGGCGATTGCCGTGGAAGTGGAAGGCGAGGGCGAGGCGCAGGTCCTGCGTTTCACCACCAACGTTGAAGAGACCGCCGAGGCCGGGCCGGAACATCCGATCCGCGTCGAGATCGACCCGACCACTCAGGAACCTGCGCCTTACGTGCATGTGCGTACCAACCTCGAAGCGCTGATTCACCGCAATGTGTTTTACCAGCTGGTGGAGCTGGCGGTCAGTCGTGAAATCGACGGGCAGCGCTGGCTCGGTGTGTGGAGCGGTGGCGAGTTCTTCCGCATCGGCCTCGAGCCTTAAACACAAATCACTGTGGGAGCGAGCCTGCTCGCGAAGACGGTAAGTCAGTCGATACTTAGGTTGATTGATACACCGCTTTCGCGAGCAAGCTCGCTCCCACATTGGTTTTGAGAATCACCTTAAAATCCCGATTGACTGTTAATCATATGATCATTAGCGTGGACACCCATCGCGATCCGCTTTGAGGTGTCCATGTCCAGCAGCTTTCATGCGTCAACGGTCGATTGGCTGGGCAGCTGGATTGCCGCTGGCCAGGTCAAGCCGGGGCAGGCGATCAAGGTCGAGGCGGATCTGGGCGAGCAGTTAGGTGTCAGCCGCACCGTGATCCGCGAAGCGATCAAAACCCTGGTTGCCAAAGGCATGCTCGAAGTCGGGCCGAAAGTCGGTACCCGCGTGTTGCCGGTGCGGCGCTGGAACCTGTTTGATCCGCAAGTCGTCGGCTGGCTCTCACGCAACGGCCTGCCGGAAAACTTTGTTGATGACCTGCTCGACCTGCGCCGTACCATCGAACCGATGGCTGTGCGCTGGGCCTGCGAGCGCGCCAGTCTGGAGCAGATTCACGCGGTGCAACTGGCCTACAACGCGTTGGAGCGGGCGGTCGACAGCGGCATCGACTACAACCGTGCCGACCAGTCCTTCCACGAATGCATTCTGGCCGCCAGCCACAACCAGTTCATCGAGCAAATGGTCCCGGCCCTCGGCGCCTTGCTCGCCGTGTCGTTCGAAGTCTCCGCCGCCGACCCCGATGAACTGCGTCGCACCTTGCCGATCCACAAGGACATGGCCGACGCCATTGCTGCCCGTGATTCAGCGCGCGGGGTGTGGGCCTGCATGACCTTGATCGACAACGCAGACCTTGCGATCAAACGCTTTTACCCGCAGGTGATGGCCGACAAAAAAGCCAGCTGAAAACACAAATCCCCCTGTGGGAGTGAGCCTGCTCGCGATAGCGGTGGGTCAGTCACAATCGTCGTCACTGACCCACCGCTATCGCGAGCAGGCTCACTCCTACAGTTAAAACAACAACATGAAGGATTCAATATGCCGTTGACCGCCGTAACCCAACACCGCGCCAAGCTCGGCGAAGGGCCATTCTGGGACGCCCCGACCCAGGCACTGTACTGGGTCGATATCGCCGGCAAGCAGGCGCTGCGGCTGATCGGCAACAACGTGCAGATCTGGCAGATGCCCGAGCACGTTTCCGCCTTCATCCCCTGTGCCAGCGGCGATGCGCTGGTGACCCTGAGCAGCGGCGTCTATCGTCTGGATCTCGATTCACCGGGCCTTGAGCCACGCCTGACACTGTTCTGCATCGCCGACCCGCAACCGGGCAATCGGCCCAACGAAGCGCGCTGCGACGCTCAGGGTCGGCTGTGGCTCGGCACCATGCAGAACAACATCGGCGACCACGGCGAAGACCTGCCGATTGAGCGTCGTTCCGGTGGCTTGTTTCGCATTGATCCCGACCAGCGCGTCACGCCATTGCTGCGCGGCCTGGGCATTCCTAACACGCTGTTGTGGAGTGATGAGGGCACCAGACTGCTGTTCGGCGACAGCCTCGACGGGGCGCTCAATCGCTATTTCATTCACACCGATGGCAATCTGGATAACGCCGAGATCTGGTATGGCCCTGACCAGAATGGCGGCCCGGACGGATCGGCAGTCGACGCCGAGGGTTATGTCTGGAACGCCCGTTGGGACGGCAGCTGCCTGCTGCGTCTGACGCCGGACGGCAAGGTCGACCGCAAAATCGATCTGCCTGTCAGCCGGCCAACCAGTTGCGTATTCGGCGGCGAAGACCTGAAAACCCTGTACATCACCAGCGCCCAGAGTCCGCACAACCATCCACTGGATGGCGCAGTCCTGTCGATGCGCGTCGATGTGCCGGGCAAACTCTGCACACGATTTGCTGGATAAATCCCAAAATATGGGATGCAAAATTATATATTGAGATTATTTGTCGGTCGGGTTTATAGTCGGCTCCAGCAGTAACACGCACTCACACTTAAAAAGAACAAAACAGGTGAAGTGATGCAGCGAACCTCTATCGCACTCCTCAGCGGAGTCAGCGTCTCGCAACGGCCCGGCGTCGCTCGCCGCGCCTGCCTGTTTCGTTTTCACAGTCTTCCAGACCGGACATCGGCAGATGCCCGGTTTTTTTGTGCTGACGAACAGGAGTCCTGATCCATGGCTGAACCTCTTTCTTTGCCGCTGGTGCCCGCGCCGCCGAAGGGTGAGCGTTTGAAAAACAAAGTGGTGCTGCTGACCGGCGCCGCTCAAGGCATCGGCGAGGCGATCGTTGCGACCTTCTCCTCGCAGCAGGCCAGACTGGTGATCAGCGATATTCAGGCAGAGAAGGTCGAGAAGGTTGCCGCCCACTGGCGCGACAAGGGCTACGACGTGCAGGCGATCAAGGCTGACGTCTCGCGCCAGCAGGACTTGCACGCCATGGCCAGACTGGCGGTTGAGCTGCACGGGCGCATCGACGTGCTGGTCAATTGCGCCGGGGTCAACGTGTTCCGCGATCCGCTGCAAATGACCGAAGAAGACTGGCGTCGCTGCTTCGCCATCGATCTGGACGGCGCCTGGTACGGCTGCAAAGCCGTGTTGCCGCAGATGATCGAGCAGGGCGTCGGCAGCATTATCAACATCGCCTCGACCCATTCCAGCCACATCATTCCCGGCTGCTTCCCGTATCCGGTGGCCAAGCACGGCCTGCTTGGGCTGACCCGGGCGCTGGGTATCGAGTACGCGGCGAAGGGCGTTCGGGTCAACGCTATCGCCCCGGGCTACATCGAGACGCAACTCAACGTCGATTACTGGAACGGTTTTGCCGATCCGCACGCCGAGCGTCAGCGCGCATTCGATCTGCACCCGCCAAAACGCATCGGCCAGCCGCTCGAAGTGGCGATGACCGCCGTCTTCCTGGCCAGCGATGAAGCGCCGTTCATCAACGCCTCGTGCATCACCATCGATGGTGGGCGCTCGGTGATGTACCACGACTGAGTGGATCGGGTTTCAGGCGGTGAACTCCGCGTGAAATCCAATCATCATATGATATGACTATTTTCAAAAGGCTTTGCAGCAGTACGTGTCACGCCACCACACCTGTGGCGAGGGAGCTCGCTCCCGCTCGGCTGCGCAGCAGTCGTAAATTCGGGCTGCGCGGTGTGTTTGATTGACCGAGGTAACCGGTTTCAGGGCCGCTTCGCAGCCCAGCGGGAGCAAGCTCCCTCGCCACAAACTGTTTAATTTGCTCAAAAAAATAACAAGGAGTCAGCTTATGAAACGTCGTTTCGGGATTCGTACCCTGTGCAGTGCCGCCCTGGCGGTCACCGCGTTCAGTCTGAGCAGTTCGCTGCTGGCTGCCGATGCCGTGAAAATCGGTTTCCTGGTCAAGCAGGCTGAAGAGCCGTGGTTCCAGACCGAGTGGGCCTTCGCCGAGAAAGCCGCCAAGGACAAAGGCTTCGAACTGATCAAGATTGCCGTTCCAGACGGCGAGAAAACCCTCTCGGCCATCGACAGCCTCGCCGCCAACGGCGCCAAAGGCTTCGTGATCTGCCCGCCGGACGTCTCGCTCGGCCCGGCGATCATGGCCAAAGCCAAACTCAATGACCTCAAAGTGATCGCCGTCGACGACCGTTTCGTCGACGCCAACGGCAAGTTCATGGAAGACGTGCCGTACCTCGGCATGGCCGCGTTCGAGGTCGGCCAGAAGCAGGGCAATGCGATGGTCGCGGAGGCGAAGAAACGCAACTGGGACTGGAAAGACACCTACGCGGTGGTCAACACCTACAACGAACTCGACACCGGCAAGAAGCGCACCGACGGTTCGATGAAGGCGCTCGAAGACGCCGGCCTGCCGAAAGACCACATCCTGACCGCCGCGCTGAAAACCCTCGACGTACCAGGCAGCATGGACGCCACCAACTCGGCGCTGGTCAAGCTGCCCAGCGCAGCGAAGAACCTGATCATTGGCGGCATGAACGACAACACGGTGCTGGGCGGCGTGCGCGCCACCGAAGCCGCCGGGTTCGCTGCGGCCAACGTGATTGGCATCGGCATCAACGGCACCGACGCCATCGGCGAGCTGAAAAAGCCCAACAGCGGTTTCTTCGGTTCGATGCTGCCAAGCCCGCACATCGAAGGCTACAAGACCGCCGAGATGATGTACGAGTGGGTCACCACCGGCAAAGAGCCGCCCAAGTACACGGCGATGGACGACGTCACCCTGATCACCCGCGAGAACTTCAAGCAAGAGCTGGAAAAAATCGGCCTGTGGAATTGATGGCTGCTCGATCGGTGTGAAGAGGTGACTCAGATGCACGCGCAAGTACAGACACATGCAAACAGCAGCGGCGGCAGCCTGCGTTTCAACGGGATCGGCAAAACCTTTCCCGGGGTCAAGGCGCTGGACGCCATCAGCTTCGTCGCCCATCCGGGGCAGGTACACGCCTTGATGGGCGAGAATGGCGCCGGCAAATCGACCCTGCTGAAAATCCTCGGCGGCGCCTACATTCCCAGCAGTGGCGAGTTGCAGATCGGCGAGCAGACCATGGCCTTCAAGTCGACCGCCGACAGTATTGGCAGCGGCGTCGCGGTGATTCACCAGGAGCTGCATCTGGTGCCGGAAATGAGCGTGGCCGAGAACCTGTTTCTCGGCCATCTGCCGGCCAGTTTCGGCCTGATCAATCGTGGCGTGCTGCGCCAGAATGCCCTGGCCTGCCTCAAAGGGCTGGCCGATGAAATCGATCCGCAGACCAAGGTCGGGCGCCTGTCGCTCGGCCAGCGACAACTGGTGGAAATCGCCAAGGCGCTGTCCCGTGGCGCGCATGTGATCGCCTTCGATGAGCCGACCAGCAGCCTCTCGGCGCGCGAAATCGACCGTTTGATGGCGATCATCAGCCGCCTGCGCGATGAGGGCAAAGTGGTGCTCTACGTCTCCCATCGCATGGAAGAAGTGTTCCGCATTTGCGATGCGGTGACGGTGTTCAAGGACGGTCGTTATGTGCGCACCTTCGATGACATGAGCCAGTTGACCCACGATCAACTGGTGACCTGCATGGTCGGCCGCGACATTCAGGACATCTACGATTACCGCAGTCGTCCACGCGGCGCGGTGGCGTTGAAGGTCGACGGTCTGCTTGGCCCGGGGCTGCGTGAGCCGGTGAGTTTCGAGGCGCACAAGGGCGAAATTCTCGGCCTGTTCGGCCTGGTCGGGGCCGGGCGCACCGAACTGTTTCGCTTGCTCAGCGGGCTTGAACGCAACACCGCCGGACGCCTCGAACTGCGGGGGCATGAATTGAAGTTGCGCTCACCGCGCGACGCGATTGCCGCCGGGATCCTGCTGTGCCCCGAGGACCGCAAAAAAGAGGGAATCATCCCGCTGGCCAGCGTTGCCGAGAACATCAACATCAGCGCGCGCGGCGCCAATGCCAACCTCGGCTGCCTGCTGCGCGGACTGTGGGAGAAGGGCAACGCCGACAAGCAGATCAAGGCGCTGAAAGTCAAAACCCCGCACGCCGGGCAGCCGATCAAATTCCTCTCCGGCGGCAATCAGCAGAAGGCCATTCTCGGGCGCTGGCTGTCGATGCCGATGAAGGTGCTGCTGCTCGACGAGCCGACTCGCGGCATCGACATCGGCGCCAAGGCCGAGATCTACCAGATCATCCATAACCTGGCCGCCGACGGAATTTCGGTGATCGTGGTGTCCAGCGACCTCATGGAGGTGATGGGCATTTCCGACCGCATTCTGGTGCTCTGCGAAGGCGCGCTGCGCGGCGAAGTCAGCCGCGACCAGGCCAATGAATCCAACCTGCTGCAACTGGCTTTGCCGCGCCATCGCGCTGACGGCGTGGCGAACTGAGAGGTGAACATGATGACCATCCAAAACAAGGCGCTGCCGACTCCCCGCAAACCGCTGGACCTGCGGCGCTTCCTCGACGACTGGGTCATGCTGCTGGCGGCCATCGGTATCTTCGTCGCCTGCACGCTGCTGATCGATAACTTCCTATCGCCGCTGAACATGCGCGGGCTGGGTCTGGCGATTTCCACCACCGGCATTGCCGCGTGCACCATGCTGTATTGCCTGGCGTCGGGGCACTTCGACCTGTCGGTGGGTTCGGTAATCGCCTGCGCCGGGGTGGTGGCGGCGGTGGTGATGCGCGACACCAACAGCGTGTTCCTCGGCGTCAGCGCGGCGCTGGTGATGGGCCTGATTGTCGGGCTGATCAACGGCATCGTGATTGCCAAGTTGCGGGTCAACGCGTTGATCACCACGCTGGCGACCATGCAGATCGTCCGGGGCCTGGCCTACATTTTTGCCAACGGCAAAGCGGTGGGCGTGTCGCAGGAGTCGTTCTTCGTCTTCGGCAACGGTCAGTTGTTCGGCGTGCCGGTGCCGATCCTGATCACCATCGTCTGCTTCCTGTTCTTCGGCTGGCTGCTGAACTACACCACCTACGGGCGCAACACCATGGCCATCGGTGGCAACCAGGAAGCAGCGTTGCTCGCCGGGGTGAACGTTGACCGGACCAAGATCATCATCTTCGCCGTGCACGGTGTGATCGGCGCGCTGGCCGGGGTGATTCTCGCTTCGCGCATGACCTCCGGGCAGCCAATGATCGGCCAGGGTTTCGAGCTGACGGTGATCTCGGCATGCGTGCTTGGCGGGGTGTCGCTGAGCGGCGGGATCGGCATGATCCGCCACGTGATTGCCGGGGTGCTGATTCTGGCGATCATCGAGAATGCGATGAACCTGAAGAACATTGATACGTTTTATCAGTATGTGATTCGCGGTTCGATTTTGTTGCTGGCCGTCGTCATCGACCGCCTGAAACAACGCTGATTCTAACTGGCGAAGCATAATTTTGTGGCGAGGGAGCTTGCTCCCGCTCGGCTGCGCAGCAGTCGCAAATCCGGACAGTGCGGTGTGTCAGACTTATCCTTGTCGCCGGTTTTGGGGCCGCTCCGCAGCCCTGCGGGAGCAAGCTCCCTCGCCACAGTGATGCATTCCTTCTGTCCGAACCCTTAAAAACTCCTTGCCCGCCCTCATCCGTTTCGGGTATCACTTTGTACATGATTAGACAGGTACGATTTGACAAGAAACAACGGGTGGTCGACGAGCTCGTCCGGCGCATCGAAAGCGGCCTCATGGAGGACGGCTTTCTGTTGCCCGGCGAGCATCAGTTGGCTCAGGAATTCAACGTCAGCCGTGGCACGTTGCGTGAGGCGCTGGCCGAACTGAAGCGGCGCAATTACATCGCCACGCAAAGCGGGGTCGGCTCGATCGTCACGTTTGACGGTGTGGTGCTCGATCAGCGCAGCGGCTGGGCGCAGGCGCTGGCCGACAGCGGGGCGCTGATCAACACCGAAGTGTTGCGCCTGGAAGCCGTTACCCGACCGGATCTGCTCTCGCGCTTCGGCACCGACCAGTTCATCACCCTCGACCGACGCCGGCGTTCCAATGACGGCACGCTGGTCTCCCTCGAACGCTCGCTGTTGCCGGCCACCGGAGGCCTGGAAAGCCTGCCGCGGGTCGGTCTTATCGACAACTCGCTGACCATCACTCTGGCCGCCTACGGCTACATCGGCGAGCGCGGCGATCAGTGGATCGGCGCCGAACCGCTGAATGCCGTGGACGCCGAGCTGCTCGGTCGCGCAGAAGGCACTGTGTTTCTCAAGGCCTTGCGCACCACTTACGACCGGCAAAACCGTTTCATGGAGCAGGTCGAAAGCCTGCTCGACCCGGTGCATTTCCGTCTGCACCTGCAATTTGGAGAACAGAAATGACCGCGCTCAACCGTGCCCTCGGTGCGTTTTATGGCCTGGCCCTCGGTGATGCGCTGGGCATGCCGACGCAATCGCTGAACCGCGAAACGATCAAGACCCGCTTCGGCCACATCACCGATCTGCAGGACGCCGGTCCTTTGCAACCGATCGCTGCCAATATGCCCAAAGGCTCGATCACCGATGACACCGAACAGGCGATTCTGGTCGGTCAGTTGCTGGTCGAAGGCAAAGGCCGGATCGAGCCGGCAGTGCTTGCCCAACGGCTGATCGAGTGGGAAGCCGAGATGCAGGCCAAGGGCTCGCAGGACCTGCTCGGCCCATCGACCAAACGCGCCATTGAAATGATCCTCGCCGGCCACTCGCCGGAAGAAGCCGGGCGCTACGGCACCACCAACGGCGCAGCGATGCGCATCACCCCGGTGGGCATCGCCGCAGACGTCGCTGATCCCGAGCGTTTCATCTTGGCCGTGGTGCAGGCCTGTCAGGTCACCCACAACACCACGCTGGGGATTTCCAGCGCGGCGGCGGTGGCGGCGGTGGTTTCGGCCGGGATCAACGGCATGGACCTGGGCGAGGCGTTGAACCTCGGCCAGCAGATTGCGCAACAGGCCGAGGCACATGGTCACTGGGTGGCCGGCGGACGCATCGCTTCGCGCATCAGTTGGGCGCGCAGCATCAGCGTCGACAGCGACAAGGCGTTGCTGGCGGATCTGCTGTACGACGTGATCGGCACGTCGGTGGCTTCGCAAGAGTCGGTGGTGGTCTCGTTCGCCCTGGCGCAGCAAGTGGCGGTCGGCGAGATGAGCGCGTTCGATGCGTTGTGCATGGCCGCCAGCCTGGGCGGTGACACCGACACCATCGCGGCGATTCTCGGCGCCATGCTCGGGGCCTGCCTGGGCCTTGAGAGCTGGCCGGCGCCGATGATTGCCACGGTCAAGGCGGTCAATCATCTGGAGCTTGAACCGTTGGTGCAGGGGCTGTTGAGCCTGCGTTGACCACATAACTGTGGCGAGGGAGCTTGCTCCCGCTGGGCTGCGAAGCGGCCCCAAACCCTGCCGGCACCCTGTGTCAGACATACCCCATTGTCTGGATTACGACTGCTGCGCAGCCGAGCGGGAGCAAGCTCCCTCGCCACAAGAGCAATAAATTTTGCGTCATTGCCCACAACCACAATAAAGGCAAACAGGAGCACTGTTCATGAGTTCATCAAACGCCGGGCCAAGCGCCGGGCAACTGGAAACCCGGGGCATCGAGCCGGTGCCGGAAGCCGAGTGCAACGGTCATCCGCTGCAACTGTTCTGGGTCTGGTTCGCCGCCAACATTTCCATTCTCGGCCTGCCGCTGGGTGCCACGCTGGTGGCGTTTCGCGGGCTGGCGATCTGGCAGGCGATCATCGTTGCCATCGTCGGCGCCGCCGGTTCGTTCGCCGTGGTCGGGATCATCTCGATTGCCGGTCGTCGTGGCCGTGCGCCGAGCCTGACGTTGTCGCGAGCGATCTTCGGTGTACGCGGCAATATCGGCCCGACGCTGGTGTCGCTGATGTCGCGTCTGGGCTGGGAAACGGTCAACACCACCACCGCCGCGTTCGTGCTGCTGTCGCTGTGTTCGATCCTGTTCGGCTCGCCGGTTGAGGCGAAGAGTGCGCCGGTGCTGACGCTGATCTTCATCGCCATTTTCGTGCTGCTGACCCTGTCGGTTTCCGGCCTCGGTCACGCCACCTTACTGTTGATCCAGAAGTGGGCGACCTACGTGTTCGGCGCGCTGAACATTCTGGTCGGCGGCTTCCTTTGCGCGACCATCGACTGGAGCGCGGTGTTCAACGCCACACCCGCCCCCATGAGCGCGATGATCATCGGCATCGGCACCATGGCCGCCGGCACCGGGATCGGCTGGGCCAACGCCGGCGCCGACATGTCGCGCTATCAGCACCGCAGCGTCAAGGCGGTGCGGCTGGTCGCCTCGGCGGCGTTCGGTGCGGGGATTCCGCTGGTGCTGCTGATCACCCTCGGCGGTCTGCTGTCGGTGGGCAACAATGACCTGGCGTCAGCGACTGACCCGATCGTGGCAATCCGCGACATGCTACCGACGTGGATGGCCGTGCCGTACCTGATCACCGCGTTCGGTGGTCTGCTGCTGTCGAACAACCTCTCGGTGTACTCGGCCGGTCTGACCACGCTTACCCTCGGTCTGAAGGTCAAACGCGTCTACGCAGTGGTGGTCGACATCGTGGCGATCTTCGCCGGCTCGATCTACTTCATGTTGATTGCCGACAGCTTCTACGGCCCGTTCATTACCTTCATTTCGCTGCTGGCGGTGCCGATCACTGCGTGGGTCGGGATCTTTGTCGTCGATCTGATTCACCGTCACTACTACAGCCCCAAAGACTTGCTCGACGTCAGCCCGAGCAGCGCCTACTGGTATCGCGGCGGCATCGAGTGGCGCGCGTTCGGCGCGTGGGCGATTGCCATCGTGCTCGGTTTCAGTTTCACCACCATCGGCACCACCGCCGAAAACGTCTGGTTCAAGGGCTTCCTGTCTGACTCGTGGCTGGGCCACAACGGTCTGGGCTGGATCGTGACCTTCGTGGTGGCCGGTGGCATTTACTGGGTTCTCGGTGGGGCGAAAGATCGCCGCGCCGCGCAAGGCGAGAATGCTCATGCCTAAGATGTTGCACACCGGCCAGGTCATCATCGACCTGGTCATGGCCGTGGATCAGCTGCCGCAAATCGGCGGCGATGTGCTGGCGCAGTCTGCCTCTTTCGAGGCCGGTGGCGGTTTCAACGTGATGGCCGCAGCTGTGCGCAACGGTTTGCCGGTGGTCTATCTCGGTCGTCATGGCACCGGGCGTTTTGGTGATCTGGCGCGTCAGGCGATGAACGCTGAAGGTATTCAAATCGGCATCCAGACGTCTGCGCAGCGCGACACCGGGATTTGCGTGGCGTTGACCGATGCGTCGACCGAGCGCAGTTTCATTTCCTACATCGGCGCTGAAGGCGAAGTGACACAGGACGACCTGAACAGCGTGGCCGCCGAGGCGGGCGATTATGTCTACGTCAGCGGCTACAGCCTGCTGCATGCAGGCAAGGCGCAAGCTTTGCTGGACTGGACGCTGGCGCTGCCAGAGGTGATCAGCGTGGTGTTTGATCCGGGCCCGTTGGTGGAATCGCCGGACTCGGCGTTGATGCAGGCGCTGTTGCCACGCATCGATGTGTGGACCAGCAACAGCGTGGAGGCGTTGCGGTTTACCGGGGCTGCGGACATTGCGGCGGCCCTGGATCGCCTCGCCGAGCATCTACCGAAAGACGTGCTGATGGTGGTGCGCGACGGGCCGCAGGGGTGCTGGATTCAGCAGGCTGGCGAGCGTCGGCAAGTGCCGGGGTTTGCCGTGAAGGCAGTCGACAGCAACGGCGCGGGTGATGCTCATGCCGGAGTGTTCGTCGCCGGATTGGCGCAGGGTTTGAATGCGCTTGAGGCGGCACGCCGGGCGAATGCGGCGGCGGCTTTGGCGGTGACGCGGTGGGGGCCGGCGACTGCGCCGGGGGCGGCTGAGGTGGATGGGTTTATCCGCGAAGTCTGCGGCGATTGATCTGACGCTTTCGCTGGCAAGCCAGCTCCCACAGGTTTACAAGGTGAAACGCAAATTTGTGTACCCCGGAATCCCTGTGGGAGCTGGCTTGCCAGCGATAAGGCCATCAGCCTCACAACAAATATCAACCGGCCTTGCGCAACGCCGCAATCAACTCATCCTTGCGCATCGAAGAGCGCCCGGCGATATTCTTCGCCCGCGCCTCTTTCCTCAGACTGTCCACGGTCTGCGTCTCGCGCGATGCCTTGCTGTCGCGCGCATGCCCTTCACGACTGGCTACCGCACGCCGCGATGATTCCTTGCGATCTTCGGATTTGGCACTCGCCGGTTTCCTGCGCCCCGAACCGCCAGCCTTTTCGCCGCCGCCCGACTGTTTGTTCACCGTCGCCCAAGCCCGCGTTTCGGCCTCGTCCTTGGACAGGCCTTTGTGCTCGTAGCTGTCTTCGATGTGTTCGGCCTTGCGCTTCTGTTCGGCGGTGTATTTGTCTTTACTTCCACGAGGCATGGGATTTCTCCTTGCATCAGTAGATGGGTTTCTTGTGTAGGAGCTGCCGAAGGCTGCGATCTTTTGATTTTAAAAAACGAGATCAAAAGCTCGCAGCCTGCGGCAGCTCCTGCACGATCATGCGTTCACACAACCACAGCTTCTAGACATCCAGCTTTCGCGCCGCTTCGACGCCCGCCGCACTGAGCTTGATCGGCAGATTCAACGAGTGTTCGCCGGCCTCGTTGCAGGTCACATGACCATGGTGGATCAGCCCGCGATCCTGCAGGGCGGCGAGGGCGCTGGCCACCACTTTCTCACCGCGATAGTTGTCCAGCACCTCTTTGCCCAGTCCGCTTGGATGGGCGTGCAGCAGGCGAGTGAGGACTTCTTTTTCCAGGTTTTTATCGACGTTCATGGTTACCTCTTCATGGATGTGAATAGGACGCTCGCGTCGGCGAACTACTGGCCGGCACCTTCAGAGCCCGAGCCACCGGTGGTGGTTTTCGAGCCGATGCCGGGGCCGGCGTTATCGGGTGTGGCGGGGGAGTCGGGGGTGTTCATGCCACCCTGGCGACCGGGATCACTGCCTTGGGTACGGGGATCGGTGCCGGTGGCAGGTGGCTGGTTGATCAACGGAACGCCGGAGCCATCGGTGTTCATGCCCGGGGCGCTGTTAATGGCGGGAGCGCGTGGCGACGGAACCGGATCGGTAGGACCGGTGCCTGCTGCGGTGGTAGACGCGGCGAAAACCGCAGGACTCAGCAGGGCGGCGAAGACGAGGGCAGTCAACCTTGACGGGATCATAGGGCTTCTCCAGTGATTGAATTCCTTACCTGTCGTTGGTCTGCCCCTGGATTGGATTGGTGCCTGATGAACGACGAACGGTCGAGACACAGGGTCATCAGTCGAGGCCGATTTCTTCCTTGAACTGCTCCATGAAACCCTTCAGGCGCTGATGGCGGATCTGCGCCAGACGCTGACCGATTTCGGTCTGAAAACCGTCGGCGAGGTGCAGCAGTTTGGTCTGGAAGTGGTCGAGGCAGAAACGTGTGTCGTTGTAGTCGCGCTCCCTGGCTTCAGGGTCGAGCGGGTCGTACAGCGCACTGCCCATGCGCCCGGCGACGTAAAAGGTGCGGGCCACGCCAAGCATGCCCAGCGAGTCGAGACGGTCGGCATCCTGGACGATTTTTGCTTCGAGGGTCAGCGGGGTGATGTTGACGGAGAAACTGTGGGCTTCGATAGCGTGGGTGACGGCGGCGATTTTGCTGGCGGACCAATCCAGTTCCGCCAGCACGTTGGCAGCTTTCTCTGCGGCGAGGCGCGAAGCCTGCGAGCGCTGGGGCGAGTTCTTCTCGACGGACACGCAATCGTGCAGCAATACCGCGGCGAGCAGCACTTCAAGGTCACCGCCTTCCTCGACCTGAAAGGTCCGCACGTTGTGCCAGACCCGTTGCAGATGCGCGAGGTCATGGGCGCCGTCGTCGGACGGCTCCAGAGCGTGGGGCAACAACTTGGCGGCGAGTGAGGTGAGCGGCGCAAAAGCAGTGGCGTTCATGAACATCCTTGCAGACTTACCCAAATTTTGATGCCCATGATACTGCTGTGGTGAGGGGATTTATCCCCGATGGAGCGCGATGCACTCCGGTTTTTCAGGGCTGCTGCGCAACCCATCGGGGATGAATTCCCTCACCACAAGGTTCTCTACCAGGTTTGGCATGTGACGAGCGCCGCCCACGGCTTTAGTATGGCGCTTTCCATTTCCGACAAGGCCCGTCCATGACGATCGAAATCCGCCCGGCGACCCCCAGCGATGCGCCGCAAATCCTCGCCTTTATCACCGAACTGGCAGATTTCGAAAAGGCTCGCCACGAAGTGATCGCCAGCGTCACCGACATCGAGCGCAGCCTGTTCAGCGAAGGCGCGACCGCCCACGGCTTGATCTGCCTGCGTGACGGTGTGCCGATCGGTTTTGCGGTGTTCTTCTTCAGCTATTCGACGTGGCTCGGCAGCAATTGCCTGTACCTTGAAGACCTCTACATCACCCCTGAACAACGCGGCGGCGGCGCCGGCAAAACCCTACTGCGGCATCTGGCGAAAATCGCCTGCGACAACGACTGTGGGCGCTTCGAATGGAGCGTGCTGGACTGGAACACCCCGGCCATCGAATTCTACAAATCTCTCGGCGCACAGCCGCAGGAAGAGTGGGTGCGCTATCGCATGGATGGCAAGGTGTTGCGCGAGTTTGCCGAGGGATGATCCTCAGGGCGTCGAGGTGGTTTTGGCTGTTTCATCATCAGTCATTTCCCAATTGCCGCTCAGCAACCCATCAAGTGTCTTTCGCACGGAAATCTTGAAAGCCCCGGCCTTCTCTTCATCGAAGGCCGCTTTCCAGTAGGTGTAGCCCTGACTGAAATCCGGAATCTGCGCCGTCTCTCCCACGCGACGAGTCAGGCTGCGCTGCAAAGCCTCGGCGTGGAAAGGCAGGTGGGGCATTGCGGTGAACTCGCCTCCGGTGACCGGGTTGATCATCCGAATGCCATCAACGCGGATATGCACGACGGTGCCGTAGTGCGGATAGCTTTCGATTTTGAGGATGGTCAAGGTCGAGGCTTCTTCACCCGGCCGGGTGTTGTAAGCCCAGATATCACCCTCCTTGATAGCGGGCAAGGCGCTGGCGATCGCCGCGAAGCAGAGTGCGCTGCAGAGCAGTAACGCCTTTAAAGCGGTTTTCATTTTTTCTTCCTTGAACCTGTCGAGAGCGGTCGTCGCGTGAATGGGATCGGCATTTTAGAGATTTGGCGAAGAAACGGCTGTTACACTTGTAAATCCCATAATATGGGAATGATATTTATATATTGAGATTTTCCTGCGCCCAGGTTTATAGTCCCTCGCACTCACTGCCAAAAACAAAACAGGTGAAGCGATGCAGGCGCAATTGATCGCACTCGACTGGGGGACGACCTCATTACGTGCTTACAAACTCGCGGCCGGTGGCGTGGTGCTGGAGCAGCGTGCGCTGTCGTCCGGGATCATGCAGTTACCGAAGACGCCGCGAGTCATCAACGGTGGTGAATGCGCCGACGGTTTTGAACTGGCCTTCGAAGAGGCGTGCGGCGACTGGCTCAATGCGCAGCCGGATTTGCCGGTGATTGCCTGCGGCATGGTCGGCAGCGCCCAGGGCTGGCGCGAAGCGGCCTACTGCGAAACGCCGGCGAACGTCGCCAATCTCGGAAACTCCCTACAAACGGTTGTCAGTGTTCGCGGCGCGCGGGTGCATATCGTGCCGGGTGTGATTCAACGCTCACGCCTGCCCAACGTGATGCGCGGTGAAGAAACCCAGGTCCTCGGCGTGCTGCAGAACCTGTCGACCGAGGCGGGCGGCGATCTGTTGATCGGTCTGCCGGGCAGCCATTCCAAGTGGGTCGAAGTGGTCGAGGGCTGCATCACTCATTTCGATACTTTCATGACCGGCGAAGTGTTCGCCGTGCTCAGTGAACACAGCATTCTCGGGCGTACCCAGCAACAGGGTGCGGCGTTCGACGGGCTGGCGTTCGACCGTGGCGTGCAAGTGGCGCTGTCGGCGGACGGCGAACTTGGCGTGCTTTCCACATTATTCAGTGCCCGCACTCTTGGCCTGACCGGCGAACTGGCGCCGACGGCGCAAGCGGATTACCTCTCCGGCCTGATGATTGGCCATGAGCTGGTAGCGCTTGCCGCAGCCCAGCGGCGTCGACGCAACAGTGCGCATCTGCCCTCGATCATCCTCATTGGCAACGCGCAACTCTGCGCCCGCTACAGCCGTGCGCTGGACGCCTGCGGTTTCGCCCGGGTGGCGCTGGCCGAGCAGGCCACCGAGCGCGGCCTGTGGCAACTGGCGCTGGCCGCCGGACTGCTCGATTCCTCATCCCGTTAACCCTGACTGGAGGCCTGACATGCTCAAGCAAGCACTGGCACAAAATGGTCTGATCGCGATCCTGCGTGGCCTGCATCCGCAGGAAGCCGCAGCGGTCGGAGAAGTCCTGTATGCCGCGGGATTTCGCGTCATCGAAGTACCGCTCAATTCCCCGTCGCCGTACGAAAGTATCCGCATTCTGCGTCAGACCTTGCCCGCCAATTGCCTGATCGGTGCCGGCACGGTGTTGACCCCGGAGCAGGTCGAGTTGGTGAAAGCTGCCGGCGGCCAGGTGATCGTCATGCCGCACAGTGACGCCAAAGTGCTGCGCGCAGCGAAAGCGGCGGGGTTGTACCTGTCGCCGGGTGTCGCCACACCGACCGAAGCCTTTGCGGCGCTGGAGGAGGGCGCGGACATTCTCAAGCTGTTCCCAGCCGAGCAGATGGGCCCGGCGGTGGTCAAGGCGTGGCTCGCGGTGTTGCCTTCCGGGACGGTGCTGGCGCCGGTCGGCGGGATCACCCCGGACAACATGCAAGCATTCATCGACGCTGGCGTGAAAGGTTTCGGCCTCGGTTCCGGACTGTTCAAACCGGGCATGACGGTTGAGCAAGTGGCGGCCAATGCCAAGGCCTACGTGGCTGCCTGGAAGGCCCTTCGCTGAGATTTATCCGGCGCTGCGTGCGCTGCATCTAACAAGAGAGACAAGCAGATGAAAATCACCAAACTCACCACCTTCATCGTCCCGCCGCGCTGGTGCTTCCTCAAGGTCGAAACCGATGAGGGCGTGACCGGTTGGGGCGAACCCGTGGTCGAAGGCCGCGCCCACACTGTCGCCGCTGCCGTTGAGGAATTGTCCGACTACCTGATCGGCAAAGACCCACGCAACATCGAGGACATCTGGACCGTGCTGTATCGCGGTGGCTTCTACCGTGGTGGCGCGATCCACATGAGTGCGCTGGCCGGTATCGATCAGGCGCTGTGGGACATCAAGGGCAAGGCCCTCGGCGTCTCGGTCAGCGATCTGCTCGGCGGTCAGGTGCGCGACAAGATTCGCGTGTATTCGTGGATCGGTGGCGACCGTCCGGCCGATACCGCACGCGCCGCGAAGGAGGCGGTGAGCCGGGGTTTTACCGCCGTGAAAATGAATGGCACCGAAGAGCTGCAGTTCCTCGATACCTTCGAAAAAGTCGATCTGGCCCTGGCCAACGTGGCTGCCGTGCGCGATGCCGTCGGGCCTAACGTCGGCATTGGCGTCGACTTCCATGGCCGGGTGCACAAGCCGATGGCCAAGGTGCTGATGAAGGAACTCGATCCGTACAAGCTGATGTTCATCGAAGAACCGGTGCTCAGCGAAAACTACGAAGCGCTGAAGGAGCTGGCGCCGTTGACCAGCACGCCGATTGCCCTCGGTGAGCGGCTGTTCTCGCGCTGGGATTTCAAGCGGGTGTTGAGCGAAGGCTACGTCGACATCATCCAGCCCGATGCCTCGCACGCCGGCGGTATCACCGAAACCCGCAAGATCGCCAACATGGCCGAAGCCTACGATGTGGCGCTGGCACTGCATTGCCCGCTGGGGCCGATTGCGCTGGCGGCGTGCCTGCAACTGGATGCGGCTTGTTACAACGCGTTTATCCAGGAGCAGAGCCTGGGCATCCATTACAACGAGAGCAACGATTTGCTCGACTATGTGAAGGATCCGCGGGTGTTCGACTACGACCAGGGCTTCGTGAAGATTCCGAACGGGCCGGGGCTGGGCATCGAGATCAACGAGGAATACGTGATCGAACGCGCCGCCGTCGGCCACCGCTGGCGCAACCCGATCTGGCGCCATGCCGATGGCAGTTTTGCCGAGTGGTGAGTGCCTTCTGACCCCCCACAATTCCCCTGTGGGAGCTGGCTTGCCAGCGATGACGGCGGCACATCCGGCATTGATGTGACAGATGCACCGCTATCGCTGGCAAGCCAGCTCCCACAGGGTTCGGCGCAAGTTTTACGACTGTCCTCAAATAATCATAAGAAGAGGCACCCCCCCCCATGCCACCGCAAACCCTCACCGGGCAGGCGTCTTTAGTCACGCCCAGCCGCAAGCGGTTTTTCATCATGGTGCTGCTGTTCATCACCGTGGTCATCAACTACCTCGATCGCAGCAACCTGTCGATTGCCGCGCCCGCGCTGACCAGCGAACTGGGCATCGATCCGGTGCACGTCGGGTTGATTTTCTCCGCATTTGGCTGGACCTACGCCGCGATGCAGATCCCCGGCGGCTGGCTGGTGGATCGGGTGCCGCCGCGCATCCTCTATAGCATCGCGCTGCTGCTGTGGTCGCTGGCCACGGTGATGCTCGGCTTTGCCGCGAGTTTCATTGCGCTGTTCGTGCTGCGCATGGTGGTCGGCGCGCTGGAAGCGCCGGCCTATCCGATTAACAGCCGCGTGGTCACCACCTGGTTTCCCGAGCGTGAGCGAGCCACGGCGATTGGTTTCTACACCTCCGGGCAATTTGTCGGCCTGGCGTTTCTGACCCCGGTGCTGGCGTGGCTGCAACATGAGTTCGGCTGGCACATGGTGTTCGTCGCCACCGGTGCGGCGGGGATTGTCTGGGCGGCGATCTGGTACGCGGTGTATCGCGAACCGCGGGACTTCAAGGGCGCCAACGACGCGGAGATCGACCTGATCCGCGAGGGCGGCGGACTCGTAGACATTCAAGCGCAAACGGCCAAGGCCTCGTTCAGTTGGACCGACCTCGGCATCGTCCTGAGCAAACGCAAGTTGTGGGGCATCTACCTCGGCCAGTTCTGCCTGAACTCGACGCTGTGGTTTTTCCTGACGTGGTTCCCGACCTACCTGGTGAAATATCGCGGCATGGACTTCATCAAGTCCGGGCTGCTGGCATCACTGCCGTTTCTGGCCGCGTTCATTGGCGTGCTGTGTTCGGGGTTCTTTTCCGACCTGCTGATCCGCCGTGGCTGCAGCGTGGGCTTCGCGCGCAAGTTGCCGATCATTGGCGGACTGTTGATTTCCACCTCGATCATCGGCGCCAATTTTGTTGAATCGACGCCGCTGGTGATTGCCTTCCTCGCGCTGGCGTTTTTCGGCAACGGCCTGGCGTCAATCACCTGGTCGCTGGTCTCGACCCTAGCGCCGGCACGCTTGCTCGGTTTGACTGGCGGGGTGTTCAACTTCATCGGCAACCTGTCGGCAATTGCCACGCCGATTGTCATCGGACTCCTCGCCAGCGGTGATTCGTTTGCTCCGGCGATCACCTACATCGCGGTTCTGGCGCTGATCGGTGCATTGTCCTACGTGCTGCTGGTGGGCAAGGTCGAGCGTATCGAGTTGTAGTGGTCAGCGTCGGGCGACCATAATGCCGCCCGTTCCCTCGCTCAACGGTAAAGGCTGGATATGCAGGAAGACGCCCCGGAAAAAACCAAGGACGCCGTACCCACCGGCACCCAGACCCTGCTTCGCGGGCTGGGCGTGGTGCAGGCGGTGGCCAGTGGCGCCCGCGATCTGAAAGAGATTGCGCGACTGATCGGCACCACGCGCAGCACCACCCATCGTCTGGCCAGTTGCCTGGTGGACGAACGTTACCTGCGCGTGGTGCCGCAAATCGGCTATCTGCTGGGGCCGAAGCTGATCGAGCTGGGGTTTCAGGCGCGCGAAGAGTTGCCGCTGGTGAGCCTGGCCGCGCCCTATCTGGATGAGTTGTCGGCGCTGACCGGGGACACCGTGCATTTAGGGATTCGTGAGGGCGACGAGGTGTTGTACCTGCTGAAGAATCCGGGGCGTAACGGCCCGGAAATGCGCTCGCGAGTCGGCCACCGCATGCCGTTGGCACGCACCGGGATCGGCAAGGCCTTGATGCTCGACGATGCGCCGCAGGATTGGCAGCGCTTGTACGACATCAGCCTGCCGGCGGGTGGGAAAAGTCAATTCTGGCCGCAGCATCCCCAGCAATCGTGGGAGCAGCTCGAGCAGCGCATGACCGAGTACGTGGCCGGCGGCTACGCCTTCGATCTGGAAGACAACGAACCGTCGATCCGCTGCGTGGCGGCGCCGATTCGTGATGCGAGCAAGCGCATTGTCGCGGCGATCAGTATCGCCAGCACCGTGCCGTACATGCCGCTGGAAAAAATGGCCGAGCTGATCCCCCTGATCAAAGGGGTCACAGCCCGGCTCTCGGCAGAACTCGGTCTGAAGGTTTAAAGCTTCAGCGTCGCCATGTCGATCACGAAGCGATACTTCACATCACCGGCAATCATCCGCGCATAGGCCTCGTTGATCTGGCGGATGTCGAGCATTTCGATGTCGCAGGTGATGTTGTGCTCGGCGCAGAAATCCAGCACTTCCTGGGTTTCGGCAATGCCGCCGATCAACGAACCGGCCAGCACGCGACGGCCCAGCACCAGGTTGGCAGCGTGCACGGGCGGATCGATCGGTTCGATCAGGCCGACCAGAATGTGCACGCCATCAAAGCGCAGGGTTTGCAGGTACGGATTGAGATCATGCTGCACCGGAATGGTGTCGAGCAGGAAATCGAAGCGGCCTGCGGCGGCAGCCATCTGCTCGGCATCGGTGGAGACGATCACATGATCGGCGCCCTGACGACGACCTTCCTCGGCCTTGCTCGCCGAACGGGTGAACAGCGTGACTTCCGCGCCCAGTGCCTTGGCAAACTTGATGCCCATGTGGCCGAGGCCGCCCATACCGAGAATCCCGACCTTGTCGCCGGCCTTGACCCCGTAATGCTTGAGCGGCGAGTAGGTGGTGATGCCGGCGCAGAGGATCGGCGCGGCGCTGGCCAGATCCAGCTTTTCAGGAATGCGCACGACGAAGTGTTCGCTGACCACGATGCTGTCCGAGTAGCCGCCCATGGTGTTGCTGCCATCGACCCGGTCCGGGGTGGCGTAGGTCATGGTCGGGCCTTCGAGGCAGTATTGCTCAAGGTTCTGCTGGCAGGCGGCGCAGGTGCGGCAGGAGTCGACCATGCAGCCAACGCCGACCAGATCGCCGACTTTATGTTGAGTGACGTTCGCACCGATGGCAGTGACTTTGCCGACGATCTCATGGCCAGGCATCAGCGGATAAACCGCGATGCCCCATTCGTTGCGCGCCTGGTGGATGTCGGAGTGGCAGACGCCGCAGTACAGGATCTCGATCGCCACGTCGTCAGCGCGTGGGCTGCGGCGTTCGAATTTCATCGGGGCGAGGGGAGTGGTGGCCGATTGAGCGGCATAACCGATAGCGGTGTACATGAGAAACCTCGCAGAAGCAGTGACAGGTGAGGTGGCGCATTCTGGGCGCCGTCTGCCGTTGCGGCCATGACGATTCCTCCGGGTCTCATGCCTAATCCTCCGGCATGCGGGTCTGGGCAAGCGCATTGGCAAAAGGATCTGCGATGATGCTTGCATGCCTTTTTCCGTGACTTTTTTGAAGACCCCTCCGATGCAGTTGACCCGTCACCTTGATGCCAATGCCACGCTGGTTTCGCTGATCGAGCCGCTGGCGCTCTGCGATGGTTACAGCCAGACCGGGTTGCCCGGCGTGCAGGTGTTGCGCGCCAGTTGTGACGTGGCGCGTGGCCCGCACATTTATGAGCCGAGCCTGATGATCATCGCCCAGGGCAGCAAACTGGCGTTCCTCGGCCCGCGCACCATGGAGTACGGCGCTGGGCATTACCTGATTCAGGCGCTGCCGGTGCCGTTCGAGTGCGAAACCTTTGCCTTGCCGGATGCGCCGTTGCTGGGGGTGTCGGTAGCGATCGACCGGGTGCTGCTCGGTGAATTGGTGCTGGCCATGGGGCTGGCGCCGGGGCGGCACATTCCGGCGCAGACACCGGAGTCGATGACCTCGGTGGTGCTCGACGATGACATGCGTGGCTGTGTCGAACGTTTGCTGCGCTGCCTGCACGATCCGCTGGAGCGGCAGATTCTCGGGCCGGCGCGGGTGCGTGAATTGTTGTTCACCGCGCTGCGCGGGCCGCAGGCCGATGTGTTGCGCGCGCTGGTGGAGCAGCAGGGGCAGTTCGCCCGGGTCGCAGCGTCGATCAGCCATCTGCATGCGCATTACACCGAGCCGCTGAATGTCGAGACTCTGGCCAGTTGCGCGAACATGAGCGTGTCGTCCTTCCACGAGCACTTCAAGCGCAGCACGCTGCTGTCGCCGGTGCAGTATCTGAAGCGCCTGCGCCTGCTCAAGGCGCAGACCTTGCTGGTCGCCGAAGGGCTGGGCGTGGCGCAGGTGGCGCATCGGGTGGGGTATCAGAGTACGTCGCAGTTCAGTCGTGAGTACAAGCGCTACTTTGAGCGCAGCCCGGGGGATGAGCGCGTTGCCTGACAGTTCGCGTAACTCTGTGGGAGCTGGCTTGCCAGCGATGGCGGTGATCCAGGCAGCCAAGATGTCGACTGACACGGCCCCATCGCTGGCAAGCCAGCTCCCACAGGGGGTGATGTGATGCATTAAATTTTGGGCAACAAAAAGGCCCCCATTTCGGGAGCCTCGTTGTTCAGCGATTCGACCTACATGTTCGGGTAAGTCGGGCCGCCAGCGCCTTCCGGCGTGACCCAGGTGATGTTCTGCGAAGGGTCCTTGATGTCACAGGTCTTGCAGTGCACGCAGTTCTGGGCGTTGATCTGGAAGCGTTTTTCGCCGTCTTCCTTGGTGATCACTTCGTACACACCGGCCGGGCAGTAGCGCTGCGCCGGTTCGTCGTACATCGGCAGGTTGCGACTCAGCGGAATGCTCGGGTCGGTCAGCTTCAGATGGCAAGGCTGTTCTTCTTCGTGGTTGGTACCGGAGATGAACACCGAGCTCAGTTTGTCGAAGCTGAGTTTGCCGTCCGGCTTCGGATAGTCGATCTTCTTGCAGTCGGCCGCCAGTTTCAGGCAAGCGTAGTCCGGCTTGGTGTCATGCAGGGTGAACGGCAGTTTGCCGCCGAAGATGTTCTGGTCCAGCCAGTTGAAACCACCGCCGACAATCGCGCCGAACTTGTGGATCGCCGGGCCGAAGTTACGGCTGGCGAACAGTTCGTCGTAGAGCCAGCTCTTCTTGAACGCGTCGACGTAGGAAGTCAGCTCTTCAGTGCCATCCTTTTCGGCGAACAGGGCGTCGGCCACCGACTCGGCAGCGAGCATGCCGGACTTCATCGCGGTGTGGCTGCCTTTGATCTTGGCGAAGTTCAGGGTGCCGAGGTCGCAACCGATCAGCGCGCCACCCTTGAAGACCATTTTCGGCAGCGAGTTCAGGCCACCTTTGCAGATGGCGCGGGCGCCGTAGCTGACGCGTTTGCCGCCTTCCAGGTATTGCTTGAGCACCGGGTGATGCTTGAGGCGCTGGAACTCGTCGAACGGCGACAGGTAGGTGTTGCTGTAGGACAGGTCAACGATCAGACCGACCACCACCTGGTTGTTTTCCAGGTGATAGAGGAACGAGCCGCCGGTGTTTTCGGTGCCCATGATGTCCAGCGGCCAGCCGGCGGTGTGTACGACCAGGCCTGGCTGATGTTTGGCCGGGTCGATTTCCCAGATTTCTTTGAGGCCGATGCCGTAGTGCTGGGCGTCGGCATCGCTGTCGAGGTTGTAGCGCTTGATCAACTGCTTGCCGATGTGCCCACGGCAACCTTCGGCGAACAGCGTGTATTTGCCACGCAGTTCCATGCCCGGGGTGTACAGGCCTTCTTTCGGATTGCCTTCGCGGTCGACGCCCAGATCACCGGTGATGATCCCGCGCACGATGCCGTTTTCGTCGATCAAGGCTTCCTGAGCGGCGAAGCCCGGGTAGATTTCCACACCCAGGTTCTCAGCCTGCTGGGCCAGCCAGCGGCACAGGTTGCCCAGGGAAATAATAAAGTTGCCTTCGTTGTGCATGGTCTTGGGCACAAAGAAGTCAGGAATCTTCTGCGCGCTGTCGGCGTTTTTCAGCACGAAAATATCGTCGCGGGTGACCGGGGTGTTCAGCGGGGCGCCGAGTTCTTTCCAGTCCGGGAACAGTTCATTCAGAGCGCGTGGTTCGAACACGGCACCGGAAAGGATGTGTGCGCCGACTTCGGAGCCTTTTTCGACCACGCAGACGCTGATTTCCTTACCGGCTTCGGCGGCCTTCTGCTTCAGACGGCAGGCGGCGGACAGGCCAGCGGGGCCGGCACCGACGATGACCACGTCGAATTCCATGTATTCGCGTTCCACAGGCTATCTCCTACTCAAGGCTCAACAGTTTTTTTTCTAATTTGGAGGTTCGGTGTCGTATCCGTTATTGCCTTTACGTTAACGTCAAGGGTAATAATGGGCAAACCACCTTTCTCTCTAGGCGGCGCATTATATCTACACCACTCCGAGCGTCCAATACAAACGTTTGTTTGAATCGGCTCCAGCCCAGAGAAATCAAAGAAGCGCGGCTTATGAACGGCCATTTTGCCGTATTGACCGGAATAGGCGTTCCGGTCAAGATACGGGCGGTTTTGCGCTCGCCGTAGGCAGACTGGCGGTTTCAAGAGCACCTCTAAAGACAGGGCACAGGCAGTACAAGGTGATGCGCAGCGCGAGTCTGGCGCGCAGTTTACACACCGTGCGAATCAATGACCCGTTGGTCACCACCGACGAACGGTCATCGGCCCCAGCCGGCGTTTTTAGAGGTGCCCTTGTGCCCGATGAGCATCATCCGCCAGGTTCGCCTAGGCGACTTTCTTTTCACCGGAGAGTAACGAGGAATCCATGAAGGTTCTTGTAGCTGTCAAACGCGTTGTGGATTACAACGTCAAGGTCCGCGTCAAGGCGGACAATTCCGGCGTAGACCTCGCCAACGTCAAGATGTCGATGAACCCGTTCTGCGAAATCGCAGTGGAAGAAGCTGTACGCCTGAAAGAGAAAGGTGTTGCGACTGAAATCGTCGTCGTCTCCATCGGCCCGTCCACCGCTCAGGAACAGCTGCGTACTGCACTGGCTCTGGGTGCCGACCGCGCCATCCTCGTCGAATCCGCTGAAGACCTGACTTCGCTGGCCGTGGCCAAGCTGCTCAAGGCTGTGGTCGACAAGGAACAGCCTCAACTGGTGATCCTGGGCAAACAGGCCATCGACAGCGACAACAACCAGACCGGCCAGATGCTCGCTGCACTGAGCGGCTACGGTCAGGGCACATTCGCTTCGAAAGTCGAAGTGTCCGGCGACAGCGTTGCCGTGACCCGCGAAATCGACGGCGGCGCGCAGACCGTTTCGCTGAAACTGCCGGCCATTGTCACCACCGACCTGCGTTTGAACGAGCCGCGCTACGCGTCCCTGCCAAACATCATGAAAGCCAAGAAGAAGCCTCTTGAAGTGCTGACTCCGGACGCTTTGGGCGTTTCCACCGCCTCCACCAACAAGACCCTGAAAGTCGAAGCGCCAGCTGCACGCAGCGCGGGTATCAAGGTCAAGTCGGTGGCTGAACTGGTCGAGAAACTGAAAAACGAAGCGAAGGTAATCTAAAAATGACTATCTTGGTAATCGCTGAACACGACAACAAAGTTCTGGCCCCGGCCACACTGAATACCGTGGCTGCTGCTGCCAAAATCGGCGGCGACATCCACGTTCTGGTTGCAGGCCAGGGCGCTGGCGCCGTGGCTGAAGCCGCTGCGAAAATCGCTGGTGTGAGCAAAGTCCTGAACGCTGACAATGCCGCTTACGCGCATCAGCTGCCGGAAAACGTTGCGCCGCTGGTTGCAGAGCTGGGCAAGGGCTACAGCCACATCCTGGCTGCCGCCACGTCCAACGGCAAAAACATCCTGCCGCGCGTTGCCGCTGCACTGGACGTTGACCAGATCTCCGAGATCATCTCGGTAGAAAGCGCCGATACTTTCAAGCGTCCGATCTACGCCGGTAACGCTATCGCTACCGTGCAATCGACCGCTGCGATCAAAGTGATCACCGTGCGTGCCACCGGTTTCGACCCGGTTGCCGCTGAAGGTGGTTCGGCGGCTGTTGAAGCGGTTGCTGCGGCGCACGACGCCGGCACTTCCAGCTTCGTCAGCGAAGAACTGGCCAAGTCCGATCGTCCTGAGCTGACCGCTGCCAAGATCGTCGTTTCCGGCGGCCGCGGCATGCAGAACGGTGACAACTTCAAACACCTGTACGCCCTGGCCGACAAGCTGGGCGCAGCCGTGGGTGCTTCGCGCGCTGCGGTCGACGCAGGTTTCGTACCGAACGACATGCAGGTCGGTCAGACCGGCAAGATCGTTGCGCCACAGCTGTACATCGCCGTCGGTATCTCCGGCGCGATCCAGCATCTGGCCGGCATGAAAGACTCCAAAGTGATCGTCGCGATCAACAAGGACGAAGAAGCGCCGATCTTCCAGGTGGCCGATTACGGTCTGGTGGCGGATCTGTTCGAAGCGGTACCTGAGCTGGAGAAGCTGGTCTAATCCGGCGGCTTCACTTATAAAGAGCCCGGCCTTGTGGTCGGGCTTTTTTTTGTCTCGAATTTGAGTGGGAGTGTTTTGCCATGGATCTGCGCCGCTGGCTGTTATCGGGATTGATCCTCTTGCCGGGCATGGCTGCGGCCGCCGGCAAATGCGAGCGCCTCGTCGTCACCGGCAGCCCGGATGCGCCGCCGTACCTGTGGCAGGATCCGCAGAATCCCAAGCAGTTGATCGGCGCCAGTGCCGACCTGTTGCAGCAAGTGGCCAAGGATCTGGGGATCAAGGTCGAGCTGCTCTACGCCGGCAAACGCGCGCAGGCCCTCGATGAAGTGCGCAGCGGGCGCATGGACATGCTGGCTGACACACCGCTGATGTTCAATGAACTGGAAAACCTCGACTACATCTATCCGCCGTTGCTGGAAAACGACTACCTGGTATGGACGCGCAAAGGCTCGACGCTGATCTACAGCGAAGCCAAAGACCTGCACGGGCACACGGGCGGGATGTCGGAAAAGTCTCGAATGACCCAGGCATTCGGCACTTTCGCCGAGCAGAATCTGACCCTGACGCGGACGGCAAACATCACCCAGGCCTTTCAGAAACTTCTGCTGGGTGAAGTGGAATATGTACTCGCCGGTCGCTACTCGGGCATGGCCGCCGCGCAGGCATTGGGCATGGCCAATGATCTGCTGGCCTTCGAGCAACCGATCGACCGACCGGGACTGTTCCTCGCGGTTTCGCACAACTCGGCCTGCAACGATCCGTGGTTGCGCGGACAGCTCGCTAAAAAGATGACAGAATTGCCCGCGTCCGGACTGACCGAAGCCGCGCTGCAACGCAACATCGAGCGCTGGAAGGTTCAGCAGCAACAGCCGCAGCCACCTGTCAGTGCCCCAAAACAGTAGGGATTCTTAGTGAGTATTCGACCTCTTTTCGCGGCCATGGCCGTTCTGGCCCTGGCCGGCTGCGCCAACGATCCTGCGCCCATTGAGCAAATGCGCCTGACCGAGCAGGCCATCACCCAGGCCAAGGCTGTCGGTGCGACCGCCGATGAAATGCCGGAAATGAAACTGGCCGAAGACAAGTTCAACCGGGCCAAGGGCAACATGACCGACGAGTCTTACAAGAACGCGCGCATGCGTTCCGAACAGGCCGAGCTGGATGCACGTCTGGCCGAAGCCAAGGTGCTGACGCAAAAGAGCGAAGAGCAACTGAACGTGCTCAACACCCGCATCATCCGTCTGCGCAAGCAACTGGGAGATGCCCAATGAGCCTCAAGTCCAAAGCCCTCGGCGGGTTGATTCTGGCCGGTTGCGCAAGCCTCTACGGTTGCGCCGGTCAACACAGCGAAGCCGCCTTGCAACAGGCCAGCAGCGACTTCCAGAAGGTCAAGGAAGATTCCAACGTGCTGCGTATCGCGCCCAAGGACGTGATCCGCGCCGGTGAATCGCTGGCCCGTGCCGATCGCCTGTCGACCTATTGGGGCAGCGGTTGGGACGTCGCGCATTACGCCTACCTGAGTCAGCGTTACAGCGAAATCGCCCGCGAACACACCAATCTGGTGCTCAACGAAGAGCGCGCGGCGAAGCTGGAGCTGGAGCGCCAGCGCCTGCAACTGGCCCTGCGCGAGTCCAAACTGCTGAGCGTGCAGCAGCAGGGCAAGTGGCTCGAAGAACAGATCGTCGCGCTGGCCACCACGCAAACCGATCGCGGTCTGGTCATGACCTTGGGGGACGTGCTGTTCGACACCGGCGAAGCGGAGCTGAAGAACTCGGCCAACCGCGTGGTGTTGAAGATCGTGCAGTTCCTGCAGCTCAACCCGAAACGCGTGGTGCGCATCGAGGGTTACACCGACAGCACCGGCGGCAAACAGGAAAACCTCAAGCTGTCGCGTGATCGCGCGCAGGCGGTGGCCGATGTGCTGATGGACCTCGGGATTGAGGACAAGCGCATTCAGGTCGAAGGTTACGGCGACGAGTACCCAGTGGACGCCAACGCTTCCGAGCGCGGGCGGGCACAGAACCGTCGGGTGGAAATTGTGTTCTCCGACGAAAAAGGCCAGCTCGGCGCCGCCCGCTGAGGGCTGCGTCTCTGGAAAGCCCGGCCTGTCATGCAGAGCCGGGCTTTTTTACGTCTGTCGAATAGCACGCAAATCCGTAGAGTTGTAGCTGACACTGCACTGTATGGTCGACTATGGTGGCAACTGTCCCAGTACACTTCTAAACTGTTCCGGTATTGTTTCACACAAGAATAAAATGCCCGTGAAATCGAGTGCTGCGTCATGACCAACCTCTTGCTCTATCAACGTATTGCTCAACAACTGGCGGAAGACATCCGGCGTGGTGTCTATCAGCCCGGAGAACGCGTGCCGTCGGTGCGCAAGATGAGTTCGCAGCTCAATGTCAGCCATGCAACGGTGTTGCAGGCTTACGCCAATCTCGAAGATCAGGGCCTGATCCGTGCGCGGCCGCAGTCCGGTTACTACGTACACCAGACCCCGGCACTAACGGCGCCGACGCCGGACATCGCCCGGGTCGAACGGCCAGGCCTGGTCACCCGCGCCAGTATCATTCAGCAAGTGTTGGTCGAATCCCGGCGCGAGGGGGTTTTCCCGTTGGGCGCGGCAGTGCCGAGCGTTGACTATTTGCCGGTGCGCGCATTGCATCAGCAACTGGCCAAAGTCACTCGTTTCCATAGTCCTCGGGCATTCAGCTACATGTTCAGCCCCGGGTTCGAACCGCTGCGCCGGCAAGTGGCGATCCGCATGCGCGACGCCGGGGTCGTGGTCGATCCGTCAGAAGTGGTGATCACCCACGGTTGTGTCGATGCGCTGCAGATGTCGCTGCGGGTGCTGACCCGTCCAGGTGATCTGATCGCCGCCGAATCGCCAACCTATTACGGCTTGCTGCAACTGGCCGACCTGCTGGGCCTGAAAGTGATCGAGATCCCCAGCGACCCGGCCACTGGCATGAGCCTCGAAGCGCTGCAACTGGCGGCCAACCAATGGTCGATCAAAGCGTTGGTTCTGACCACTCGCCTGAGCAATCCACTGGGCGGCACCATGCCCGAAGAGCGGCAGAAGCAACTGCTGCGTCTGGCCTCGGATTTTGATATCCAGATCGTCGAAGACGACATCTATGGCGAGTTGATGTTCGAACAGGGCCGCACCAAAGCCCTCAAAGCCTACGATCGACTGGATCGGGTGATCTACTGCTCGAGTTTCTCCAAGACATTGTCGCCGGGCGTACGCGTCGGCTGGATGATTGCCGGCAAGTATCAGCAGGAAATCCAGCGTCTGCAGACTTTCACCACGCATTCGGCGTGCAGTGTCACGCAGATGGCGATTGCCGCTTATCTGGAAAATGGCGGTTATGACCGGCATTTACGGTACATCCGCCAGGAATACCGAAAAAACCTCAGTGCGTTCCAGCTGGCGGTGCAGCAGTACTTCCCCGAAGGCACGCAAATGACCCGGCCTACGGGCGGTTTCATCCTCTGGGTGAGTCTGCCGGGCAGGGTCAATACCCAGGAATTGCACGTGCGCGCCTTGCAGCAGGGCATCAGCATTGCACCGGGGCTGATCTTCAGTAATACCGAGCAGTTCAATCACTGCATTCGCCTGAACTGCGGCACGCCGTGGAATCGCGAGGCGGAAAGGGCGCTGATGACCCTCGGTTTGCTGGCGACCCAACTGTGTCAGGAAACCGCTGGCGGTTTCTGAACGAGCGGCGCGTCATGCTTGTCTTGTGACGCTCAACAGGCGAGCATATGGCCCTCTGCCGTTAGTGTTGTGGGGCTCATGAAAGCGATTTTGCCTGCTGCCTGGATTTTGCTTGGTGTGTTGACGATGGGCGATGCGCCCGGTGTCATGGCAGCCGCCGTTCAGGAAAAGCCTGCGGCGTCAGCTCCGGCGAGTAAAACCGCCAGCAGCAAAGCCGTTGCGGACAAGAAAGCTCAGGTTAAAAAAGCCCCGCAAAAGAAAGTCGCCCCGCTGAAGAAGCGGCCCCCGATTGCCTCCAAGTCGAAACCGGCCAGTGAAGTGGTGAAAACCAAACTGCCGCCGGCCAAGCTCGATCTGAGCCTGCCCAAGGACATGGTTCAGCAACTCAAACCCGCCGGCACCGTGTCGCTGCCCAAGCACGAGGCGATCTTGCCGCAGATGTTCGGCGAGAAGAACAGCGGCTTCCAGCTCAACGGCCGCCTGCTCAGCAACGAAATGCAGTTGCAGCTGCGCAACGAAGAGCGCCGCGAAGTCGAAGGCGCTGCGCTGGATTTCGAGTTCAAGCAATAAATTCAATCGATCCGTGACCCGCGAACCAGACGCTTTGTCGGAGACTGGTCAGTCACATTCAGTTATCGGTAAAAACCCCGGTTCAGGGAATTTGAAACAACCGTTTTAGCGGTTACTCTGTCCGTGTCTCTTTAACACATTGCCCGTCGCGAGGACTTGCTCGTCATGAAATGCCGTGAAGGCTGTGGCGCTTGCTGTATTGCCCCTTCCATCAGCTCTGCCATTCCGGGCATGCCCAACGGCAAACCTGCCGGCGAACGTTGCGTGCAACTCTCGGTCGAAAACCTGTGCAGCATTTTCGGCCAGCCGGAGCGTCCGGCGGTCTGTTCAGGATTCGCCGCCGATGTCGAAGTCTGCGGCAGCAGCTCCGAGGAAGCGATCAGGTTGATCGGCTGGTGGGAGCAGATGACGGCGGCGTGATGTGTCAAACGAACGGAACTTCAACAATAAGGAATAAGACTATGGGTTCGCTGCATCGTATCGCTGTGTTGTGTGGTTTGACGGCTGTGCTGGTTACTTCGGTTGCTCAGGCTGAGGACTGGAAAGTCGCCAAGGAGCAGGACGGGATCAAGGTCTCGCTGGCCGAAGTGCCGGGTTCCGATTACAAGTCCTATCAGGGTGTTGCCTTGATGAAGACCACCGTTGCCAAACTGCGTGCCTTGCAGGAAGACGTGTCCGGAGCCTGCGCCTGGATTCACGAGTGCAAAACCCAGAAACTGCTCAAACACGAAGGCGATCAGAGCTGGACCTACACCCAGTTCAATACGCCGTGGCCAGTCACCCCACGCGATTCGGTGCTGCACGTCACCACCGTTGAAGGTGCCGATGGCAGCCTGACCCGCAACCTCGAAGGCGTGCCGAAGTACATTCCCGAAGAGAAAGGCTTTGTCCGTGTCGCTCAGGTCAAAGGCTTCTGGAAGTTCGTGCCCAAAGGTGATCAGGTTGAAGTGACCTATCAGGTGCACACTGAACCAGGCGGCAGCGTGCCAAGCATGATTGCCAACAAGTTCGTGGTCGATGCTCCCTTCAACACCCTTAAAGCCCTGAAAGAACGCGCTGAGAAGTAATCTTCGCGCTCACAGCAAAACGCCCCGACCGATTCGGGGCGTTTTTGTTTTGTCGTTATATTGTGTTTCCAGATATGCGTTGGACGAAATTTTCACAAAGTGTTCCAGACAATTCGCCCGCGCAGCCCCGCTTGTCCGTATCCGAATGCTTGCATGAAAGAGTCGGGCAGGGCGGCAGTAATCAATGGCAATGCTGCCGTTGATCGTGCAACATTTGCGCACCGCGCACGCCCCGGGGCCTGGAATGGCCAATAGAGGGCATGGCGCCGCTGTATTTTGCAACTTCAACTTCCAATGGGTCCTAAAACGACATGGCAAACCCGGACGCCCTGAATCAGCAGCGATCTTCCACTCGCCTGCTGCAACCGACCGTCAAATCGCATCTGGCCTACACACTGTTGTGTGCCCTGGTCATGATGGTGATGTTTTCCGTGCTGCGCCTCGCGCTGCTGGTCTACAACCGCGAGATGATCCTCGATACCCCGGCTTCGACCTTCCTCGAAGCTTTCGCCAATGGCCTGCGTTTCGACCTGCGCCTGGTGGTCTATGTCTGCGTTCCGCTGGTGCTGGCACTGTTCAGTGCCCGGGCGATGGCTGCTCGCGGGTTCTTCCGTCTGTGGCTGACCGTGGCGTCCAGCATCGCGCTGTTCCTCGGTCTGATGGAAATGGACTTCTACCGTGAGTTCCACCAGCGCCTCAATGGCCTGGTGTTCCAGTACGTAAAAGAAGACCCGAAAACCGTGATGAGCATGCTCTGGTACGGTTTCCCGGTGGTGCGCTACCTGCTGGCGTGGGTCATCGGCACCGTGATCCTGACCCTGGCGTTCAAGGGCGCCGATCGTGCGACCCGGCCACGTGGCCCGTTCAGCGGCGGCAACGTCGGCACCCGTCAGGTGGCGCCGTGGTACACCCGCCTCGCGGTGTTCGTGGTCTGCCTGCTGATCTGCGTCGTGGCCGCTCGTGGCACCCTGCGACAGGGCCCGCCGCTGCGCTGGGGTGACGTGTACACCACCGAATCGAACTTCGCCAACCAGCTCGGCCTCAACGGTACGCTGTCGCTGATCGCCGCTGCCAAGGACCGCATGGGCGAGGATCGCAACAACATCTGGAAAGCCACCCTGCCGCAGGAACAGGCGCAGAAAGTGGTGCGCGAGATGCTGGTGATGCCGGACGACAAACTGGTCGATGCCGACATCGCTGCCGTGCGTCGTGACTACACGCCACCGGCCGACAAGACTCTGCCGATCAAGAACGTAGTCGTGATCCTGATGGAAAGCATGGCCGGGCACTCGGTCGGCGCTTTGGGCGCACCGGGCAACATCACGCCGTATCTCGACAAACTGTCGAAGGAAGGCCTGCTGTTCGACCGCTTCTTCTCCAACGGTACGCACACCCACCAGGGCATGTTTGCGACCATGGCGTGCTTCCCGAACCTGCCGGGCTTCGAATACCTGATGCAGACTCCGGAAGGCAGCCACAAGCTCTCCGGCCTGCCGCAACTGCTCAGTGCGCGCAAGTATGACGACGTGTATGTCTACAACGGCGACTTTGCCTGGGATAACCAGTCGGGCTTCTTCAGCAACCAGGGCATGACCAACTTCGTGGGTCGTAATGACTTCGTCAACCCGGTGTTCTCCGATCCGACCTGGGGCGTGTCCGACCAGGACATGTTCGACCGTGGTCTGGTGGAATTGAAGGCGCGGGAAAACGGCAAGCCGTTCTATGCGCTGCTGCAGACCCTGTCCAACCACACGCCGTATGCGTTGCCGACACCTTTGCCGGTGGAGCGCGTGACTGATCGCGGCAGCCTCAACGAACACCTGACCGCCATGCGTTACGCCGACTGGGCACTGGGTCAGTTCTTCGAGAAGGCGCGCAAAGAGCCGTACTTCAAGGAAACCCTGTTCGTGATCGTCGGTGACCACGGTTTCGGCAACGAGCGCCAGATCACTGAAATGGACCTGGGCCGCTTCAACGTGCCGATGCTGATGATCGCCCCGGGCATTCAGGAGAAGTTCGGTACCCGTGACCACACCGTGGGTACGCAGATCGACATCGTGCCGACCATCATGGGCCGTCTGGGCGGCGAAGTGCGTCACCAGTGCTGGGGCCGCGACCTGCTGAACCTGCCGGAAGGCGATACCGGTTTCGGTGTGATCAAGCCGTCGGGCAGCGAGCAGACCACCGCCATCGTCACCGCCGACCAGATCCTGGTGCTGCCGAAAGAGAAGGAAATGGCGCCGAAGATTTACCAGTACCAACTGGGCGCGAACCCTTCTGCCGAAATCATTCCGGACGCACCGCGTACCGCCGAACTGAAGCTCAAGCTTGAAGCGTTCCTGCAAACTGCGACCAAGAGCCTGATGGACAACACTGCCGGTGTGATCAACGGCAAGCCGGACTGATAAAACCGCTGCATAAAAAAAGAGGCCCCTGAGGGCCTCTTTTTTTTGTCTTGGGGTTTTATATCCTGCCAAGTAACAGCAAGACCAACAGCACCACCAACACCACACCGATAATGCCCGAAGGACCGTAACCCCAACTTCTGGAGTGCGGGAAGACCGGCAGACCACCGATCAGCAACAGGATCAGGATAATGATAAGAATTGTGCCCATGTCGATTTCCTTGTTGATAGTGTTCGAGAAGTCTTGGTGTTCAAGGGCGACTGGAGGCTAACTAATTCCAGACGGCTTACAAATTCCGACCGGTGCGCGTGAAAGAAAATTCAATGTTTTTTTAATGTATTTGGTCCGCAGGCTTATTTCCTTTAAGCGCAAGATCAAAAGATCGCAGCCTTCGGCAGCTCCTACAGGAATCGGTGTAGGAGCTGCCGAAGGCTGCGATCTTTTGATCCTGTATTCAGCAATCTGATGGAGCGTGGGATAGCCGGGATCCTTCGCTACACTCCGCGCATCTCCTACGAAACAACAAGGCTGTCTGCTATGCAAAATCGCATGATGATCACCGGTGCGGGCTCAGGTTTAGGACGCGAAATCGCGCTGCGCTGGGCGCGTGAAGGCTGGCAGCTGGCCTTGTCCGACGTCAGCGAACCTGGCCTGCAGGAAACCCTGAAGCGGGTGCGCGAGGCCGGTGGTGACGGTTTCACCCAACGTTGCGACGTGCGTGATTACAGCCAGCTCACTGCGTTTGCTCAGGCTTGCGAAGTGAAGCTCGGCGGCATCGATGTCATCGTCAACAACGCCGGTGTGGCGTCCGGCGGATTCTTCAGCGAACTGTCGCTGGAGGATTGGGACTGGCAGATCGCGATCAACCTGATGGGGGTGGTCAAGGGCTGCAAGGCGTTCCTGCCGCTGCTCGAACAGAGCAAAGGCAAGATCATCAACATCGCTTCGATGGCTGCACTGATGCAAGGCCCGGCCATGAGCAACTACAACGTGGCCAAGGCCGGTGTAGTGGCGTTGTCGGAAAGTTTGCTGATCGAACTGGCGCAGCAGGAAGTCAGCGTACATGTGGTCTGCCCGTCGTTCTTCCAGACCAACTTGCTCGACTCGTTCCGTGGCCCGACGCCGGCCATGAAAGCCCAGGTCGGCAAGTTGCTGGAAAGTTCGCCGATTACGGCTGCCGACATCGCTGACTATATCTACCAGCAAGTGGCCGCCGGCGAATTCATGATCCTGCCGCACGAGCAGGGGCGCATGGCCTGGGCGATCAAACAGAAGAACCCGCAACTGATCTACAACGAAATGACCAGCATGGCCGATAAAATGCGCGCCAAGGCCAGACAAACCAACGGCTGAACTTGCCCGAAGGGTGTCGCGTCGTTAGGGTGGCCGCAATGGTCACCCTGTCGAGACACATCAATGCTCAATTACCTGTGGTTTTTCCTCGCGGCGCTGTTTGAAATCGCCGGCTGTTTCGCCTTTTTCATGTGGCTGCGTCAGGGTAAAAGTGCCCTGTGGGTGATCCCGGCGCTGCTCAGCCTGACCCTGTTCGCCCTGTTGTTGACTCGCGTGGAAGCGGCTTACGCCGGGCGCGCCTATGCCGCGTATGGCGGGATCTACATCGTCGCGTCGATCGGCTGGCTGGCGGTGGTCGAGCGGGTGCGCCCGCTGGGTTCGGACTGGATCGGCGTGGCGCTGTGCGTGATCGGCGCCAGCGTGATCCTGTTCGGACCGCGATTTACTGCCGCTTGAGGCGAGACTGTTTAGCCATTTGCAGGAAATGTCTGAAGGGCGCAGCGACTCAGGATGTAGGGCAAGACTGAATTGCGCGCGACCCATTGTAGAGCGCGTGCCCACCGCGCATCTTCAGGGCTGGTTAACCCTGAAGGACGAACTCCATGCTTGTACTCAGCCGTGTTGTGGGCGAGTTGATTTCCATCGGTGACGACATATCCGTGCGCGTGTTGTCAGTCAACGGTTCCAGTGTGCGCTTTGGTGTCGAGGCGCCGCAGAAGGTCAATGTGCACCGCTCTGAAGTCTACGAGCGGATCCAGCGCAAACAGATCACTGAAAAGGTTCGCTGAGGTCTCAGTCGAACAGATGTTTGGGCACATCGTGTTTGAGCATCAACTGGCATTGCTCGCTTTCCGGATCGAACACGATCAGTGCCTGACCTTTGGTCAGCGCCTGGCGCACGCGCAACACGCGGGTCTCCAGCGGTGTGTCATCACCGTTGTCGGTGCCGTCGCGGGTGACGAAATCCTCGATCAGGCGGGTGAGGGTGTCGACTTCAAGAGCGTCGTAGGGAATCAGCATGGGCACCTCGGCTAAATCAATGGCGGGATGCTACGGCGATTGGTGGCTGGCTGCCAGTTTTGTGTGGGCAGTATCGGCCCTATCGCTGGCCAGCCAGCTCCCACAGGGTTTGATGGTGTACACAGATAAGTGATCCACCCCGAAAACTGTGGGAGCTGGCTTGCCAGCGATGGGGCCAGGCCAGCCACCACAGAACCCCGGATCAACTGTCGGAACGCTGCCCCACCAGACTGTCCACCGACGGCACCCGCGTATCGCTCTCCATCTGCGTGTCATGCTCGATCTGATGACTGAAGCGATCCAGCGAAGCATTGGCCGGCGCCGCATCGCTGGCAAATACCGGCGGACTCAGAATGTACGCCCCGAGCAAACGACTGAGCGCCGCGAGACTGTCGATGTGCGTACGTTCATAACCATGGGTCGCGTCGCAGCCAAAGGCGAGCAGGGCGGTGCGGATATCGTGTCCGGCGGTCACCGCCGAATGCGCATCGCTGAAGTAATAGCGAAACAGGTCACGGCGCACCGGCAGATCGTTTTCCCCGGCCAGACGCAGCAAATGCCGGGACAAGTGATAGTCGTAAGGCCCGCCGGAATCCTGCATCGCCACGCTCACCGCGTGTTCGCTGGAATGCTGGCCGGGTGCGACCGGTGCGATGTCGATGCCGACGAATTCGCTGACATCCCACGGCAATGCCGCCGCCGCGCCGCTGCCGGTTTCTTCGGTGATGGTGAACAACGGGTGACAGTCGATCATCAATTCCTGACCGCTGTCGACGATGGCCTTGAGCGCGGCGAGCAATGCCGCCACACCGGCCTTGTCATCGAGGTGTCGGGCGCTGATGTGGCCGCTCTCGGTGAACTCCGGCAGCGGGTCGAACGCCACCACGTCGCCGACGCTGATGCCCAGCGAGTCGCAATCGGCCTTGGTCGCGCAGTAGGCATCCAGACGCAGCTCGACGTGATCCCAGCTGATCGGCATCTCGTCAACGGCAGTGTTAAACGCGTGCCCGGAGGCCATCAGCGGCAAAACGCTGCCGCGAATCACGCCATTGTCGGTGAACAGGCTGACCCGGCTGCCTTCGGCAAAACGGCTCGACCAGCAACCGACCGGCGCCAGGGTCAAGCGACCGTTGTCCTTCACCGCACGCACGGCGGCGCCGATGGTATCCAGGTGCGCGGAGACAGCGCGGTCAGGGCTGTTTTTCTTGCCCTTGAGCGTGGCGCGAATGGTGCCGCGCCGGGTCATTTCGAACGGGATGCCAAGTTCTTCCAGACGCTCGGCGACGTAACGCACGATGGTGTCGGTGAACCCGGTAGGGCTGGGAATGGCGAGCATTTCCAGCAGGACTTTTTGCAGGTAGTTCAGATCCGGTTCGGGGATGTGTGTGGTCATGGAAACTCCTGATGAGTTGAGGCGCATCGATGGTTTCGATGAGGGAATTTGTGTTGCCTGTCAGGGCCTCATCGCTGGCAAGCCAGCTCCCACAGTGATTGGGCACACCGGTAAACCTGTGGGAGCTGGCTTGCCAGCGATGGGGCCGGTTCAGGCTCTACATGATCAAGAAACAGCCGGCTGACTGTGCGGAAACAACAGATCGACAAACCGCTCCGCCGTCGGCTGCGGCTCATGATTGGCCAATCCCGCGCGTTCGTTGGCTTCGATAAACACGTACTCCGGCTGATCCGCCGCCGGCACCATCAGGTCGAGGCCAACCATCGGAATGTCCAGCGCCCGCGCTGCACGCACCGCTGCATCGACCAGGGTCGGGTGCAGAATCGCCGTGACGTCTTCCAGCGTGCCACCGGTGTGCAGATTGGCCGTGCGGCGCACGAACAGATGCTCGCCCGCAGGCAGGATGCTGCTGTAGTCATAACCGGCGGCATGCAAGGTGCGTTGGGTTTCGTGATCCAGCGGGATCTTGCTCTCGCCGCTGGTGGCCGCTTGCCGACGGCGACTTTGAGCTTCGATCAACGCACCGATCGAATGGTGCCCGTCGCCGACTACTTCGGCGGGACGGCGAATGGCTGCCGCCACTACTTCAAAACCGATCACCAGAATCCGCAGGTCGAGGCCTTCGTGGAAGCTTTCCAGTAGCACGCGGCTGTCAAAATGTTTGGCGGCTTCGATGGCTTGCTGCACCTCCTCGATGCTCTGCAAATCCACCGCCACGCCTTGACCCTGTTCGCCGTCGAGCGGCTTGACCACCACCCGCTGATGCTCGTCGAGAAACGCCAGGTTGTCGTCGGCGTTGCCCGCCAGTTGCTGCGAGGGCAGCTTCAGGCCGGCGGCTTTCAACACTTTGTGGGTCAGGCTTTTGTCTTGGCACAGACTCATGCTGATTGCGCTGGTCAGGTCGCTCAGTGATTCGCGGCAGCGCACTCGGCGCCCGCCGTGACTGAGGGTGAACAGCCCGGCTTCGGCATCGTCCACCTGCACGTCGATGCCACGGCGATGCGCTTCCTCGACGATGATCCGCGCGTAGGGGTTGAAGTTGGCTTCCGGCCCGGGCCCGAGGAACAGCGTCTGATTGATGCCGTTCTTGCGCTTGATCGCGAAGGTTGAGAGATTGCGAAAACCGAGCTTGGCGTAAAGATTCTTGGCCTGACGGTTGTCATGCAGCACCGACAGATCCAGATAGCTCAGGCCGCGACTCATGAAGTGCTCGATCAAATGCCGCACCAGCACTTCGCCGACACCGGGCCGCGAGCACTGCGGATCCACCGCCAGGCACCACAGGCTGCTGCCATGTTCCGGATCGTTGAAGGCTTTCTGGTGATTGAGGCCCATGACGCTGCCGATCACCGCGCCGCTGTCTTCATCTTCAGCCAACCAGTACACCGGACCGCCCTGATGATGCGGGGTCAGTCGTGTGGCATCGATCGGCAGCATGCCGCGCGCCTGATACAGCAGGTTGATCGCCTGCCAGTCTGCTTCGCTTTGCGCCCGACGGATACGGAAGCCGCGAAACACCCGGGTGGCCTGGCGGTAATCGCTGAACCACAGGCGCAGAGTGTCCGATGGGTCGAGAAACAGTTGCGTCGGTTCCAGACCGAGAATCTGCTGCGGTGCGGCGACGTACAGGGCGATATCGCGTTCGCCGGGCTGCTCGTTGAGCAGTTCCTGTGCCAGCGTCGCCGGGTCGGGAAAGGTGTGACCGATCAGCAGCCGGCCCCAGCCGCAATGCACGGCAATGGGGTCGGCACCGAGTTCGCTGCCGTCTTCGGCCAGACGCGCCTGCAAGCGTTCATACGACGGTGTCTGACCGCGTAACAGGCGTTGGTTGATCGCCGTGGCGTGAGGTTTCATCAATCAGATTCCTTGTTCACTGAGCCACAGGTTCAGGGCCGCCAGTTGCCACAGTTTCGAGCCGCGCAATGGCGTCAGTTGGCCTTGCGGATCAGTCAGCAGTTTGTCGAGCATGGCCGGGTTGAACAGGCCGCGATCCTGACTCGGATCGAGCAGCAGCTCACGCACCCAGCTCAGGGTGTCGCCCTGCAAATGCTTGAGGCCCGGTACCGGGAAATAGCCTTTCTTGCGGTCAATCACTTCACTCGGGATCACCAGCCGCGCCGCTTCTTTCAACACCTGTTTGCCGCCATCGGGCAGCTTGAACTGGCCGGGAATTCGCGCCGACAGTTCAACCAGTCGATAGTCGAGGAACGGCGTGCGCGCTTCCAGACCCCAGGCCATGGTCATGTTGTCGACACGTTTGACCGGGTCGTCCACCAGCATCACCGTGCTGTCCAGACGCAGCGCTTTATCGACCGCAACCTCGGCGCCGGGTTGGGCAAAGTGCTCTTTCACGAAGTCGCCGGCCGCGTCATTCGCGGTCAGCCATTTCGGCTGTACGGTGGCCGCATAGTCGTCGTAGCTGCGGTCGAAGAACGCCGCGCGATAGGCCGCGTACGGATCGGCCGCGCCATCAACTTGCGGATACCAGTGATACCCGGCGAACAACTCGTCCGCGCCCTGACCGCTTTGCACCACTTTGCAGTGCTTGGCCACTTCGCGGGACAACAGGTAAAAGGCGATGCAGTCGTGGCTGACCATCGGCTCGCTCATCGCGCGGAATGCGGCGGGCAGTTGCTCGATGATCTCTTTTTCGTCGATGCGCAATTGATGGTGTTGCGTGCCGTAGTGTTTGGCGATCAGATCGGAATACTGGAATTCATCGCCACGCTCGCCGCCGGCATCCTGGAAACCGATGGAAAAGGTCGACAGGTTCTCCACGCCGACTTCACGCAGCAAGCCAACCAACATGCTCGAATCGACACCGCCGGACAGCAGCACGCCGACATCCACCGCCGCCCGTTGACGGATTGCCACGGCTTCGCGGGTGCTGTCGAGCACGCGGTCGCGCCAGTCTTCGAGGGTCAGGTTTTTCTCGTCGTCGTGCGGGCCGTAGGGCAGGGTCCACCAGGTTTTCTGTTCGGTGCGGCCATCGGCTTCGACGCGCATCCAGGTCGCTGGCGGCAGCTTTTCGATGCCCGCGAGCAAGGTGCGTGGAGCAGGCACCACCGCATGGAAATTCAGATAGTGATTGAGCGCCACCGGATCGAGGATCGGGTTGATGTCGCCGCCCTTGAGCAGCGCCGGCAGGGCCGAGGCAAAGCGCAAACGCTGGCCGGTGCGCGACAGGTACAAAGGCTTCACGCCGAGACGGTCACGGGCGATGAACAGACGCTGGGCATCGCGCTCCCAGATGGCGAACGCGAACATGCCGTTGAGTTTCGGCAGCAGCGCTTCGCCCCAGGCGTGGTAGCCCTTGAGCAGCACTTCGGTGTCGCCACCGGAATAGAAGGCATAGCCCAGCGCTTCGAGCTCGGCGCGCAGTTCCGGGAAGTTGTAGATCGCGCCGTTGAAGGCCAGGGACAAGCCCAGTTGGCTGTCGATCATCGGCTGCGCCGAGCCGTCCGACAGGTCCATGATTTTCAGGCGACGATGGCCCAGGGCAATCGGCCCTTGGGCATGGAAGCCCCACGCGTCGGGGCCGCGAGGGGCCAGGTGATGGGTGATTCGCTCTACCGCTGCAAGGTCTGCAGGTTGATGATCAAAACGTAACTCGCCAGCTAATCCGCACATAAAGTCCTTACCGGTTTTTCCGTTGGGGAGGGGTCATTCAAGTCTGGCCAAAATGGCCGGTACTCAGAAACTGACCCGCTGCAGATGTGGGAGTTTTAGAACGATGAGTTATAAGCGGGGGCGACTGACCAGCGGCCAGTCGCGATTTTTCATTTGCCGCGAATCAACGTACGCAGCGCGAAACGGTTGGGATGGCAGGCCTCGGCGACGCTTCGGGGCAGCGGCAGCGGCTCGTTGTCCAGCCACGCCGCGAGCAGTTCGCCAGACAGCGGCGCGGTGATCAGCCCGCGTGAACCGTGGCCGCTGTTGACGTACAGGCCATCGAGCCATGGGCAGGCGATGTCCGGCACTTGTCGCGCATCCTTGCTCAACACGGCGTAGGCCTGAGTGAAGGCTGCGCGGTCGGCCAGCGGGCCGACGATCGGCAGATAATCGGGACTGGTGCAGCGGAATGCGGCGCGTCCCTCCAGAGTTTCCGTGGGCAGTTGATTGATGTGCAGGCGCGCTACCAGGTCGCTGGAGATCTCTTCGAGCATCGCCAGATTGCCCAGGTGCTCGGCGGTGGTCGGGGTCAGGTCGTCGCTGTTGAAGTCGAAACTCGCACCCAGCGTGTGTTCGCCCAGGCGTGCCGGGGCGACATAACCTTCGGCGCAGACCACGGTGCGCAGCGCCCGGCTCTCGGCGGTTTGTGGCAGGCGGGTGATCTGTCCGCGAATGCGTTTGAGCGGCAGCTCGGCACTTTGCGCGAAGCGTTTGATCTCCGCCGCGCCGGCCAATATCACCACCGGCGCGCTGGCGAGCACGCGCTCGCCGTCGAGGGCTTGCCACTGACCTTCGACCTTGCGCAGTTCCAGCACTTCGTGATGCTTGAGCAGTTCGATGTTTGCTTGCGCGGCTTGCGCCTGGCACAGCGCGGGTGGATGCACCCAGCCTCCTTCGGGGTAGAACAGCCCGCCGTGTGCCAGCGCAATCCCGGCTTGGATTTCGGCTTGCGGCTGATCAAGCCAGTGCACCAGATCTTCCGGGAATGCCGCGGCCAGTTGCGCCTGACGCTCGGCTTCCTTGGCATTGAACGCCAGTTGCAGCACGCCGCAATCGTCCCAGTCGGTGCCGCGTTGCAGGGTTTCCAGCAGACGACGGGTGTAGCCGAAGCCGCTGACGATCAGTTGCGACAACGCAGTGCCGTGGGCCGACAGCTTCAGGTACAGCACGCCCTGCGGATTGCCCGACGCTTCCTGTGCCACGGCCGCGTGACGCTCCAGCAGACTGACTTGCCAGCCGCGCGCCGCGAGGCTGGCAGCGGTCGCACAACCGGCCAGCCCGGCGCCGATCACCAGTGCGCGACGTTCACCGGTCAGCGGGGCAGGGCGGGCGAACCACGGTTTGTCCGGCAGCGGTGGCGCGACGTCCTGCGGCCAGCCGAGAAACTCGCCGCGCAGGATCTCCCACTTGTGGCCGATGCCCGGGGTGCGTTTCATCTTGAACCCGGCCGCGTTGAGCAGACGCCGCACCCAGCCGGTGCTGGTGAAGGTGCTGATGGTCGAGCCGGGCGCCGCCAGTCGCGCCAGTTCGGCGAACAGTTCAGCGGTCCACATGTCGGGGTTTTTCGCCGGGGCGAAACCGTCGAGAAACCACGCGTCGATCTGCGCATCGAGTTGCGGCAGTTGCTCCAGCGCATCGCCGATCAGCAGCGTCAGCGTGACCCGACCGTTGCCGAGGACGATCCGCTGAAAGCCCTGATGGATCGCCACGTAATGCTTGAGCAACTGATCGGCCAGAGGCTTGAGTTCCGGCCACAGGGCCAGGGCCTGTTGCAGATCCGTCGGGCTCAGCGGGTACTTTTCGACACTGACAAAATGCAGCCGCGCACCGGCCACCGCGTGCTGCTCGAACAGCTGCCAGGCGCAGAGAAAATTCAGCCCGGTGCCGAAGCCGGTTTCGCCGATCACCAGCCGCCCGTGCGCCGGCAACGCGGCAAAACGCTCGGCCAGACGGTTCTGTTCGAGGAACACGTAACGGGTTTCATCCAGCCCCGACTGGTCGGAAAAATACACGTCATCGAACACCCGCGAGCGCGGACGTCCGTGGTCATCCCAGTCGAGTTGGGCGTGGGGCAATACAGGTTTCATGGCAGGCTCGGCAACGACAAGGCGGCCATTCTAGCTGAATGGGCGCGGGGTGCTTGATCCATGGCAAGGCTGGGTTGAGGGGGTTCAAGGAAAATTCACTGTTTGTGGCTGAAAGTGAGCTTTTCTGTGGCGAGGGAGCTTGCTCCCGCTCGGCTGCGCAGCAGTCGTAAAGCCGGCGCACGCGGTTTAACTGGAGTAACCGGGGTGAAAGGTTTTCGGGTTGCTGCGCAACCCAGCGGGAGCAAGCTCCCTCGCCACAGGGGTTCGTCCCTTCTGCTTGTTGTGGTGGGGAATTTCTGCCCTGCATCTGTGCCCAATCCGCTAGTCTTGCTGAATCCTGGAAGGAGCCGTCCCCATGTTTGAATCCGCCGAAATCGGCCATGCCATCGACAAAGAGACTTACGACGCGGCGGTGCCTGCACTGCGCGAAGCGTTGCTCGAGGCGCAGTTCGAGTTGCAGCAGCAGAAGCGTTTTCCCGTGATCGTCCTGATCAACGGCATCGAAGGCGCGGGCAAGGGCGAGACCGTCAAGTTGCTCAACGAGTGGATGGACCCGCGCCTGATCGAGGTGCGCACCTTCGATCAGCAGACCGATGAAGAACTGGCGCGGCCACCGGCCTGGCGTTACTGGCGGATGCTGCCGGCCAAGGGGCGGATGGGGATTTTCTTTGGCAACTGGTACAGCCAGATGCTCCAGGGGCGAGTTCACGGTCTGTTCAAGGATCCGCGTCTGGATCAGGCAATCAACGCCGCCGAGCGTCTGGAAAAGATGCTCTGCGATGAAGGCGCGCTGATCTTCAAGTTCTGGTTTCACCTGTCCAAGAAACAGATGAAGGCTCGCCTCAAGGCGCTGGCCGACGACCCGCTGCACAGCTGGCGCATCAGCCCGCTGGACTGGCAGCAATCGCAGACCTACGACAAGTTCGTCAAATACGGCGAGCGCGTGCTGCGCCGCACCAGCCGCGACTACGCGCCGTGGCACATCATCGAAGGCATGGACGCCAACTACCGCAGCCTGGCGGTGGGCAAGATCCTGCTCGAAGGCCTGCAGAATGCGCTCAAGCGTGCGCAGGTAGAGACTGAGGAGGTCAACGCCGCACCGCTGGGCACGGCGGTCGATCAACTCAATCTGCTCGACAGCCTCGACCTCAATCAGCGGCTGGAAAAGAAAGACTACGAAGAACAACTGATTACCGAGCAGGCACGGTTGTCCGGGCTGATGCGCGACAAACGCATGCGTCGCCATGCACTGGTGGCGGTGTTCGAAGGCAACGATGCGGCGGGCAAGGGCGGGGCGATTCGCCGGGTGGCGGCGGCGCTCGATCCGCGTCAATACAATATCGTGCCGATTGCCGCGCCGACCGAGGAGGAACGTGCGCAACCGTATCTGTGGCGCTTCTGGCGGCACCTGCCGGCGCGGGGCAAGTTCACCGTGTTCGATCGTTCCTGGTATGGCCGGGTGCTGGTCGAGCGGATCGAGGGCTTTTGCAGCCCGGCCGACTGGCTGCGGGCCTACAGCGAGATCAACGACTTCGAAGAGCAGATCGCCGACGCCGGGGTGATCGTCGTCAAGTTCTGGCTGGCCATCGACAAGGACACGCAAATGGAGCGTTTTCAGGCCCGCGAAGAGATCCCGTTCAAGCGCTTCAAGATCACCGAGGACGACTGGCGCAACCGCGACAAGTGGGACGCCTATCGCACGGCGGTCGGCGACATGGTCGACCGCACTAGCACCGAGATTTCGCCCTGGACCCTGGTCGAGGCCAATGACAAGCGCTGGGCGCGGGTCAAGGTGCTGCGCACGATCAACCGCGCGCTCGAGGAAGCCTTCGAGAAATCCGACAAGCACGCGAAAAAACACAAGCACTGAGCCATGGACACGCATACGCGGGGTGAATGATTGTCGCGGTCGGCGGCGGGCTGGACTTATCCTCGGTTCACTCTCCTCCGACAACAACAATTGAGGTATGCCATGCGTGAAGTGGTGATCGTCGACAGCGTGCGGACCGGCCTGGCCAAGTCCTTTCGCGGCAAGTTCAACCAGACCCGTCCCGACGACATGGCGGCCCATTGCGTCAACGCGCTGCTGTCGCGCAACGACATCGACCCGGCCAGCGTCGAGGACTGCATTGTCGGCGCCGGCTCCAACGAGGGCGCGCAGGGTTACAACATCGGCCGCAACGTGGCGGTGCTTTCGCGGCTGGGCACCGGTGTGGCCGGCATGACCCTCAACCGTTTCTGCTCTTCGGGTTTGCAGGCGATTGCGATTGCCGCCAACCAGATTGCTTCCGGTTGCAGCGACATCATTGTTGCCGGCGGCGTCGAGTCGATCAGCCTGACCCTGAAAAGCGTCAACACCGATCACCTGATCAACCCTTTGCTCAAGCAGCAGGTGCCGGGCATCTACTACACCATGGGCCAGACCGCCGAAGTGGTTGCGCGCCGTTACGACGTCAGCCGCGAGGCCCAGGATCGTTACGCGCTGCAAAGCCAGTTGCGCACTGCCCAGGCGCAGGCGGCCGGGCTGTTCGATGACGAAATTGTGCCGATGGCGGTCAAGTACCGGGTCGAGGACAAGAACAGCGGCGCTGTGCAGATTCTTGACGGCATCGTCGATCGCGACGACTGCAACCGCCCGGACACCACTTACGAAAGTCTCGCCGGACTGAAACCGGTATTTGCCGAGGACGGTTCGGTGACAGCCGGCAACTCGTCACAGCTGTCTGACGGCGCCTCGATGACGCTGGTGATGAGCCTGGAAAAAGCCCTGCAACTGGGGCTCAAGCCCAAAGCGTTTTTCCGTGGCTTCACCGTCGCCGGGTGCGAGCCGGATGAAATGGGCATCGGCCCGGTGTTCTCGGTGCCAAAACTGCTCAAGGCCAAGGGCCTGCAAGTGGCCGATATCGACCTGTGGGAGCTCAACGAGGCGTTTGCTTCGCAGTGCCTGTATGCCCGCGATCGGCTGGAGATCGACAACGAAAAATACAACGTCAACGGCGGCTCGATCTCCATCGGCCACCCGTTCGGCATGACCGGATCGCGGCAGGTCGGGCATCTGGTGCGTGAGTTGCAGCGGCGTAATTTGCGTTACGGCATCGTGACCATGTGCGTGGGGGGCGGGATGGGGGCGACGGGGTTGTTTGAGGCTGTTCGCTGACGGGCCAACACAATCCTTGTGGCGAGGGAGCTTGCTCCCGCTGGGCTGCGGAGCAGACCTGAAATTTCCCGGTAAAGCCTGAAACGAGGGCCGCTGCGCGCCCCAGCGGGAGCAAGCTCCCTCGCCACAGGTCTACGCTGTCTGCGCCTGCATCCGCGCGATATACGCCTGAATTTCCTGCTCAGCCTTCTCCGGGGACTCGAACGGCCCCTCAAGGGTGTTCTCCCGCGTGCAGAAAAACAGTTCGCCATTGACCCGGCACAACCGGTCGCTGCGAAAGTGCGTGGCGGGGGCGCTGTCCTGGGCGCGCATTCCGTACATGATCGGGGCTCCTTGAGTGATCCGTTGCAGGGATCCAATCAGCTTATGCCTGAAGCACTTGGCACGCCCGGTGAGCCGATCAACGGCAAAGCGTCAATTTAATACTGCGACCTGCACAGTTTCATTCGCGGCCTGGCCCGAACTGTCCCTGTGTTACGTCTGACGGCGAGCCTAGAATGACCGCTCTTGTCAGCAGGCATTGGGGTTCGCATGCACATTTCATCCGGTCGCTGGGTTTACGGTCTGTTCCTGGCGCTGCTGACGGCATTTTTGTGGGGCATCCTGCCGATCAAGCTCAAACAGGTGTTGCAGGTGATGGACCCGATCACCGTGACCTGGTTTCGCCTGTTGGTCTCCGGGGGATGCCTGTTCATTTATCTGGCTTCGGTCAGGCGCTTGCCCAGTCGCAAGGTGCTGGGGCCAAAGGGCGGCTGGCTGGTGTTGATGGCGGTGCTCGGGCTGGTGGGCAACTACGTGTTGTACCTGATGGGTCTCAACCTGCTCAGCCCCGGCACCGCGCAACTGGTGGTGCAGATGGGGCCGATCATGTTGCTGATCGCCAGCCTGTTTGTGTTCAAGGAGCGCTTCAGCATCGGTCAGGGCATTGGCCTGGCGGTGTTGCTGATCGGCTTTGTGCTGTTTTTCAATCAACGGCTGGCCGAACTGCTCACCTCATTGTCGGACTATACCGCCGGCGTGTTGCTGGTGCTCTTGGCCTCGACGGTCTGGACCTTCTATGCGCTGGGTCAGAAGCAGTTGCTCACGGTGTGGAATTCGCTGCAGGTGATGATGGTGATCTACCTGTTCTGCGCGCTGCTGCTGACGCCGTGGGTGCATCCACTCAAAGCGCTGGAGCTAAGCCCGTTGCAGGGCTGGCTGCTGTTGGCGTGCTGCATGAACACGCTGATTGCCTACGGTGCCTTTGCCGAGGCGCTGGCGCATTGGGAGGCCTCGCGGGTCAGTGCGACGCTGGCGATCACGCCGTTGGTGACCTTTGGCGCGGTGGCGATTGCCGCCGGGGTGTGGCCGGACTATGTGCACGCCGAGCAGATCAACGGGCTGGGTTATGGCGGGGCGGTGCTGGTGGTGCTGGGGTCGGCGCTGGTGGCGTTGGGGCCATCGTTGATTGCCGGGCTGAAGGCGCGGCGGATGAAGATGGCCGCCAGTTGAATCGCGTCAACCTCATTCGCGAGCAAGCTCGCTCCCACATTGTCACGGCGTACACCGATCAAAATGTGGGAGCGAGCTTGCTCTCGAAGGCTTACTTTCAGGCGCTGCATAAGCTAGCCCTTGGCGCCAGCCTCGATCATATTCTCCGGACGCACCCAGGCATCGAACTCTTCATCGGTCAGATAGCCCAGCTGCAGCGCCGCCTCACGCAAGGTCAGGCCTTCGCCGTAAGCCTTCTTGGCGATTTCCGCTGATTTGTCGTAACCGATGTGCGGGTTCAGTGCAGTCACCAGCATCAGGCCACGTTCCAGGTGCTGGGCCATGACCTGCGCATCCGGCTCGAGCCCTGCAATGCAATGCTGCTGGAAGTTGCTGCACCCGTCAGCGAGCAGGCGAATCGATTGCAGCACATTGTGGATAATCACCGGTTTGTACACGTTCAGTTGCAGGTGACCCTGACTCGCCGCGATGCCGATGGTGACGTCGTTGCCCAACACCTGGCAGGCCAGCATCGACAGCGCTTCGCATTGAGTCGGGTTGACCTTGCCGGGCATGATCGAACTGCCCGGCTCGTTCGCCGGCAACTTGACTTCGGCAAAGCCAGCACGAGGGCCGGAGCCGAGCAGGCGCAGGTCGTTGGCGATTTTCATCAGCGCCACGGCGAGGGTCTTGAGCGCGCCGGACAGACTGGTCAGCGGCTCATGCCCGGCCAGGGCAGCAAACTTGTTCGGCGCGGTAACGAACGGCAGGCCGGAAAGGGCGGCGAGTTCGGCGGCAATCGCTTCGCCAAAACCGTGCGGCGAATTCAGGCCGGTGCCGACCGCGGTACCACCCTGCGCCAGTTCACACACCGCCGGTAGCGCGGCGCGGATCGCCCGTTCGGCGTAATCCAGCTGCGCTATAAAGCCTGACAGCTCCTGACCGAAGGTGATCGGCGTCGCGTCCATCATGTGCGTACGGCCGGTCTTCACCAGTTTCATGTGCCGTGCGGCCAATTCGGCCAGACCACCGGACAGCTCGGCGATCGCCGGCAGCAATTGCTCCTGCACGGCTTTGGCGGTGGCGATGCTCATGGCGGTGGGGAAGCAGTCGTTGGAGCTTTGCGAGCGGTTGACGTGATCGTTGGGATGCACCGGCGTTTTGCCGCCGCGCGGGTTGCCGGCCAGTTCGTTGGCACGGCCGGCGATCACTTCGTTGACGTTCATGTTGCTCTGGGTGCCGCTGCCGGTCTGCCAGACCACCAGCGGAAACTGGTCGTCGTGCTGGCCGTCGAGGACTTCGTCGGCGGCCTGTTCGATCAGGCGGGCGATGTCGGCGGGCAGGTCGCCGTTGCGGTCGTTGACCCGGGCGGCGGCTTTCTTGATCAGGGCCAGGGCGTGCAGTACCGGCAGCGGCATGCGTTCCTGGCCAATGGCGAAGTTGATCAGTGAGCGTTGCGTCTGAGCACCCCAGTAGGCGTCGTCCGGGACTTCGATCTGGCCCAGGCTGTCGGTTTCGATACGGCTCATCGTGCACACTCCTGTTGGTCTGTTTGCGCAGTTTAGGCCCGGTCAGGCCCAGGTGGTTCCCTCGAACCGATTGTTGACCGGTAAAACCCGGCCAATCAAGCACGGCAAGGCTCGGGGGTTGAGCCACAAGGTTTTTTAGGCGCAGAATGGTCGCCCTTGGGGTTTTACCTCGCCTAGCTGAAAAGGAAACTCGATGACTCGTCTTCGTGCCATCTGCACCGCGGTTGCACTGGTTTGCGCCAGCGGCCAGGTGCTTGCCGATACCGCCAGCCACAACGCCAGTGCTGAAGCTTTCCTGACCCTGGCGCACGCTGACAAGCTGGGCACTCCGGTGTACATGCAAGTGCAGCAAATGTTCGCTCAGCGTTTTGAACAGACCAAAGCCCCGGAATCCAAGAAAGCCGTACTGGAAACCTACCAGGCCAAGGCCAACGCCGCCCTGGACCAGGCCATCGGCTGGAACAAGCTCAAGCCTGACATGGTCAAGCTCTACACCAGCAACTTCAGCGAATCGGAGCTCAAAGACCTGGTCGCGTTCTACCAGTCGCCACTGGGCAAGAAAGTCCTGGAAAAAATGCCGCAGCTGACCCAGCAATCGGCCCAGATGACCCAGGCCAAGCTGGAAAGCGCCGTGCCTGTCGTCAACAAGTTGCTCGACGACATGACCAACGAGCTGGCACCGAAAGGCGCTGCGCCGGCCAAGAAGAAGTAAGCGGAGTTCGTGATGAGCATGCAACAACGCATCGAATCGACGCTGGGCCTGCTGCAGCCTGAGCATCTGCAAGTGCTGGACGAAAGCCACATGCACAGTCGCGGGTTACAGACGCACTTCAAGGCGGTGGTGGTCAGCGCGCAGTTCGAAGGCCTGAACCGGGTCAAGCGCCACCAGAAAGTCTACGGCACGCTCGGCGAGCTGATGGGCGAGTTCCATGCGTTGGCGCTGCACACCTACACCCCGCAGGAATGGGCAGAAGTGGGCGCCGCCCCGGCGTCGCCGACCTGTGCCGGCGGTAGCAAACACTGAGGATTGCGAGGGCTGTTGTGGCGAGGGAGCTTGCTCCCGCTGGAGTGCGCAGCACTCCCAAGATGCGAGTTTTGCGACTGCTGCGCAGCCGAGCGGGAGCAAGCTCCCTCGCCACAGAGTTTCGACAGATCCAAAATTCACCGTGTTTTTGCTAGAATCCGCAACGCGCCGCTCACCCGGCGCGTTTTTTTTTGAATCCGGTTCACCCTTTGCGAGGGTAGCCACCTGGAGAAATACCCATGACACAACCGATTGTCGTGGCGGCACTGTATAAGTTCGTCACCCTCGAAGACTACGTCAACCTGCGCGAGCCTCTGCTGCAAGCGATGGTCGACAACGGTATCAAAGGCACCCTGCTGATCGCCGAAGAAGGCATCAACGGCACCGTGTCCGGCAGCCGCGAAGGCATCGATGGCCTGCTCGCCTGGCTGAAGAACGACCCGCGCATGATCGACATCGACCACAAAGAGTCGTACTGCGACGAGCAGCCGTTCTACCGCACCAAGGTCAAGCTGAAGAAAGAGATCGTCACCCTCGGCGTCGAAGGCGTGGACCCGAACAAGAAGGTCGGCACCTACGTCGAGCCGCAGGACTGGAACGCGCTGATCAGCGACCCGGAAGTGCTGCTGATCGACACCCGCAACGACTACGAAGTGGCGATCGGCACCTTCGAAGGCGCCATTGATCCGAAAACCACCAGTTTTCGCGAATTCCCCGACTACATCAAAGAGCACTTCGACCCGGCCGTGCACAAGAAGGTCGCGATGTTCTGCACCGGCGGCATTCGCTGCGAGAAAGCCTCCAGCTACATGCTGGGCGAGGGGTTCGAAGAGGTTTACCACCTCAAGGGCGGCATCCTGAAGTACCTCGAAGAAGTGCCGCAGGAAGAGACCAAGTGGCAGGGCGACTGCTTTGTGTTCGACAACCGCGTGACCGTGCGTCACGACCTCAGCGAAGGCGACTACGATCAATGTCATGCCTGCCGCACACCGGTCAGTGTTGAAGATCGCGCCTCCGAGCACTACGTGGCCGGCATCAGCTGCCCGCACTGCTGGGACACGCTGAGCGAGAAAACCCGCCGCAGCGCCATCGATCGGCAGAAGCAGATCGAACTGGCCAAGGCGCGCAACATGCCGCACCCGATCGGCTACAACTATAAACAAGCATCCACCGAGGCCTGATCATGACTGCGCGCCTGCTCTATGTGATGGATCCGATGTGTTCCTGGTGCTGGGGGTTCGCTCCGGTCGCCAAGGCCTTGGTCGAGCAGGCGCAGGCAGCCGGAGTGGAGCTGCACCTGGTGGTCGGCGGCTTGCGCACCGGCAGCGGTGCGGCGCTGGAGCCGACCACGCGGCGTTACATTCTTGAGCACTGGCAGGCGGTCACCGAGGCCACCGGTCAGCCGTTCAAGTTCGACGGCGCGCTACCCGATGGTTTCGTCTACGACACCGAGCCGGCCTGCCGCGCGATCGTCACCGCGCGCAGTCTGGCGCCGGATTGCGCATGGAAACTGGTCGGCCTGATCCAGCAGGCGTTTTACGCTGAAGGCCGCGATGTCACCCAGGCCAGTGTGTTGGTCGAGCTGGCCGAGCAGGCCGGCGTGCCGCGTATCGAGTTTGCCGCGCTGTTCGATCATGCCGATCAGCACAAGGCGACTCAGGCTGATTTCAGCTGGGTGCAAGATCTGGGCATCGCCGGGTTCCCGACCCTGCTCGCCGAGCGCAACGGCCAACTGGCGCTGTTGACCAACGGCTATCAACCGCTCAGCGAGCTGTCGCCGTTGCTCGGACGCTGGCTGGAGCGCGCAGCCTGTGCCTGACCGGGCCGATGACACGCCAGCCGTAAAGCGTGTCGACCGGCTGAGCTGGGCAGAAGTCCGGCGCCTGGCACTGCATCACAAAAAGTCTCTGTGGATCGCCAACGGTGTGGCCGTGCTGGCGACGCTGTGCAGTGTGCCGATTCCGTTGCTGTTGCCGTTGCTGGTGGACGAGGTCCTGCTCGGGCATGGCGATGCCGCGCTGAAAGTCATGAATCACGTGCTGCCGTCGATGTGGCAACAAGCGGCGGGCTACATCGGCCTGATGCTGGTGGTCACCCTGACGCTGCGTTGCAGTGCCCTGTGTTTTGGTGTGTTGCAGGCGCGGCTGTTTGCGCGGCTGGCGAAAGACATCGTTTACCGTATCCGTGTGCGCCTGATCGAACGCCTGAAGAGGATTTCCCTCGGCGAATACGAAAGCCTCGGCAGCGGCACCGTGACCACGCACCTGGTCACTGATCTGGACACCCTCGACAAGTTCGTCGGCGAAACCCTCAGCCGGTTTCTGGTGGCGATGCTGACCCTGGTCGGCACCGCGAGCATCCTGATGTGGATGCACTGGAAACTGGCGCTGCTGATCCTGCTGTTCAACCCGTTGGTGATCTACGCCACGGTGCAATTGGGCAAACGGGTCAAGCACCTGAAGAAACTCGAGAACGACAGCACCTCGCGTTTCACTCAGGCCTTGAGTGAAACCCTCGATGCGATTCAGGAAGTGCGCGCCGGCAACCGACAGGGCTTCTTCCTCGGGCGGCTTGGCTTGCGTGCGCAGGAAGTGCGCAATTATGCAGTCAACTCGCAGTGGAAGACCGATGCGTCCAATCGCGCCAGCGGTCTGCTGTTCCAGTTCGGCATCGACATCTTCCGCGCGGCGGCGATGCTCACCGTGCTGTTTTCCGACCTGTCGATCGGCCAGATGCTCGCGGTGTTCAGCTACCTGTGGTTCATGATTGGCCCGGTCGAGCAACTGCTCAATCTGCAATACGCCTATTACGCGGCGGGTGGCGCACTGTCGCGGATCAACGAACTGCTGGCGCGGGCTGATGAGCCGCAGTACCCCGGTGGTGTCGATCCGTTCAAGGGCCGGGAAACCGTGGGCATCGAGGTGCAGGGGCTGAGCTTTGGTTACGGCGACGAGTTGGTGGTGGATCAGATGAACCTGTCGATCGCCCCCGGGGAAAAAGTCGCGATTGTCGGTGCCAGTGGCGGCGGCAAAAGTACTCTGGTGCAGTTGCTGCTGGGGCTGTACACACCGTCGGCGGGTACCATTCGTTTCGGCGGTTCGACCCAGCAGGAAATCGGCCTGGAGCTGATTCGCGAAAACGTCGCGGTGGTGCTGCAGCATCCGGCGCTGTTCAACGACACGGTACGAGCCAACCTGACCATGGGCCGCCCCCGCAGCGACGAAGCCTGCTGGCAGGCGCTGGAAATCGCTCAACTGGAGGCGACGATTCGGGCGCTGCCGGACGGCCTCGACAGTATCGTCGGACGTTCCGGCGTGCGTCTGTCCGGTGGTCAGCGCCAGCGTCTGGCGATTGCGCGGATGATTCTCGCCGAGCCGAAAGTGGTGATTCTCGACGAGGCCACTTCGGCCCTCGATGCCGCCACCGAATACAACCTGCATCAGGCCATGGCACGGTTTCTCCATGGCCGCACCACGCTGATCATTGCCCATCGCCTGTCGGCGGTGAAACAGGCGGATCGGGTGCTGGTGTTCGATGGCGGGCAAGTGGCCGAGGATGGCGATCACCAGCAACTGATCGCCGATGGCGGCCTCTACGCCAAGCTCTACGGCCACCTCCAGCGCCTCTGATCAGCCCCAGAGCACCTGCAACGCCGCCTCTCCGCCGTCATGGGCGAACTGCTTCATCACCACCGAACAGGATTCGCACGGGCGCATGGTCGTCGCGATGTCGACCGCGCGGATCTCTGTCGGGTCGGGGTATTTCTCGCGCAGCACGCTGATCAGTTTGCTTTCGCTGTCCAGCGAGGTCGGCCGACTGGTCTGCGTCGGTTGATAGCTTTTCAGGTCCTTGATGGTCAGCGGCACGGCCAGCAATTGCCCTTGCTCGGTAACCTCCAGCGAGGTTCGCGCAAACGCCGGGTTGTAGTCGATGTTGATGTAAGTGGTGTCGCCGATCCGCACGTGATTGGCGCCCATGTGGCGAAACAGCGGCAGACGCTGGGTACTGCCTTGAGCGCCGGACACGCTGACGTAAATTTCCCGTTTGCCGCTGACCGTGGTGACTTCGGCATAGGCAATGTTGCGTGCGTTGACCGGCCGCTCCCGCATGGGCAACAGGTTGTGCAATTTCTGCATGGTACTGTCGATGCGCAGTGCTGCGTTGGTGTTGGCCGGATTGATCGTCGGTGACAGAAACAGCGTGTCGAAAATCTCTGCGGTTTTCTGCCGAAAGGCTTCCGGCGCCTCTTTGCTGCGCGCCCAGGTGGCGGCGCCTTCGGGCAGGCGGGTGACGATCATCCGTGTCGAGTGATCGAACATCAGTGCTTCGCCCGGGCTGGTGTCGACCTTCAGCCATTTCATGTTGTTTGCAGGAATGGCTGTGGTGCCGATGGGGATCGCGATCTGTTCCATGGTGCGCATCGCGCGCTCGACTGATTCAAGGCCATGGAGGCGCACCATGTTGTTGGCATGCAGCGAGCCGGTGTAGACGGTCAGCAGTTCCGCACCGAGGGTGCCGTCGGCCAGTTCGGCGGGGGCCAGGCGCTTGAACGTCAGCTGCTTGCCGGGGATTTCGCCTTTGGCGAAGGTTGCCAGGTAGTACTCATGGTTGTTGACCCGGAAAAACACATGGGTGGCCGAGCCGTCGATGGCCGGCATCAGCACGGCGCCGACCTGATGTGAATCGTTGATTCCGTCATAGGTACCGCCGGTTTTTATCCGCGCATAAATGCCTTTGCGAAACTGCAGCGTGGCTTGAATCTGCTGCCTCGGCACCAGTTTGCCTTGATTGATGCCCAGCCGACGCAGGTCGCCGGTGAACAGCCGCGGGCGGTTATCCACGATCTGATAAAGCTTGGCATCGACCGCCAGCAACGGTGCGTCTTGCCGGGGCAGGGTGGCCGGCTCCGAAACCCGTTCGCCGAACCACGGGGCGTAACCTTTTTCCTTGTCGATGGTGCCGAGCGCGGGGGTCGGGGCGGGGTCTGCAGTGATGTAGCTGACGCGGCAGTCGCCCGCGCCCGGTGCGCGACGTATCCTGCACGGCAGCAGCGTCCAGTGCTGACTGTCATCGAGCAGATCGACCCGGCGCAGTTCATCGCCGTCAAGTCGATAGGGCACATCATCGATCAACACCGTGGTGCGTCCGCCAGCCTCGGGCATGAGCTCGACGCGCCTGTCGGGCATCAGCTCGATATCGATCTTGTCGTCGGTTTTTTTCACCGTGCTGTAGTGCGAACGCCCCAGCGAAAAGTCATGTTCGTGTGCGAGCAGCTGTGGCCCGTAAGGGCGGTCGGACAGCGGATCGAGCACGTGATACCGCGAGCCGCCGATGTTGCGCACCGGCACATCGTCAATGCCCCTGACCACGGCCAGATGATCGGCAGGCTTCAGCGCTTTCCAGCGTCCGGCATCCAGCGCCTGAGGCAGGCTGTGCAGCAGGTCATAGTCAGCGCTTCTGCCGGCGAGCCTTTTCAGACGCGCCACGGCACGGTGTTCCAGATGCGCTACGGCCCGCACCGCGCCGATTGCGCCTCGGCCACCGAGCTTGAGCAAGAGGGGTACAGCGGCCAGCGGGTTGACGTTTTTCAAGGTCGAAACCAGCAGGTTTTCCGACAGTCGCGCCATGCGGGGCAGGGCGACGCGAATCGACATTTTTCCTGCCACTGCGGCGAGGCGGATGCTGCCGGCGACGAACTTGCCCAAGGGAATTGCGAACGAGACGATATCGAGGAACAGGCCGAGCACGCCCAGTGCGCGTTTCCACAGCTTGTCCGATTGCAGGTCTTCGAGGCTGCCCCAGAACGGGATAAAGCCCCTGATGGCATGAATCCAGTGTTTTTTGCTGGTGTCGCGTTCGAAGCGGGTTCTTCCCCAGGCTTCACTGCGCAGCGCCTGCTCATCGACATAGAACAACTGGTTCGCGATGAGCGAGGCTAATTGCGTAGTGCGTGGCGAGGTGAAGGTCAGGTTCGGTGAACTGTCGTGATGGGCCGCCGGGATCATCGAAGCCGGGAGGGGGCCGCCCAGTGGTTCGAGAATGGCAACGCACTTGGCGTCGGGGGCGGGTATCGAACCGTTCCAGTGTGCTTCTCGATCGAATGGCAGGCGGCGGGCGACGATGCGAGAGATGCTCTGGCCTTTGGTGCGTCCACGTTTGGGCGGTAGTGGTCGCAATAACAGACCGCCGATATGTGTACCATCCAGATCCGGGCGTTGACGAATGATGCCGGCGCGTGGCAAGCATTCATAGAAGCGCGGCGGGCCATGATACGTCGCCTGCAGCACGAAGCCCATGCGGGCCCGGTACGGCAGGATGTTTTCCGCTGTTTCCAGGTGAGCCTCGATATGCCGTGTCGGATCCCTGAGGCCGAGAATCCTCACTTCACCGTGCTCCAGTGCCCGGCGATCAGCCCACGGCAGCGTGACCAGCAGCGACTTGATCAGATATTCGTAGGCTTTGCGGGTCTTGCTCAGATAGCCGTCATAGCCGTCGAACTGCTGGTCGAACAAGGTCTTGATGTCGGGCAGAGTGCGGTTGCTCGGGAACCGGGAGAGGGGGCGGCCAGGTTGGTCGGAATTGACGAAGCCGCTTTGCAGTTTGCCTGCTGCATTGAGGCTGATCCACTCGCTGGCGTTGCGGCCATCATGACTGACGTACCAGCGCGAGTCGGTGCTCAGCCCGCCAGAGGCATAGACCTCAAGCAGCGGCCAGGTGGGCAATGCCACATCCGGGGTATCGATAATGCTGCGTCGGCTACGGTTGGGCGTTGAAGGGTGGTGGCGTTTGAGGCGAATCGTCGTGTGATCGTACAGATCGTTGGCCAGCGCCTTGTCCAGTTGCTGTTTGGCCAGGGCGAGCCGCCGTGGCGGTTCGATGTCCAGTTGCAGGATCGCTGCGTTCAATTTTGTCTTGTGGTTTTCCAGCGCTTGCAGGGCAGCGTCATCTCCGGATGTCTCGTTCGCTGCGGGCTGGGCTCCGGTGGCCAGTGTCCAGGTCTGAGCGGCGGCCGCTCGGGTCATGGCGATCAGGGTCTGCAGTTCGGGGCTGGCGTTTTCGCTTTTGTGCAGCGGCAGATCGACCAGTTGCTGAAAGCTCAGATGCTCCAGCAACTGTGGATCAAGGGCATGGGCGAGGTGCACGCCATGCACGAAATTGACCCAGACCACCGAGCTGGCATACGGCAGGTCGTCAGGGATGTCTTGCACTTGAAAATCCAGTCCGAACTGCGCCAGGCATACCCATCCCAGCAGATGTTTTTCGGTGGTGGTCGAGGTTCGGTGCGTCTCCTCCAGATGCCGTAAAAAGTCCCGGCGAATGGTGGCGTAGCTGGCGCCGTGGTGAGCGTGTTGTTCCAGCGCAAAACCCGCCACTTCGGTCGAGTTGCTGTCGCCGGGCAGTTCGTACCACAGGCACAAGGCTTCGAGCAGTAAACGCAGGCCAATATCGGGGACGGTCGGCTCATCGGGCCGGGCGCCGTACCATTGCAGTTTCTGCAGCAAGCGCTGGCCCAGGTCGCGCGCCTTGGGGGTGTCGAGCAGGCGTTCCAGGCACGCGGCGGGCTGCTGTTCCAATTGCTGGCGGGTGAAGGAAGGCGTTACTTCAGCGGCCAGACTGTCGATCGCCGACAAGGTTTTGCCAGTGAGCCAGTCGCCAATCAGGTCGTGAACCGCGGCTTTGTCATCGTCGCTCATCAGTACCGTCAGCGCCGGGTGATGTCGCAGATTCAGCCGGTGGCTGGCGCGTCGTTCTTCGACCTTGGCGATCAGCCGGGTCAGTGCCGTGGCGTCCTGTGCGCCCGCAAATGTGAACCCCGACTCACGCAGCAGTTGTGACAACGGCAGCAGCCTGTCGGAACGCAGGTGTGCGCCTATACTCAGCAACGCTCGCTGAAACTCTTGAATGCGGCTGGAGGCCCGGCTGACATCCTCGATGGCGTAACGGGCGACACTGCCATCGGGACGGTTGAAGGAGAAGCTGCAGTGACCGGCTGTGGCGTCGACTTGCAGCAGTGATCCTCTGGACGCTTGCAGGTGAGCCGCCAATAGGGGTCCGGCGCTGTCTTCGAACAGAGCTTGCAGAAGGTTTTGCGCCTGATCGTGTGCAGCACCCAGGCGTGAATGTGTCTGGGGCGTGAGGTAGCAGGTCTCCACTGACGTCGAAGCGTCAAGGACGGCGCGCAGGGCGGTGATCATTGCGCGGTATTCGCTCTGTTGGGCAGTATGGCGTTGCAGCGTGGCGGAAGGTGACTGCATGGAAAACGACTCTGGAATGATTGAAAGCCGTCAGTGTCGAAGCATGGCGAACAGCGGGTGCGGTACATACGTATCGCCGGTTGAAAATGTCCTGGCTTGCTGGAAGGGGTCGCTCCCTGGTCTGGCTCTGGCGGTCTCCCCTTGAAGATGACAGTGCGTGCGCAAAGGACCTCATGAAGCAAAAAAGGACTCTCGGAACGCCACGGTTGTTGGGCATCGTCTGGCCATTTATTGCCGTCGTGTTATTTCAGGCGTTATTGGGGGGCGTGAGTCTTTACGTCCTGTCGGCCGTTCGCGGCTATGTCGCCGGCGAGAGTCTCTGGTCCAAGGGCCAGAAAGACGCCATCTATTACCTGAACCTGTATGCCGACAGCCGCGACGAGGCGATCTTCCTCAAATACAAGGAAGCGATTGCCGTGCCTCAGGGCGGTCACCAGTTGCGTCTGGCGCTGGATCGTCAGCCGCCGGATCTGCAGGCGGCACGGGAGGGGATTCTCAAGGGCGGCAACCATCCCGATGATGTGTCGAGCCTGATCTGGCTGTACCTCAATTTTCGTCATTTCAGTTATCTGGAAACCGCGATCGACCGCTGGACCATCGGCGACGCCTATCTGGTGCAACTGGACAATGTCGCGCGCGAGATGCATCAGCGCATCAGCGAAAACATCGCGACGCCGGCTGATATTCAGCACTGGAAAGCGCAGATCTTTGCCATCAACGACGGTGTGACGCCGGCGGCCAAGGCGTTCAGCGATGCCTTGGGCGAAGGTTCGCGGATGATCCTGCGCCTGCTGCTGTTCACCAACCTGGCCACGGCGCTGGGGTTGATCGTGCTGGCACTGTTGCGCACCCACAAACTGCTCAAGCAGCGGCATGCCTTTGCTCAGGCGTTGCAGCTGGAGAAGGATCGGGCACATATCACCCTGCAATCGATTGGCGACGGGGTGATCACTACCGACGTCAACGGCGCTATCGATTACATGAACCCGGCGGCGGAGGCCATGACGCACTGGAAGTCCGAGCACGCGGCGGGTCTTCCGTTGGCGGCGTTGTTCAATCTATTGGATGACAACGCCCAGGCCGAAGGGCTGACGCTGATCGAGCATATTCTCAGTGGGCAACTGGTCGGTGGCAGCGAACACTCCAAGCTGATCCAGCGTCTGGATGGCAGCACGGTCTCGGTGACGCTGGTGGGCGCGCCGATCCGCAATGCCGACAAGGTCATTGGGACGGTGCTGGTGCTGCATGACATGACTCAGGAACGGCAATACATCGCCAACCTGTCGTGGCAGGCGACCCACGATGCCCTGACCGGTCTGGCCAATCGCCGCGAATTCGAATATCGCCTGGAGCAGGCGTTGCACAACCTGACGCGTCAGCCCGGTCGGCATGCGCTGATGTTCCTCGATCTGGATCAGTTCAAACTGGTCAACGACACCTGCGGTCACGCCGCCGGCGATGAGTTGCTGCGGCACATCTGCACGCTGTTGCAATCGGGCTTGCGCGAGAGCGACACCCTGGCGCGGCTGGGCGGTGACGAGTTCGGCATTCTGCTGGAGAACTGCGCTCCGGATGCCGCCGAGAAAATCGCCGAGAGCCTGCGCCAGACCGTGCAGAACCTGCACTTCGTGTGGAAGGGGCGGCCGTTCCTGACCACTGTGAGCATCGGCCTGGTGCACATCGCCCAGACCCCGACCACCCTCGAAGCGTCATTGCGCGCCGCCGACATGGCCTGCTACATGGCCAAGGAAAAGGGCCGCAACCGGGTCCAGGTCTACCATGCCGACGACTCCGAACTGTCGCTGCGTTTCGGCGAAATGGCCTGGGTGCAGCGCCTGCACATGGCGCTGGAAGAAAACCGCTTCTGCCTCTATGCCCAGGAAATTGCTCCGCTGGGCGCTACAGCCCATGGCGGCGGGCACATCGAAATACTCTTGCGTCTGCATGACGAAGCCGGACGAATGATCCTGCCGGACAGTTTCATTCCGGCGGCAGAACGTTATGGCCTGATGAGTCAACTGGATCGTTGGGTGGTCGAGAATGTTTTTAAAGTGATTGCCCAATGCATCGCCGAACAACATGAAGGTCCGTTGGCAATGTGTGCGATTAATCTTTCAGGCATTACTATCGGAGATGACGCGTTCTTGCACTTTCTGCGTGAACAGTTTGTTAGTTACGCTATACCCCCTGAAATGATTTGTTTTGAAGTTACTGAAACCAGTGCTATTGCCAATCTGGGCAGCGCAATCCGATTTATTAATGAACTCAAAGGCTTAGGTTGTTACTTCTCACTTGATGACTTTTGTGCCGGAATGTCTTCATTCGCTTATTTGAAACATTTGCCTGTAGACTTCCTGAAGATCGACGGGAGTTTCGTAAAGGATATGCTGGACGACCCGATTAACCGCGCTATGGTCGAGGTGATCAATCACATCGGGCATGTCATGGGTAAGCAGACAATTGCCGAGTTTGTAGAAACAACTCAGATCGAGCAGGCATTGCTTGAAATCGGGGTGGATTACGCTCAGGGTTATGTCATCGAACGCCCGCAGTTGTTTACCTGCGACAGTTTGCAAAGTCGGCCCGCCAGACCGCAGCCGCTGTTGTTCAAGGCGCCTGGCACGTTCCGTTGAAAGCTCTTGCCGATCCTTACAATCACAAATCAAAAGGAGCCGAACAGTGATCGACACATTCAACCGAACCGGACCACTCATGGAAGCTGCAAGTTATCCTGCCTGGGCCCAACAGCTCATAACGGATTGCAGCGAGAGCAAGCGCCGGGTTGTCGAACATGAACTGTATATGCGCATGCGTGATAACAAGCTCAGCGCCAAAACCATGCGTCAGTACCTGATCGGGGGCTGGCCAGTGGTTGAACAGTTTGCGTTGTATATGGCGCAGAACCTGACCAAGACCAAGTTCGCCCGCCATCCTGGGGAGGATATGGCGCGCCGCTGGTTGATGCGCAACATCCGCGTCGAACTCAATCACGCCGACTACTGGCTGAACTGGAGCCGCGCGCATGGCGTCAGCCTGGAGGATCTGCAGGCCCAGCAAGTACCGCCGGAACTGCATGCGCTGAGTCACTGGTGCTGGCATACGAGTTCGGCGGATTCGCTGATCGTCGCCATCGCTGCGACCAACTACGCTATCGAGGGGGCGACCGGGGAGTGGTCGGCGCTGGTCTGCTCAACTGGCGTGTACGCGGCGGCGTTCCCGGAAGAAGAGCGCAAGCGCGCGATGAAGTGGCTGAAGATGCATGCCCAATACGACGACGCCCATCCGTGGGAAGCGCTGGAAATCATCTGCACGCTGGCAGGCATGAACCCGAGCAAGGCGTTGCAGACGGAACTGCGCCAGGCGGTGTGCAAGAGCTACGACTACATGTACCTGTTCCTGGAGCGCTGCATGCAGCTGGAAACCGCCGAGCGTGCGTTGCACGGGCGTGAACGTCGGGCACTTGTAGAGAGCTGATAGCCAATAACGCCGTAAAAAATGTAGGAGTGAGCCTGCTCGCGGTGTGTCAGTCAATGTAGAGGGTGACTGACACTCCGGATCGCGAGCAGGCTCACTCCTACAGTGGTTTTTGGGTGTCTGGAAGAATTCAGCCAGCCATCGCCAACCGATTGCGCCCCTCGCGCTTGGCCACGTACAGCGCACTGTCGGCCCGGCGCAGCAGACTGTCCGCGGATTCACCCGGCAGCAGAGTCGAGCAGCCAAGGCTCACAGTCAGGTCGATCAACTGCCCGTCCGCGAAATATTCCGCAGTCTGCGCGGCATGGCGCAGACGCTCGCCGACCATCGCCGCCGCTTCCCGGCCGGTGTTGCACAGCAAGATCAGAAACTCTTCCCCGCCATAGCGAAACACCATGTCGACGTTGCGCAGCTGGCCCTTGATCGAGGCCGCCACGGCTTTGAGCACGTCATCCCCGGCGCTGTGGCCGTGGCTGTCGTTGACTCGCTTGAAGTGGTCGATGTCGAGCATCAGCACCGACAGCGGTTGCAGGTGCCGGCGGGACATGTCGATTTCGCGTTGCAGGGTCTGCTCCATGGCGATTCGGTTGCCGGTTCCGGTCAACGGGTCGCGCAATGCACTTTGCGTTGCTGCGCGGTAGAGCAGGGCGTTGCGCATCGGGAATAACAGAGACGACAGCAGTGACTCTAGGTTGCCCTGATCCTGCTCGCTGAAGCGCTGGTTGCGGCGGAAAACCAGTTCGCCCAAGTGTTCGCCTTCGTGGCTGAGGCTGTAGCTGACCGAATGGTGACCGCGCGCGCCGAACTCCAGGCGCAGGTCGCTGCCCGTATGCACGTAGCTCAAGGCATCCAGCGGCACCAGGCGCTGAACTTCACGGAAAAACAGACCAAGGATTCGTTGCGGCTCAAGACTGGTTTGCAGTTGCAGGCTCATTTGCTGACGCAATTGCGCCAGGCTGGCCGGGCGTTCCAGAAGCGGAGGCAGCTGACCAAAGCCCAGGCGTTGCAATTTGGCACTGTCAAAGTCAATTGCATTGGTCTGGGAGGGTGATTTCATATGGCGTGAGCCCCTAAGCAGTAAGTCTGTCTTACAGGCTGGGTGAGAGCGGCTATGGGCTGCGCGTCATACTGATCCATCAGTCCCGTAGGACATTTGGCGTAAGTTTAGTCTGCCTGATGACGATTAGTCAGCTATCGAAATCGGCCTTGCCCCAGTGCCTTCACACGGCATGCTTTGAGGAAAATTAGAGCGAAAGTCGTGCCATTCAGTTCAGGTTTATTAAAACCTTTATAAATCAACAGGATGGCTTTTTGCTTTAAGGGCCGGTGGCGGATATTTGACTGAAGTGTGACGGTGAGAAGCGGCAATTGTGTGCCGCGACGGTAATCCGCCACGGCAACAAAAGCGACGTATGGCAGTTATTGCGCGTTGAATGCCTGGCCATTGATGCCCGTGCTGTCCGGGCCCATCAGGTACAGGTACACCGGCATGATCTCTTCCGGAGTCGGATTGTTCAGCGGGTTTTCCCCCGGATAGGCCTGTGCACGCATGCTGGTACGCGTGCCGCCCGGGTTGATGCTGTTGGAGCGCACGGGGGCCACGCCATCGACCTCGTCGGCCAGCGTTTGCATCAGGCCTTCGGTGGCGAACTTCGACACCCCGTAGGCGCCCCAATAGGCGCGGCCCTTGCGCCCGACGCTGCTGGAGGTGAACACCACCGAGGCATCCTGCGACAGCTTGAGCAGCGGCAGCAGGGTGCTGGTCAGCATGAACATGGCGTTGACGTTGACCTGCATGACACGCATGAAGTTTTCGCCCGACAGCTGTTCGATCGGCGTGCGCGGCCCGATGATCGAGGCGTTGTGCAGCAGGCCGTCGAGGTGGCCGAACTCGGTTTCGATCATCGCCGCCAGCTCATCGTACTGATGCGGCAGGGCAGTCTCGAGGTTGAATGGGATCACTGCCGGTTGCGGATGGCCCGCGGCCTCGATCTCGTCGTAGACCTGGGTCAGATTGGCTTCGGTCTTGCCCAGCAGCAGCACGGTGGCGCCATGGGCGGCGTAGGTTTTCGCGGCAGCCGCACCGATGCCACGACCGGCACCGGTGACCAGAATGACCCGATCCTTGAGCAATTCGGGACGGGCGGTGTAATCAAACATAAAAACCTCTCCATAAGGCGAATGCTGAACTTTGTGGCGAGGGAGCTTGCTCCCGCTCGGCTGCAAAGCAGTCGTAGTGCCAGCCAGTGCGGTATGCCTGAGAAAATGCGGACTCAGGTAAAAAAGGGGCCGCTGCGCGACCCAGCGGGAGCAAGCTCCCTCGCCACAAGGGGGGGCAGGTCAGCAGCTGCACAGCGCGCTATCGAGCACCTTGCGCAACTCCAGCGGATGATCCACCACCACATCCGCGCCCCAGTGCCGCGGGTTGTCGTCCGGGTGAATGTAGCCATAGGTTACGGCGCAGGTCTTGGTGCCGGCATCGCGGCCCGACTCGATATCACGCAGATCATCGCCTACAAACAAAACGGTCGATGGATCCAGATCAAGCATCTTGCACGCGAGGATCAGCGGCTCCGGGTCCGGTTTGCTGTTTTTCACGTGATCCGGGCAGATCAGCAGCGCCGAGCGTTCGGCCAGCCCGAGTTGCTGCATGATCGGCTCGGCAAACCGCACCGGTTTGTTGGTGACCACGCCCCAGATCAGGTTGGCCTTTTCGATATCGGCCAACAGTTCGCCCATGCCGTCGAACAGCTTGCTGTGCACCGCGCATCCAGCCAGATAACGCTCGAGGAATTCCTGACGCAGCTCCTCGAAACCCGGCGATTCCGGGTCCATCGAGAACGTCACAGCGACCATCGCTTTGGCGCCGCCGGAGATCTCGTCGCGGATGTGCTTGTCGTTCATCGGCGGCAAGCCACGATCCGCGCGCATCGCCTGACAAATGGCGATGAAGTCCGGCGCGGTGTCGAGCAGGGTGCCGTCCATGTCGAAAAGGACTGCTCTGATGGCCATCGGCTTACTCCTCGCGCAGGGTCTGGATCATGTAGTTGACGTCAACGTCGTTGGCCAGCTTGTAGTGCTTGGTCAGCGGGCTGTAGGTCAGGCCGATGATGTCCTTGACGGTCAAGCCGGCAATGCGGCTCCAGGCGCCCAGCTCGGACGGGCGGATGAATTTCTTGAAGTCATGGGTGCCGCGCGGCAGCAGCTTCATGATGTATTCGGCGCCGATGATGGCGAACAGGTACGCCTTCGGGTTGCGGTTGATGGTCGAGAAGAACACCTGGCCGCCCGGCTTGACCATGCGGTAGCAGGCACGGATCACCGACGACGGGTCCGGTACGTGCTCGAGCATTTCCAGGCAGGTTACGACGTCGAACTGCTCGGGCATTTCCTCGGCCAGGGCTTCGGCGGTGATCTGCCGGTATTCGACGTTGACCCCGGATTCCAGCTGATGCAGTTGCGCAACCGCCAGCGGCGCTTCGCCCATGTCGATGCCCGTCACGGTTGCACCGCGCTGAGCCATGGCTTCGCTGAGGATGCCGCCGCCGCAGCCGACGTCGAGGACTTTCTTGCCGGCCAGATTGACCCGCTCGTCAATCCAGTTGACCCGCAGCGGGTTGATGTCGTGCAGCGGTTTGAATTCGCTTTCACGGTCCCACCAGCGATGGGCCAGGGCTTCGAATTTGGCGATTTCGGCGTGGTCGACGTTGCTCATATCTATTCCTCGAAAAACTTGAAAAGGGTTGTAGCCGCGGAATCTGCGCCGCGGTGTTTACGATTCGGTGTGGCCGCTGATGCGCTGGCCCCAGGCCCGGGCGGTGGCGCCCAGTTGTTGTTCGTCCAGACGGGTCAGGCGCCGGTCGTCGAGTAATTGTTTGCCGGCGACCCACAGGTGTTTCACGCAGTCGCGGCCGGTGGCATAGATAAGTTGCGACACCGGGTCATAGACCGGTTGCTGGGCCAGGCCGGACAGGTCGAACGCGACTATGTCCGCGGCCTTGCCGATCTCCAGCGAACCGACCTGCGCCTCGATGCCCAAGGCCCGTGCGCCGTTGAGCGTGGCCATGCGTAGCGCACGATGGGCGTCCAGCGCAGTGGCCGAGCCGGCGACGGCTTTGGCCAGCAGCGCGGCGGTGCGGGTTTCGCCGAGCAGGTCGAGATCGTTGTTGCTCGCCGCGCCATCGGTACCGACGGCGACGTTCACGCCAGCCTGCCACAAGCGCTCCACCGGGCAGAAACCGCTGGCCAGCTTCAGGTTCGATTCCGGGCAGTGGATCACGCTGGTGTTGCTTTCTACCAGCAATGCCAGATCGTCATCGCTGATCTGGGTCATGTGCACCGCCTGGAAACGCGGGCCGAGCAGGCCGAGACGACCGAGGCGGGCCAGTGGCCGCTCGCCGCGATGTTCCAGCGATTGCTGGACTTCGAAGGCGGTTTCGTGGACGTGCATATGGATCGACGCGTCCAGCTCTTCGGCGATCACGCGGATTTTTTCCAGGTTCTCGTCGCCCACGGTGTAGGGTGCATGAGGGCCGAAGGTGATCTTGATTCGTTCGTGATGCTTCAGATCGCCGAACAGCTCGACGCCTTGACGAATCGCCTCATCGGCGCTGCTGGCGCCGGGGATCGGGAAATCGAGGATCGGAATCGCGATCTGCGCGCGAATGCCGCTGTTGTGCACGCGCTCACTGGCGACCTTCGGGAAGAAGTACATGTCCGAGAAACAGCTGATGCCGCCCTTGATCTGCTCGGCAATCGCCAGGTCAGTGCCATCACGGACGAAATCTTCATCGACCCATTTGGCTTCGGCCGGCCAGATGTGGTTTTCCAGCCAGGTCATCAGCGGCAGATCGTCGGCCAGGCCACGGAACAGGGTCATCGCCGCATGCCCGTGCGCGTTGATCAGGCCCGGGGCGAGCAGCACGTCCGGTAATTCGCGGACTTCAGTGGCGTTACACTTCAAAGCTTCGGCGCGCGGACCGATAAATACGATGCGACCGTCGCGAATGCCCAGGCCATGCTCCTTGAGCACCACGCCTGCGGGTTCGACGGGTACCAGCCAGGTCGGCAGCAATAATAAGTCGAGCGCAATGGCAGGTTTCGGCATCGAGGGTCGGTTCCAGTGCTTTTGTAAAGGATGGCGAAGTATACCCGAGCGTCTTCGCGGGGGGATCGCTATAATCGGCGGCTTTTGTTCATGAGTGCGGGGTGAGGGATGCGCGATCGACTGTTGGCTGCGGAGAAAGTAAAGGCCATCGATTGGCGAGATGGCGCGCTCCACCTGCTGGATCAGCGTATTTTGCCGTTCGAGGAAACCTGGATTGCCTACACCAGCGCTGCCGGTGTGGCTGAAGCGATTCGTTCGATGGTGGTGCGTGGCGCACCGGCCATCGGCATCAGCGCGGCCTATGGCATTGTGCTGGCGGCCCGCGCTCGCGTGGCTGAAGGCGGCGACTGGTATGCGGCGCTGGAAGAGGATTTCGCCCTGCTGGCGGATTCCCGCCCGACCGCAGTCAATCTGTTCTGGGCGCTGAATCGCATGCACGACCGTCTGGATCGGCTGAAAGAAAACGCCGATCCGCTGGCGGCGCTGGAAGCTGAAGCCATCGCCATTCATGAAAGTGACCGCGAAGCCAACCTGACCATGGCCCAGCTCGGCGTCGATCTGATCCGCAAACATCAGGGCAATGCCCAGGCGATCCTGACCCACTGCAACACCGGTGCTCTGGCCACCGGCGGTTTCGGTACGGCGTTGGGGGTGATTCGTGCGGCGTACCTGGAAGGCATGGTCGAGCGGGTGTATGCCGATGAAACCCGGCCATGGCTGCAGGGTTCGCGCCTGACGGCCTGGGAGCTGGCGAACGAAGGCATTCCGGTGACGCTGAATGCCGACTCGGCCGCTGCGCACATCATGAAGACCAAAGGCGTGACCTGGGTGATCGTCGGTGCTGACCGGATCACCGCCAATGGCGATGTGGCAAACAAGATCGGCACCTACCAACTGGCGGTCAACGCCATGCACCACGGCGTGCGTTTCATGGTGGTGGCGCCGAGTTCGACCATCGACATGAATCTGGCCAGCGGCGACGACATTCCGATCGAGGAACGTGACGGCGCCGAACTGCTGGAAGTCGGTGGCAAGCGTGTGGGGGCGGACGTCGAGGCGTTCAACCCGGTGTTTGATGTGACGCCGGCGGATCTGATCGATGCGATCGTCACTGAAAAAGGCATCGTCGAGCGCCCGGATACGGCGAAAATGGCCCAGTTGATGTGCCGCAAGCGCCTGCATTGATTGGCTTTGGCGTCTGCAAGGACGCCTTCGCTGGCAAGCCAGCTCCCACAGGTTTTGTGCTCGCTGCTGACCCTGTGGGAGCTGGCTTGCTCGCGATGGGGCCCTAAAAGTCAATAAACATCGCAAAACCTGACCTCAAATCTGCATTCAAAGAAGCTCTGAGCCTCTCTCGTCCCCTTTACGCCTGTCATCGGTCAACTAACTATGCTCCATGCGCATCTGGGGGATAGGTGCGTGGCGGCTCTTGTGATAACATCCCGCGTTTTCCGAGGCAGCTTCACGGAGCTGTCTTTACTGCGCAAATCACGGTCCGACTTGTTGATTTGTCGTAAGTCGGCGCACGGCACTCAGCCTGCCCCGACGAGCTTCGTACATCCCATATGGATATGACGAAGTTTCACCAGAAAAAGGAATCAGGCTTCTCATGGGCGAACTGGCCAAAGAAATCCTCCCGGTCAATATCGAAGACGAGCTGAAACAGTCCTACCTCGACTACGCGATGAGCGTAATCGTCGGCCGTGCACTGCCGGATGCGCGCGATGGCCTCAAGCCCGTGCACCGTCGCGTACTGTTCGCGATGAGCGAGCTGGGCAACGACTTCAACAAGCCGTACAAGAAATCTGCCCGTGTTGTCGGTGACGTGATCGGTAAGTATCACCCGCACGGTGATACCGCGGTGTACGACACCATCGTCCGCATGGCCCAGCCTTTCTCCCTGCGCTACCTGCTGGTTGACGGTCAGGGCAACTTCGGTTCGGTGGACGGCGACAACGCCGCGGCCATGCGATACACCGAAGTGCGCATGACCAAGCTGGCGCACGAGCTGCTGGCCGACCTGCACAAGGAAACCGTGGACTGGGTGCCGAACTACGACGGCACCGAAATGATCCCGGCGGTGATGCCGACGCGCATCCCGAACCTGCTGGTCAACGGTTCCAGCGGTATCGCCGTGGGCATGGCGACCAACATTCCGCCGCACAACCTCGGTGAAGTCATCGACGGTTGCCTGGCCCTCATCGACAACCCCGAGCTGACCGTCGATGAGCTGATGCAATACATCCCCGGTCCGGACTTCCCGACGGCTGCGATCATCAACGGTCGTGCCGGCATCATCGAAGCCTACCGCACCGGTCGCGGCCGCATTTACATGCGTGCGCGCTCGATCATCGAAGACATCGACAAGGTCGGTGGTCGGCAGCAGATCGTCATCACCGAGCTGCCATACCAGCTGAACAAGGCGCGTCTGATCGAGAAGATCGCCGAGCTGGTAAAAGAGAAGAAGCTCGAAGGCATCACCGAGCTGCGCGACGAGTCCGACAAGGATGGTATGCGCGTCGTGATCGAACTGCGTCGCGGCGAAGTGCCTGAGGTGATCCTCAATAACCTCTACGCCCAGACTCAGCTGCAATCGGTATTCGGCATCAACATCGTCGCGCTGATCGACGGCCGTCCGCGCATCCTCAACCTCAAGGATCTGCTGGAAGCCTTCGTTCGTCACCGGCGCGAAGTGGTTACCCGTCGTACCGTATTCGAACTGCGCAAGGCTCGCGAGCGTGGTCACATCCTCGAAGGCCAGGCCGTTGCCCTGTCGAACATCGACCCGGTAATCGCCCTGATCAAGGCTTCGCCGACCCCGTCGGAAGCGAAAGAAGCGCTGGTCAGCACCCCTTGGGAGTCCTCGGCGGTGGTGGCAATGGTGGAACGTGCCGGCGCCGATTCGTGCCGTCCGGAGAACCTCGATCCGCAATACGGTCTGCGCGAAGGCAAGTACTTCCTGTCGCCAGAGCAGGCGCAAGCCATTCTCGAACTGCGCCTGCACCGTCTGACCGGTCTGGAGCACGAGAAGCTGCTGGCCGAGTACCAGGAGATCCTCAACCAGATCGGCGAGCTGATCCGCATCCTCAACAGCGCCGTGCGCCTGATGGAAGTGATCCGCGAAGAACTGGAAGTGATCCGCGCCGAATACGGCGATGTGCGTCGCACCGAGATTCTCGATGCGCGCCTCGACCTGACCCTGGGCGACATGATCCCGGAAGAAGAGCGCGTCGTGACCATTTCCCACGGTGGCTACGCCAAGACCCAGCCACTGGCTGCGTACCAGGCTCAGCGTCGTGGCGGTAAAGGCAAGTCGGCGACTGGGGTCAAGGATGAGGACTACATCGCTCACCTGCTGGTTGCCAACAGCCACACCACGCTGCTGCTGTTCTCCAGCAAAGGCAAGGTTTACTGGCTCAAGACTTACGAAATTCCGGAAGCGTCCCGTGCCGCCCGTGGTCGTCCGCTGGTCAACCTGCTGCCGCTGGATGACGGTGAATACATCACCACCATGCTGCCGGTCGAGGAATACACCGAAGGTCACTACATCTTCATGGCGACCGCCAACGGCACCGTCAAGAAGACCCCGCTGGAATCCTTCAGCCGTCAGCGCAGCGTCGGTCTGATCGCGCTGGAGCTGGACGAAGGCGACGTGCTGATCTCCGCGGCCATCACCGATGGCGAGCGTGAAGTGATGCTGTTCTCCGACGGCGGCAAGGTAACGCGCTTCAAGGAGTCCGATGTGCGTGCCATGGGCCGTACTGCTCGCGGCGTACGCGGCATGCGTCTGCCGGAGGGGCAAAAGCTGATTTCGATGCTGATCCCGGAAGAAGGCAGCCAGATCCTCACCGCTTCCGAGCGTGGTTATGGCAAGCGCACCGCGATCACCGAGTTCCCTGAGTACAAGCGCGGCGGCCAGGGCGTGATCGCCATGGTCAGCAACGAGCGTAACGGTCGTCTGGTCGGTGCGGTTCAGGTGCTCGACGGCGAAGAAATCATGCTGATTTCCGATCAGGGCACGCTGGTGCGCACGCGGGTCGACGAAGTGTCGAGCCTGGGTCGTAACACCCAGGGCGTGACCCTGATCAAACTGGCCAAGGATGAAACCCTGGTCGGTCTGGAGCGGGTTCAGGAGCCGTCGGAAGTCGAAGGCGAAGAGCTTGAAGGTGAAGAGGGTGCCGAGTTCGAGGGGGATGTCGTGATCGACGACGTTGCCGAGGACCAGCAACTCGACGCCGCAGCTGACGAAGAGCCGCAGGAATAAGCGGACAAGCGAGGGGGCGGATGAAAATTCGCCCCCTTGTTATTTGTCGGCCATGAAACATGATCCCTGTAGGAGCTGCCGGAGGCTGCGATCTTTTGATCCTGCTTTGTCCAGTCAAGATCAAAAGATCGCAGCCTTCGGCAGCTCCTACATGGGGTCGGTGTACAGATTCGATGTGCAGAATCACCGATTTACAGATTTTTTGTGTATCACCAAGTCAGAGCGAGATTGGATGTGAGCAAGCGAGCCTATAACTTCTGTGCCGGTCCTGCGGCGCTTCCTGAAGCTGTCCTGCAACGTGCCCAGGGTGAACTCCTTGATTGGCATGGCAAGGGTCTGTCGGTCATGGAAATGAGCCATCGCAGTGATGAGTTCGTGTCCATCGCCACCCAGGCCGAGCAGGATCTGCGTGACCTGCTGAATATCCCGTCGAACTATAAAGTGCTGTTTCTGCAAGGTGGCGCCAGCCAGCAATTCGCGCAGATCCCGCTGAATCTGTTGCCGGAAAACGGCTCTGCCGACTACGTCGACACCGGTATCTGGTCGCAGAAAGCCATCGAAGAAGCCTCGCGCTACGGCCACGTCAACGTTGCCGCCACCGCCAAGCCTTACGACTATTTCGCCATTCCGGGGCAGAACGAGTGGAACCTGTCGAAAGACGCCGCTTACGTTCACTACGCGCCGAACGAAACCATCGGCGGTCTGGAATTCCAGTGGATCCCGGAAACTGGCGACGTGCCGCTGGTGGCCGACATGTCTTCGGACATCCTCTCGCGTCCGGTCGATATCTCGCGGTTCGGCATGATCTACGCCGGCGCGCAGAAGAACATCGGCCCGAGCGGCATCGTCGTCAACATCATCCGCGAAGACCTGCTGGGCAAAGCGCGGTCGCTGTGCCCGACCATGCTCAACTACAAGGTCGCGGCCGATAACGGCTCGATGTACAACACGCCGCCGACCCTGGCCTGGTACTTGTCCGGTCTGGTGTTCCAGTGGCTGAAAGAGCAGGGCGGCGTTGAAGCGATCGCCAAGCTGAATGACGTCAAGCAGCGCACGCTGTACGACTTCATCGACGCCAGCGGTCTCTACAGCAACCCGATCAACAAGTCGGACCGCTCGTGGATGAACGTGCCGTTCCGTCTGGCTGATGATCGCCTGGACAAGCCGTTCCTCGCCGGTGCCGACGAACGCGGCCTGCTCAACCTCAAGGGCCACCGCTCCGTGGGCGGCATGCGCGCCTCCATCTACAACGCCGTCGACATCAACGCCGTCAACGCGCTGGTGGCGTACATGGCTGAATTCGAGAAGGAACACGGCTGATGTCCGAGCAAGAACTCAAGGCACTGCGCATTCGCATCGACGCTCTGGACAGTAAAGTCCTCGAGCTGATCAGCGAACGTGCCCGCTGCGCCCAGGAAGTTGCGCGAGTAAAGATGGCCTCGCTGGCCGAAGGCGAAGTGCCGGTGTTCTATCGTCCCGAGCGTGAAGCTCAGGTGCTCAAGCGCGTGATGGAGCGCAATCAGGGGCCATTGGGCAACGAAGAGATGGCGCGGTTGTTCCGCGAAATCATGTCCTCGTGCCTGGCGCTCGAGCAGCCACTGAAAGTGGCTTACCTCGGCCCTGAAGGCACCTTCACCCAGGCGGCGGCCATGAAACACTTCGGCCACGCGGTGATCAGCAAGCCGATGGCGGCGATCGACGAAGTGTTCCGTGAAGTCGCGGCGGGTGCGGTGAACTTTGGCGTGGTGCCGGTGGAGAACTCCACCGAAGGCGCGGTCAACCACACCCTCGACAGCTTCCTCGAACACGACATGGTGATCTGCGGCGAAGTCGAGTTGCGCATCCACCATCACTTGCTGGTCGGGGAAAATACCAAGACCGACAGCATCAGTCGCATCTACTCCCACGCGCAGTCGCTGGCCCAGTGCCGCAAGTGGCTGGACGCGCATTACCCGAATGTCGAGCGCGTGGCGGTTGCGAGCAATGCCGAAGCGGCCAAGCGGGTCAAGGGTGAGTGGAATTCGGCGGCGATTGCCGGCGACATGGCGGCAGGGCTATATGGCCTGACGCGCCTGGCCGAGAAGATCGAAGACCGTCCGGACAACTCGACGCGCTTTCTGATGATCGGTAACCAGGAAGTGCCGCCGACCGGCGACGACAAGACCTCGATCATCGTCTCGATGAGCAACAAACCCGGCGCGCTCCACGAGCTGCTGGTGCCGTTCCACGACAATGGCATCGACCTGACTCGGATCGAAACCCGTCCGTCGCGCAGCGGCAAATGGACCTACGTGTTCTTCATCGACTTTGTCGGCCATCACCGTGATCCGTTGATCAAAGGTGTACTGGAAAAGATCAGTCAGGAAGCAGTAGCACTCAAAGTGCTGGGTTCCTACCCGAAAGCAGTTCTCTAAGGGGCGGTAGCAAATGAGTGGCAACTTCCTCGCTCTGGCACAGCCGGGCGTGCAACAACTTTCGCCGTACGTTCCGGGCAAGCCTGTGGACGAGCTGGCGCGCGAGCTGGATCTGGATCCGGCGAAAATCGTCAAACTGGCAAGCAACGAAAATCCGCTGGGCGCCAGTCCGAAAGCCTTGGCGGCGATCCGCGAAGAACTGGCGGAGCTGACCCGTTATCCGGACGGTAACGGCTTTGCGCTGAAATCGCTGCTGGCCGAGCAGTGCCGCGTCGAGCTGAACCAGGTGACCCTGGGCAACGGCTCCAACGATATTCTCGAGCTGGTGGCGCGCGCCTATCTGGCGCCGGGCCTGAACGCAGTGTTCAGTGAGCACGCGTTCGCTGTCTACCCGATCGCGACCCAGGCGGTCGGTGCGCAGGCCAAAGTGGTTCCGGCCAAGGACTGGGGCCACGACTTGCCTGCGATGCTCGCGGCCATCGACGCCAATACCCGCGTGGTATTCATCGCCAATCCGAACAACCCGACCGGTACCTGGTTCGGCGCCGAAGCGCTGGATGAGTTCCTGCAGGACGTGCCGGAGCACGTGCTGGTGGTGCTGGACGAGGCGTACATCGAATATGCCGAAGGCAGTGATCTGCCGGACGGTCTGGACTTCCTCGCGGCGTACCCGAACCTGCTGGTCTCGCGCACGTTCTCCAAGGCCTATGGCCTGGCAGCGCTGCGCGTCGGTTATGGCCTGTCCACTGCGGTGGTGGCGGACGTGCTCAACCGTGTGCGCCAGCCATTCAATGTCAACAGCCTGGCGCTGGCCGCGGCCTGTGCGGCGCTGAAAGACGAGGAGTATCTGGCGCAAAGCCGTCAGCTCAACGAATCCGGCATGCAGCAGTTGCAGGCAGGGTTCCGTGAGTTGGGTCTGAGCTGGATCGAGTCCAAAGGCAACTTCATCTGCGTCGATCTCGGTCAGGTTGCTGCGCCGATTTTCCAGGGGCTGCTGCGTGAAGGCGTGATCGTGCGTCCGGTGGCCAATTACGGCATGCCGAACCACCTGCGGGTGACCATCGGTCTGCCGGCGGAAAACAGCCGCTTCCTCGAAGCGCTGCGCAAGGTTCTGGCTCGTGGGTGATGTCACTGCTCTGCAATCTGCTGCACCTATGATCGGTCGCCTTGTGGTGGTCGGTCTGGGCTTGATCGGTGGTTCGTTTGCCAAAGGCTTGCGTGAAAGCGGTCTCTGCCGCGAAGTGGTCGGGGTCGATCTCGACCCGCAATCGCGCAAGCTGGCGGTCGAGTTGGGTGTGGTGGATCGCTGTGAAGACGATCTGATCGCTGCGTGTCAGGGCGCTGACGTGATTCAACTGGCGGTGCCGATCCTGGCGATGGAGAAAGTGCTTGCCCGTCTGGCGAGCGTCGATCTGGGCCAGGCGATCCTGACCGATGTCGGCAGCGCCAAAGGCAATGTAGTGCGCGCGGCGACCGAGGCATTCGGCGGCATGCCGGCGCGTTTCGTGCCGGGTCATCCGATTGCCGGGTCGGAGCAGAGCGGGGTGGAAGCTTCCAACTCTGAGCTGTTCCGGCGGCACAAGGTGATCCTCACGCCGCTCGAGCAAACCGACCCGGCCGCACTGGCAGTGGTTGATCGCTTGTGGCGCGAGCTGGGCGCTGACGTCGAGCACATGCAGGTCGAGCGCCACGATGAAGTGTTGGCCGCGACCAGTCATCTGCCGCACCTGCTGGCCTTTGGTCTGGTCGACTCGTTGGCCAAACGCAATGAAAACCTTGAGATCTTCCGTTACGCTGCGGGCGGTTTCCGCGATTTCACAAGAATCGCCGGAAGCGACCCGGTGATGTGGCACGACATCTTCCTCGCCAATCGCGAGGCTGTCCTGCGCACACTCGATACATTTCGCAGCGACCTCGACGCCTTGCGCGACGCGGTCGATGCAGGGGATGGGCACCAATTGTTGGGCGTCTTCACGCGCGCCCGGGTTGCCCGCGAGCATTTCAGTAAAATCCTGGCCCGCAGGGCCTATGTGGACGCTATGAATTCCAACGATCTGATTTTCCTGGCTCAACCTGGTGGCCGCCTGTCCGGTCGGATTCGCGTACCAGGTGACAAATCGATTTCCCACCGTTCGATCATGCTCGGCTCGCTGGCCGAAGGCGTGACCGAGGTTGAAGGTTTCCTGGAGGGCGAAGATGCCCTGGCGACCTTGCAGGCATTTCGCGACATGGGCGTGGTCATCGAAGGCCCGCACCACGGTCGTGTGACCATTCATGGTGTCGGTCTGCATGGCTTGAAGCCGGCGCCGGGCCCGATCTATCTGGGCAACTCCGGCACTTCGATGCGTCTGCTGTCCGGCCTGCTGGCGGCGCAGAACTTCGACAGCACCCTGACCGGCGATGCGTCGCTGTCCAAGCGTCCGATGAATCGCGTGGCCAATCCGCTGCGGGAAATGGGCGCCGTGATCGAAACGGCTGCCGAAGGTCGTCCGCCGATGACCATTCGTGGCGGGCACAAGCTCAAGGGTCTGACCTACACCATGCCGATGGCCAGTGCTCAGGTGAAGTCCTGCCTGCTGCTGGCGGGTCTGTACGCGGAAGGCAAGACCACCGTGACCGAGCCGGCGCCGACCCGTGACCACACCGAACGCATGCTGCGTGGTTTCGGCTACCCGGTGAGCGTCGATGGCGCTACCGCGTCGGTCGAATCCGGCGGCAAGCTGACCGCGACCCACATTGAAGTACCGGGCGACATCTCGTCGTCGGCGTTCTTCCTGGTGGCGGCCTCGATCGCTGAAGGTTCGGAGCTGGTGCTGGAGCACGTGGGCATCAACCCGACCCGTACCGGTGTCATCGACATCCTGCGCCTGATGGGCGCCGATATCACTCTGGAAAACCAGCGTGAAGTCGGTGGCGAACCCGTAGCCGACTTGCGCGTGCGGGCAGCTAAACTGAAAGGTATCGAGATTCCGGAGGCGCTGGTGCCACTGGCCATCGACGAGTTCCCGGTGCTGTTCGTGGCGGCGGCGTGTGCCGAGGGTCGCACTGTACTGACCGGCGCCGAAGAGCTGCGCGTCAAGGAATCGGATCGCATTCAAGTCATGGCGGACGGCCTGCTGGCGCTGGGCGTCAAGTGCCAGCCGACCCCGGACGGCATCATTATCGACGGCGGTCAGATCGGTGGTGGTGAAGTGCATGGTCACGGTGATCACCGTATCGCCATGGCGTTCAGCGTTGCCTCGCTGCGTGCCACTGCGCCGATCCGCATCCATGATTGCGCCAACGTTGCGACGTCGTTCCCGAACTTCCTCGCGCTGTGCGCGCAGGTCGGCATTCGTGTGGCTCAAGAGGCTCAGTCGTGAAAAACATTGCACCGGTCATCACCATCGATGGGCCAAGCGGTTCGGGCAAAGGCACGGTCGCCGGGATTCTGGCCAAGCGTCTGGGCTGGAATCTGCTGGATTCCGGTGCGCTGTATCGCCTGCTGGCGTTCGCTGCGCACAACCATGGTGTCGACCTGACCAATGAAGAGCTGCTGAAGAAACTGGCCGCTCATCTGGATGTGCAGTTCATTGCGGCGACCGAAGGTCAGCTGCAGCGCATCATTCTTGAGGGCGATGAAGTCAGCGATGTGATCCGTACCGAAAGTGTTGGTGCGGGAGCGTCCCAGGTGGCTGCGCTGCCGGCAGTGCGCGAGGCGCTGCTGCAGCGTCAGCGCGCCTTCCAGGAAGCGCCGGGTCTGGTGGCTGATGGTCGCGACATGGGCACAGTGGTGTTTCCCGATGCGCCGTTGAAGATTTTTCTGACTGCCAGTGCCGAGGAGCGGGCGCGTCGCCGATATTTGCAGTTGAAGGGCAAAGGCGAGGATGTTAGTCTGTCGAGTCTGCTAGATGAGATCCGTGCACGCGACGAGCGTGATACCCAGCGCGCAGTAGCCCCGCTCAAGCCGGCGGCTGATGCGATACAGCTGGATTCCACGGAGTTGTCCATCGATCAGGTGCTTGAACGCATCATGAGCGAGATCGCCATTCGCGATATCGCCGGGTGACCAAGAAGGCCGCAGGGGACCAGTCATAGTCCTGCAGCGCTTCTTTTAAATGAAACTAACCCACACCGTCTGGGGTGTGGAGATGGGCGTATTCTTCGCCCTCATCTACAGGAATTAAAATGAGCGAAAGCTTTGCGGAACTCTTTGAAGAAAGCCTAAAGACCCTGAACCTTCAGGCAGGCTCCATCATCACCGGTGTTATCGTTGATATCGATTACCAGGCTCGCTGGGTAACCGTTCACGCTGGCCTGAAGTCTGAAGCACTCATCCCGCTGGAACAGTTCTACAACGATGCTGGTGACCTGACTATCAATGTCGGTGACGAAGTTCACGTAGCTCTGGATTCGGTTGAAGACGGTTTCGGTGAAACCAAGCTGTCCCGTGAAAAAGCCAAGCGCGCTGAATGCTGGATCGTTCTGGAAGCAGCCTTCGCAGCCGAGGAAGTGGTCAAGGGCGTTATCAACGGTAAGGTTAAAGGCGGCTTCACTGTCGACGTTAACGGCATCCGTGCGTTCCTGCCAGGTTCCCTGGTTGACGTCCGTCCAGTGCGCGACACCACGCACCTGGAAGGCAAAGAGCTGGAATTCAAGGTCATCAAGCTGGACCAGAAGCGCAACAACGTTGTCGTTTCCCGTCGCAGCGTCCTGGAAGCCGAGAACTCCGCCGAGCGTGAAGCTCTGCTGGAATCCCTGCAGGAAGGCCAGCAAGTCAAAGGTATCGTCAAAAACCTCACCGATTACGGCGCATTCGTCGATCTGGGTGGCGTGGACGGCCTGCTGCACATCACCGACATGGCCTGGAAGCGCATCAAGCATCCTTCCGAGATCGTCAACGTTGGTGACGAAATCGACGTCAAGGTTCTGAAATACGATCGCGAGCGCAACCGTGTTTCCCTGGGCCTGAAGCAACTGGGCGAAGATCCATGGGTTGCTATCAAAGCCCGTTACCCAGAAAGCACTCGCGTTACCGCTCGTGTAACCAACCTGACCGACTACGGCTGCTTCGCTGAGCTGGAAGAAGGCGTTGAAGGTCTGGTACACGTTTCGGAAATGGACTGGACCAACAAGAACATCCACCCTTCGAAAGTCGTACAAGTCGGCGACGAAGTGGAAGTCATGGTTCTGGACATCGACGAAGAGCGTCGTCGTATCTCCCTGGGCATCAAGCAGTGCAAGTCGAACCCATGGGAAGACTTCTCTGGCCAGTTCAACAAGGGCGACAAGATCTCCGGCACCATCAAGTCGATCACCGATTTCGGTATCTTCATTGGTCTGGACGGCGGCATCGACGGTCTGGTTCACCTGTCCGACATCTCCTGGAACGAAGTGGGCGAAGAAGCCGTACGTCGTTTCAAGAAGGGCGACGAACTGGACACCGTCATCCTGTCGGTTGACCCAGAGCGCGAGCGCATCTCCCTGGGCATCAAGCAACTGGAAAGCGATCCGTTCTCCGAGTACGTCTCGGTTAACGACAAAGGCGCTATCGTTACTGGCACCGTGAAAGAAGTTGACGCCAAAGGCGCCATCATCGTTCTGGCTGACGACATCGAAGCGACCCTGAAAGCCTCCGAAATCAGCCGTGACCGCGTTGAAGACGCGCGCAACGTTCTGAAAGAAGGCCAGGAAGTTGAAGCCAAGATCATCAGCGTTGATCGCAAGAGCCGCGTAATCCAGCTCTCGATCAAGTCGAAAGACGATGCTGAAGAGAAAGAAGCCATCCAGAGCCTGAAAGCAGCTCCGGAAGGTGAAGCAGCTGACACCACTATGGCGGCACTGCTGCGTCAAGCAATGGCCAAACAGAACTAAGTTCTGCTTGATCATGAAAAAGGGCGACTTCGGTCGCCCTTTTTTGTGCCCGCGATTTGATGAGGTGTGCCGCGGTTTGCGTATGTCGGGGCTGTGGTGAAACCAATCTCTTCAGCGAGTTGTCTGTTTCTTTAATCGGATCAATCGCCTATTCGCGACTAAGCTGGGTATTACTCGTGCGGTAGTCGGGCGTTGCCTGGCATAAGGAAGTGGATGAACAGGTTTATTGTGTTGATTGCAGTGTTGGTTTTGGCTGGATGTACCACAAGTGCCAAAACGCATGCCGTGCGCGGCGTCAGCGGTATCGAGATCGACTGCTCTGGTCTGGGTTCGGGGTGGGAGAAGTGCCAAAGACGCGCGGCGAAGGAGTGTAAGGGGGCGGGTTACAGGGTAATCACCCGATCTGACCAGGCCAGGGATGAAGATGAATATCCGTTTGGCTTCAATCCCGCAGGCTACGTCACTCGAACCATGCTGGTCATGTGCCGTTGAATGTGCGCGGCTTCGGTTTGTGCTTTTGTGCACTGAAAACAGGTGTTTCGGCGCCAAGGAAGATATGTCAATCCCTGGGCTGTTCAAAATCTTCCGGGCGTGCTAAAACCTTTCAAGCGCTGATCTAGCTGCTTGAAAAAGAAGGGAAAAATATGACGAAGTCGGAGTTGATCGAACGAATTGTCACCCATCAAGGGCTACTCTCATCCAAGGATGTGGAGCTGGCCATCAAGACCATGCTTGAACAAATGTCCCAGTGCCTGGCTACCGGCGATCGCATCGAGATCCGTGGGTTTGGCAGCTTCTCTCTGCACTACCGTGCGCCGCGCGTCGGTCGCAATCCGAAGACCGGTCAGTCGGTCAGCCTTGACGGCAAGTTTGTTCCGCATTTCAAGCCGGGCAAGGAATTGCGTGATCGGGTAAACGAGGAAGAGGAGGAGGGGGTTTGACAGTCGCTATTTCTCAAGGAGTCACTCATGCGTAACCTCAAGCGCATGCTTCTTGGCGTTTTCATTTTATTGTTGGTGTTGGTGATTCTGGCGTTCGTGCTCGAGAATCAGCAATCCACCTCGTTGATGTTTCTCGGTTTGGCTGGGCCACAACTTCCACTATCGTTGGTGGTGGTGTGCGCATTGCTCGTTGGCATGCTGATTGGTCCGATCCTTGGGTGGTTTCTGGGGCGTTCGTCCAGAGCTGCACGAAAGCGCCTTGTCTGAGTTTGATGGTTGCAGCGCGCCTATCAAATTTGGGTCGTCGCTTGTCCATATCCATTAGTAAAACGTTCATTAAGCTGTAAAATGCAACCCTTGTTCGATAGTGGTCTATTTCCACGTCGATTCAGACTGACTCTGACGGAAGCCCTGAGGTTGGTGGCTTCCGCATTCATGGATTAGACAGCGCCCTTATATGGCCTGTCCGCAGCTCAAGGGTATGCTTTCGCGTGAAAATTCTAGTTACCGGCGGCGCCGGGTTCATCGGCTCGGCAGTCATCCGTCACATCATCTCCAACACCACCGACTCTGTCGTTAACGTTGATAAGCTGACCTACGCCGGTAACCTGGAGTCTTTGGCTGAGGTCAGTCATGACTCGCGATACGCTTTTGAGCGTGTTGATATTTGTGATCGTGATCAGATTGATCGTGTTCTGCGTGAGCATCAACCCGATGCGATTATGCATCTGGCCGCAGAATCTCATGTTGATCGCTCTATTTCCGGGCCTTCCGAGTTCATCCAGACCAACATCATCGGCACTTACACATTGCTTGAGGCGGCTCGCCATTATTGGGCTGCACTGGATGATGCGCGTAAAGCCAGCTTCCGTTTCCATCACATTTCGACTGACGAAGTTTATGGTGATCTGGAAGGTCCGGAAGATCTGTTCACTGAAACTACACCTTATCAGCCTAGTTCCCCGTACTCGGCCAGCAAGGCCAGTTCCGATCACCTGGTTCGCGCATGGGCTCGCACCTACGGCTTGCCGACACTGGTGACAAACTGCTCGAACAATTACGGCCCTTGCCACTTTCCCGAGAAGTTGATCCCGTTGATCATTCTCAATGCACTGGAAGGCAAGCCATTGCCGGTCTATGGCAAAGGCAATCAGGTTCGCGATTGGTTGTATGTCGAAGACCATGCGCGTGCGCTGTACAAGGTTGTAACTGAAGGTGTCATTGGCGAGACCTACAATATTGGTGGTCACAACGAGAAGCAGAACATTGAGGTTGTCCATACTCTTTGCGCGCTGCTTGACGAGCTTCGTCCTGATTCCGCGCATCGCCCGCACGCAAGTCTGATTGCTTATGTGCAGGATCGCCCTGGCCATGACCAGCGCTACGCGATCGATGCAAGCAAGATTCAACGTGAGCTTGGCTGGACGCCGGAAGAAACCTTCGAAACCGGTATTCGCAAGACTGTCGAGTGGTATTTGCAGAACACTGAGTGGGTTGCTCACGTGAAGAGCGGCAGCTATCAACAGTGGATCGATCAAAACTACGCAGACCGTTCAAAAAAAGCATGAAAATCCTTCTACTTGGAAAAAACGGCCAGGTAGGCTGGGAGCTGCAACGCTCCCTGGCTCCTCTGGGCGAACTGGTTGCTCTGGATCGCCACCCGGCTGGCGGTCTGACTGGTGATCTGTCTGACCTTGACGCGCTGCGTAATACGATTCGTCAGGTCAAGCCCGACATCATTGTCAATGCGGCGGCTTACACTGCCGTTGATAAGGCCGAGTCCGAAATCGAGTTGGCTGATCGCGTGAACGGTCTCGCCACGAAGGTTATGGCGCAGGAAGCTGCGTCTTTGAACGCGTGGCTGATTCACTATTCCACCGACTATGTGTTCAGTGGAGAAGGATTGGCTGCCTGGCGGGAGACCGACGCGGTATCGCCGGTCAATCACTATGGCGCCAGCAAGCTGGCAGGCGAACAGGCGATCGTCGCCTCGGGTTGCAGGCACCTGATTTTCCGTACAAGTTGGGTCTATGCAGCGCGTGGCAATAATTTCGCCAAGACCATGCTGCGTCTGGCCAAGGATCGCGAGACACTTGGTGTCATCGCCGACCAGATCGGTGCTCCAACAGGTGCTGACCTGATTGCTGACGTGACAGCATTGGCTATTCAGCGGGTTCTGCTCCGCCCTGAGTTGGCAGGTCTCTATCATTTGGCCGCTGCCGGCGAAATCTCATGGCACGGATATGCCTGTCATGTGATTGACCTTGCCAAGGCTAACGGTGAGGAGCTTGCCGTCAAGGCAATCAATCCAATAGATACCACCGCCTACCCGACTCCTGCGCGCCGCCCTCTGAATTCCCGACTGGACACTCAGAAACTGCGCGACAACTTTTCTCTACACTTGCCGGATTGGCAAAGTGGTGTAACCCGAATGATTATGGAAGTTCTGAATAAATGATCACGACAAATCGTAAAGGCATCATTCTCGCCGGCGGTTCCGGCACACGCCTGCATCCACTGACGCTCGGCGTTTCCAAGCAGATGCTGCCCATCTACGACAAGCCGATGATCTTTTATCCTTTGTCGGTGCTGATGCTGGCCGGCATGCGTGAAATCCTGATCATTTCCACGCCCGATGATTTGCCAAGCTTCCGCAAGTTGCTGGGAGACGGAAGTCTATACGGCATCAAGCTGACTTACGCAGAGCAGCCAAGCCCCGATGGTCTTGCTCAGGCGTTCATCATTGGTGAAGAGTTCATCGGTGATGATCCGTGCTGCCTGATTCTGGGCGACAATATTTTTCATGGTCAGCATTTCTCCGACAATCTGCGCTCAGCCTGCTCTCAGCAGGAGGGGGCCACAGTGTTTGGATATCATGTTTCTGATCCCGAGCGCTTCGGTGTCGTGGAGTTTGATGCGCAAGGTCGGGCGCTGAGCATTGAAGAGAAACCGGCCAAGCCCAAATCGAGCTATGCGGTTACCGGTTTGTATTTCTATGACAACAAGGTCGTCGAGATTGCCAAGGGAATCAAGCCTTCTCCGCGTGGTGAGCTTGAAATCACCGACGTAAATCGGGCCTATTTGAGCCAGAATTCCTTGAAGGTTGAGCTTCTTGGTCGCGGTTTCGCATGGTTGGATACAGGGACTCACGAGTCGCTGCTTGAGGCCAGTCACTTTGTGCATACGATCGAGCATCGGCAAGGTTTCAAGGTCGCATGCCTGGAAGAAATCGCCTACAACAATGGCTGGATTGATGCTGTCCAGCTCGCGCAACAGGCAGGGCGCTTGAAGAAAACCGGTTACGGGCAATATCTGCAGCAACTGTTGGAGACAGGTCATATCTGAATTTGCTCGTGAAAATTCAGTGCGCCCTTCTTTAGGGGTAATTCAGGGCTGGTATAGCGGTGAGACCCATTAAAGTTGCAATTTTGCTTGCTGCGTACAATGGCATGGCATGGATCGAAGAGCAGGTCGCTTCGATTCTTTGCCAGCAAGGGGTGGAGCTCAACCTCTTTATCAGTATCGACCCCTCAACGGATGGTACTGAAGCCTGGTGTGCAGATCTTGCCGCCCGACATGATTGTGTGACAGTGCTGCCTACCGGTGATCGGTATGGCGGCGCTGCATGTAATTTCTATCGCTTGGTTCGTGATGTCGATCTGACTGCGTTTGATTTCGTCGGGTTTTCCGATCAGGACGATATTTGGCTTCCTGAAAAACTGAAGCGCGCCACCGATATTCTTGCAACCGGCGAATACTCCGCTTATTCGAGCAATGTCACGGCCTTTTGGTCGGATGGGCGAACTGTTGTTTTGAATAAGGCGCAGCCTCAGGTTGCCTGGGATCATATATTCGAGGCGGCAGGTCCAGGTTGTACCTATGTATTCAGTCGCGCATTGGCGCAACACCTGAAACAATCAATGCTGGCCAACTGGCATTCGCTGCAGGGTGTCACTTTGCATGACTGGTTCTGTTACGCCTTTGCGCGTAGCCATGGATATCGCTGGTTCATAGATCCTTTGCCTTCTATGCGATATCGGCAGCACGAGCACAATCAGGTGGGCGCGAATACCGGAATTTCCAATCTGATTGCTCGATACAAAACGATCCATGATGGTTGGTGGTTTGATCAGGTGCGATTGATTGTGCGGTTGGTGGGGCTGGATTCGGATCCTTTTGTTCGGCGCTGGTCGAAGCTGGGGCGTTGGCAGTTACTCAAACTATCACTGAGTGCTGCAAGTTGCCGGCGACGATTGCGTGACAAAGTGTTGTTTTTCTTTACCTGTTGGTTAACTTCTCTGTTAGGAGGGAAGGCAAGATGACTTCCCGAAGAGTATTGGTTACAGGTGCTACCGGTTTTGTCGGCGAGGCGGTCGTTCTCCGATTATTGCTTGATCAAGTGCTGACCCCGGTAGCTGTCGTCAGAAGGGCATCGTGTTTGTCGGGATTGTGCCCCACGGTAATGTTCGATCTTGCCAGTTCGAATGAGCTGCCCGAGTTCGAGAATATAGATGCGGTGATTCACGCGGCCGCGCGCGTGCATGTCATGAAAGAGGCAGCACCAGATGCGCTCGCAGCCTTTAGAAAAGTAAACGTCGACGGTACTGTGAAACTGGCGCGAAAAGCGGCGCAATCAGGGGTCAGACGCTTCATATTTATCAGTTCGATCAAGGTTAACGGTGAGGTGACGCTGCCAGGTCATCCGTTCAAGGCCGATGACATCCCGGCGCCTCTTGATGCGTACGGCATTTCAAAGTTCGAGGCGGAAGAGGCGCTGAAGAGTATCGGTAAAGAGACCGGGATGGAGGTTGTCATTATCAGGCCTCCGCTTGTCTATGGGCCGGGTGTAAAGGCAAATTTCTACCGGATGATGAGCGTGCTGACGAGGCGGTTGCCGTTGCCGATGGGCGCAATCAATAATCGTAGAAGTTTGGTGGGTATCAGTAATCTGGTGGATCTGATTGTCACCTGTGTTGATCACGTTGGTGCCAGGAATCAGACCTTCCTGGTCAGCGATGGCAGAGATTTGTCCACTAGCGAACTGTTGCGTTGCCTGCGAGAGACAATCGGTGGCAAGGCGTTGCTGATACCTTTTCCCGAAGTGGTGCTCAGGGCGGTTTTGAGATTGTGTGGAATGCACTCTGTCATACAGCGAGTTTGTGGTTCTTTGCAGGTTGACATTACGGCAACAAAGACGGCTCTCGGTTGGTCTGCGCCTTATTCTCCAGAGGTGGAGTTAAAGAGGACTGCACTAAAGTTTCTTGAGAAGCAACAATAAATTATTATTGATATGGAGCTTTGGAAGTGCGGTTGGAATGTTGTTAGGTTGCAGGTGTTAGCAATAATTACTGGGGCTGTATCTTTTTTTTGTTGTGATGTATAATGGGGGGTATTTTTATATTTGTTTTTGTGCTTGAGAGTAGTGGATCCCGTTGAGTTTTGAGTCGAAATATTTCCTCTTGGGGTGCATTACCAATCTTACTTAAAGGATTAATGTGGTGGAGTTAAAGTGGAGTGGTTTTTGGAAGTTGTCATGGAAGTGTTGTTTTGCACATGACTAACTAATCATTCGCTTTTCTCTAATCAATGAGATGGATTTAAAATGAAGTTTGGTCAAGTGGATGATTCTGTGATTTTTATGAACGGTGTAGCAGAACATTTTGGGGCTTGCGAGTCGATCATTGTGGGAACTAACGTTAGGCAGTTACGCATCGTTTCAGATGGTGCAGGAAATCTCCCGAGCGATGCTGAGGTGTGCTGGTAATGGAAAAGTTTTCAATTTCGCCCCTGAATATGGTCAGTAGTTTCTGGAAAAATCGCGGACTTATCAAGGCTTTGGTCAAACGCGAAATTGTTGGGCGTTATCGCGGCTCCATGATGGGTATCCTGTGGTCATTCCTGATCCCAGTATTTATGTTGAGTGTGTATACACTGGTGTTCAGTGTTATTTTCAAGGCGCGCTGGGGTGGAGGAGGTGACTCTAAAGTCGAGTTCGCCCTGGTACTGTTTGCCGGTCTGCTGGTTTATAACTTTTTTGCTGAATGTATCAATAAATCACCGTTATTGATTACAAGTAATATAAATTATGTAAAGAAAGTTATTTTTCCTCTTGAGATTCTGCCTTGGGTCAGTATGGGGGCGGCTCTGTTTCATGCGCTGATCAGTTTAAGTGTCTGGATTGCAGCCTATGCCTTGCTTTTTGGTATTCCTCATTTGACCGTATTTCTTATTCCTCTGGTTTTTTTGCCGCTCATATTGTTTGTGATGGGGTTTTCCTGGTTGCTCGCTGCGTCCGGGGTTTTTCTGCGTGATATATCGCAACTGATCGGTATTATTACAACGACGCTGATGTTTTTGTCGCCGATCTTCTATCCGGCAACGGCCATTCCCGAAGAATTCCGCGGCCTGCTTTTCATGAACCCTCTGACCCCAGTGATTGAGTTGGCGCGAGGCGTATTATTTTTTGGGCAAGGTATTGATTGGGGACTCTACTCAATCTGCATGGCGGTCTCCGTCGTCGTATGCTGGCTGGGTTTCGCCTGGTTCCAAAAAACAAGAAAGGGGTTTGCCGATGTCCTCTGATATCTCGATCAAAGTTGAGAACCTGAGCAAGTGCTATCACATTTACGACAAGCCCAGCGACCGCTTGCTGCAAATGCTTTCTCCAGTGAGAAAGCAGTATTACAAAGAATTTTGGGCGCTTCGCGATCTTTCGTTTGAGGTCAAGCGAGGAGAGTCGATTGGTATTCTCGGCCGAAACGGTTCGGGCAAATCAACGCTTTTGCAAATGATTTGCGGCACACTGAACCCGACCACCGGCAGCGTGCAGACATTTGGCAGGATTGCTGCGTTGCTTGAACTTGGCTCGGGGTTCAATCCAGATTTTACAGGCCGTGAGAATATTTTTCTGAATGGCACGATCCTCGGCCTGACCCAGAAAGAAATCGAAGACCGTTTTGACGCAATCGCTGCTTTCGCAGATATCGGTGATCACCTTAACCAGCCGGTTAAAACATATTCGAGCGGGATGCTGGTTCGTTTGGCGTTTGCCGTACAGGTCCAGGTCACTCCAGACATCCTTATCGTTGACGAGGCGCTCGCGGTTGGCGATGCGCTGTTTCAAAAGCGCTGCTTCCAGCAGATTGAAAAGCTGATTTCTGATGGCACCACGCTACTTTTTGTTTCCCACGATCAGGAAAGCGTTCGCACCCTGACTCACCGAGCTTTGCTTCTGCACAAGGGGGTGAGGAAGATGTGGGGTAAATCATCTGACGTCGTTCTGGAGTATCGTCGGATGCTTCATGAGGACGAACGCCAGAGCTTTCTTGAGTACGGTGCAAAGCTGACGGCCAATGCGGCAGCCACTACAGCGGCGGTTAAAGAGGCAAAGGTCAAAGGCGTTGAACTTCCGGAGAAACATAACAAGATCAAGTCTTTTGGTGATCTCGAAGCTGAAATTCTGGGTGTGAAAATCCTCGATTCCAAAGGTGTTGAGGTCTCGCATTTTTATATTGGCGAGCGCCTCACGATCAAGGTCTCGCTGCGGGCGAACGTTGATCTGAATAATGTCAACGTTGCATTTCGTATTCGAAACAAGGAAGGCGTCAAGATTACTTCATGGGGCACATTGAATCATGATATGCGCGCATCACTGAAGAATGCTGACGCGTCTGAAATTATTTGGTTGAAGAACTTCAGCGCAGGTACGGAGTTTGCGGTGGAGTTTAATGCTGCCTGCACGCTTGGTGCAAACCTCTACGAGGTACAGGCGACGGTGACTCGTGAGCATGATATGTATTATGGGTCGCAGCAAATATTGCATTGGATGGACGAAGCTGCCTTCTTTACTGTGGCAATCAAACAGCAAGAACATGTTGTTGGCGGTATTTGCGATTTGGGTTTTGAACAAAAACTTATAGAGCATTCAGCATGAAAGTTGCCATCTTCAATGACACCAGCAGCTATCACCATATAGGTTGCCTTGCCGTGTCGGATGCTCACGACAGAATGCTCTCGGAAGTGGGGGCAGTGGTCGAATATCGACACTTCGTCAATGAGTTTCATGATTTGTGGCAGGGTGACGAAAAATCAACCCGTGATTTTCTTGCAAATGGTGCCCTGGCTGCAGAAATTTCTGCAGTTGATGCTGTGGTGGTCAATGGTGAAGGCACGATCCATCACGGATCAGGCCTTCATTTGCTTGCCATCCTCGCCTATGCTCAAGAGCTGGGCAAGCGCACCGTTTTGGTGAATGCGGTCTTGCAGGATGTACCTGTTTATCTCGATGTCCTGGCAAAGCTTGATGACTTGACCGTCAGAGAGGTGAACTCATTCAGATACTTGTCTAGCCTGGGCATTGACTCGCGAATTGTATCCGATTCGATTGTTGGAGCACGGTTCAACCCAGGTGTTGACGAAAACTATCGTGACAAGGTCATTATCACCGACTGTCATTTGTCTCGAGAGGATGTAAGGCAGGTTCTGGAAGGAGCCAACGCCGAATTTTCTGCTGATTGTGTTTACTTTCCGCTTGAATATGAAAACAGTGTAAATGACTGGCGGGATACTTTAAGAAAGTTTCGCGCAGCGAAGCTTGTTATTACAGGTCGCCACCACGCCGTCTATCTGGCTTTACTCGCGAACACTCCATTTATCGCCCTGCCTTCCAATACCTGGAAGATTGAGGGCACGTTGGAGCAGTTGGGCGGGTTGTTCGCAATGTGGGCCGGAGAGGATATCGTCCACATGGCTCACCGTGCCATGGAGAATCCCGAGGCATACAAATCGGTATTCGCTCACAAATTGCTTGCCAATCCATTGAGCACTTTTGTGAACCTGCGTGACAGTGGCGTTCCTAAGTCTCTGCTGGATATCGAAGCCTATAAGGAATTGGCAACGAAGTATTTTTCGCCTCTGTCAGACGTTCTGTTTTTAGGTTCGAATGCAAGTCTGCGTTTGTTTAAAAACCACTCGATTGCACGAAACTTCGTATTCAGTGAGATCCCTCTCTCGGTATTGACCGATGGCGCCATTGATACAGTTGCTCTAAAAGGCGTTGTTCCCGAATCAAGTCGTGACATCGATACGATCGTTTGCATCGATGCTGTTGTGGATTCGGCAGGACTTACGTTTCTCACTGCTCTTGCAGCGGAGAAGCTACGGCCTGGTGGTCGTCTTCTGGTTCGGTGTTCGAACGATTCGTGTGCTGACGGGGATATTTCCCCCGAGAATAAATCAGCTCTTGAGGCCAAGGGGCTGCTTTTTGAATCAAGTCTGAGCATTGCTGCACTTGAGGCGCAGACAGCTGAGAGTAACTGGATTCTCTCGTTTTTCAGAAGTCCCCTTGTAAAGTATTCTGCGCCGTATGAAGAGAGAAACTTGCCGAAATTTAATGGCAAGACTCACCTTGTTGATTTCGCTCGGTATTACGAAAATCCGTGGATTGTCCATTCCGTGGTGGAAATTCCATGGAGGATAAAGAATGCTGAGCAACTGTTCAAATTATCGGAACAGATACTCTCATGTTCGAGTGATGCCAGCGCGGACCAAGGTGCAGCATTGGCAATTCTTGGGTGGAGATACTTTGAGGCGGATTCAGCAGTAGACCTGTTGGATTGGAGTAACGCGGTTGATGTATATCTGAAAAATGATCAGTCGGATAATCCACATGTTCGCAGGTGGTGTGTTTCGTTAAATTATCTTCAAGCTCGATTTTGCCACCGAGCGAATTTTCAACAGCGAGCGCTGCAATATTACAAAAGTGTTGTGAATAGCCAGATTTCCAGTATTACGCCGACACTTGGAACAAAGCAGGTCAGTGCGGCCTATCATGCCGGTATGATTCACTGGAATGCTAGTGAGCGTGAACAAGCGATCAGCATGTGGAAACAGGGAGTCAAGCTCGCGTTTGAGTGTTTGAACTCTGATATGTTGGAGTTTGTTGGCAATATCGATCAGCCTTTTATGTTCTCGTTGAATGATTCTGTAGAAATCATCGACGGTGCCGTTCAGTGTGCTTCGGCATTGAATATTTCATCGAAGACATCTGTAGCTTCCGAAGGTTTTATTCTGTCGGCGTTGGACGAAGTTGCACGAAATGCATTGCGTAGTGCATTCAACAGAGTTTCGCTGGAATTACAAGAGTGCAGCGCTGAAAAGGTCTCTCTCCACGCTCGCCTCAACGAAACGCTGACGGCTAAGAAGTACGCTGAGAATCTGGCGTTCGGACGCCTGGATGAGATAAACAGCCTATGTTCTGAAATTCAAAAGGTTCAGGATCAGTTAAAGCTTACGGAAGACGCCAAGAGCTACGCAGAATCTTTGGCGATCTCCCGCTTGGCTCAGCTGGATGCATTAAACGCCAACGTCAGCTCAATGGATAGAATCCATTTCCTTAGCACGGTAAATGATGATCTGAGAAAGCAGTTGAGTCTGATTGAAAGCGCGAAAGACGAATCTGACGCTCTGGCCGTTTCCCGCTTGGGCGAGCTTGATGCACTCAATGTAAAAAGTGTAGAGCAGTCCAAAAAACTTGGTGAAGAGCTTCGTGCACTGACAGAGAAGTTGCAACTGACAGAAAATGCCAAGGCTTATGCTGAATCGTTGGCCATTTCTCGATTGGATGAACTCAATGCACTCAAGGAGAATACTGAAAAGCAGGATCAGATTGTTGGGCTCTATGCAGAGAATCAAGCTTTAAGGGAAAGGCTACAACTTACAGAAGATGCCAAGGCTTTTGCGGAGGAATTGGCAATTTCTCGTTTGGCTGAGCTCGATGCTATTAAAAAAAGTGAAGGGAATTGATAGTGGAAAAGCTACATTGGTCCGTTGATTCGTTAGTACTGCGGAACCAGACTTATTTTGGATTTGGCTGGGCTTTTCACGAAGAGAAGGTGATCGTAGGCGTTAAACTGGCGGTCAAGACCAAAAATGGCTCTTTTCAAGCAATTCCGGCTAGCTACGGGAATCCGAGGGAAGATGTCTCCTCTCATTTTTCCGGCAAGCAAAATGCCTTGCATTCCGGTTTTGTTATGTACGGTAGTTGTAAAGCCGATGCCGAAAATGGTGATAACTTATTTCTTTTGATTGAGTTTGCCGATGGTGCTTCGGTAGAGCTTCCTGTCTCGGTTTCCTCACTAATTTCTTTAGAGAAAACGTCAGCCAATGCGTTGCCATTGGCGAAGCAGTTTTGGGCGTTTTTCAAGCGTGGATTGTCGTTGATCAGGCAGTTGAAGTTTAAATTGTTGGTCGAGAAAATCCAGCGATATACTCGTAACCGTCCTTCGGGTTCGTTAAATGATGTGTCGAACGCACGCGATCAGTTGGGTGTTACGGGCTCGCAATCCTCGGTCCTGATTATTGATCATGATCTGGGTGGTGGTGCCAACCATTATCGCGAACGCCTGGTCGCAGAAAAAATTCAGGAAGGGAAAGTTGTTTATATTTTCAGCTTCCATATTGCCACATTGTCTTATGTCCTCATGGTCAGGAAAGGCGCGACGAGTGAGACATTGTCGATTCCCGGCTACGAGTTTCTGATCGAGCTGTGCAAGTCGCTGAAGATTGACGAGATCGTCTACAATACGGGCGTTTCATTTGCACGCTCGGAAGAGATCCCTCAACTTATTATTGAACTGAAAAAAGAGCTCAATTCAAAGTTGCTGTTGCTGGTCCACGATTTTTTCATGGTGTGTCCTTCACACTTCCTGATCGATGACACCAACAAGTATTGTGGTATTCCCGACCTTAGCAAGTGCCAGTCGTGCTTGTTGAATAACCACAACGGTTTTACTTCGCTGTTCAGTGCTCGAGATATGCATCAATGGCGAGCGCTGTGGGGAACTGTCCTCAGTGTTGCGGATGAGGTGCGTACCTTCTCCACCAACACGCTGGAACTGCTGTGCAAGGCTTATCCATCTATTGATTTGTCGCGCGCCGTGGTCAAGCCGCATGTGGTTGAATACATCGATTTTGGCGCAGTGAAACCTTCCCAGACCTCCGAACTCAGAATCGGGGTGGTGGGGCAGATCGGGCTCCATAAAGGGGCTCAGATTGTCCAGCGTTTGTCTGAAGAGATCATGAGTCAGCAGCTTGACATCAAGATTGTCATCATCGGTTCGATCGAGACGCAGTGTGATGCGTCGGTGGTTACACAAACCGGCCACTACAAGCATGACGATCTGGCAAAATTGATCGAATCCTCGGGCGTGAATGTCATGCTGTTCCCGTCCATTTGGCCAGAAACGTTCTCTTACGTCGTCCAAGAGTTGATGGAAATGAAATTGCCCGTAGCCAGTTTTGATCTAGGGGCACCCGCAGAACGTCTTGCCAGCTATCAAAAAGCGCTCATACTCAAGAACTTCGACGTGCCGTCAGTTCTGAGTGAGCTGGTAATGTTTCATAAAAGAATTTATTCGGTTTAGGAGTATTGGAAATGACTCAAGTGCACGTTTTCACCAGCGCAGCATTCAACTACATTCCGAAAGTGAGGATGTTGTTCAATTCGCTGCGTGAGCACCATCCAGAATGGCGCCTGCATTTGGCTCTGGCTGATGAGTTGCGTGACAATATTGACCTGAGCAGCGAGCCTTTCGACGAGGTCATTCCTCTCAGCGAATTGAATATTCCACACTGGAAAGCCTGGGCGTTCTGCCACACCATCGTTGAGCTTGCCACTGCCATCAAGCCATTCACGTTGTCACGACTGCTTGCGTTGCCGGATACCGCCAAAGTTATCTATCTGGATCCGGACACCGTCGCCTTCTCGCGCCTGGATGACATCGTTGCTGCACTTGATGAATCCAACGTCGTGTTGACGCCACACCAGATTACACCTGAGTCCAGCCTTGCGGCAGTGATGGACAACGAAATCTGCAGCCTGAAGCACGGTGTCTATAACCTGGGTTTCGCCGCCGTTGCAGCAACAGATACCGGTAAGGCCTTCGCCAACTGGTGGGGTGAGCGGATTTACCACTTCTGCCGTGCCGACATTCCGAATGGCCTGTTTACTGACCAGAAGTGGATCGACCTGGTACCTGCGCTGTTTGAAGGTGTCGCGATCATGCGTACACCTCGCCATAACGTCGCACCATGGAACCTGACCACTCGTGAAATCACTATTGATGACAACGGGACTTACCTGGTGAACGGCGAGCCTTTGGGCTTTTATCACTTCACCGGTTTTGACAGCGGTGCTCACCGCGTCATGGCGGCGAAAAATGGCGGTACCAACTCGGCAGTCAGCAAGCTGGTTAACTGGTACGACGATGAAACCAAGAAGCTGGCGGAAGATCCGCTTGCCAAAGAAGTGTGGGCCTACGGTCAATACTCTGATGGCACTCCGATCAGCAAGGGCGCCCGCGCTGTTTATCGTGAGCGTATCGACTTGCAGCGTGCGTTCCCGGAACCGTTCGATGCCACCGGTTACAAGGCTTGGTGGGAAACTCAAGGTAAGGTCGAATACCCGCAGTTCCACGACAAGAAGCAAGAAGCGGCAGCGTTGCTCGAGTTCTCGCGAGTGCTGACCCCAGGTTTTCGTGGTGGCATGGAAACCGTGGACTGGTCGCGCCTGGGTGGCCTGCTGAAGCAATCCATCATGAATCCGAGAACCGGTGGCGAGATGGCCAAGAAGGGCTGGGAAGTCCTGCGCAACCAGGGGCTTCGGGGTTTGAAGAACAAGCTCTTGGGTTAATGTTGCACATCGGCTAGCCCGTCATGCGGGCTGGCCGATTTTTTTATTGTCCTGTGTCCTGAGAATGGAATGAAGTCAGACGCACAGGGTAGTTCGACTCACACTGGCTTGATATTGCGATTATGACTACGGAAATTTTACAGCAGCGTCGATCTTTGCACTTTCCCTTGATCGATTTGTTAAGGGGATTTGCAGCTATATCTGTAGTGATTTATCACATCATCGAACACTTCTCATGGAAGGCGTTTCCAGCTGAAGGTATTTTGAGCTGGTTTCGAATTGGCTGGATGGGAGTTGACCTTTTTTTTGTAATTTCGGGTCTGGTGATCGGCCTCGCAGCGTTTTCAGGCATTGATAAGTTCGGTGCGCAAGGGTTTCGCGTGGATTTCATCCGGCGTCGTATCGCCCGGATCGTGCCACTTCATTACCTGACCATGCTCGTTTTCATCGCTTTCATTATGCCTGAGGTCATGTTTCAGGGATTTTGGGCAAATCTGCTGACGCATTTGTTTTTCCTGCATAACCTCTTTCCCGCCTTTCACGGTGCAATAAACGGCAGCAACTGGTCGCTGGGGACCGAGATGCAGTTTTACGCACTGATGGTGGTGGTTTCCCCGTGGCTGTACGTCGCTCGCATCTGGAAAGTGCTGTTTGCGTTTTTGATGGTGGCCTGGGCATGGCGGTTGGGGACGGTCTGGTTTGTTGAGCCTGATGCAATGGGACCCTTCAAGATCTTTCTGGTCTCGACACAGTTGCCGGGGATGCTGGATGAGTTCGCCATCGGTATTGTGATGGCAAAGTTGTTTCGCAGTGACTTGGGGCACAGGATTTTTGACTACTGTCAGAAGCTGCCTGTTGCCCTGGGCGTATGTGCCGTCGCCGCCGCAGTGTTTTATTTGATGCTTTCCATCTATTGGAGACACGCCAGTTTCTGGGACATCCCGGTGATGGTCGTGTTGTTCCGAACCTTCATTGCAGTGTCATTTGGCATGATCATTTTTGCTGCCTGCGTGATTACCCCAAGCGTCCAGGTCAAGCGCCTGTTGTGGCCGCTCACTTATCTGGGAGAGATCTCCTTCGGCATCTACCTCTGGCACCTTCCTGTGCTGCTTTCGCTCAAGCGTCTGAATTGGCTGAGCTTTGAACAAATTGTAGTGCTGGCTCTGGTGTTGACCATTACGCTGGCGTCCGTGTCCTGGCATTTCTTTGAGCGTCCACTGATGCAGAAATATGCCCGTTCGACTAAGAAAGTGTCGGTTCAGGAGTCTGTGCCGCAAGTGGAAAAAGCCGCTGTATAGGGGGCTAAAGATAAATGTGTTTCCAGTAACTGTTTTCTTTGCACATATCAGCGAAGTCACAATTACTGCGAAACACAGTGTCCTTGCTCGACGAGAATTACAGGGTGACGGGTTGTGATGGATTATTATTTTTTGTGGATGCTGTTGATCCTGGTCATGTCGTTTGCACTGACCCTTTACTTGCGTCATTACGCGCTGCACCGAAAACTTCTGGATGTCCCCAATTCGCGAAGTTCCCACTCAGTACCGACTCCACGTGGTGGTGGTGTGGCGTTTGTATTGACGTATCTTGTATTTCTGACACTTGCGTGGTTTTTCTCCAAGGTCGATAGTTCGACGCTTATGAGTAGCGCGGGAGCAGGGGCGCTCGTCGCAATAATTGGCTTTATCGATGACCATCGCCATATAGCTGCGCGTTGGCGCCTGATCGGACACTTCACAGCAGCCGTTTTGGTCATTGCTCCACTCGGTCCATTTCCAACGATCACGATGGCGGGTTTTGCGCTCGATATGGGCGTGATCGGGCTGGTGCTGTCTGCCGTCTATCTGGTCTGGATGCTGAATCTCTACAACTTCATGGATGGCATCGATGGAATCGCCGCAGTCGAAGCGGTGACAACCTGTCTGGGGATGGTTGTGCTGTACAGCATCACCCAGCATTTCGAACTGATCCTGGCGCCGTTGTTACTCGCCACCTGTGTTGCCGGCTTTCTGATTTTGAATTTCCCACCTGCGAAGATATTCATGGGCGATGCTGGCAGTGGCTTCCTCGGCGTTGTGTTGGCCGGACTCTCGCTTCAGGCCGCTTTCAAGCAACCCGAGTTAATCTGGCCTTGGTTGATCCTGATGGGAGTGTTTATCGTTGACGCGACATTTACTCTTTTGAGGCGTTTGCTGCGGGGCGACAAAGTGTATGAGGCTCATCGTTCGCATGCTTATCAGTTTGCCTCTCGTCAGGTGGGTAAACATCTGCCGGTTACGCTGTGCGTAGGATTGATTAATCTTTTCTGGTTGCTGCCCATTGCATTCTGCGTTGTGCGGCTTGATTTTCCGGGGCTGGCCGGCGTGCTGTTGGCTTATGTTCCGCTGGTACTGCTGGCTATTAAATATCACGCCGGTGCACTGGAAGGCGCCACTCAAGGACCATGACAATGGCGCATCCGGCTGACGGGTGCTGTATTCTTCAGGGATATTGCCTGAGTCGTGGACTTAGTATCGAAAGTTGATGAGAACGAAAGCATTATGGATAGATTTCGGGCTTTGTTACTTGGGTTACCTCGCCGCAAGAAAAGGCTGATTCAGGTAGCCACCGATGTCGTACTCGTTTGGTTGGCGCTTTGGCTGGCCTTCATTGTGCGCCTTGGTGTCGACGATATGTACAACCCTCTCAGGGCGCATTTTTGGCTGTTCGTATCAGCGCCGCTGATCGCGATTCCGCTCTTTGTGCGTTTTGGCATGTATCGGGCAGTCATGCGCTACTTTGGCAACGATGCCTTGATCGCGATCGTCAAGGCCGTGAGCCTTTCGTCGTTGATCCTGGCCCTCGTGGTGTTCTGGTACAGCAATCACGAAGCCGTTGTCCCGCGTTCCATCATCTTCAATTATTGGTGGTTGAGCCTGGTCATCATCGGCGGTCTGCGCTTATTCATGCGTCAGTACTTTATGGGCGACTGGTTTACCGCAGCGCAGCATGTTCCTTTTGCCAATCGTGATGACGGCCTTACCAAGGTTGCGATTTACGGTGCCGGTGTCGCCGGCAATCAATTGGTGGCTGCACTACGCATGGGCCGCGTCATGCGCCCGGTCGCTTTTCTTGATGATGATGCAGGTATTGCCGAGCGCTCCATTTCGGGTCTTCAGGTCTACAAACCCAAGCATATCCAACAGATGATCGACATGACGGGTGCGCAGGAGATTCTTCTCGCGCTGCCATCGTCGACCCGTGCTCGGCGCAGGGAAATCCTCAATATGCTGGAAGGTTTTCCGCTCCATGTTCGCAGCGTACCCAATTTCACCGATCTGGCCAGTGGCCGAGTCAAGGTCGAGGATATCCAGGAGGTCGACATTGCCGACTTGCTGGGACGCGATGCCGTGCCAGCACAGCCCGATCTGCTTGAACGCTGTATCAAGGGCAAGACTGTCATGGTCACTGGGGCCGGGGGGTCGATCGGTGCCGAGTTGTGCAGGCAGATATTTTCGCTAGGCCCGACCACGCTTCTACTGTTCGAACACAGTGAGTTCAATCTTTACAGCATTCTTTCCGAGCTGGAGCCGCGTTGCACCCGTGAATCAATTTCTGTGCGCCTGCTGCCCATCCTTGGCTCCATCCGCCATCAGGACAAATTGCTTGATGTGATGAAGACCTGGAAGGTTGATACGGTTTATCACGCGGCTGCGTATAAACATGTGCCAATGGTTGAGCACAACATTGCCGAAGGCGTGCTGAACAATGTCATTGGCACGTTGAACACTGCCCAGGCCGCATTGCAGTCCGGTGTGTCGAACTTCGTACTGATCTCGACCGACAAGGCTGTTCGCCCAACCAATGTGATGGGCAGCACCAAACGACTTGCCGAGCTGACACTCCAGGCACTGAGCCGTGAGGTTGCTCCGGTCCTGTTCGGCGACAAAGCCAATGTTTCCCGGGTCAACAAGACACGTTTCACCATGGTCCGCTTCGGCAATGTATTGGGATCTTCCGGATCAGTGATTCCACTGTTTCACAGCCAGATCAAGTCCGGCGGCCCGCTGACCGTCACGCACCCGAAAATCACCCGCTATTTCATGACCATTCCCGAAGCGGCCCAACTGGTCATCCAGGCAGGTTCGATGGGGCAGGGCGGCGATGTCTTTGTGCTTGATATGGGCGAACCGGTAAAAATCGTCGAGCTGGCGGAGAAAATGATCCATTTGTCGGGATTGAGCATTCGTTCCGATCGCAATCCTCAGGGTGATATCTCAATCGAATTCACCGGTTTGCGACCCGGTGAAAAGCTCTACGAGGAGTTGTTGATCGGCGATAACGTGGCGGCCACGCCCCATCCGATGATCATGACAGCCAATGAAGACCATCTTCCCTGGGACGCACTCAAGGTCAAGCTGAACGATCTGCTCGCTGCGGTAGATAGGGACGACTATTCCCGAGTTCGTCAACTTCTGCGCGAAACCGTCAGCGGTTATACCCCCGACGGCGAAATCGTCGACTGGATTTACCAGCAGCGCCGCCTCGAACCTTGATTGTTTCACATTCTGTAATAGACGAATTTTTGACACCTGCCCTCCATGGCCTAGGTTTGTAAGAGCAGCTTGGGAAAAGCTGCTTTCTCAAACCATGTCATGGAGTGTCATTTATGCGTAACGGTTTTTTCTACTCTCTGGTTTTTGCTCTGCTTACCGGTGCTTCAGTTGCCGTAATTGCAGCGCCTGCTGTTACTTCTTCCACCGAAAAGGCGACGATGGTGACTGATGCCCAGGCGCAGTCCCCGAGTGAAAAGGTCGATCTCAATGGTGCAGATGCGGCAACTCTGCAAAAGCAATTGTCCGGGATAGGCGAGGCGAAGGCCAAAGCGATTGTTGCGTACCGTGATGCTAATGGGCCATTCGCATCGGTGGATGAGCTGCTGGAAGTCAAAGGCATCGGCAAGGCGATTCTCGATCGCAATCGCGAGAAGCTGGAAGTGAACTAAGCTGATTATTCAACGCCAAGGGGCCGGTCATTGACCGGCCTTTCTGTTTTCGGGATGCCGGAAATTCGGTGGAGGGAGGCTCGCGCGTCTGTCGGCGAGTTGAAAATTACGGGTATCATATTGTCTTGGTATTATGCCTATAATAATTTCCGTCGCCTCCAGACCTGTGTGGGTTGGAGGTTAATGTTCCCCCCTGTTTCAGGAGCACCCTCATGAATTCGGTTCAGTCTCAAGGTACCGCTGTTGTCACCGGTGCATCGTCCGGTATCGGTGCCGTTTACGCACAGCGGCTGGCGGCGCGGGGCTTTGATCTGCTGCTGGTGGCCCGTGATCAGCAACGTCTGGAAAGTGCCGCGAGCCAATTGCGCGAAGCCCATGGTATTCAGGTCGAAGTGCTCAAAGCTGATCTGACGCGAAAGGATGATCTGCTGAAACTTCAGCAGCGCCTGCGCAGTGATTCGAGCATCAGCCTGTTGGTGAACAACGCCGGTGTGGCAGCCAATGGTCTGTTGGCCGATGCTGACGCCGAGCAACTGGAGCGCCTGATTCAGTTGAACGTCACCGCCGTGACCCTGCTGGCTGCGGCGGCTGCCGCCAGTTTCACTCAGGCTGGTCGTGGCACGATCATCAACATTGCCTCGGTGGTGGCGCTGTTTCCCGAGCGTTTCAACGCGACCTACAGCGCCAGCAAAGCCTACGTGTTAGGCCTGACCCAGTCGCTCAACACCGAACTCGAAGGCACCGGCGTCAAGGTACAAGCGGTATTACCGGGCGTTACCCGCACCGAAATCTGGGAGCGCTCGGGCATCGACGCCAGTGGCATTCCGGCGGAGATGGTGATGGAGGCGGGTGAGATGGTCGATGCGGCGCTGGCCGGTCTGGATCAGGGCGAGTTGATCACCATCCCGTCGCTGCCTGACGAAGGTGAATGGCAGGCCTTTGTTCGTGCACGACATGTCATGGCACCGAATCTGTCGCGCAGTTCGGCGGCTGAACGCTACAAGAACTGATCAGAGGTAACTGTGGTATGAGTCAACGTCGAATTGTTGTTACCGGCATGGGGCTGGTTTCTCCTTTGGGCAGCGATGTCGAGACTGTCTGGCAGCGCTTGCTGGCCGGGCGCTCGGGCTTGCGTAATTTGCCGGACGCGGTGAGCGCAGATCTGCCGACCCGCGTCGCCGGAATGGTGCCAACGGCGGCGGAGGACGTCGAGGCCGGTTTCGATCCGGACCTTGCCACGCCACCCAAAGAGCAAAAGAAGATGGATCGCTTCATCCTGTTCGCCTTGGAAGCGGCGCGCCAGGCGTTGGCGCAAGCCGGATGGCAGCCGTCCGAGGCAAGGGATCAGGAGCGCACCGCGACGATCATCGGCTCCGGTGTTGGCGGGTTTGGTGCAATCGCCGACGCCGTACGCACCACGGACAGTCGTGGCCCGCGTCGTCTGTCGCCGTTCACCATCCCATCGTTTCTGGTCAATCTGGCGGCCGGACATGTGTCGATCCAGCACGCTTTGAAAGGCCCGCTCGGCGCACCGGTGACTGCTTGTGCGGCCGGGGTCCAGGCGATTGGTGATGCTGCTCGGATGATTCGTGCCGGTGAAGCGGATATCGCGATTTGTGGCGGGGCGGAGGCGTGCATCGATCGGGTCAGCCTGGCCGGTTTTGCCGCGGCGCGAGCGCTATCCAGCGGTTACAACGACACCCCCGAACGCGCTTCGCGCCCGTTTGACAGCGGTCGCGATGGTTTCGTGATGGGCGAGGGCGCCGGTCTGCTGGTGATCGAATCGCTGGAGCATGCGCTGGCCCGAGGTGCTCAGCCATTGGCCGAGTTGGTGGGTTATGGCACCAGTGCCGACGCCTATCATCTGACCGCCGGTCCGGAAGATGGCAGCGGTGCACGACGCGCGATGCAGTTGGCGCTGGCTCAGGCAGGTGTCGCGCCTGATCAGGTGCAGCATCTCAATGCACATGCCACCTCGACCCCGGTCGGCGATCTGGGTGAGTTGGCGGCGATCAAAAGCGTGTTTGGCGAGCAGAACAAAATCGCCGTCACTTCCACCAAGTCCGCTACCGGGCATTTGCTCGGCGCGGCCGGCGGGCTGGAGGCGATCTTCACGTTACTGGCCATCCGCGATCAGGTTGTGCCGCCGACGCTCAATCTGGAAAACCCTGACCCGGCAAGTGCAGGCGTGGACATCGTTCACGGCCAGGCGCGGTCGATGCCGATCGAATATGCGCTGTCCAACGGCTTCGGTTTTGGCGGGGTGAATGCCAGCGTGCTGTTCAAACGCTGGGAAGGCTAGTCCTGATCTTTCTTCAGAGCGTCACGTGTGACGTCGAGAATCCGTTGGGCCAACTGCGGATTCTCGACGCTGCGTGCGAGCACCAGTGCGCCCACCAGTGTAGCCATGATAACAATGCTGCGATCAGCGGCCGATGAGCCCTCAAGTGTGCTTTGCACTTGTTCCAGTCGGCTGTTGAGCACCGCGTCGGTGGTCGGGCTGGGCTGACCGCGCAGACCCATTTCCGAGGACATGGTCGGTAACGGGCAGCCTTCGTGCGCAGAGCTGTAGTGCCATTCGGAGAGGTAGCTGTCGATGAATGCCTCCAGCGGGCGCGCCTCGGAGAACAGCATGGCGCAATGCGCGTCCAGCTGCGCTCCAGCCTCTTGCAGGGCTTTTTCCACCAGATCGTCCTTGGACTTGAAATGTGAATAGAACCCGCCATGGGTCAGCCCTAGTGCTCTCATCAATGGCTGCAAACCGGTGGCGCCGATACCGTCCTGGCGAAATCGTGCCGAAGCCTCCTTGATGATGCGCTGATGGGTCTGGGCTTTGTGATCCTGCGAGTAACGCATTTCGACTCTCCGCGACAAGGCCACCATCTTAACCAAGGAAAATTGAATGGTGACTGTACTTCTACTTCTAAAAAGCGTGCGGATAAGTCCAAATCCATAAAAAAACAAACCCCGCCGATTCTGGCGGGGTTTTTCGTTCAGCGATCCTGCGCGTCCTTGATGTCCGCTTCGGCGTTTCGCTGCGCAACGCGTTTGCGTTCTTCGTCGGTCAGTTCAACCTTGTTGGCGGTGTCGCGCAACATCATCAATCCGCCAACGATCGAGCCGATTGCAACGACCAGAATCAACCAGGCATACCAGGGCATAACGGCTCTCCTTAATGGCAGCTCGACGGGCGAGGGTTTCGCCAGCGACGCTGCATATCACTTATGAGCGAAGTGAGTTCGCAGTGGTTCCATTCTAGGCCCGATATCCCCGCCGCACCTTAATTCCTGTAGGAGCTGCCGAAGGCTGCGATCTGTTGACTTTGCTTTTTCAAAAACAAGATCAAAAGATCGCAGCCTTCGGCAGCTCCTACATGATGTGTTATCGCCCCGTGAGCATCGCATCGGCCGGCGCATCGGCGCGCAGTTGCCCGGTGAGCAGGAAGTAACCGAAGCCGACTGCCATGAAGCCGAGGAAAATCAGCCCGATCAGCGCGTTGAACCAAGCCATGGCGATCAGGCACACCACCGCCAGCACCAGTGCGATCAGCGGAATCAGCGGATAGCACGGCGCCCGGAAAGTACGTTCCAGATTCGGCTCGGTTTTACGCAGTTTGAACAGGCTGAGCATGCTCATGATGTACATCACGATCGCGCCGAACACGGCCATGGTGATCATCGCCGCGGTGAGGGTCATGCCGCCGAGGTTGATCAGGCCGTCGCTGTAGATCGCGGCGATGCCGATCACGCCACCGGCGATGATCGCCCGGTGCGGGGTCTGGAAGCGCGAGAGCTTCGCCAGCGACGCCGGCAGGTAACCGGCGCGGGCGAGGGCAAAGAACTGCCGCGAGTAGCCGAGGATGATCCCGTGGAAACTCGCCACCAGGCCGAACAGGCCGATCCACACCAGCATGTGCAGCCAGCCGGAGTTGTCGCCGACCACGGTTTTCATCGCCTGTGGCAACGGGTCGTTGATGTTCGCCAGGGTGCGCCAGTCACCGACACCGCCGGCGAAGAACATCACGCCCATCGCCAGCAGCACTAGCGTCAGAATGCCGCTGATGTAGGCCTTGGGGATCGTGCGCTTGGGATCCTTGGCTTCTTCGGCAGCCATTGCCGCGCCTTCGATGGCGAGGAAAAACCAGATGGCAAAGGGAATCGCGGCAAACATCCCGGCAATCGCTGGCGGCCCGAACACATCGGAGCCGGCCCAGCCGTTCAACGCAAAACTGCTGAAGCTGAACGCTGGAGCGACGACCCCCATGAACACCAGCAATTCGATCACCGCCAGCACGCAGACGATCAGTTCGAACGTCGCGGCCAGTTTTACCCCGAGGATGTTCAGGGTCATGAACACGATGTAGGCGCCGACCGCTGCGTGCTTCGGATCGAGGGCGGGAAACTGCACATTCAGATAAGCGCCAATCGCCAGGGCAATCGCTGGCGGTGCGAAGACGAATTCGATCAGCGTCGCCAGCCCGGCGATCAGCCCGCCTTTCTCACCGAATGCACGACGGCTGTAAGCGAACGGCCCGCCGGCATGGGGAATCGCCGTGGTCAGTTCGGTGAAGCTGAAGATAAAGCAGGTGTACATGGTCGCGACCATGAACGAGGTCACCAGAAAACCCAGTGTACCGGCCACGCCCCAGCCGTAACTCCAGCCGAAATACTCGCCGGAAATCACCAGCCCGACGGCGATGCCCCACAGGTGCAAGGTGCCCAGCGTGGGTTTGAGTTGTGTGTTCATGCGTATGCTCCCGGAACGGTTTGGAAAGCTCGGGGGAGGGCGTGTGCAGTGGGCGTGCCAGTCCTGTGCATCAGGTCGCAATAGGCTGAAAGCTGTCGTTATCCAAGATGTTCATTACCGGATGGGCACATTTTCGTGCGCCAGTTGGGTGCGATGTCGTTTGTGCTGCCGTCATCGCGGGCAAGCCCGCTCCCACAGGGATTCGAGTCGTTCACAGATTCCAGTACCACCGCCAAACCGGTGGGAGCGTGGCTTGCCCGCGAAGAGGCCCGCCCACACGACGCAAAACTCTACTGTAACGCCAGCATAAACCCACTCTTTACGCTTTCTTTATGCCTCTCAGCACCCCTCGGTCTCGTTCCTTTACAGCCTCCTTTCCGACAATGCCTCCACACGCGGCAATACGCCGTAAAACGGAGATCTTCCATGAGCGTTCTGGACGGGGTGTCCCTGCTGTTGGCAGCCGGGCTGTTCATTTATCTGTTGGTTGCGCTTTTGCGCGCGGACCGGAACTAGGAGCGGCTATGCACAGTTATGACTATTGGCTGATCCTCGCGTTTTTTGCGGTGGTCTTGCTGCCGGCGCCGTTCCTCGGGCGTTTTTACTACAAGGTGATGGAAGGTCAGCGCACCTGGCTGACGCCGGTTCTCGGCCCGGTCGAGCGCGGTTGCTATCGGATTGCCGGGGTGGATCCGCAGGCTGAGCAGAGCTGGCAGAAGTACACGCTGGCCTTGCTGGCGTTCAACCTTGCCGGGTTCCTGCTGCTGTTCGCGATCCTGTTGTTTCAGGATCACCTGCCGCTGAACCCGCAAAACCTGCCGGGCCAGGAATGGACTCAGGCGTTCAACACCGCGGTCAGTTTCATGACCAACACCAACTGGCAGTCCTACAGCGGTGAAGCGACCCTCAGCTACCTGAGCCAGATGGTCGGTCTCACCGTGCAGAACTTTGTCAGCGCCGCCACCGGTCTCGCCGTGCTGGTTGCGTTGTGCCGTGGCATCGGGCGCAAGTCGGCCAAGACTCTGGGTAATTTCTGGGTCGACATGACCCGCGCCACCCTCTATGGCCTGCTGCCTTTATGCCTGCTGCTGGCGCTGTACCTGGTTTGGCAGGGCGTACCGCAGACCTTCGCGCAATACGTCAATGCCGTCACCATGCAGGGCGTCGATCAAGTGATCCCGCTCGGCCCGGCGGCCAGCCAGATTGCGATCAAGCAACTGGGTACCAACGGCGGTGGCTTCTTCGGTGTCAACTCGGCGCATCCGTTCGAGAACCCGACCGCGTGGAGCAACCTGTTCGAACTCGCGTCGATCATTCTGATTCCGGTAGCGCTGGTGTTCACCTTCGGTCATTACGTGAAAGATCAGCGTCAGAGCCGCGCGATCATCGCCTGCATGCTGGCGCTGTTCCTGATCGGCGGTGCGACCTCGCTGTGGGCCGAATATCAGCCTAACCCGGCGCTGAACAACGTTGCTGTCGAACAGACCGCGCCGCTGGAAGGCAAGGAAGCGCGCTTCGGCACCACCGCCACCGTGCTGTGGTCGGTGACCACCACGGCGGCGTCGAACGGTTCGGTCAACGGCATGCATGACAGCCTCAACCCGCTCAGCGGCATGGTCGCGCTGGTGAACATGATGGTCGGTGAAGTGATCTTCGGCGGCGTCGGTGCCGGGCTCTACGGCATGTTGCTCAACGTGCTGATCGCGGTGTTCCTCGCCGGCCTGATGATTGGCCGCACCCCGGAATACCTCGGCAAGAAACTGCAGGCGCGGGAAGTGCAATTGCTGGTGGTGACCTTGCTGGTGATGCCGGTGGGCGTGCTGGTACTCGGCGCCATTGCGGCGGCTCTGCCTGGCCCGGCGGCGACCATCAGTAACCCCGGCCCGCACGGTTTCAGCCAGTTGCTCTATGCCTACACCTCGGCCAGTGCGAACAACGGTTCGGCGTTCGGTGGCCTGAGTGCCAACACCCCGTTCCACAACCTGATGCTCGGTCTGGGCATGTTGATCGGTCGCTTCGGTTACATCCTTCCGGTTCTGGCCCTGGCCGGCAGCCTGGCGATGAAGAAAAGCGCACCGATCGGCCAGAACAGCTTCCCGACCCACGGCCCGCTGTTCGTGACCCTGTTGACCGTGACCATTTTGCTGGTGGGCGGCCTGACCTTCCTGCCGACTCTGGCGCTCGGTCCGATTGCTGAACACCTGAGCATGGGCTTCTAAGGAATCGATCATGAATATGCATGTTCCTGCAAAATCTGCAGTGCCGACCCAGTCGGCAGAAGCACCGAAAACCGCGATTTCGGCCCTGTGGCGTCCAGCGCTGGTGCAAGCCTTCGTCAAGCTCGACCCGCGCCAGCTGGTGCGTTCGCCAGTGATGCTGGTGGTCGAACTGACCGCGATTTTCACCACCGTGCTGTGCTTCATCCCGGACAATGTCGTGCCGACTTTCGTCGCCGCGCAGATTGCTCTGTGGCTGTGGTTCACCGTGCTGTTCGCCAACTTCGCCGAGGCCTTGGCCGAAGGTCGCGGCAAGGCCCGCGCCGACAGCCTCAAGGCCGGCAGCGAAGGCCTCAGCGCGCGGCGCAAACTGGCCAACGGCAGCTTCCAGGTGGTGCCCGCCGCCAGCCTGCGCAAAGGCGACGTGGTGCGCGTCGAAGCGGGGGAGATGATCCCCGGTGACGGCGAAGTCATCGAAGGCATTGCGGCGGTCAACGAAGCGGCGATCACCGGTGAATCGGCGCCAGTGATTCGCGAGTCCGGCGGCGATCGCTCCGCGGTTACCGGCAACACGCGTCTGGTGTCCGACTGGCTGCTGGTGAAGATCACCGCCAACCCCGGTGAATCGACCCTCGACCGTATGATCGCGCTGGTCGAAGGCGCCAAACGCCAGAAGACCCCGAACGAAGTCGCCCTCGACATCCTGCTGATCGGCCTGACCCTGATCTTCCTGCTGGTGGTGGTGACCCTGCAACCGTTCGCCCATTTCGCCAACGGCAACCTGCCGCTGGTGTTTCTGGTGGCGCTGCTGGTCACGCTGATTCCGACCACCATCGGTGGCCTGCTGTCGGCCATCGGTATTGCCGGGATGGATCGTCTGGTACGGCTGAACGTGATCGCCAAATCCGGGCGCGCGGTGGAAGCGGCCGGTGACGTGCACGTGCTATTGCTGGACAAGACCGGCACCATCACCTTCGGTAACCGTCGTTGCAGCGCGGTGTATGCCGCGCCGGGCGTGAATGGTCGCGAACTGGCCGAAGGCGCGTTGTTTGCCTCGCTGGCGGACGAAACCGCCGAAGGCAAATCGATCGTCGAGTACTTGCGCGGTCTGCACCCACAGCCTGAGCCTGCGCTCGATAGCTTGACCGCTGTGCCATTCAGCGCGGAAACCCGCTTGTCCGGTGTCGACTATCAGGGCCGCGTTTATCGCAAGGGCGCCGTGGATTCGCTGCTGTCGTTCCTCGGTCAACAACGCTCCGATCTGGCCCCGGCGCTGTCGCGGGAAATCGACAAGATCGCGCAGAGCGGCGGCACGCCGTTGCTGGTCTGCGCCGACGGCAAACTGTTGGGCGCGATTCACTTGAAAGACGTGGTCAAGCCAGGCATTCGCGAGCGTTTTGCCGAATTGCGCAAACTGGGGATTCGCACCGTGATGGTCACCGGCGACAACCCGCTGACCGCTGCCGCGATCGCGGCTGAAGCGGGCGTGGATGACGTGCTCGCCGAAGCCACCCCGGAGAAGAAACTCGCGCGCATCCGTCTTGAGCAGAACGACGGTCGTCTGGTCGCCATGTGCGGCGACGGAGCCAACGACGCCCCGGCGCTGGCCCAGGCTGACGTCGGCATGGCGATGAACGACGGCACGCAAGCCGCACGCGAAGCAGCGAACATGGTCGACCTCGACAGCGACCCGACCAAGTTGCTGGACGTGGTGCAGATCGGCAAGGAATTGCTGGTGACCCGTGGCGCGCTGACGACGTTTTCCATCGCCAATGACGTCGCCAAATACTTCGCGATCCTGCCGGCGCTGTTCGCCGCGATCTACCCACAACTGGGCGTGCTGAACATCATGCAGCTGACCAGTCCGCAGAGCGCGATCCTCTCGGCGATCGTCTTCAACGCCCTGATTATCGTGGTGCTGATTCCACTGGCATTGCGCGGCGTGCGCGTGCAGGCAGCGAGTGCGGCGGCACTGCTGCGGCGCAACCTGCTGATCTACGGACTGGGCGGGATTCTGGTGCCGTTCGTGGGGATCAAGGTGATCGACATGCTGCTCACGGCTTTGCATTTGGTTTGAGGTTGGAAGAGCCCCTCACCCTAACCCTCCCGAAACGTCGGACCGCCCGTAGGGAGAGGGGACTGACTGAGTGGTTTATCAGAGGTGCATCGACCTGAGATACCGAGCTGAACACCGGTCCTGAGACGCACAAAGATCGGCTCCCTTTCCCCCTCGCCCCCTTGGGGGAGAGGGCTGGGGTGAGGGGGAAGAGATCCCCCTGACACCTCACAAAAGTTTGCCCAACGAATTCGAGGATTTTGCAATGTCCACAATGATACGTCCGGCCCTGAGCCTGCTGGTGCTGATGACCCTGATCACCGGCGTGGCTTATCCACTGGTGGTGACCGGCGTTGCGCAGGTCGCTTTTCCTGAACAGGCCAATGGCAGCCTGGTGCACGATGCCGACGGCAAGGTGCGCGGCTCGTCGCTGATCGCCCAGGATTTCGTCGGTGATGCGTGGTTCCATCCGCGTCCTTCGGCGGGTGCCTTCGCCACCGTGTCCAGCAGCGCCAGCAATCTTGCGCCGAGCAATCCGGCGCTGGCCACCCGGGTGATCGACGACGCCCACAAGTTGCAGGTGCCCGGTCAGGGGCCGGTGCCGTTGGCGTTGCTGACCACCTCCGGCAGCGGCCTCGATCCGCACTTGCCTCCGGCAGCAATTGCCTATCAACTGGCGCGTGTCGCGCAAGCGCGCAACCTGCCGGTGTCGACCTTGCAGCAATTGCTCGATGCGCACATCGAACAGCCGCTGGTGGGGCCACCGGTGGTGAATGTGCTGGAGCTGAACATGGCGCTGGAAAAGCTGTAAATCAAAAGATCGCAGCCTTCGGCAGCTCCTACACTGGATCGACCTGTAGGAGCTGCCGCAGGCTGCGATCTTTTAACATTTCACCCTCATTTCAAACCGAACAAGGCAATCCCCGATGAGCGACTCCGGCCGCGCCGACGCACTGTTAGCAGACCTGCCCCGCGACGGCCGTGGCCGGCTGAAGATTTTCCTCGGCGCCGCCCCCGGGGTCGGCAAGACCTACGCCATGCTCCAGGCCGCGCACACGCAACTGCGTCAGGGCGTGAAAATCATTGCCGGCGTCGTCGAAACCCACGGTCGCGCGGAAACCGAAGCGTTGCTCGGCGGTTTACCGCAGCAGCCATTGGTGCGTTCGGAATACCGTGGCGTGATGCTCGAAGAAATGGACCTCGACGGCCTGCTCGCCGCCAGACCCAAGCTGGTGCTGGTCGATGAGCTGGCGCACACCAACGCCCCCGGCAGTCGTCATGCCAAGCGCTGGCAGGATATTCAGGAGCTGCTCGCCGCCAGCATCGACGTGTACACCACGGTCAACGTCCAGCACCTGGAAAGCCTCAACGATCAGGTGCGCGGCATCACCGGCGTGCAAGTGCGCGAAACCCTGCCGGACTGGGTGCTGCAGGAAGCCTACGAACTGCTGCTGATCGACCTGCCGCCGCGTGAGTTGCTGGAGCGTCTGCGTGAAGGCAAGGTCTACGTGCCGGAACAGGCGCGGGCGGCGATCGATGCGTTTTTCACCCAGACCAACCTCACCGCACTGCGCGAACTGGCGATGCAAACGGCGGCCGCGCAGGTCGACAACGATCTCGCTCAAGGCTATCGCCAACTCGGTCAGGCGGCTCCGGCGGTGCGCGGGCGTTTGCTGGTCGGCGTCGATGGCGATGCGCATGCCGAACGCCTGGTGCGTCACGCCAGCCGCGTGGCCCAGCGTCGCCATTTGCCGTGGAGTCTGGTGCATGTCGACAACGGCACGGTGCGCGATGAACAGTCGCGCCTGCGCCTGCAAAATGCCCAGCAACTGGCCGAACGCCTCGGCGGCGAAGTGGTGTTGTTGCGCGCCGGCGAAGTGGCGAAAACCCTGATCCAGCATGCTGCCGAACGCCGGGCGAGTCTGCTGCTGGTCGGCCAGTCGCGGCCGAGTCTGCGCCGGCGGCTGTTCGGTGGCGGGCTCGCCGCACGGTTGCTGCGTCAGGCCCATGGCCTGGAAATCAACGTCCTCGATAACGACCATGAACACCCGCAGCCGCGTCTGCGGATGACGCCGACGCTGGTCTGGTTCGACTATCTGTTGGCGCTGCTTGCCACGTTGTTGGCCAGTGCGTTGGCGTGGGCGGTGTCGAGTATTTTGCCGCTGCCGAACATCTCGCTGGTGTTCCTCGCGGCAGTGTTGCTGGTGGCGGTGCGCAGCAGTTTGGGCCCGGCGCTGGCCTGTGCGGCGCTGTCGTTTCTGACCTACGACTTCCTGTTCATCCCGCCGAATTTTTCCTTCGCCATCCAGCGCGAAGAAGACGTTCTGACCTTGCTGTTCTTCCTGCTGATGGCGGCGCTCACTGGCAATCTCGCCGCACGCCAGCGCCGTCAGTTACAGGCGTTGCGCGACACCCAGGAAGAGACCACGGAGCTGCTTGATCTGTCGCGCAAACTGACTGCGGCGACGGATCGCCAAGCGGTGGTCAGCGCCGCCGCGCAGCACCTCAACGGCTGGAGCGATCTGCAATTGTGCCTGCTCAACCGCGACGGCCAGGGCGGCTGGAAAGTCGAGACCGGCGGGCCGCTGGAGTTCACCGAATCGGAACGCGCCGCCGCCGACTGGGCTTGGCAACACGATCAACCGGCCGGCATGGGCACCGGCACGCTGCCGTTTGGTCGCTGGTGGTGGTGGCCGCTGTCGGTGGAGGACGGGCCGCTGGCGCTACTCGGGGTCTGCGCCAAAGAGGGCCAGACCTTGAGCGGCCAGCGTCGACGTCTGCTCACCGCGTTGAGTCAGCCACTGGCGCAGGCACTGGCGCGGGCGCAACTGGCGGACGATCTGGAAGCCGCGCGCCTGCACGGCGAAACCGAGCAATTGCGCAGCGCTTTGCTGGCCTCGGTGTCGCATGATTTACGCACACCGCTGACCGCCATGCGCGGCAGCATCGACAGCCTGCTGGCGCTCGGCGAAGCGATTCCGCTGGAGGATCGCCGCGAGTTGCTCGAAGGCACCCGCGATGAAGCTGAACGCCTCGACCGCTACATCCAGAACCTGCTGGACATGACCCGCCTCGGCCACGGCGCACTGAAACTGGCGCGCGACTGGGTGGCGCCGGCGGACATCGTTGGCAGCTCGCTCAATCGCCTGCGCGCGGTGCTGGCGCCGTTGCAGGTCAGCACCGATGTGCCGGCCGAGCTGCCGCTGCTGTTCGTGCATGCGGCGCTGATCGAGCAGGCGCTGGTCAATGTGCTGGAAAACGCCGCACGCTTCTCGCCGCCACACGGTCGTTTGGAGTTGAGTGCCGGCGCCGATGACGAGGAGATTTTCTTCACGGTCAGCGATGAAGGGCCGGGGATTCCCGAAGACGAGCGGGCGAAGATTTTCGACATGTTCTACACCGCCGCGCGCGGTGATCGCGGCGGGCAGGGCACGGGGCTGGGTCTGGCGATCTGTCAGGGCATGGTCGGCGCGCATGGCGGACGTATAAGTGTCGCCGACGGCATTGACGGGCGCGGCACCAGCATCACCCTGCACCTGCCATTGCAGACGCAACCGGGGATGGACAATGAAGCCTGATCGCGACTGCGCTACTCTCTTGCCAATCTTTTGTGTCGATGTGAATTCATGAGCCAGACCGCGACCATTTTGGTCATCGATGACGAACCGCAGATCCGCAAATTCCTGCGCATCAGCCTCGCCTCACAAGGCTACAAAGTGCTCGAGGCCGGCACCGGTGCCGAGGGCCTGGCCCAGGCGGCGCTGAACAAACCCGACTTGCTGGTGCTCGACCTCGGCCTGCCGGACATGGACGGCCAGCAGGTGCTGCGCGAGTTTCGCGAGTGGGCCACCGCGCCGGTGCTGGTGCTGTCGGTGCGGGCCAGCGAAGGGCAGAAAGTCCAGGCGCTGGATGGCGGTGCCAACGACTACGTGACCAAGCCGTTCGGCATTCAGGAGTTTCTCGCCCGGGTCCGCGCGTTGTTGCGTCAGGCGCCGGCCGGCGAGGCCCAGCAAGCGGCGCTGACGTTCGGCCCGTTGACCGTGGATCTGGCCTATCGGCGGGTGCTGCTCGACGGTGCCGAAGTGGCGCTGACCCGCAAGGAATACGCGGTGCTGGCGCAACTGGCGCGGCATCCGGGGCGGGTGATCACCCAGCAGCAATTGCTCAAGGACATCTGGGGGCCGACGCATACCGAGGACAGTCATTACCTGCGGATTGTCGTTGGGCATTTGCGTCAGAAGCTGGCGGATGATCCGACGCGGCCGCGGTTTATTGTGACGGAGGCAGGGGTTGGGTATCGACTGATCAGTGATAACACTCTCTAGTCATGCGTTGACCAAACGGGTGCCATCGCTGGCAAGCCAGCTCCCACAGATTTCTCGGGTGTGATGGAAAACTGTGTATCGCAGAAACCCTGTGGGAGATAACGGGCAAGCAGTTTGGCGTCCAGCGCGTCGGTTTTAGCGCGAACATTCACTCCTTTGCGGTAATGACTCAGCTCGTAGCCACCGACCATGTAAATCGTGCACCCGGCTTCATGGGCCAGATCGGCGAACGCCAAGTGATAGATATTGGTCGATTCAATGGCCAGATCAACCGGTGCAGGCAAGGCTTTCAGCCATTTCTCGATCGCTGCCTTGTCATTGGAAATAGTCTCGAGCAGATCCAGCTCGGCCTGATAGATGACCAGCTCATTCTTGGCGACATCCACGCCCACGATTGGCTTGGAAACAGAAACCGACATTGCCATTGAACACCCCCCGAGATATGGTTTTGAACACTTGAAGGGATCACCCAGGGGCGCAGGCTTGTTCCTATCGTCGGTCTAGCCAGATGCATTCTTTATCGGCGCTTGGGTGAAAGGAGGAGGGGCGAAATCTCCCACGGATCTGTACTGCGTCAACAGTCAGAATCTGGCTTTGTCCCTCCTCCTCCCTTCAAGTCCCAGCATACAAGCTGGCTTGCCAGCGATGAGGTCCTGACAGGCAGCCGAGAACTTAGGGCTCTCTACTCTGCTCACTCTCATACCGATCCAGCGTATCCCGCGCAATCTCCCGTCCCAGCGCGATCAGTTCCGGCGCCTTGTAGAACTCGAAAAACCGGCACACGCGCTTCGGCACGTTGATCAGAATGTCCGGTGGATAGCCGGCGATCTTGTATTGCGCCAGCGAGGTCTGCATCACCTCGAAACTCTGGTTGATCAGGTCCAGCAGCGACGCCGGCCCGACATTGTCGATGATGAACGAGCCGGTGGCGGACTTCGGCGCGCCTTCGCGCTCGGGTGCCGCTGCCGGTTGCTGACTCTCCGGTTCGCTGCCTTCCAGCCATGGGTTGATGTCTGCCGCTTCGGCGCGCAAGGCTTCCTGTTCGAGCAACAGCAATTGTTCGGCCTGTTTGCGGCGAAACGGCATCTTCGAACCCAGCGAACTGAGCAGGCTGTCGAAGCGCGAACGAAACGCTGGCGGGCGCTGAATCACCGGCAATTTGTAATGCCGCTGGTTGGTTGCGTTGAGGTTGACCGCGATGATCAGGTCGCAATGACTGGACACCACCGGCACGATCGGCAACGGATTGAGAATGCCGCCGTCCACCAGCATCCGGTTGCCCTGCATCACCGGGGTGAACAGGCTGGGAATCGCCGCCGAGGCGCGCATCGCCTGATGCAGGCAACCTTCCTGAAACCAGATTTCCTGCTGGTTGGTCAGGTCGGCGGCGACCGCGGTGTAGGGGATGCGCAGGTCTTCGATGTTGATCTCGCCGACGATCTTGCGGATCTGCCCGAAGACCTTTTCGCCACGAATCGCCCCGAGGCGAAAACTCACGTCCACCAGCCGCAGCACATCCAGATAATCGAGGGATTCGATCCAGGCGCGGTACTCGTCGAGTTTGCCCGCCGCATAGATCCCGCCGACCACTGCGCCCATCGAACAACCGGCAATGCAGGCGATGTCGTAACCGCGTCTTTCGATCTCCTCGATGACCCCGATATGGGCATAGCCCCGGGCGCCACCGGAACCCAGTACCAGTGCGACACGCTTTTTCATCCAGCTTCCTCCCCGACAAGCTTGCACAATGCACCCATCCGGGGGCGGGCGACAATCGTCAGGGTCGTTCGGGGCGGCAGGGGCGTCGTTTTTTCGATACTCCATGACCACTCGGCGCTATCCTTGGTCACCGCAGATTCATGGGCCGCCAAGGCACTTTTCCCTTGGCGTAACGTCTTACCTGCACGACTGTTGACCTATTTGAGGTGTAAGTGATGAAAGCCTGGATCTGTGTGCCGTTGATTGCGCTGGCATTGGCCGGTTGCGCTGGCAAGACTGCTTATCGTGACAGCTGTGGCAGTCAGCTCGATGCGGCGTGGCATGAACTGGATCTGGCCAAGGCCGAAGGTTTTGCCGGCACGGTCAGCTACTCCAAGGCGCTGTCGCTGTTGACCGCAGCCAAGACCCAGCAGCAATTCGAAGGCTTTGAAGGCTGCAGCAACAAGGCCGAGAAAGCCCGTTTCTATATTCGCGAATCCCGCGCCGGGCGCTAAGCTGCTGACTTGACGCAAGGATGCGCCTGCCTTGCAGCGGCAGACTGGTCCTTCAAGCCATTTGAATCAGGAGCGAGTGATGTCAGCGTTGGTGGATCGGTTGGTGGCTCATGTCCTGAGCCTGGAAGTGCGACTGCTGGCCTGTCAGGCGCGCCTGACTGCGCGTACCGACCCCGAGGCGCTGCATGATTTGCGCACCACGGTGCGGCGCTTGCGCAGCCTGTTGCGCCCCTTGCGTGGCTTGCCGGGTGTCGAGCAACTGGAAGTGGCGGCATCTGCGGTGGGGCAGTTGACCACACCGTGGCGCGACCGCGAGGTGTTGGCCGCCTACCTGCTCAAGCACGATCAACCGCAAGCCGCACAGCGACGCATGGCGCAAATGGACGAGGCCTATCCAGCATTGGCCGCGAGCGCCGAAGTGGCTTCGTTGCTGATCATCCTCGACGCCTTCCCGCGATTCCTGCGTGCTTCCGAGCGTCAGGGGCTGCTCAAGGGCCTGGGCAAGCGCATCGAAAAACGCCTGCACAAACAATGGAAAAAACTCGACGAGGCCCTGCACGATCCGGCCCATGACCGCCATCGTCTGCGCCTGCTGATCAAGCGCGTGCGTTATGGCATCGAAGCCTACCCGGAACTCGATCGCCTGCCTGAATCAGCGCTGGCGCGATTGAAGTCGGCGCAGGGCGCGCTGGGCGACTGGCACGATTGCTGGCAGTGGCTGGCGCGGGCCGAGCTGGAAAGCGATCTGCAACCGTGCGTCGCGACCTGGCAGGCGGGCCTGATCAAGGCTGAAGCCAAGGCCGATCGCGTGCTGGATAAACTCAGTTCAGCCTGCTTCAAATAATCTCGAAATCACCCGGCCCCTGTAGGAGCTGCCGAAGGCTGCGATCTTTGTTTTTTAAAATCAAAAGATCGCAGCCTTCGGCAGCTCCTACAGGGGTTTTTCTTTGCATGGGAAATCGGGGTAAGGCCTTTCTGTCAGTCCATTTGACCGGAATAGACGCTGCGGCGCTCTGCCATGCTGGTTAAGATCGCTGCATTCCTTTTTTCGCTTGCCGAGGTTGTCATGCGCTTTTCCGATCTGATTGAGGCGGTTCGCCGCGATCCAGAACTGACCATTCCTGCCGAATGGGGCCAGGGTCGAGCCAGTTTTGGTGGCCTGGTCGCGGCGCTGCAATACGAAGCCATGCGCGCCAGGGTGCCGGCCGAGCGCCCGGTGCGTTCGCTGGCGATCACCTTTGTCGGCCCGGTGGAGCCGGGCGTCCCGGTGCGTTTCGAAGTCGATGTGTTGCGCGAAGGCAAAGCGGTCAGTCAGGTGTTGGGTCGGGCTGTGCAGAACGGTCAGGTGGTGACGATTGTGCAGGGCAGCTTCGGTGCTTCGCGGCCTTCGGAAGTGGCGGTCGAGGCCTACCCGGCGGTGGAAATGAAACACTGGGACGAATGCCCGGAACTGCCCTATATCAAAGGCGTGACCCCGGAGTTCATGCGGCATCTGGCGATGCGCTGGAGTGTCGGCGGCATGCCGTTCACCGGCAATCAATCGCGGCAGATGGGCGGCTGGGTGCGCTTGCGTGGCGATGTGAAGGAAGAGCCGGTCAATGAAGCGCATCTGCTGGCGCTGGTGGATGCTTGGCCGCCGGCATTGTTGCCGTACCTGAAGAAACCGGCACCGGGCAGCACGCTGACCTGGACCATTGAATTCGTGCAGCCGCTACGCGACTTGAGCACGCTGGACTGGTGCAAATACCTGGCGGACATCGAGTACGCCGCCGACGGCTACGGCCATGTCGCCGCCAAGCTGTGGAGCGCGGAGGGGGAGTTGATTGCCATGAGTCGGCAGACCGTGACGATTTTTGCCTGAGTCACTCAGTGCCGACGGTGGCGCTCACGCCAGGCGCGCCACCAGCCGCCGCTGAGGAAAAACCGTGGAAAGGTCAGGAACTGCTCGACCAGCAAGCGTGACACCGCATCTTTGCGATCACTGAACGGCTCGGAGGCTTGCGCCTCCAGGCTGTGGCCGTGGCGCTGCAGACCCAGCGCCGCGACGATACCGATCATACCAATGGCGACACTGGCCAGACTCAGGCTGAACACCCCGGACACGATCAGCAGAAACGCAACGATGAACAGCGGCACGGCAATCAGGTGCAACACCAGATTGGTCGGGTGCTGGTGATTGTCCGGGTACGCGCGCCATTGCCACGCGGGAAGGTTAGGGTGACGTTTGCCCATGTTGACTACTCCTCGATCCATGTTGAACACATGCTTGAAGAATAGGCCGGGGCAAGGGGGGAGGCGAATCAAGGTTGGCTATGGTGGTGATAGGCGTCATCGCCGGATTCGATGTTGACCCGGCTGACGCCTTCGCGAGCAAGCTCGCTCCCACAGGATATCTGTGGTGTACACAAATCCCCTGTGGGAGCGAGCTTGCTCGCGAAGGCGCCTTCAGAGTTTCAACTGCCCGATTGCCTTGCTCAGCTCCCCGGCCAATGTCGCCAACTCATTGCTGGTAGTCGCCGAATCCACGGTCTGTTGCACAGTGTTTTCGGTCACATCACGAATGCTCACCACCGCCCGATTCATCTCTTCCGCGACCTGACTCTGCTGCTCGGCCGCCACCGCAATCTGCGTGTTGCTCTCGCGCATCTGCGCCACCGCGCCAGTGATTTCCGCCAGCGCCTCGCCCGCCTCCTGCGCCTGCTGCACGCAGTCGTCGGCCTTGTACGAACTCTCCTGCATGAAGTCCACCGCATCGCGGGTGCCGGCCTGCAGCGCCGAGACCATGGTGGTGATTTCATCGGTGGAAGTCTGAACGCGTTTGGCCAGATTGCGCACCTCGTCGGCGACCACCGCAAAGCCACGGCCCATCTCGCCGGCACGCGCCGCTTCGATGGCGGCGTTGAGCGCCAGCAGGTTGGTTTGCTCGGCGATGCTGTGGATCACACTGACCACACCGTTGATCTTCTGGCTGTCCTCGGCCAGGCGCTGGATCATCTCGGCAGTCTGCTGCACACCGCTGGAGAGTCCGGCAATCGACTGCTGCACCCGACTGACCACTTGTTGACCGCTGCCGGCCAGACCATCGGCGGTCTGCGACAGATCGCGAGTGGCGCCGGCGTGCTGGGCGATGTGATAAACCGTGGCGGTCATCTCGTTGATTGCGGTGGCGGCCTGATCGGTTTCGCTCTGTTGACCGAGCATGCCGTGGCGCACTTCGTTCATGCTCGACGCCAGACGCGCGGCGCCGACGTCCAGTTGCCGCGCCGTGTTGGCAACGGTGGTAACCACGCGCTGATAACCGGCCTGCATCGCGTTGAACGCATTGGCCATCTGCCCGACTTCATCCTTGCAGGCCAGCGGCACGCGTGCCGAGAGGTCACCGCTTTTCTCGACATGCAGCATCACGTCCTTCAACGTGTTGAGCTGACTGAGCAGGAAGCGGATCAGCAGCTGCGAAGCGCAGAGCATGGCGAACATCAAGATGAACACGGCAACGGCGTAGTTGGCAAAGCGTTCGCTGAACACCTGCGCCAGACTTGGGCCATAGGCGATGACCGCGACTTGCTGGCCGTCGGCACGACTGAACACTTCGGCACCCATCAGTGGGTTGTTGCCTAACAGCGGCAGGTGATTGACCTCGTTCCAGCCGTTGCTGTCGCTGATTTCCAGCACAGGCTGGTCGTTGAGGCGCGGTGCTTCACCCCGTTTGAAAGTCAGCACTTGATCGGCCTTGGGCAGCGCCTGCCCGGCCGGCCACGCCTTGAGCAATTGCGCCTGGGCCTGTGCGGAGGTTTTCGACGCCTGACTGCGGGCCTGCTGCTCAAGCTGCACGGCGTACAACACCAGCAGCAGGGTGGTGACGAAGGCGACCGCATTGACCGCCCAGAATTTGTATTTCAGCGAGATATTGCTAAGCCAGGCACCCATGGAGGTCTTCTCTGATAGCGGAAACAGTTTTGGCAAGGTGCCATTATTGTGCCTCTACGTTGGAAGTCGGGCTTGATGTGGGTCAACAGATCAAAAGATCGCAGCGTTCGGCAGCTCCTACAGGATGTTCACCCTCTTAATGTAGGAGCTGCCGCAGGCTGCGATCTTTTGCTGTTTAAACCAATGGCGGCAGGTTGAAGAACGCGCGGGCACACGCCGTGGTGTGCGCAGCCAGATTTTCCTGGCTCTCGCCCCGGTGCAACGCCACTTCGCGCAGCACTTCGGTCAGATACGCCGGCTCATTGCGACCGTTTTTCGGTTTTGGCCGCAAAGTGCGCGGCAGCAGGTACGGCGCGTCGCTTTCGAGCATCAGTCGTCCGCGCTTGATCTCCTTGACCAGCGGATGCAGGTGCATGCCGCGGCGCTCGTCGCAGATCCAGCCGGTGATGCCGATGTGCAGATCCAGGTCCAGGTAACTGAACAGGGCTTTTTGCTCGCCGGTAAAGCAATGCACCACGGCGGCGGGCAGTTGATCGCGGAAGTCCTTGAGGATTTCCAGCAGGCGCTGACTGGCATCCCGCTCATGCAGGAACACCGGCAACTGCAGTTCTACCGCCAGCGCCAGATGTTCTTCGAGGACTTTTTCCTGTTGCGGGCGCGGCGAGAAATCGCGGTTGAAATCCAGCCCGCATTCACCCACGGCGACCACGTTTGGCTCTTGCAGCAGGCTGCGCAAACGGCGCGCGCTGTCAGCGTTCCAGTCACTGGCCGAATGCGGGTGAATGCCGGCGGTGGCGAACAGTTGCTGGCCGCTGTCATCCAGTTGCCGGCACAGCTCCAGCGCCTGTTCGCTACCCTCGACGCTGGTGCCGGTCAGCACCAGTTGGCAGACCCCGGCAGCGTAGGCACGGTCGAGCACGGCCTGATGTTTTTCGGCGAAACTGGGGTTGGTCAGGTTGACGCCGATATCGATGAGTTGCATGGTTCTACCTCGGGCCGAAGGCCGGAAAGCATACCAGAGCTGTAGATTTATAAGAAAAAGCCAAGAACTACAACGAGTTATAGCTGTCTTTTGATGCCGTGATGCAGCCCGGGTTGGCGCAAATGCCATCACTGTGCCAGTCTCTCGCACTTTGCCAGCGCTCCAGGCGCTCTGTTTTTGTCGGTGTTTTTGACCGTTCAGCGGTAAAACGCCCCGTATTCTTTCCGGAGAGTGGATGCATCGTCCCTCGGTTTTGCTCCTGTTGTGCGCGTCGCTGCTGCTGCCGATAACGGCGGTTGCGCGCCTGCCCGGGCCACAGCAAGCCGTGCCGGCCGCCAAGGTCCGCGACCTCTCGGAAATTCGCAGCAGTCGCGTGTTGCGAGTGTTGGTCAACCAGAGCCGCAACAGTTCCGGTGAAGTCCAGGGTCAGGCCATCGGCGTCGAATACCATCGCCTGCGCGCCTTCGAGCAATACCTCAATGGCCACGCCCGCGATGGTCAGGAAATTACCCTCAAGATCATTCCCAAAGCCAAGGATCAACTGCTCGGCGCGTTGCAGCGTGGTGAAGGTGATCTGGTCGCGCCCGGTGAGCTGCTCGATCTGCAACCCGGCCACGCGGTTGCCAGCAGTGAGCCGATCGCCAGCAACGTGCCGCTGGTGCTGGTCGGCATCAAGGGCGAGCGCCGTTACACCAAGGTCGAGCAGCTTTCCGGCAAGACGCTGGCCTTGCCGACCGGCAGTGCGGCGGGGGAGGCGGTCAGCCAGCTCAATCAGAAACTGGCGTTGCACAAACTGGCGCCGATCAAGATTGAATGGGTCGACCCGACACTGGCGGTCGAAGACGTGCTGGAGATGGTGCAGGGCGGAATTTTCCACCTGACCATCGTTGAGCAACCGATCGCCGAGCGTTGGGGCAAGATCCTGCCCAAGCTGCGTTTCGACCGGCAGTTGATGATCAGCGAGCCGGGTGAGGAATACTGGTTCGTGCGCCGTGATGCCTCGATGTTGCGGGCGAGCATCGATCGCTTTCTGGGCGGCTACAAGAAGCCGGCGAACGAGGATGCAGAGTTTCTGCGGATCTATCGACGGCTCTACCAAGTGCACTATCCGTTGGCCAAGGCTGACCGCCAGCGTCTGGAGAAACTGCGCCCGACCCTGCAAAAACACGCCGACGCACAAAGCATGGACTGGCTGAACCTGGCGGCGCTGGCCTTCAAGGAGTCAGCCCTGCAACCCAGCGCCCGCAGCGGCAGTGGCCCGACCGGGTTGATGCAGATCACCCCGTCGGCAGCGCAGCGGGTCGGTGTGAACAACATCCAGAATCTCGATGCGAATGTGCAGGCCGGGGCCAAGTACCTGGAGATGATTCGCCGCAAGTTTTTCAACAGTCCGAAGCTCAATGAGCGCGAGCGCATGGCCTTCACCCTGGCGGCCTACAACATCGGCCCGGAGCGGGTGCAAGGCATGCGCGCCGAGGCACGGCGCCGTGGCCTGAATCCGAACCAGTGGTTCTTTCAGGTCGAGCGCATCGCCATGGAACAGGTGGGCATGGGTCCCGTCAGCTATGTTAATAGCGTGAACAAGTACTACTTGGCGTACGACCGTGAGCGGGAGTCGTTGGAGCCCCGGGGCCAGAAAGTCGCCTCACGGAAGTAATCGAATAATTTGATTGTTATGGCGGAATAATTGCGCTTTTAACATGAATTTAACTGATTAATATAGCGGCCAATCCCAACACACTTCTCGCAAAACAAGGAATGCCCCATGAGCTCTCTGATCAACAAGGTTCTGTTCACCCGCGCCGGTTACGGCCTGACTATTCTGCGTATTGCTGTTGGCGTGATCTTCGCCGCCCATGGCTCGCAAAAGCTCTTCGGTCTGTTTGGTGGCTACGGCCTGGCGGGCACCGCGCAATACATGGACAGCATCGGTCTGCACCCGGGTTACCTGATGGCCACGCTGGCCGGCGGTACCGAGTTCTTCGCCGGTCTGGCGCTGATCATCGGCCTGCTGGTGCGCCCGGCGGCGCTGGGTCTGACCTTCCTGTCGCTGGTGGCGATCTTCACCGTGCACATCAGCAACGGTCTGTTCATGGCCAACAACGGTTACGAGTTCGCCCTGGCGCTGCTCGGTGGCAGCCTCGCGGTGATGATCGAAGGCGCCGGCAAGCTGTCGGTGGATCGCGCCATCGCCGGTTGAGCGCTCTGGATCAAGCAAAAGGCCCGCATTGTGCGGGCCTTTTTTGTTGCGGCCGATTCTTGACACTCATCGGTCACGTTCTCTAGGATGTTGCTCATGCGCCGATTTAAACAGCTACTTGCGGGGCGCGAGGTGACTCAGACAGTTGCCGTCAGAAGCCGGAACAGGGCTTCGAAATACCGCTAAAGCGCTGGTTCGGTGTTGCCTCTCACCTGCCATGCAGACTTTTGAGGCAGAGACACGACACGATGAATGCACTACGCCCTCCAGCACGTCCCGCGCCGATCACGGCCCATATCACCCAGCGCAACCCGAAAATCCTGCTTGGCGGCAAACATCAGCCGACGCTGTTGCGTTATCTCGATGGCTGGCCACGTCGCAGCGGCGGTCCTGCCGCGTTCCTGATCCAGTTCGTTGAAGACGGCGAGTCGCTGGCGCGGTTCGCCAGTGACAGTTTTGATCTGGCAGTGATTCAGGCGCCGAGCGCTGAAGAGGCGCCGGAAATGATCAAGCAACTGACCCGCGTTGCGCGGCAGGGGCTGATCACCCGCCGCTGAAACGCTCAGGGATATTCGATCGCCACGATATAGACAAACTGCTCACCGGTTGGCGTCTGTACCCGGACTTCTGCGTCCAGCGCCTTGCCGATCAAGGCGCGGGCCAGCGGTGAGTCGATGCTGATCAGACCCAGTTTCAGATCCAGTTCATCCGGGCCGACGATGCGGTAGCGCGATTGCTTGCCGTCTTCGTCCTCGATGGTGACCCAGGCGCCGAAGTAGACCTTGTTCGGATCGCTGGGTTTCTCGCTGACGACCTTCAGTGCTTCGAGACGCTTGGTGAGAAATCGCACGCGGCTGTCGATCTCGCGCAGCATTTTCTTGCCGTAGGTGTACTCGGCGTTTTCCGAGCGATCACCCTGCGCCGCCGCTTCGCTGACCGCTTGCGTCACCTGCGGGCGGCGCACATGCCACAGCTCATGGAATTCGGCGCGCATCCGCGCTTCACCTTCAGGGGTGATCAGCGCGGTGCCGGCGGTGCGGGAAGGGCGATAACGGCTCATGGCAACTTCTTGTGGTGACGAAGGCTGGAGTCTATCAACCCTCGCGCAAGACTGTCAGCGGACTCGCATTCAACGCCCGACGCGTACCGAACACGCCGGCACCGCCAATCAGTGCGGCGCCAATCAACGGCAGCACCAGCAGCCACGGATGCGGATGCCACGGCAGATCGAAGGCGAAGCGATACAACACCAGACTCACCACTTCCGAGCCGATGGCCGCCAGCAGGCCGCTGACCGCCCCGAGCAAGCCGAACTCGATGCGCCGGGCCTTGACCAGCAATTGCCGTTGCGCACCCAGCGCGCGCAACAGTGCGCCTTGGCGAATGCGTTCATCCAGCGTTGCCTGCAACCCGGAGAACAGCACCGCCATCCCCGCCGCCAAGACAAACAACAACACGTATTCCACCGCCAGGGTGACTTGGGCGAGGATGCTGCGCAGTTGTTCCAGCAGAGCTTCGACCTGCAGGATGGTCACCGCCGGGAATGCCCGTGACAGCTCGACGATCTGTTGATCGTGACCGGGTGCCAGATAGAAGCTGGTCAGGTAAGTCGCCGGTAGATCCTTCAGGGTGCCGGGCTGGAAGATCATGAAGAAGTTCGGCTGGAAATTGTCCCAGTTGATCTCGCGCAGGCTGGTGACCTTGGCCTCACGATTGACCCCGCCGACGCTGAATACCATGTGATCGCCGAGTTTGAGCTTGAGGCTTTCGGCGACTTTGCCTTCAACCGACACGCCCGGTACCTCATCCGAGGGTTGCCCGGTCCACCACGAACCGGCGGTGAGCTTGTTACCGGCCGGCAGGTCGGCCGCCCAGGTCAGGCTCAGGTCACGTTGCACGGCACGGTCGCCGGCCGAATCCTTGCTGACGATTTGCTGCACCGGTTCGCCGTTGATGCTGATCAGCCGTCCCGGCACCACCGGGTACAGCGGCGCCGCTTGGGCGGACACCTTGATCAAGTGATCGGTGAAGGCCTGTTTGTCCGCCGGCAGGATGTTCAGGGCGAAGTAGTTGGGGGCGTTTTTCGGCAACTGGTTTTGCCAGGTGTCGAGCAGTTCACCACGCAACAGGGCGATCAGTGCCATCGACAACAGGATCAAACCGAACGCCAGTGCTTGACCAGCCGCCGCCAGTGGATGACGCAACAGCTGGCCCAGGCCGAGGCGCCACGGCAGCGGCGCACGGGCGAGCATCCGTCGCAGGCTGTTGAGCAGCAACAGCAGCAAGCCACCCAACACCAGCGCGGCGACCACACCACCGCCGAGCAGGGCGAAGGTCAGCAGCAGATCGAGACTCAGGCGCCACATGATCAGGCCCAGTGCACCCAGCGCCGCGCCATAGACCATCCAGGTACTCGACGGGATCGGCAGCATGTCACGGCGCAGCACCCGCAATGGTGGCACCCGACCCAGCGCGGCAAGCGGCGGCAGGGCGAACCCGGCGAGCGCCACCAGCCCGGTGCCGATCCCGGCGAGCGCCGGAAACAGACCGCCCGGTGGCACATCGGCGGGTAGCAAATCATGCAGCAGCGCGAACAGGCCCAGTTGCGCCAGCCAGCCGAGCACTGCGCCACTGAGGGCAGCGAATAGACCGAGTACGGTCAATTGAATGCTGAACAGCAGCATGGTTTCCCGACGTGACAGACCAAGGCAGCGCAACAGCGCGCTGGCATCGAAGCGGCGGCTGGCGAAGCGGTTGGCCGACAACGCGACTGCAACGCCAGCGAGCAACACTGCGACCAGACTGGCCATGTTCAGATAGCGCTCGGCCTTGCCCAGTGCGCCGCCAATCTGCCGGTTGCCGTCGCGCGCATCCTGAATGCGCTGATTGGCGGCCAGACCGGGTTTGAGCAGCTGTCGGTAGGTTTCCAGCGCCTGCGGTTCGCCGCGCCACAACTCGCGATAGCTCACGCGGCTGCCGGGCTGCACCACACCAGTGGCGGCGAGGTCCTCGAGGTTGATCATCACCCGAGGCGTGAGGCTGTAGAAGTTGCCGGCGCGATCCGGTTCGTAGGTCAACACGCGGGTCAGCTTCAGGGTTTTCATGCCGACGTCGATGCTGTCGCCGATCTTCAGATCCAGCGCAGTCAGCAGACGAGCTTCAACCCACGCTTCACCGGGTTGCGGCTCGCCGCCCGAGGTTTCAGCGGCAAACGGGGCCGGGGCACTTTTCAGTTCGCCGCGCAGTGGATAGGCGCGGTCGACCGCTTTGATGCTCGATAACTGAATGCCATTGTCGGTGGCAATGACGCTGGAAAATTCCACCACCTGCGCATGATTCAAGCGCAGCTCGGTGCCGCTGCGGATCTGTTCGTCGCGGGCTGGCGAGCTGCCCTCCAGCACCAGGTCGGCGCCAAGGAACTCGGTGGCGCGCAGCATCATTGCACCGTTGAGGCGGGCGCCGAAGTAGCCGATGGCGGTACTCGCGGCCACTGCCACGACCAAGGCAAAAAACAACACCCGCAATTCCCCGGCGCGGGCATCGCGCATGAGTTGACGTAGCGCGAGACTGAACAGACGCAACAGCGGCAGACGTGCCATCAAGGCTCCAGAGGGGCGACCAGCAGCCCGGCTTCAAGTCGGATCAGGCGCCGGCAGCGATGGGCCAGGCGTTCGTCGTGGGTCACCAGCACCAGAGTAGTGCCGCGTTCCTTGTTCAGTTCGAACAGCAAGTCGCTGATGCGTTCGCCAGTGTGGCTGTCGAGGTTGCCGGTGGGTTCGTCGGCGAACAGCACGTCCGGCTCGGCAGCGAAGGCCCGGGCAATCGCCACGCGCTGTTGTTCGCCGCCGGAGAGCTGGCGCGGCGAGTGCGTCAGGCGCTGGCCGAGGCCGACCCTTTGCAGCAATTCAGTGGCGCGTTCGCGGGCGTCTTTGCGGCCATCGAGTTCCAGCGGAAGCATGACGTTTTCCAGCGCGTTGAGGCTGTCGAGCAGTTGAAACGACTGAAAGACGAAACCCACGTGTTCGGCACGGATGCGCGCGCGCTGGTCTTCGTCGAGATTGCCCAGGGATTGCCCGGCGAGGATGACCTCGCCGCTGCTTGGCAAATCGAGGCCGGCGAGCAGGCCGAGCAGGGTGGATTTGCCGGAACCGGACGCGCCGACGATGGCCAGGCTGTCGCCCTGGTTCAGTTCCAGGCTGAGTTCGTGCAGGATAGTCAGTTCACCTTCCGCGCTGGGAACCACTTTGCTGAGGTTCTTCGCGGTGAGAATGCTTGCGCCCATGGAGAATCCGATGCGTGTGTGGTTTTTGAGTGCTGGCCTGGCCTTGATGTGCATGGCCCAGAACGCAGCGGCGGGTACTGTCCTGATCGTTGGCGATAGTATCAGCGCCGGTTTCGGACTGGATACCCGCCTGGGGTGGGTATCGCTGCTCGAGCAACGGCTCAAGCAGGAGGGTTTTGACGATAAAGTGGTCAACGCCTCCATCAGCGGCGACACCAGTGCCGGAGGCCAGGCGCGCCTGCCGGCGCTGCTTGCAGAGCATAAACCGGGGCTGGTGATCCTTGAGCTGGGTGGCAACGACGGCCTGCGCGGGATGCCGCCAACGCAATTGCAACAAAACCTTGCGGCGATGATCGACAGCTCGCGTCAGAGTGGTGCCAAGGTCCTGCTACTGGGCATGCAACTGCCGCCCAACTACGGCAAGCGTTACACCGATGCCTTTGCCGAGGTCTACGGCAAACTCGCCGACGATAAAAAAATCCCGTTGGTGCCGTTTTTCCTCGACGGTGTAGGCGGGCATCCCGAGCTGATGCAGGCCGATGGTCTGCACCCGGCAGCCGGGGCTCAGGGCAAGTTGCTGGAAAATGTCTGGCCGACGCTAAAACCGCTGTTATGAGGCTTTTCTAGCGGCAGGCTTTCGGCTAATGTGGCGCCCCCTTATTTGGAGCCCCCGATGCCGCGTCCTGCCTGGTCCCTGTTTGCCTACCAACTGATCGAGCCTGACGAACAGCTGGATCTGTTCGCCTGCCAGGAAGTGCGGGTGCATCTGGTGACCCGTCAGCTCGAACTCGGTGGCTCGGCGGATCGCACGTTGTGTGGCAGTCTGCTGCCGGCGCAACCGCGCTGGTCGAGTGTGGATCGCCGGGTGTTTCAGGATCAGCGTCTGTGTTCGTTGTGCCGGGCGATTCTTGAATCGCAGAAGCGCGGCACCTCGCCGATCTGGCCGGAGTTGCGTTTCGAGCTTTAAGATCAACAGATCGCAGCCTGCGGCAGCTCCTACATGAAGACTTCTGGCTGCCCATCGGCGCATCTCCCCGAATTCTCGAGGTGCGGTGTACAATCGCGCTCTTATACCCTTGTTGATCATGCGAAGGATTTTCCGGATGTTGCCGCGCTTTCCTGCCGTCACCCGCTGCCTGTCACTTGCCGCCCTGTGTGTGGCCGGTCCCGTTGCTGCATTGGAGTTTCCCCTGCCACCACCCGGTGAGGACATCATCGGCCAGGTGCAGGTGATCAAGGCCAAGTACGAAGATACCTTCGCTGACCTGGGCACCCAATACGACCTAGGTTATTCGGAGATGGTTGCGGCCAACCCGGGCGTCGATGCCTGGCTGCCGGGCGCCGGTACCGAAATCGTCCTGCCGACCCGGTTCATTCTGCCGCCGGGTCCGCGTGAAGGCATCGTGATCAACCTTGCCGAGTACCGTCTCTACTATTTCCCGAAAGGCCGCAACGTGGTGTACACCTTCCCGCTGGGGATTGGGCGTGAAGGTTGGGGGTCGCCAATCGCGCACACCTCGATCACTGCCAAGACGCCGAACCCGACCTGGACGCCTCCAGCGTCGATCAAGGCCGAGCACGCCGCCGACGGTGATCCGCTGCCGAACGTGGTACCGGCCGGCCCGGACAACCCGCTGGGTCCGTTCAAGTTCACCCTGGGCACCCCGGGCTACCTGATCCATGGTTCGAACAAGAAGTTCGGTATCGGCATGCGCACCAGCCACGGTTGCTTCCGCATGTTCAACAACAACGTGCTGGAAATGGCGGCCATGGTGCCGGTCGGCACTTCGGTGCGCATTCTCAACGATGCGTACAAGTTCGGCAGCAGTGGCGGCAAGGTGTATCTCGAAGCGCACACGCCAATCGATGACAAGGGCAACCCGTCGGTGGTCGACAAGCACACAGCGGTGATCAACGCGATGCTCAAGCGTGAAGATGTCACCAACAATCTGCGCGTGAACTGGGATGTGGTGCGTGACGTAGTGGCGGCCGAAGATGGCCTGCCAACTGAAATCGGCACGCCGAATACCTCGGCGCCGATGGTTTCGAGCACACCGATCGACTTGCAACAGTAAGCGCGATCCGGACCCGCCGATGCTTGAAGCGTCGGCGGGTTTTTTATTGCCTGGACAAAGCTGCCGGCAATAAAAAAGCCGACCCAAAAAATGGGTCGGCTTGATAACAATCCCGAGGGATTATTACTTGCGGCTAGCTTTGTCCAGCATACGCAGAGCACGCTCGTTAGCTTCGTCAGCAGTCTGTTGTGCTTTTTGAGCAGCAGCCAGAGCTTCATCAGCTTTACGGTAAGCTTCGTCTGCACGAGCCTGGGAGCGAGCAGCTGCGTCTTCAGTAGCGGTCAGACGTGCTTCGGTTTCTTTCGATGCGCTGCTGCAACCGGTAGCCAGAACTGCGGCCAGAGCCAGAGCAGAGAATTTCAGAACGTTGTTCATCGTGTTCCCCTTCAAGGACTTTCAATTAAGTGGCTTTCTCCTCCGATTGAGGAAATAGCCGGCGTACATACTACCCATTACTTGTAGTAAGTAAACTGACGGAGCGCAAGAAGCAAAAAAAATTGTAGGCGTTGATTCTTTTTCGAGCAACTTTTAACTGGGCTGTATAAAAAATATCCAGCTGCAAGCCCCGGCCTGAGCGTGTTAATGAGAAAAAGTTCCCGCTGCCCGGTGCTGTTTCTGCGTGTTGCACCAAGTCTGCCTAGATGAATTCGTCTACACTTTTGTTCCGATTTTGCATGACGCCTCACATATCTTTGTCGCTCTTGAGGTGACTTTAAAGAAGCGCCCGCGTCTTAAGTCTCGACATTCGGCAATGTTCCGGTGAGCGCTTCGGGAAGATCCTCCCTGCTCTCGCCGCTGCGTCCATCGGAGTCACCCGGTCAACGAGCATGATGACGAGCGCACCTTGAGCATTTTCGCCAATGGTGCCTACTATTTATCACGTGCTCGGTTGCGCGAGATCGGTGTGGTTTTTCTCGGTGTCCATCAGGCACGGGGTGGCGTAGATGTTCCTTCGCCGGAAAAACATCGGTAAGGTAGGGGTCAGAATTCAAGACCCGCGAGGAGTAGTGATGAGCGAGGCGTTGTCCATCCACCATGACCAGGCTGGTCATCAGTTCGAGACCAATGTGGACGGTCATCGTGCCTACCTGACCTATATGGATCTGGGGAAACAGACCCTGGATATCTATCGCACCTTCGTGCCCAACGCCCTGCGCGGTCGCGGCATTGCCGCCGCGCTGACCGAAAGCGCGCTGCAGTACGCCGAAGAAATGGGCTACACGGTGATCCCGTCGTGCTCCTACGTCGAGCGCTACATGGAACGTCATCAGCGCCGCGCCGCCAAGATCTGAATCGCACACACAAAAACGCCGGGCAATGCCCGGCGTTTTTTTATGCCCGTGAAACGCAGATCAGCTGCGCTGACGTTTCGGCAGAACATCCTTGAGCTTGGCGTGCATGCTGCGCAGGGTGTTCTCGGTGGCGGACCAGTCGATGCAGGCATCGGTGATCGACACGCCGTATTGCAGGTCGGCGAGGTCTTTCGGGATGGCCTGGCAGCCCCAGTTCAGATGACTTTCGACCATCAGGCCGATGATCGACTGGTTGCCTTCGAGGATCTGGTTGGCGACGTTCTCCATCACCAGCGGTTGCAGGGCCGGATCCTTGTTGGAGTTGGCGTGACTGCAATCGACCATGATGTTCGGTTTGATCTTCGCCTTGTTCAGCGCCTGCTCGCACAGGGCGACGCTGACCGAATCGTAGTTCGGCTTGCCGTTGCCGCCACGCAGCACCACGTGACCGTAGGCGTTGCCCTTGGTGGTGACGATCGACACGCCACCTTCCTGGTTGATACCGAGGAAACGGTGCGGGCTGGACACCGACTGCAGGGCGTTGATCGCCACGGTCAGGCCGCCGTCGGTGCCGTTCTTGAAGCCGACGGCCGAGGACAGGCCGGAAGCCATTTCACGGTGGGTCTGGGATTCGGTGGTACGCGCGCCGATGGCCGACCAGCTGATCAGATCCTGCAGGTACTGCGGGGAGATCGGGTCGAGCGCTTCGGTGGCGGTCGGCAGGCCTTTCTCGGCCAGGTCCAGCAGCAACTGGCGGCCAATGTGCAGACCGTCCTGAATCTTGAACGAGTCATCCAGGTACGGATCGTTGATCAGGCCTTTCCAGCCGACGGTGGTCCGTGGCTTCTCGAAATACACGCGCATGACCAGATACAGGGTGTCGGAGACTTCCGCCGCCAGCACCTTGAGGCGATCGGCGTATTCGTGGGCAGCCTTGATATCGTGGATCGAGCACGGGCCGATCACTACGAACAGACGGTGGTCGGTGCCATCAAGAATGTTGCGAATGACTTCGCGGCCCTTGGTGACGGTGCGCAGGGCAGCGTCGCTCAGAGGGATATCACGCTTGAGCTGATCGGGAGTGATCAGGGTCTCGTTAGAGGCGACGTTTAGGTCGTTGATCGGTAAATCAGCCATCGTTTACTCGTCAGGTCACGGGTGCCGGCCGCCAGCGATCCCCGCGCGGCGGAGCACAGCAGATTTAAGCGCGTCGGGGAGCCGAACCTTAGCGCGTCAGGCGCGGCTCGACAATGGGCAAACGCCGCTTTAATCCAGCACTGGCTGGGCAAAAGCCTTGCGCACGCTATCGTGGGAGAACTCGTCGGCGTGTTGTTCGACCCATTGCAGGGCCAGCGCCTGAATATCCTGCAGGTCGTCGTGGGCCTCGTTCATGCGGCAATAACGTTCGATCTGGCACACCTGTTCGCCCATCCGGGCGCTGAATAGCGTCTGCTCATCGGTGAACGCGATGCCCACCAGATAGCCCTTTTTGCGCCGCAGACACCATGCGACATAGCCCGGATAACAGATGTCGGCATGCGCACTTGCAGCGCCGTGCCGTGGCGCCAGGCGCGGTGATAATTGCAAGCGATCCCGCCGAGGCTGATAGTGTGCAGCTGTTGCCTGGAAATACACTCGGGCTTGAGCAAGGTTAATTCAACCGGCACTTCGTCCGGATGAGGAATGAAACGTCCCATGAGCACAGACTCCCTGTGTCGGCCATTTGACATTGTTTCCCCCAGTATAGTGGTCGAATCCGAGCTGACCGATTTCGACGCCGACCAGCGGCTGCTGGCGATGAGCGGCGTTTCGCTGGTGATTTTCACCAGTGTCGGCTGTTCCAGCTGCCGCTATGCCAGAGAGGTGTTGCCCGGGTTCGAGCTGGCGATGGATCGCCTGTGCTGGATCGATGCCGGCAACAATGGCGGGTTGGTGGAGCGTTATCAGGTCTTTCATTTGCCGGCGCTGTTTGTGGTGCGCGACGGCGAGTTCTTTGGGGCATTGCACACGCGCCTGACCGCCGCTGCGCTGAACGCGGCAGTGGCGCAGGCACTGGGTCGAACTGCAGAGGAGTTGCCATAGATGGTGGGAGCAGACAGCAAACCGGTGATCGGGATTATCGGCACCGGGGCCATTGGCGGGTTTTACGGTCTGATGCTGGCGCGGGCCGGTTTCGATGTGCACTTTTTACTGCGCAGTGAATTCTCGGCGGTGGTCGAACGTGGTTTGCAGGTGGACAGTGCCGTGCATGGCACCCTGACGCTGAACCCGGTGCAGGCCTATGCGAAGGCCGAGGACATGCCGGCTTGCGACTGGTTGCTGGTCGGCGCCAAGACCACCAGCAGCGCCGGTCTGGCCCCGGCGATCATTGCCGCGGCCAGGCCCGGCGCGAAAGTGCTGGTGCTGCAAAACGGTCTGGACGTCGAAAACAGCCTGCGCGATTTGCTGCCCGCTTCCCTGCATCTGCTCGGCGGTCTGTGCCTGATCTGCGTGCATCGCGAAGGTCCCGGGCACATCACCCATCAGGCCTTGGGTGCGGTGAATGTCGGCTATCACAGTGGCCCGGTGGCGGATGAAGCGGCGCGCACGGCGCTGGTCGAGGAGGGCGCCGGTCTGTTCCGCGCCGCCGGTATCGATTCGCAGGCGATGCCCAATCTGCAACAGGCACGCTGGCAGAAACTGGTGTGGAATATTCCCTACAACGGGCTCTCGGTGTTGCTCGGTGCCGGCACTACGCCGCTGATGGCTGACGCTGACAGTCGCGCGCTGATCCAGGCGTTGATGGCCGAAGTGGTGCAGGGCGCCAAGGCCTGTGGTCACGACATACCGCCCGGTTACGCCGAGTACCTGTTCATGATGACCAAGAAAATGCCCGACTATTGGCCGAGCATGTACCACGATTTCCTGCACAAGCGGCCGCTGGAGCTGGAGGCTATTTATGCCCGGCCACTGGCAGCGGCCCAAGCGGCGGGATGTGACTTGCCACGGATCGAAGCGCTGTACCGCACATTGAGTTTCATCGACCGACGCAACGCTTGAGTCGGTTTTCTGGGGGAGTGGGGAAGGCATGGCCAAGAACATCGATGACAAACTGGTGCTGGCGATTTCGTCTCGCGCCCTGTTCGACCTGAGCGAGAGTCACAAGGTCTATCTGGCGAGCGGCGTCGAGGCCTATCGGCAATACCAGATCGAACACGAAGACGAGATTCTCGCGCCCGGCGATGCGTTCCCGCTGGTGGAAAAACTCCTGAGCCTCAACAGTCGCCTCGACCGCGCCCGGGTCGAGGTGATTCTGGTTTCGCGCAACAGCGCCGACACCGGCCTGCGCGCCTTCAATTCAATCCATCATTATGGGCTGGACATTTCCCGGGCGGCCTTCGTCGGCGGGCGCAGTCCCTATCCGTACCTCAAAGCCTTTGGCTGTGACCTGTTCCTGTCCACGCACGCCGAGGATGTACGCGCCGCGCTGGACGCCGGATTTGCCGCTGCGACGATCCTGTCCGGTGGCGCCAGTCGCGCCGCCAGTGACGAATTGCGCATCGCCTTCGACGGCGACGCGGTGCTGTTTTCCGATGAGTCCGAGCGCATTTATCAGTCCGGCGGGCTGGAGGCGTTCCAGGCCAAGGAACGTGAGTCGGCACGCGAGCCCTTGCGCGGCGGGCCGTTCAAAGGTTTTCTGGCGGCCCTCAATGCGCTGCAGCGCGAGTTCCCCGAGGACGACTGCCCGATCCGCACGGCGCTGGTCACCGCGCGTTCGGCACCGGCCCATGAGCGGGTGATTCGTACCTTGCGCGAATGGGATATCCGCCTCGACGAGTCGCTGTTTCTCGGCGGGCTGACCAAATCGGCGTTTCTCGAAGCCTTCGCTGCCGATGTGTTTTTCGACGATCAGACTGGCCACTGCGAGGCCGCCCGCGAAGTGGTCGCTACTGGCCACGTACCGCATGGCATCAGCAACGAGCCGTCGATCTAAAGCCCCAGTGCTTCAAGACGTTGCGTCGCACGTCGTACTCGCCAAGGCACTGCTAAGCTGAATCAAATCTCCGCCATAGTTGGCACGCGAGGAGGTCATATGATTCGTTCGATGCTGTATGCCACTGACCTCGGTCTGTACGCACCTTTAGTGATGCAGCATGCCTTGGCGCTGGCGCGGACATTCAATGCCGACTTGTATGTGGTGCATGCAGTGGAACCCATGGGGCTGTTTGCCGAATCGGTGTTGCAGAGTTATCTCGACGAACAGGCATTGAACGAATTTCACAGTCAGGGTCTGAAAACTGTCATCGCCAATATCGAGCAGCGGGTGCTGGACAGTTTTCGTGAAGAACTCGGCGATGAGGGTGAGCAGGATCTGCAGCGGATTCGCGCGGTTCGGGTAGTGCAGGGCGATCCGGCGCAGGTGATTCTCGACCAGGTGCAGAAACTCTCTGTGGATTTGCTGATCGTAGGCACTCACAGCCACGGCGTAGGGGCGGAAACGCCTTTGGGGCGCACGGCGACCCGGGTCCTGCAATTGGCCAAGGTGCCGGTTTATCTGGTGCCGTTGGTGGAGCGTCGGCGCCGGGAGGATCGCTGAAGCGGGAATAATGGCGTTTTGATAAAAAAGTTCTAGATTTATTCGTCAAACCATTAATATAGTTATATACCGTCGCTGATGCCCGTGGCGTCTACCTGCTTTGAGGGATACATATGAAGCTTCAACAATTGCGCTACATCTGGGAAGTGGCGCACCACGACCTCAACGTTTCCGCTACCGCCCAAAGCCTTTACACCTCGCAACCGGGTATCAGTAAACAGATCCGCCTGCTGGAAGACGAACTTGGCGTTGAAGTGTTTGCCCGCAGCGGCAAGCACCTGACCCGCGTCACCCCGGCCGGCGAGCGCATCATCACCACCGCCGGCGAAATCCTGCGCAAGGTTGAAAGCATCAAGCAGATTGCCCAGGAATTCTCCAACGAGAAGAAAGGCACCCTGTCGATCGCTACCACCCACACCCAGGCGCGTTATGCATTGCCGCCGGTGATCAGCAATTTCATCAAGCAATACCCGGACGTGGCGCTGCACATGCACCAGGGTTCGCCGATGCAGATCGCCGAGATGGCCGCTGACGGCACCGTCGATTTCGCCATCGCCACCGAAGCACTGGAACTGTTCGGCGATCTGGTGATGATGCCGTGCTATCGCTGGAACCGTTGCGTGGTCGTGCCGCAGGGCCACCCGCTGACCAAGCTGCCGAAACTGACTCTCGAAGCGCTGGCCGAATACCCGATCGTGACTTACGTGTTCGGTTTCACCGGCCGTTCGAAACTCGACGAAGCCTTCAGCCATCGTGGCCTGACGCCGAAAGTGGTGTTCACCGCGGCCGACGCCGACGTGATCAAAACCTACGTGCGTCTGGGCCTGGGTGTGGGTATTGTCGCCAAGATGGCGGTCGACACCAAACTTGATAACGACCTGGTGGTGCTGGATGCCAGCGAACTGTTCGAGTCGAGCATCACCAAGATCGGTTTCCGTCGCGGTACCTTCCTGCGTGGTTTCATGTGCGACTTCATCGAGAAGTTCGCCCCGCACCTGACCCGCGAAGTGATGGCCAAAGCCATCCAGTGCCACAACAAGCAGGAACTGGAAGAGCTGTTCGACGGCGTCGAACTGCCGGTCCACTAAGACCCTGTCTCAAAGCACCTCGGTGACAGCGAACTGTTGCCGGGTGCCTGCTACCAGAATCTCCACCTCATCACCTTCGACCTTGCCCAGCAGGCTTTTGCCCAACGGTGAGCGCGGGGTGATGACGGTAATCGGCTGACCCACCACATCGACTTTCAGGCCAGCCGCATCCGGGGCCAGAAACAGCCATTGTTCGCGACCCTTTTCGTCTTCCAGACCGAGCAGGGCGCCGATCTCGATGCCGCGATTTTCGTCGTAGGCGCGCAGCGTCAGGTTCTGGCACAGCGCCAGTGACTGACGGATTTCCTCGACCCGTTTCGCCTGACCCGCCGCCAGATAGGAAGCCTCAAGTCCGAGCGTGTCGTACTTGTTCTCGGCGATGTTCTCTTCGTGGGTCGCGGTTTCATAAGCGGTCTGCGCGGCGCGCTCGGCGATGTCGAGGTCGACGCGCAGTTTGTCGAGGATCAGTTGGTGGACGGTGTGCTTGTTCATGATCAATCGCAGAATTGCAAAACGTTGGCGCGGCTTTTTTCGCTCGGCGCGGTCTGGTCCTGTTGCAGCCAGAACTGGCACTTGGGGTTCGACTGATTGCGCGTGCTGCTGCGAGCCTGATCGAGGCGATTCTGCTGCTCGTTCTTGCGCAGGTTTTCCTCATATTGGTCGAACAGTGGGCTCTGTGGCGGAATGTCCGGTTGGACCTGGACCGCCGCTGGCGGCTTGGCCAGTTGCTGCACGGCCTGGGCAACCGGCGCCAGTTGCTCGGTCAACAAAAACCGCGAAATCAGCCAGCAGGTCAGGGCGATGGCCAGAAAGCCCAGCCACATGCCCAGGGCAATACTGCCGGTCAGTTGCAGCGCGCTAAGCTGAACGGGCAAGGGACGACGCGGGTTGGGGCGATAGGGCATGGCTGCCTCCTGGCGGATGATTGCGGGCAAGTGGCGATTGTCGCACGAAGATTAATCGCCGTCGGCTCTTCTGCGCGAGGTCATTTATGCGGACAATCAGCGCTTTTGCCAACGGGAGTCTTGCATGCCGGTACCGAAAACCCGCTGGGATATTTTTTGCACCGTGGTCGACAACTATGGCGACATCGGCGTGACCTGGCGTCTGGCCCGGCAACTGGTGGCCGAACATGGACTGGCGGTGCGCTTGTGGGTCGATGACCTGCGTGCCTTCGAACGTATCTGCCCCGAGATCGATATCCACCTGGCGCAGCAATCGCAGCAGGGCGTCGAGGTGCGGCACTGGCCGAGCGACTGGCCGCGAACGGAAGCCGCCGATGTGGTGATCGCCGCATTTGCCTGCCAGTTGCCACCGGCGTACATGGACGCCATGGCCGAGCGGCAACAGCCACCGCTGTGGATGAACCTCGATTACCTCAGCGCCGAAGACTGGGTCACCGGTTGTCACGGTTTGCCGTCGGTGAAGTACAAGTCGGTGCAGAAATTCTTTTTCTTTCCCGGATTTCAGCCGGGGACGGGCGGCTTGCTACGTGAAAGTAGTCTGCTTGAGCGGCGTCGGCAATTTCAGCAGGACGCGGCTGCGCAGCGACAATTCCTGCAAGGCCTGGGCGTGGATCGTGCAGCGGACGCACAGCTGATCTCGTTGTTTGCCTACGAAAATGCCGGGCTGGCCAGTTGGCTGGATGTGCTGGCGGCCGACAGCACGCCGACCCATCTGCTGGTGCCGGAAGGGCGGATTCTCGGTGACGTTGCGCACTGGCTCGGGGTCGACTCTCTGGCCGTTGGTGACCTGAACGTGCGTCAGGCGCTGACGGTACAGGTGCTGCCGTTCGTTCGTCAGGATCAATATGATCAGTTGCTGTGGTGCTGCGATTTCAACGCGGTGCGCGGTGAAGACTCGTTCGTCCGGGCGCAGTGGGCCGGGCGACCGATGCTCTGGCACATCTATCAGCAGGACGAAGACATCCACCTCGACAAGCTCGATGCGTTCCTTGCGTTGTATACGAAGGGGCTTTCGCCGGCCGCAGCCGAGGCGATGAGCGGTCTGTGGCGGGCCTGGAGTGCCGGGCAGCCGATCGGCGAGCACTGGCTCCAGGCCCGTAAATTCTGGCCAGAACTGCAGGAAAACGCCGAGGCGTGGTGTCTGGAACAAGGCTTGCAGGCGGATCTTGCCACGGCGCTGGTACAGTTTTACCTAAATTGGATATGATACGCGGCCTAGATTTTTGTAAATCCCATCCAAATTCGGATATTCGCAATGAAAACTGGTAAAGAACTCAAACCCGGTACCGTGATCCGTATCGACAACGATCCTTGGCTGGTTCAGAAAGCTGAATTCACCAAGTCGGGCCGTAACAGCGCGATCATGAAGACCAAGCTGAAGAACCTGCTGACCGGTTACAAGACCGAAACCGTTTACGGTGCGGACGACAAGCTGGACGACGTGATCCTCGACCGCAAAGAAGCGACCCTGTCCTTCATCAGCGGCGACACCTACACGTTCATGGACACCACTGACTACACCATGTACGAGCTGAACGCCGAAGACATCGAAAGCGTTCTGCCTTTCGTTGAAGAAGGCATGACCGACGTTTGCGAAGCCGTGTTCTTCGAAGAGCGTCTGGTTTCTGTAGAACTGCCGACCACCATCGTGCGTCAGGTTGACTACACCGAAGGTTCCGCTCGCGGTGACACTTCCGGCAAGGTGATGAAGCCTGCCAAACTGAAGAACGGTACCGAGCTGTCGGTTGCTGACTTCATCGAAATCGGCGACATGATCGAAATCGATACCCGCGAAGGCGGTTCCTACAAAGGCCGTGCAAAATAAGCACTGCTTTTCGCGGAAAGAAAAAGCCCGACCATTGCGTCGGGCTTTTTTGTGCCTGCTGTCTAGTCCTGAAATAGGTTTACACCTGTTTCACCCTAACGCCCGATGCACCGCATCGGGCGTTTTGTATTTCAAGGATAGGTGCGGGCGTTCCTGGTTGTAGATCAAGATTGCCTCCCGCACCATCCGCTCCGCTTGTGCCAGGTCTGTCGGCCGGTGGAGCAAAAGTTCGGTTTTCAAGATGCCGTTGACCCGCTCTGCCTTGGCGTTTTGATAGCAATCGTAGCCATCAGTCATCGAGCACGTAATGCCATGCTTGGCATGGAGCTTTTGATAAAGGGCTGAGCAGTACTGCACACCTCGATCCGAGTGATGAACCAGTTGCTGGCGTGTTCGGCGTGTTTTCAGAGCCATGCGCAAAGCTTGGGCCACAGAGTCGGCATGGAGGCTGCCATGCACGTGATAACCGACAATCTTCCTCGAGAAGTCATCCGTCACCAAACTCAGGTAGACCGGATCATCCCGTTTGCTGGATAGATAAGTAATATCCGCCACCCAGACCTGTTCCGGGCCGGATGCCGCGATTTGCTGGGGGCCTGGCTTCAGTAGATTGGGATGGCAGCGAAAGTGATGATGGCTGTC